>CAZUBA010000008.1:0-60173 GCA_964618565.1 uncultured Candidatus Peribacteria bacterium | reverse complement strand
TCATTTTTATTGTTTATCGGATTGTAATGTCAGTTTTCCTAATAATTCTCTAGAGAATATCTTCACTGTAGTGAAGATATTCAGATCAGCAGACGGGGCAAGCGAATCTGAATTTGGCACCTCGTCCGTTTTCTTGTATTCTAAAATAGATTTCCTTAATTGATTTGTACAGAAATTAAGCTTTCTTCTTATTTCCTTCAATTTATATTCCGTATCTTCCTTATGCCCCTTGTTATTCCTTATATTATGTTTTCGGAATAAATTCTCAACATAACAATATCTTTTATCTATCCATCTTATATATTCTTCAATCTCAGACAAACATATTTCCCTTATTGAAGGATATGATTTCCTGTAATTCTCATCAGTCTCTTCTATGAATCTTGCCATTGAATTATCATAAAGCTCTGGATTTGCCAGATAAGCCTCTATGCTCTTTTCAAAAAACCTTTTTTTTAATATTGCCTCTGTGCTTGACACTTCGCTTATCAGTCTGTGAACGTCAAGTGATTTGTCTCATTTGATAAGTATTATCAGATAGCAGATATCATTCAGAGGCATAGAAAATAGTTCTGCCCTTCTTTCATATAGCTCACTTAAATCATTATCCTTTACTCATTCTATATATCTTATTGCTCTGACTCCAAGAGTGTCAAGCAATGGTTTGTCGAAAGTATTGTTTGTCATATTTTTATTTTTCTTTTTAAAGCTTATCCCTATTTTCCATATAATATGCCATCGCTGTTAAAATTTCATTTAAGCTGGTCCTTCAGAGATCCATAGCAGCTTGATACACAATTCCCTTGAGGATATCATCAACATCTTCCTTGTAAAATACCATGTCCTTTTTCATTTCCTCGCCTTCTTTTTCTCTGTTTGAATATGAGAATATGAGCTCTCAATCGTCTCATATATAGGCCGAATACCATCATCTGCTTTCTGTGCTTATCGCAAAATGAGTTCTTCTGTTCTCAGAATTGAATCTTCTCATCGGCAGTCCATAACTCACAAAGACCATTTTAGCATCATTGGCAAAACTAGTTTCTCATGTTAGGTTCTCAGTGCATTTTTTTGAAAACGGTCCATCATTTGAAAAAGAAGAAAGGAATTCTTGCATCAATTCTCAATTCATATTCAGTAATTCAGATTTGTAGCCAGCCGTATCCATCCATTTCAATATTACCATAAGGAAATAGCTTTCAATGCTGTGATAGGCATTTATCATTTGCGTATCTTCGTTTGTTTTCGGCCTTAAGCTTACAAAATTTCAGAATGGATCTATTGTTTCATAGGGAGTTGTTTCAGTTCTTTCAGCCCTGAAATCTCAATGAGTGCTGCCTCATATGCTTGTGATATAGCTTTTTCAATCTTTTGCTGTTGACCATTTGTATCATTCCTTTGAGCTATCAGTACGGAGCAGCTTCATTCTTACATATTCGCTCACACTGGCAACAAGATCAGTGACATTTTTAAATCAATATTTTTTCGGGTTCCACATTTCTTCCTGACTCATCGCTTCTGAGCTGAAGAATCATCAAAAAAGAAGTATATCGTCTTTTTCACACTTGATTATTTGAGTTCAGGTGCTTCTTTCGACTTTCCATTCTTTAGAATCCGGCCATCTTAGCAATGAATTCATGGTTTCCTGATACATGTATTTGAATTCTTCTGGTATGGAATCGAAATATCATCTCTCAGAAAGCTTTTTTATGGCATAGATATAATCTTCATCAAGCATGTGTCACATATAAGGGCTTGGCATCGACTCATATCGTTCCTTTTTAATTTTTTCTGTTATCTTCTCTCAAAGTCAAGATTTCTCAATCCTATCCACAGCACTTTGATATAAAATATTACTTCTCATGTTATCATAATTTATTGGCCTCTTATTTTATAAGAAAAAAAAGAACATTGTCAACACTTTGTATAAAAAAATAATCCAAATATTTAGGCTATGCATTGCTATAATTTTAAGTTTTTTCAAAGATGTAAAATTAACTTGAATTCATTATTAATTATGTTAGGCTTGGCATCAAACCCTAAAAAACAATGATTTCAAACAAATAAATAAATAGCTCAAGGCATCTTGAGCTATTTATTATTATTCTTTTGTGAGAGTTATATGAGTTATCTCACTTTTGCTGCCTATTCTCATAGGAGGTCACCAGATTCAACTGCCGGGCGAAACATAGAGTGATAGGTTTCAAACTTTATATAATCATGTCATGTAAGGGAAATAATGTTTGACAAGCAAGGTAAATGGCCAGATCTGTCAATTGTGAGTATGTCAAGCAAGCTGAACGTCTATTCCATGCTTGTCACTTATTTCAGGCCCGACCGGCTCATGAAGCAGCAGCAGGGAAGGCTTTGACCTGTCCCATTTCATATTACTCAAAACATTTTCCAATCTGCCCTTATTATAATCGTAATCTAATCACATTATATCTTCGCTTCCTAGAATCTGCAATCAATTGAATTCTACAACCTCATTATGCAGAATCCGAGCCTTAGTATCTTTAAGAAGGGATAGCGCATATTCATTTCATACATATGATTCATGATTTCAGAAAGTCACGAAAACAGGCACTTTAATATTATCGAGGTTCTTGAAGCCATGCCTTTCGAATGAAGTTCCATCTACCAAATCTCAGTTTATCATCACAACATCAATGTCCATCCCATTAAGCTTTTCAATGATTGAATCCAGATACGAGAGGTCATGCAATCAGCTTACATGAACATCACTCAGATATCATATCTTGATTTCGTTTTCGAGATTTTTAACTGGAATTTCTATATTTTTTATTATAGGAGCAGCTTGATTATAATATCAATAAGCAGTAAGCAGAATCATTGTTCCAATCCATACATATCACTTGATCGGAGTTTGAGATTTCCAGAAGAAGAATCATATATCATACAGCAGTCATACGAAAATTCAGAGAAAAACTATCCCCAACCATAATGCTCATATGGCATAAAAATATTTCGTAAAAATATTCGATGATAGATTATGAAAAATTATCGATGCAGGGAAAATAAGGCTCAGAAGCACTGAATAAACATAGAACCAAGGTCAAATCCTATTTCAAAAAAACCTATAAGTGTGCCATAGGAACAATGTGTTCATTCATAGAAGTATCAGAATTGCAACTATAGGAAAAATTAATCTGCTCATAGCTTTTTAATAATGTTATGTAAGTTTGCCCATGCAAATGAAGTATTCTTCAAAACTCCTGTCCCTGCAAGCCTTAGGCTTAAACCTTCTTAAATCCTTGTATTTTTTCTTAATGGGGAAAATGAGATCATTCACATCTTCTCCTACAAAAACCTTAAGCAGCAGATTTCATCATTTCTTTAAGAAAACATCTGCAAAATCAACTATTGCAAGATTGAGCTCAACGCTCCTGTATTGATCTACTCATGTCTGTCCGGTTGTAGACGGTGCTATATCTGAAGTTATCAGATCAAATTTAGATAGTCCTTTTTCTTCAAAAATCACTTTTAATTTTTCGTATTCAAAAATGCTCTCCTGTATAAGTATCAGATTCTGATATGGAAGAGGCTCAATTTTTTGAATGTCTATTCCGACTATTTTCGCATCATTTCAGATAATCTTGTATATAACCTGAAGAAAGCTTCAGGGTGCGGCTCAGACATCAAGAACTGAAAATCAAGGCTTGATCAGATTGAATTTTTCTTGAATTTCCAGTAGTTTAAATGCACTTCTGGCTCTGTATCATAGTCTTTTTGCTTCCATAAAGTATCTATCTTGAACCATGAATGATCAAGGCTTTTTCTTTTTTGTTGACATTACTTGATTTTAAATATTATTAGCAGGTTTTAATTAAAGAATCATGTGAAAAGTAGAGGCAATGACAAGTAGGATAAAATCCTATGAAACCAAAGAAATTCTGGAAATTCTCAGCATTAATAATGATCTGACCAAAGATGAATCCAAAGAAATCTTTCTTTTCTTATATGATTATACAAATAGTTTCAAAAACGCAAATACAACACCTGATATTTTAAGGCTAGCTTGAATCGTTCTTGAGTCCTGAATACAGCATGATCAATTGATTGTAGATAAGACTAAGCAGACATTTTCTCAGATGAAGCTTTCTTCTGATATGATAGAGGGAATTCAATTATATAAAGATGACACTATTGCTGGAACTTATGTTTCAAAACAAATGCAAGCAAATCATGGCGTCGAAACTTTTGATTGATGAAGCTTTGTTTCAAATATCCTAATAACAATCTCAAATTGCATTTTCTGATTTCTCCTTATTGAATTAGGAGATTCGGAATACAGGATTCTTCTCGGTTCTAAATTCGATATAAATCCTCTACCTGAGATAATGGCAAGATTATGAATCGACGAATGAAATGATATCGTCAGATGAAAAACAAAAGAAGAACTCATAGAAATCATTACTGGATAATAAAATAATCCCCTGAGAACTGAACTCAGAGGATTATTTATTATTGATTATTATCAAACATCTACCAACCCTTTAACATCTTCAATTGCTTGTTTCTTGATCGCTTTTGATGATTTAAGAAAGAAATAGACTATGATTATCGAGGTGATTATCGGAGCTAAGAATTCACTTAAATCATGAGTTCACCACATCATCTTGAATCCGAATCATTTCAGAAGCATGAACAGTCACAAGAAAAATATGGAATACATCGCTCAATTTTTCAGGAAGACATATTTCTTTATCCTATCGATGTTTCAGATAGTGATCTGTCTCACGACTATGGCTCAGATTCAATTTCAGATAAGAATCAGGGGAATCGACATTGTAAAAGCGAATGCTCACAGAACTCAATCTATGGAGAAGGTGGCATCGATGACTTCCAAATACATGATTTTTGAAATATCAGACATTCATACTTTCATGAGGTTCTTTTCTGCTGCTTCGGCGCTCTCTTTGAATCAGTGCGTTATAAAGAAGGTAGTCGAGCCTATAACAGCTCAAAAGGCTAATATGGGATTGCTTGTATGAAGCGCTTTCCATACTACATAACTTAATATCAGAGATACGATTGCATAAAACCAAACTCAGTTCCTGTAGAAGAATCTTTCTCACATAAGTCAGAAATTCTTAGCTTCCAAGAATAGCCAATGAAAAAACAGGAATACAAGAAATATTCAGCCTCATATCATCAGGATCGGTGCGCTTTGCTCTATTATTCTGCTAGTTGCAGGATCTCAATTGAAAGTAGCGGTAAGCGATCAGAAAAATCATAATCATGGAGCAGTAGCGTACACTATTAGCCATGGAAGTACTCATCTTACGACAAATACGGCAATAAGGATTCACCAGATAAGGAACCATCTTCTGTATTTCGGTTTCATAGTAGCCAAGACTTCCGCATTTATTATTGCATTGTCTATACTGTTTATGACTTCAAAAAGACAGAGTCAAATTATAACGAAAAGAGACGAAAGAATCATAAATCTGATTTGTAAAAAATAATAAAAGAAGTATATTGGATAAGCTAAAAAATCAAATAAAAAATTGAAAATGAACACAAAATTCAGCGAATATTTCAGAGAGAATTTCTTTCAAAATGAAGAGGAATTGAATATTTTTTTAAACTCGCTTTCAAAAAATCTCACTAAGACTTTAAGGGTCAATACGAATAAGATCAGTGTTTCTGAATTAAAAAACAGACTTGAAAAACAGAATTATATCCTGAAGCCAACATTTCAGCCAAATGTATTTTATGTCGATAGGACTGCAGATTTTGATGAGTATGAAAGAAGACTTGGCTTTACGCTAGAGCATCTCATGGGTTATTTCTATATTCAGGAATTGGGTGCAAGCTCTTCTGTATTTTTTCTATCCGAAGGAAAGGTGGATAATGGAGAATATCTGATTCTTGATATGGCTTCAAGTCCAGGATGAAAGACTACCCAGCTATCGGAACAATATCCAAATAGCTTCATTGTCGCAAATGAATTTGATAGAAACAGAACATCGCAGCTTATTTGCAACATTGAGAGAATGGGCTCAGACAATGTCTGAATTAGCAATTATAACTGACAATTCCTAGGAAGACTGACTGAAACATTTGATAAGATTCTTCTTGACGCCCCTTGTAGCGGAGAGGGAATATGATTCAAATCAATAGAAGCACTCAAATACTGGAACCTGAAAAACGTGAAGAAAATTGCTGATCTGCAAAAAAAACTATTTGAATCATGACTCAATTCTCTTAAGATATGATGAGAGATGCTATATAGCACGTGTACGATGAATAAACTAGAGAATGAATGAGTTGTTTCAGAAATCCTTGAAAAACATCCATGAAGCTTCGAAATCATTTTTGAGAAAAGATTCTGGCCGCACATCGATGAGACTTGAGGATTCTTCGTATGCAGGATCAGGAAACTCAAATCTATCGATTACAGATTTTCTGATAAGGAGGAATTGCCGAATAAATGAATAGAAAGATTAAGCAAAAGCGAGCAAAGGATGCTCCATGATTTCTTATCATCATCTTGAGCTGATTTAAGCGGACATGATATATTCAAATATTCAAATGAAGTCATAGCATTAAAGAAAACGGAAGCATTTAAAGATATATCAAAAAGATTATATTTTTTCAGGTTATGAAAGAAAATAGGGAAGATAGAAAATAATTATTTTGAACCGAATTATTACTTCTGAAGAGACTTTGATATGCCTAAAATTGAGAAGCATATAATTAGCGATCAGTCGGAACTTGATAAATATCTAAGATGAATGGAAGTCTGACATGAATTGGCTAAATGACTCAAGAGGCTCATATTTGATGACATGGTAATATGAATTTGAGAAGTCGGAGAAAACGGAACCATAAAGAATATATTCCCCAAGATTTGGATGAGGAAATAAAGAATAAAATAAAGCGGGATATCCCGCTTTATTTTATTCTTGTATAAGATTCATGTAGTAATTCTTTCATTCTTTTTGGAAAAAGGCAACATTGTCTATGACATTTATATTGTCTCATTTCAATATACTTATCATACTCTTGCTATTCTTATAGTACAAATATAGATTGTTTCATGTATTAAATATAAAGGCTCATTTTACTTTTGAGACTGTAACCTTCTTGAGATCCGTTTTCGGCATTTCTCAAATATAGCTCTTTTTTTCATCATAAATTATAAAATTAGGGATGTCTCATTTATATCAAAGAAGTATTGTATCTTTTCAAAATTCAAAAGTATTTGAAACAGTGTCCAAATTATCTATGATTATTTTTGTTTTTTTGGTATTTTCTAGATTATATAGGATTCACTCCTCAACTATGTGCGGCATATTGTCGATATGCACCAGATTATCGGGATTATAGATAGATTCATTCGAGTGCTCATAAGTTCACCAATCTCATCAATTGCCATTGTTGTATACAAAGTTTGAAGTGAGTATCAAATTATCATTTATCTTGGTAACCTTCTCTGTTCATCTCATCGCATTTCAATCTATGAAATCCATTATATCAAAGCAAAATAGCCTATTGTGAAATACTTTGGCATCTTTACACATAAGGGGCAATCATTCTTCTTTGGACAGAAGAGGCTTAACTATATTATTCTCAATATCATAAACCATCATCTGACCATTGTTTGAGAAATATTTATACCCAAGATGAATGAAGCTGTCTGCAAAAATACGGATAGGCTTGAATTTCTGATTCAAGACCAAGATAGATGAATCTTTCTTTGAAAAAGCAAGATAATTGGTATCCATTTTTGCTATTGTATCATATTGTGATTCAATAGGGGAATATTGAAATTTCTTAAAGAGATTCAAGGTTTCATAATAAATCGGGAATGATTTATTTATATTGATAGACAATTTTACTGGAATGTAATCCTTTTTGAATATATCTATAGAATAATTCCCATAGTCAAATATTGATTTGCTTCAGTTTCAGTATGTTTTTTCATTTATAAGTATAAGCTCCGGATTGGGGAATACCTTAACATTAATTATTCAAAATTGCTTAAGTATGGATTGAGGTTGGGTTTTCATGCTGTCCACTTTAAAATCTACATTGATGTAGTATCATTGAAAAAACAGATATAGAAAAATGGACAACACAAAAACTATGAACCAGAAAATGGCGCTTTTGTTTCTTGCAGAATGTAATTCTTCTTTATAGGATTGTATCATGGTCGTATTATTAAGAACGTTTCATTTTAGTTGTAGTTTCAAAATAGTCTATTCTTTTTCAGAAGAATAATCTAAGCTGGCTCTCTATTGCTGGAAGTGAGAATAGAGTAAGAGTCAGGATTGGGATCGTGATCCATTGAAGGATATTGATTACATAATCCCTCTTTCTGAAAGGAGTGTATTTCCTCATTATCATTACAGAAACTATAGAAGGGAATGCAATGGTGGCGAAAATCCAAGTGAATATTATAGATGTTGAAAGCGGAACAGCTAAGGTCGCTGTAGAATTTTTAAGATGATCGAATATTCATGGGAAATATCCTATTACAAAAAGCATAAGAGATCAGCCTGCCCAAAATGTATGATTCAGAACCAGATAAACAGTCTTCCTGATTTTTTCCCAAAGATGTATTTTTTTGTTCTTTACGAATTCAGGGAATACATATTCTATATCAGTACATCACCAAGACCATCTTCTGAGTTGTTTATATTGAGAGCGTATAGTTCTGATAAGATTTACCTCATCCACCACATCCATTCTACAGACAGCAGGAACATTGACTATTCTGAATTCTCCATCAAAGGCGAAATAACTTCTCCAATATTGGAATCCATCTTCTACAATTGAAGTCTTTGACCAATAATTTGATTTTTTCAAGCAATGCAGACTTTGTCCATAAACTGCAAAATTCCTATAAAATTCAGGATTCTGGGATTCTGACAACTGCCAAAAAGTCGTTCACATGGCAATCAGCCTAGCGAAGAAAGTTCATTTTGACCAATTGTTGGAGTACACCGGAGTATATTGGAATATGGCTTGATCAGGCTTTTCTGAAGACAAGAAGAAGTAACTGGCTATAAGAAAGAAATTCTTCTCAATCTTCGTATCGGTATCTATCGTATGTATAAAAGTCAAATGATCATTTAAAACTCTTCATTCCTGATATTTTTTTACTGCAAAGCTGATATTGGATCATTTTACCTTTCATTCATCTTTGAGTCAATCAGGATGTATGATATTCACTATATTTATCTGAGAATTCTTATATTTCTCCACTATCTTTTCAGAATCCGCTATGGCATTCGGTCATCTTTCTTCTGTAGCGAGCAGCACTGTGATATTCTCCTTATAAGGGAAGTCATTATTCAATATAGATTGCAGATTCTCATCAATCACATCAAATGGCTCAGAATAAACGGGAACAACCACCACATGCTGAAGATTTTTGGCATCTTCTTTGATTGTCCTTGTTTTAATATAATTTTTCTTGTTTACCTTCAGAAGCTTTATATAAGAGCTGATAATGTATATGTAGGATTCAAAGGCCTTAACAGTCCAGTATGAAACATAAAAGGCAATGAAATAAAGTCATACTTGATACGATACCTTAAGTATGAGTATCGGAAGGGCAAATATGGATATAAGCAGCAAAAGCGGGACCTTTGATAGAAATGCCTCTTTGAAGTAAAAGGGTTCTTGATTTTTTGAATTCATCTTTTATAATTTATTAAGCCGACATAAATATAATGAAAATTAAGAAAATACAAGATAAATTAAAAAAACCTGATTCAATCAGGCTTTTTTAATTTATCTTTAATTTGAATATATGTATCACTTGATACTAGGATCGCTTTTTGAAATCTTACGAACAGTGACCTCATTGAATCTTCTATAATTCATGTCCTTCACTATAATGTAATCATCTCATACTTCCGATACTATACCAACGTGCCCATAATATGGATTATATCAAGATCACCTGAATGATATGATTGCTCCATTTGCAGCGGCAGTTCAAGTTGGAACTCAAGCAGCTCTTGCATTGGCTAGCCATTGGTTTGCATTTCATCTCCAAGTTACATTCTTGTGGTTTGCAACATAATAAGTACAATTACCGTAAGCGAATTTTGAACCCTTACCAGTGTAGGCTACCTTATATCAGCTTGGAAGAGTGATTTTTGGCTGAGCGGCAACTTTTTTGCCAGCCGCAGCTTTTGTAAGAAGTTTTTTTGGAGTTTCTTTCTTCTCTATGATTACAGGTTTTGGAGGTTCGGGCTTTTGAGCACCTGGAAGCACTAATTGTTGACCTATCTTCAATTCTGCAGATGCGTCAAGCTGATTTTGCGCGAGTATATCAAGCTTATCTATTTTGTATTTCGATGCAATGTAATCTAGGCTGTCATTTGGCTGAACATTGTAAGCGATTCCTGATACAGGAGGTACTCTTACAGTGTCACCGATTTTTAGTATTCTATCAGCATTGAAATCATTTGACCAGATTATAGAGTTTACACTTACATTGAATTTATTTGCGATTCCGCCAAGAGTATCTCAAGTTTGGATTGTATAATATGTGAAATCATTTACTCAAGAGGTATCTCTGTTGTCATTAATCATCGTTGATGGCTTAATGAACCCAGAATCTTGAGAGAATATTGTTGCACCTCATTTATCAACATCTCACTCATAAGAAGCAAGGATTGTCGATTCGTCATAATTTCAAACCGCATATTCTTTATCTACGCCCATCGCACCAAACGAAGGATATATAGGAAGAATAACGACTATTATTAAGGATATGAATTTGAATTTCTTTAGGATATTTAAATACGTTTTCTTCTTTTTTAGAAAAGAAGCATTTCTTGCATGTCTTTGCAGACGGGCTTTAATGTTGATTTTTAAATCCATTAAAAAGTTTTAATAATAAATGATCTAGCGTTTTTCCCCGGATTCACCTAGAAAAACTGATAGATGCTTTTTATGCGATAGATAAGACTTCTAATCTTGTCTTAGCCGCACGGAAACCTTTAGTACGTGAATATCTTTTTTTAGATTTCATCTTGAAAACTGTAACCTTATCATCTTTGAAATCCTCTAGAACCTTAAGTTCTACAGTGATATCGCTTAATAATGGAGTTCCCACTTTAGTTTCTTTTCAAGCTTCGTCAGAAACTAGAAGAGGATTTAATTTTATTGTTGAACCGATTTCTGTGTTCTGATTATCAACTTCGATGATATCTCACTTCTTAACGATGAATTGATTACCACCAATTTCTAATACTGCAACCATAGTAAATATAAATAATGTAATATAATTATATCATATTTTTCGTAAAATCAAATCTTTTCACGAATCATATGACGTTTCTTAGCTAACTTAAGGCAATAATCTAGATATTATTTTCCAGTTTTCAGATGATTTATTTTAAACCCTAAAAACTAACATCTAGCTACTTCTTGGCTTATCCTTAATGCTTTTGAGCCTTGTGGCCAAATTCCTTATTTCTTACTGATAACATAAATCGTGATTTTGTCACTACTTTTTATATCAGCGATGGCAGGAGAATCAATGTTTAAGACATATTGATTACACCCAAATTCTCAATTCTCAACTCTCAGTTCTTTAAATTGGCTCTGGAATGAGGGATTCGTTCTTCTCGCTTGCTTTCGCTCGCTGCCAGAGACGGCACCAGGTCCGAAAGACAAATTGTTGTCTTTCTAAAATAGCTTTCGCAATTTTACCTTCCTATTCGAATCAATGTTTAAGACATATTGATCACACCTCAATTCTCACTTCTCAGTTCTCAATTCTATTTGGCTGGGAATGAGGGATTCGAACCCCCGATGGCGGAGTCAAAGTCCGCTGCCTTACCGCTTGGCTAATTCCCAATATGTATAAAAAACAAACCGAAGTTCGCAAATTATATACAATTTTTCAAAAAGTCAAAAGAAAATAGCGTCCCATTTTATGGCTAAAAATGAACAATTTCAAGCATAATGAGCTATCTGACTAACTCATTATCGCTTATTTCTTGCATTATTCTTCTGCTAATATTCACATCTGACCATGGTATCGGCCCCTTATTGGTGACTTGTACTGTTTCGGCTCATTTTCAGGCTATAAGTATGACATCATCGGGAACAGACATTATGATAGCTGTCCTTATTGCATCCTCTCTGTCTGGCACAATCCAGAAATCCTCACCCTCCTTCCTTTTAATTCATCTTGCCACATCATTGATTATGGCCAAAGAATTCTCAGTATAGGTATCATCATCCGTAAGAACAATAAGATCACTCAGGTCATTTACAATCTTTCACATTCTTGGCCTTTTTGTCTTATCTCTGTCTCAGGTAGCTCAAAAAACAGTTATTATCCTTCATATTCATTCCATCTTCCTTATAGTTTCTAAAACATTTCTCAGCGATTCCTCGGTATGTGCATAATCCACAAACACTTTTATTCATTTATCGTTAGGGACTTCTTCTAATCTTCAAGGTATTCAATTTGTAGTTGCAATGGTTTCGACTATAGATTCAAGCGGAACTTTCTGTGATACCAGCACACAAAAGGCAGCGAGTATATTATATATGTTGAATTCTCATTTTAATTTTGTTGATATCTCAATTACATTCGAAGGCATTTTTATTTCAAATTTGGTCAGATCTTTGCCAAAAGTCACATTTTGAGCTCTTATCTGAGCTGCATTCGTAAGTCAATAAGTATATTTATTGTCATCGATGATATTTAAAAAATCAGAAGAATATTCAGAATCGATATTAACTATCGAAACCTTCTTAACATTAGGTTTTCTTTTGTATCTGACAAGATTCTCAAATAGTTTAAGCTTCGTCCTCATGTAATTATCCATTGTCTTATGAAGATCCAGATGATCTTGCGAGATATTTGTCATTACAACAACATCATAATCAATTCAATAATTCCTATTGTAATATAAGGAATGACTGCTTGTTTCGATTACCGCGTATCTGCATCCGGCACTCTTTGCCCTTTTAAGAAGCCTCTGGATTACAAAAGGCGAAGGGCTTGTCATCTTGAGGTTATTCTCGTACATCTCATCTCAAATCATGTAGTTGACAGTTGAGAACATAAAAACCTTCTCTCAAGCATCCTTAAGTCATTTTGCAACAATATTCGTTGTCGTGGTCTTACCCTTTGTTCATGTGATTCATATCACTATCATATTTTTAGCAGGATTTCCATAGATATTGAAGGCTATCATTCATCTTAGATAATGATAGAATAATCTTATGGGGCTATCCAAAGATACTATTTTTCGTATATTCATAATCTGACTTTAAAATAAAGGAATTTTTTTTGATTTTATGAAAAAAACGAGTAAAATCAAACCCAGATTATAAACATGTATATGAAATTCAAAATAGAAACCTGAAAAAATAACCCTAAACTAAGACTTGTAAGTAGGAGAGTAGAAAAAATGGAATTAAGGAAATTTGCCCTGCTTTGAGAAGAAATGGTAAAATATATCAAAGATCCTGAAAACAATTGAGTTTGACTTGCCGCTCCTCAGATATGAATAGATAAAAGGGTAATCAGTGTCAGTCTTTTAAAGACTTACGACGACAAAAACTATAAGACGGTTTATATGATAAATCCTGAGATTATAGATTTTTCCATTGAAGCTGAAATCGATAATGAATGATGCCTAAGTGTGCCTAAGAAATTCTGAGACGTTGCTAGATCTAAAGATATAAAAATCAGATATATGGATTGAAAATGAAAAGAGATAACATTGTTGTTATCTTGAATCTCAGCAAGAATCGTACAACACGAGGTGGACCATCTGAATTGAATACTATTTATAGATAAGATAGTGGAAGACGAAGAAGAAACTAAGAATCACGTATTTTAATTTTTATAACCCCGCAGTTGATGAGTAAAGATGATCAAATAAAAATTTTAGAAGAAGAAGTAATGATACTAAAAAAGAAACTTAATGTATGTATCAAATGGATGCGCCGAGAGGTAGAAGATCAGATACATAAGATAGCTAAAAGAAAAGTTTCAAAACTTACAGAATGAATAAAGGAGGATTTTTTTCAGGAAAATCAAGAACAGATAATTTCACAGAGAATACAGAGCTATTTTTGAGATATACTTCTGTTGAACGCTCCTTCAAATACTCTTGAATATCTGGTTCATTCAGAAATAAATTATTTCAACTTTCAAAAAAATCCATCGATCGATGGATTTACAGTTATAAGTTCATACCATAAGATATTGGATGAATTCATTGAACATTTCATAACGATGGATTTCAGAAAATTTGCAATAAAGAAGAATTGTACAATATTGAGAGTTAACGATCCCCTTGAAAAAGCACTGCATTTAGTGGTTAATAAGAGGTACATCTTATCGTTATGAAGACTTTTCTGACTGATCAGAGAAATAAAAAATGATTGAAAATTGAATGCGTATTGAGAAGCTTTCGCACAATATCTTGATAAGCATGTAGAAATAAAAGATATGCTCTTCTCAGAGAATTTCTTAACCTTGTTCAAGGAACTTATAGATAGTGAGGTGTTCTGAGCAAAAAGGCATGCATGAAAAATCGGACTTGAAGAAACAAGGCGGACAAGGTGATTGATGACATGAGAATTCTCAGATAAGAATTCTCTCCTATACATCTTACTAGAATCGCAATCAGTTCTTTACTAGCAAGAGATGATCACTTCCTATTTCGTCTGAGTGACTTTAAAGAAGATTGCTTTCATGAATATTTTCGGCTCTTTGCAGAAAATAATAGAAAAGAATCGGCTCGAGAAGATCGTGAAGCTCCAAAATCCTACAGCACTGCATGTAACTCTGTATTATTTCTGAAAACATCTTTCAGAAGATGATATGATTGCAATTAAAGATAAGATAGATACGATCAGGCCTAATATAAAGGATGGCAAATTGAATCTTGGAGATTTCCGATATTTTCTGCATTGAAACAGGGCTATATTTTATCTGACACCGAAAACTGATTTAAATCTCAACGGCTTTAATAAAGCATTTGAAGGACTTTTCCATAAAGAGACTGAGGAAAATAAATTAACATACATACCGCACATTACATTGTTCAAGGTAAAGGATTTAAAGGAATATGAAAGATTCAGACCTTTATTTGAGAAAGAGGTCAAATGATTCCTGAATGATTTCTGAAAATTGGATTATTTCGAGAATGTGAATCTTTATTGTGTAGATTCGGATAATAAGCCAGAGATGCAGAAGGGCATGTATTAGATCATCAGCTTTAGCTCTTCTATTTCTCAGGGAGTGAAGTACATTATGAGGCTAAGGAATGTTTGCCGTTCGTCATCATTTATCACTATAGAGTTCTGTAGTCTTACAATTATGTCGTTTTCTACTATTTGTTCGGTTTTCATTTTTTTTCGTTATTTTCTTATAAAACTAATTAAAACATAAACATTTAAAAATGTCAATTATTTTAGGAATAGATCCATGAACAACTACTACCTGATTTGCAATAATAAAAAATGAATGAAACAGGAGGGAAATACTTAATTATTGAGTGATTGAAACCATTCCCAAAGAAGAATTATGAATAAAGCTTTTTCAGATCAGTCAGGATCTGGAGGAGCTTCTTAATTCATATAAAGTCGATTGCTGCGCGATTGAAAAGCTCTTTTTCACTAAAAATGTTAAAACATGAATAGATGTCGCTCATGCTAGATGAATTATGATTCTTGCACTTGCAAAAAGATGAATACCGATATTGGAATACACGCCATTGCAGGTCAAACAGTGAATATGCTGAAATTGAAGCGCTACAAAAAAACAAGTCCAGAATGCTCTTGTTTTTCTTTTTAAGCTCAAGGAAATCCCTAGTCCTGACGATGCTGCAGACGCGATAGCCATTGCATATATCTGAAGCCTGAGAAAAATTTGATTATTGGGATAAGATATATTAAAATGTCTTCAATGTTTAATAACTTAATCAAATATTTATGTCCAATACCAAAAGCCTAGTAAAGATCTTAGCCATTTCGCTTCTGCTTATAAATCAGACTTTTGCTGAAGACCCTAAAAATGAACTTCAGTATATCGAGAAAAAGGACAATTCCTATATATTCCATACAACAATGAAAGCACCTAGTGTTTTTGATACTAATCTTTTTTATAATGAAAAAGACTCCCTAGCAACCGGCAGGGCCTTAAGAGGATGATTCCTTGATATAAAGAATATAGATAAGGCATGATGAAAGCTTTCTATTGAAACAAAAATTTCAAGTACAAATGACATGTGAGTCACTGAATTGAAATCCATCATGACTAATGCCTTGAATTTCAGAAATCCTGATCAGATATATTTTATAAAAAATTGAGAAATCATATATAAAAATTATGGGGCAGTCGTAATCCTGAAATTGAATAAGGACTTATCAAAAATTGTAAATCAATGAATTCTAGGAACGAAGGAATTCAAGTTAGAAATAAATTGAGTTGAAGTTCCTCTGGTTCCCGATGACGCCTTAAGATCGGACGATGCCAAATGCTATATCATCAGCAGCTGAATCCATTGTGCTTCCAGCATTTTTCCATCAGCAGAAAATAATGTAAGGCTTAAAATCGATTGATTTTATTCAAATAGCATTTATATCAATAAGGAAACTTATTCTTTTGAGAGGCTTATAAAATCAGAGATTGAAGATAGTTCTTGAACCAAATACATTAAATTCACCTTCGATAAGCCAAAAGATGTCTTAAATCTTAATAATGTCGATGTCTATGTCAATTGAAGCAAGATTCCTGCTCCAGATTATTCATTGTGACTAAATCAAGTTTCATTCAGATACGATCTTATGAAATTGACCAAGGATGATAAATTCATAAAGGTGGTATTCAAAAATAACACGGATAATTCATATTCTAAACCAGTATTCCTAAATATTGAGAATCAGATATGAATGAATATAAAAAAGACTACCGTGTCAAGGGTGTGAAGCAGCGAGCTGACTTTTGAATGTACCTGAGATATAATTTGAATGATAGGCAACAATTATAAATTCAAGATAAATATGAATTGAACAGATTATTTTCTTGATTGAGTCAAAGAGGCAGTTATGGAAAACTGAAAAGAAAAAATAGATAAATACTGACATGTTGTCTATGTTCAAAAGAATAAGCTAAGCCTTATAAGAAGGACAAACACAGCACTCATATTCGGTTTTGATGAAAATCTCTTGGTTAACGGGGAAAATGTCTTTTATGTAAAGAATGATAATACTAATAGGGAATCGAATAAAGTTTCTTTCACAAAATGAAAATATGAGAATATGAATCATGTTTACAGCACTTGAACAGTGGCGCCTTCATATGATGAAAATATAGAGTTCGAGAATTGAAAAGATATCATTCAGAAGAAGATTGATTTTGTCAATCAGAAGGATAATAATGTTACATTCTGAAAACTGAGTATTAGCAATCTCAAGGATTATAATGTCTATAAGCTTAGCTTTGATATTGCCTCAAATGCAACTATGAACCCATTTTCACAATTAAGATTAGGAAATATAGATTTGCAGATAAGAAATCTGGATGACTGAAGCATGAAATACAGATATGAACTGACTTGAATTTGAAAAGAATTGGTTTCTTGAGATCTGGTTTGAACCATAAATGAACTTTTTAATGTTAATACGAGTGTAATTAATATGAAATTGACTGATTTCAGAATAGAAAAATTAGACACTGCAAGCAATTGGGTAAAGATTTTCAATTCAAATGCATTCAGTGAAATCAATTTCTCATATGACTATGATTTCTGAAATTGTTTTGATTGAGATAAGGATTATTGCAGCCTTAATTGACTTAAAGATCCTGCATTGACTGTCAATCTTCTATTTTGAAAGAATCAGCCCAATACATCCGAATCCAGTTCAAATATAGTTCCAATAATAGCTCAAAACAATAAAGTAAATATCGAAATAGTGGAAATGAACTTTAGAAGCGATAAATACAAATCTACAAATATTAAGTTAAAGAGGTTATATGATTTGATTATCGCTAAAGGCGTTACTTCAAGGCAAAAGACTTCTCTTAAAAATTCCATAAATTCAATTATAAAAGCTCTGAAAGATGTTGAGGATAACAAATCAAAGATAGCTGCAGCCAAACAAATCAAAGATGGCGTATCAAATATCAATTGAATACTCAGAAGTCTTAAGAGATAGTTTGTACAATAAATTTGAAATTATACGGTTTTCCTTATAATTGGCATCTATAGTATTAAAGATGCCAATTTTTTTCATTATGGAAAAATAGAGTTATCATTAAGCTTGAGCAACTGAAGCGAGAAAATAGTTTCAGGCTAATTATATTAAACAAAAAAACGAGTCAGAGCCCTGCCAATAAGGTATCTTTATGTGCAAACTCTTAATATTAAATCATTAATTAACGATTATGAAAATAACTTCCACAGAAATCCGTCAGAAATATTTGGATTTTTTCCGCTCCAAAGATCATGCTATAGTCGAATCGGCTCCGCTGGTTCCAGAGAATGATCCCTCAGTATTATTCAATACCGCCTGAATGCAACCGCTAGTTCCATATCTTTTATGAGAGAAACACCCAATGGGGAAAAGGCTTGCCGATGTCCAGAAATGCATAAGGACAAATGATATAGAGGAGGTCGGTGACAATACGCATTTGACTTTCTTTGAAATGTTAGGCAACTGGAGCCTGGGCGATTACTTCAAAAAAGAATCAATAGAGATGTCCTATGAATTATTGACTGACCCGAAGTGGTTCTGAATCAATCCTGTACATCTGGCTGTAACTGTTTTTGAATGAGACGATAATTCTCCGAGAGATGATTATTCTGCTTGAATATGGAAATCTCTATGAGTTCCAGAAAATAAAATCAGCTTCATGTGAGCCAAGGATAACTGGTGGGCTGCAGGACCGACTTGACCTTGCGGACCTGATACCGAAATTTTTTATTGGGTTTGAGAATGAGAGCCTGGCAGCGAATCGAATGTGAAGAATGATGAGGCTAACTGGATGGAAATCTGGAACAATGTTTTTATGGAATTCAATAAACTTGAGGATTGAAGGCTTGAAAGCCTTCCAGCGCAAAATGTAGATACTTGAATGTGACTTGAAAGAATAACAAGAACGCTAAATAAAAGCGATTCGGTTTATGATACTGATATTTTTGAAGATATAATTATAAGGATAAAAGAAATTGTTTGAGATAAATATATGGAAAGAAGCGCAAGGATTATCGCAGATCATCTCAGGGCAGCTTCAATGATGATTTCAGATTGAGTGATTCCAAAAAATGTAGACCAGGGATATATCTTAAGAAGGCTTATAAGAAGGGCAATCAGAGAATTTTTCAAGATGTGACATGAGTTGCCAGTGGTAGCGGAAATAGGAAAAATGTACATTGAAAAATTCAAAGATATCTATGTGGCTGTAAACAAGAATCAGGATAAGATAGTAGAAGAACTCGCTAGGGAAGAAGAAAAATTCAGTAAAACAATCAAAGATTGATTCAAGGAATTTGAAAAGCTTGTATTCGGATTTAAGATTGCACTTGAAAAAACTTGAAAATCAGTGACAGAGATTTCTTGAGAAAAGGCATTTAAACTATATGATACATATGGTTTCCCACTAGAGATGACCGTGGAATTAGCCCTTGAAAATGGTTTGACGGTTGATGTGAGATGATTCCAAGAAGCATTTGAGAAACATCAGGAATTATCAAGAACTTCATCAGAGGGGAAATTCAAATGATGACTGGGTTGATCTTGAGAAATGGAAACAAAATATCATACGGCAACGCACATCATGCTTGCCTGACTCAGAAAAGTACTATGAGATCATGTTCATCAGGCTGGTTCAAATATCACTTCTGAAAGATTAAGATTTGATTTCACGCATGGGGATAAAGTAACGGCGGAGCAATTGGCTGAAGTCGAGGAATTCGTCAATGAAGTCATTGCAAAATGAGCAAAGATTGAACTCAGGGAAATGAAGAAAGAAGAAGCGATGTTGGCTTGAGTAGTCTGAAGCTTCTGGGAAAGATATCCAGACATCGTCAAGATCTATTCGATTATCTGACCGGATTGAGAGGTTTATTCTCAAGAACTTTGCGGTTGACCGCATATCGAGACTACTGAAGGAATGTGAAAATTCAAGATTCAAAAAGAAGAAGCAAGCTCATCTGGTGTGAGAAGGATAAAAGCAATATTAGAATAAAATCAATCTTCTATGAATAATCTTGGATTAAATGAAACTAGCTTAGCCGAACAATTGTTTTCAAAAAGAGAATTATTAAAAATTGAAATCAGCGTTGTAGTCGAACATATTCTTGCCTGAGGAGATTATACACCCTCTAAAACATGCGGCTGATCCGAGTTACGAAGCATAATAGGGTCTTGATTAAGGTGAGAATTGTGAGAAAGATACAGATTGCTCAAAGATCCACAAAATGAAGAAATATTAGAAGAATTCATTGATTTGCTTTCTGATTTTTAATTTGAAGCAATGAAAATATTGCCATCATAAAAAACATTAATTCTTTTGAAAAAAAATAGATTTGCGTATTATAATCCGAAGTTAGTTCAATAAATTTCTTAATATGAAAACTGCTAAAAAGATAATCGTATCCGCAACTGCATTGCTTCTGGTAATATTTTTGCTTATTTATAGAGAATATAATCTTAAAAAAGGCGCTGAAATCAGAAACCAGAATCAAGGAACAACGACAAAAGAAGATATTGTCTGTGCTGATGAGTATAATCCTGTCTGTTGAGAAGACGGCAAGACTTATTCAAACAAATGTGTTGCAGAAGAGATAAATTCAGTAAAAATAGCCTATACTTGAGAATGTAGGGCAGAAGATACAGAGTCAGGCACTTGAGCAGATGACTGAGAAGACAATATGGGAGAAACTGAAACCTGATCAGTTTCAACATGAAGTGTCGTCGCGCCTATTGAGACTCCTGTAGAAAAGCCCTCTGCTGAATATTTTAAAAATCTCAAATCACAATGTGCTGAGGATACCTGTTGTGTTTCAAGTGTTGATATCATGGAACAAAGCTCTTATAGGGAGGCTACAGATGAAAAATGTCCTGCAGGGTATGAGCTAAATTCTTTAAAATGCGAATGAAGCTATAAATGGTGCATTAAATCGACAAAACCATCTCCATCCGTGAGTACCTGAGGTACTGTAACTTGATGATTAAATTATTTCAATTCTAATTTCAGCTATTGATTCACACTTCCTTCTCATACTTATTTTTCTTGATTTTGAGCACAATGATGAGCTAGTCATGCTGTCTGAATAAGCACTTCAAGTTGAGTAACTGTTTTTTGAGATAATCCCGTTAAGGTTTATTTCTTCAAATGAACAATCCTTCCAGAATTAAAAGATTCGCATTACTGATTATATGAAGATGCTAAATCTTGAAAAACATACCTAGAGCTCAGTTCTAATTCAGTAGTGATAGAGGCAAAGCCTTGATATGAAGGAATAGTCCAAAGTATAATCAAATCAATCTATGTCAAATAAGGGATTTACATTAGTTGAGGTTCTTATTTCAGCCTTGATTTTGTCTGTCACTGTTTTCTGAATCTTAAGGCTTGCCAATAATAATGCAGCTCAGGTATGAGTATTAGAGAGAAACAAGCTTCTCAATGAAACAATTTTCAATACAAGAGAATGTCTTAAGTCTATGGATTTCGATTCTCTTAATGCCCTTACTAGCACAGTCTCAATTAATTTCTGACAAGACAATAATAATTGTCAGACCTGAAGCTATAACTCTGATTTAAGCTTTTCATGAATTGTTTATAGGTCATTTACCGATTGAACAGAGAGCAGATGAGATGAGATATTCAGTTATATTAAGGTCATTTCATGAGCAACGATATTAGATGTTGAGAATCATGTATCTGATTGAATAAACACAAAAAAATCCACATATAAAATTTACAAATAAATGGAAAATACTGAAAAAAAAATACCGAAAATACATTCCCTTCTTGTCAATAAGAAGGGTTTATCCGATTTTGAAGTCCTTAAGGAATATGAATGTTGAATAAAGCTTGAATGATATGAAGTAAAGAGCATAAGAGAAAAACACTTTCATCTTAAGGCAAGCTTCGTTACGATCAGGGAAGGGAACGTGTATATACACAAGTTCCATATTTCGCCATACAAGCAATTCACCAATAAAGAAGCTTATGATCCTGAAAGGGAAAAGAAGCTATTGCTTCATAAAAAAAGCGTGGATGCTCTTTCTCAAAAAATAAAAGAGAAAGGATTCACCATTATACCTACAGAAGTCTATTTCAAATGAAATCTAATTAAGATGAAAATCGGACTTGCCAGATGAAAGAAACAATATGAGAAAAAAGAGGCATTGAAAAAAAGGGATATAGAAATGGATATAAGAAGGAGTCTGAGCGAGAGGAGGTAAAGTACTTGAAAAGCGAGTATTAATACCTCAAAAATATCTTTTGACTATGTCAAAAAATCTGCTAAAATATCCCTGTTCAAATAAATAAAATCAGATTATGTTCGACGCAAATGCAACATATGATTTAGAACAAGCCCCCATCAAGCCTGAGACAGGGCTCTTCTTAATTTAGATTCAAAACCGAAAGAAACCTGCCTGCCGGCAGGCAGGTTTCTTCCTTCCGGTTTTTTTTATCATTTAATTTTATATATATGAGGATAAAGAAAAATATAAAATGAAGACAGGAATCTTCCGATTATTCTAATAACAGCAACCAACTTTATTGAAAGGGATTCTTCGGCTGTGTTTCACTTCGCTCAGAATGACAGAAAAGTGCCTTCACCCTCGTAGAGCTAATTGTGGTGATTGTGATCCTCGCAATCCTTGCCACGATAGCATTTCTGTCTTTTTCATCCCAATCAGCATCAGCTCGTGATTCGACAAGATTGGCAGATATGAGCAACATAGCCAAATGACTTTCAGTCTTCAATGCAACCGCCGGAAAATATCCAGCTCCCGAAGCTGCAATCACAATATACTCATCCTGAACCCCAATATGACAGCAATGATATGCCGGAGGCAATGTCCTCTGAATGATAAAAGTATCCAACGGATGAAAGGACCCTCTTGATGGTGCTACATACTATACATACCTTACGAATATAACAAATTCCAAATTCCAGCTCTTGTGATTCCTAGAAGACTGAAGCAATACTGCCTTGAGCATGATGCCTTTCAGACAGGAGATCCCCGCCTTCGCGAGGATGACAGAATTGGAAATGGAGAGTGCCAATGCAGATCCTTCCTCTTACTCCGGAAGATACATATTGACCAAGTGAGATGCACTTTGAGTCATATTGAATAATGCCACCCAAGTTCCAGTCAATGCCACGCCTTCCAGCTATTCGACATGACTTGAGCTTAAGAACTATCAGAGTTCCGAGCTTATGGCATATGTTTCAAAGAACAACACACTGATATCAACTTGAACTATGATAGGATGACTTGCTTGAATATATACTGCAGCATCAGCATGAAGCAAATACCCAGGATGCGATACCAATGACATAAAGCTCAGTAATTGACAGGCTTGGTCTGCCTGTAATGTATGAGCTACGAACGCATGGAATAATCAGACCGCGCTTACCAATTATTGCGGATGATGAGCTTCTGACTGCGTGGCAAGCTTAAGATATACCCTATGAAGCTATTTCCAATGGTGAAAGAATACGGATGTGACTCCAGAATGAACGCCGACATCAACTCCTGCAGCAGCTTGAACTCTTGCGAACACGACCGCATACCCCAATTTCATAATGAATGCCTCGGCAAATTATGATTGGCTTGCCAATGCAGACAAGAATGACGATCTGTGGGGAGGATGAATTTCCACTTCATCAAGCTGAACTTACTCATCATTATGAAGCCCTGCCACAATGCAATGACCTTGTGCAAGCTGATATCATGTCCCTACTCAGAAAGAATGGTGCGATGCGGCAATGAACCTCAACTGAGCTCTCACTTGCGTGTCGGCATGGAAAAATGATACGACTCTCGCTTCAACATTAAAATTACCACTTGCAGGCTACCGTAATTACTCTAATGCCGGCTACAGCCCTCAGGGTTTCAACGGTTACTATTGGTCAGCATCGCCCAATGGCACTTTCGCTTACATTCTGAACATTAGCAGTACACAGGTCTACCTGCTGGGTAGCGAGTACAGGGCGCTCGGATTTACTGTTCGTTGTCTCAAAAACTAGGTATTTATCAACTTTAGTTGATAAATACAACTCTTTGTCCCCCAGGGGATGCTCTCTTGCTTCGCAATTCACTTTATCTCTTTGTCATCTTTTTTTTCTTCCCTCCCCCTAATTTAGGGGGAGTCAGAGGGGGTATAAGATTTACAAATACCAACTTAAATCTAAAATACCCCACCTAACCTCCCCTAATCTAGGGGAGGGAAAATAGTATTGGCTAATCTAGGTAATCCATCCCAATATTCCTCCCCCTAATCTAGAGGAAGCCATCCCAATATTCCTCCCCCTAATTTAGGGGGAGTCAGAGGGGGTATAAGGTTAATTCAAAATACTCTTGTAAAAATCTTTACAATAAATACCATTGATTTGACTAAAATATAATAAAGCAATCAATGGTTCCAATTTTCAATAAACCGAATCTTAAAGAAAAAGGACAACATCTGAGAAAAGACACTACTCCTTTTGAAAAAATGCTTTGGATCAAATTAAGATGAAAGCAATTCTTTTGAATAAAATGGAGAAGACAATTTTCTGTATGAAATTACATTCTTGATTTTTACTCTCCAGAAATCAAAACCTGCTTAGAAATCGATTGAGACATCCATTCTCTGAGCATTGAATACGATAACACAAGAACTTTATATCTGAATCAAAAATGAATTAAGGTTATAAGATATGCCAACTCTGATATCAGAAATAATCTTGAATGAGTTTTAGAAGATATGAGGATTAAGTTAATTGGAAATTAATAATTGATAATAACAACTATTCATACCCCACCTAGCCTCCCCTAGCTTAGGGGAGGGAAAGTTGAAAATAGATAATTCAATAGGGTTTTAGAGAAACTTAAATAATTCATAAATAAAAACAAAAATGCCAACCTATGACAACTTGCCTGTATATTAGAAGTATATTACTATATAGAATATTTAATCCTAAATATAAATGAGCATTTCTAAAAACTGCATAATAATACATTGATGTCCAGATCCAGACGAAGACAGGAATCCGGAGACAAGAGTATATGATAAACATTGGATTCCTTGGCTCAAAAATGTATTGGAATCAGTCTGAATCAAATCAGAAATACCCTCAATGCCAGAGCCGTGGGCTCCTAATTACGAAGCTTATAAAAAAGAGTTCGAGAGATATCCAGTGAATGAGAATTCAATATTAATCTGACATAGCTGCGGATGTGCATTTCTTGTGAGATGGCTATGAGAGACAGGGCAAAAAATTGAAAAGCTGATTCTTGTTGCTCCTTGGAAAATTCCTGAAGAATGAAACATTGGGAGAGAACAATTTTATACCTATGAGATTGACAGCTCAATTAAGGATAGGACAAAAGAAATAATTATGTTCACTTCTGACGATGAGGAGAAAGACGGCAAGCAAAGCTTAAGGATTTTTTATGAATCACTTGGCGGTAAAATAATAGAATTGAGGTGACATGGACATTTTATACTTTGACATATGTGAACGGAAGAGTTTCCCGAATTGTTTGAAGAGATAGCTTGAGTAGGAATACAGAAGAAATATGACTAGATAATCATATCAACAATTCATTAAGATGGTAAGCATTAAACAAAATAATCCCTCTCAGAAATGAGAGGGATTATTTTGTTTAATGTTTAAACTAATGTGCGGAATTTTCAAAAATGATGGATTTTGTTTGAAATAAAGAAATCAATCAAGTAATAATCATCATGAAAATAAAAACACCCCTCAGAGAGAAGTGTTTTATCAGCAAGAAACTTTATAAACGATAATATTTGTATGAAAACTGCGTACCGGAGCGAGACGTAGCGGAAGCTACGGTGAGCGAGGAACGTAAAGTTTGAGTGCAAATATTGAAGTTTAGAGAGTTTATTATTTAAGTTCAACAGTTGCACCAGCATCCTCAAGAGTCTTCTTAGCAGCATCTGCATCATCTTTCTTAAGATTTTCTTTAACAGCACCACCATTATCAGCAAGAGCTTTAGCTTCAGCAAGTCCAAGACCAGTTAGTTCTCTGATAACCTTGATTACTGCGATTTTTTGTCCACCAGCAGAAACTAACATAACATTGTATGTAGATTTTTCTTCAGCTTCTTCAACAGCACCAGCAGCACCAGCAGCAGCTACAGGAGCAGCAGCAGAAACACCGAATTTTTCTTCCATAGCAGATACAAGATCAGCTAGTTCAAGGATAGTAAGGTCACTTACTAGATCCATGATTTTTTGTGCATTAGCACTTAGTTTTACTTCAGACATAGTCTTTATGAAGTTAGAAAATTAAAATTTTTTGATTGGTTGTCCATTCTGAACTTATCTTCAGAAACTAAAATTGATTTAGGTCCCGGAGCAGGTCCGGAATGAATGACCCTAGATTTAAAATCTAGCTGTTTCACTTGAATATTATCAAGTGAAACAAGTCAGATTTGAAAAATGACTTTTCATTTCGGCGGGAGAAACCTGCCTGCCGGCAGGCAGGTCTATTAAAAAAGAATGATTCAAAATTAATAGAGCTCTCGACTGTCGTCCGAGATGAAATTTAAGTTATGTTAATTATTCAGCAGCTTTTTCTTCTTTCTTTTCTTCCTCTGTGGCAGCAGGAGTTTCAGCTTCTTCTGTAGTTTCTGGAGCAGGGGTTTCTAGAGCAGGAGTCTCAACTGAGGCAGTCTCAGCAGGAACCTCAGCAGGAGTCTCAGCAACTTCTGGAGCCGCTTCTTCTGCTACTACTGGAGCAACAACAGCCTCTTCTTTAGCTTCTACTTTTTTAGCAGGAGCAGAACCTATCAAATCACCAACTTTTGTAAGATTTTTTGCTTCAAGATCTGTTTTGGCAGCATCAAGGAATCTTGCAAGAGCAGCGATAGGAGCTTTCATAGAACCAAGTAATTTGGAAAGCAACACTTCACGTGATGGAAGATTTGCTAGTTTTGCAGCTCATGCAGCATCAATGATTTCACCATCGAAGTAAGCACCTACGAATTTGATTTTCTCTTCTTTTCTTAGTTCAAATGCATATTTATTAACAACTGACAAACCTGCAATTTTATCTCATTTTGAGATAAGAACCGCAACTTGACCAGGCATTATGTCTTCGCTGATTTCTACATTATAAACATTCTTGAATGCAATGCGGATAAGGGTTTTCTTAGCTAACATGAATTTTGCATCAACTTTTCTCAAATCACGTCTTAAGCTAGAGATTTCCTCTACTGTAAGCTTTGTGTTTGAAGTGAACGCTACAGAAGTAGCACCTTTCAATTCTTGTTCAATCTGAGCAAGTATATCAACTTTTTTAGCTTTACTGACAGCCATATTATTAAATGAGTTATAAATTATAAGTTATAAATTACAAGTATAATAGTAATTTATAACAAAAAAATTCGCGTTTATCGCGAATCAGTATACAAGGTAAGATTATTTAAATCTTTTAAAATCAATTTGAACCTTGTCTCGGCAGGATTTATCGTTGGCTATAAACCAAGTCACCTACTGTCTGCGACATACGACTATTGCTAATCGTGCGAACATTATATTTAAATTTAATCAAAGTCAAATTTTAGTTTGAGTGTCTTTTTTAACCCATCCGGCTTACAGCCACCTTAATCTATATTAAGGAAGTGTGTAAAATAAAGTTTCTTTAATATATAGAAATATCAGCGGGTATTTTGGAATTAATCTAACATCAATACAAATGAAATTTTCCTTCCCTAATATAGATTAAGGTGCCCGATAGGGCGGATGGGTTATGATAAATTTTTAGTTTACCACCTCTTTTATATCCTTATATCTGAATCATTTTGCGAGCATCTTTTCTATTATCTTCTCTTTTGGGAGGTTTTTCTGTGAAATTTCCCTGTATTGGGCTTCAATCAACTCAGGGCTATCCCGGAGATCATTTTTATCTATTATTGATTCTATAAGAACTTTATCAAATCATCCAGCAATCAAATTGAGCTTGGTTTTTTGGATGGATTTGCTTTTTTGCGAGTAGGTTATCTTTTGCAGAAGATAAGAATCACTGACTCAGGTATCTTCCAGATCTGATAAAATCCTTTCAACATCTTTTTTTTCAAATTTATCAAGCGTCAGTTTCTGCAGAATGAAATTATGGCTTTTTCATTTATCAAGCAAACCCTGGACCAATGTTTCTAGAAGATTGTCTTCATTGAAATTAGATCTTATTTCAGAAATTATAGAATTGATAACTGTAGTGTCTTTGGATTTTTGTTCCAGCTTTTCTTTTAATAATCAAAATGAAGGATAGTAACTTGTGTAATACCAAAGAGCATAGTTTTTTAATATTTTAGGATTATTATAATCCGTTGCTTTTTTCATGTTTAAAAACCTAGTGACTTAGCATATTCAAGCTGATTGTCAATTCAGTTCTTATTTTGGTTTTCATCGAATACTATTTCAATATCAGGCTTTATTCATACTCAATCTATTCATGTTTGAGTTTTTCATGTAAACCATTTTGCAATAGTGTATTTGAAGCTTGATCCGTCAGAATAATCATCAAGCGATTGGACTGAACCCTTGCCATAAGATTGCTCTCAGATGATTTTAACGTTATCTCAAAGATAATCTTTTATTGTTCATGCCATTATTTCAGAAGCAGAAGCACTTCATTTATTTATAAGAATTATTACTTTTTTATTTAAAAAAGTAAATCATTTATCTCATAAAGCTAGAATATCGCTCGAATAATTCTTATATTTGATATTAACGACGCTTTTTCATTTCGGAACGAAGAATTCAAGCATATCATTGACTTCATCAAGGCTTCATCCAGGATTATTCCTTAGATCGATTATGGTTTTATGATCGGAATTCTTCTTTGCGAGTTCACCGATTATTCATGAGAAAGCCCTTGCGACTCATTCTCAGAAAGTATTGATGTGTATATAATTATCTCAATTTGGCAACACAGTATATTCAATGTTGGGTACCGATATCTTGGCACGGGTAACTTTAATTTCAAGGGGACTTCAATTCCTTAATATGGATAATGTGACAACAGAGCCTGCAGGTCATTTAACTTTTCAAACAGCTTCTTGAAGGGTGACTTTTTCCGTAATTTCAAAATTATCGACTTTTGTAACCCTATCTCAAGCTTTCAATCATGCCTTTTCTGCAGGGGAACCTTTCAATGGGGCAACTATTATGAACATTCAAGGCTTCTCCATATCTACATTTGCACCGATTCCTTCAAATTCTCAATTAAGGGATTCTGTAAAATTCTTAGCTTCAATCGGTGGAAAATAAGTTGTATATTTATCTCAAGCCGCGTCTGACATTCATTTTATAGCTCATTGCACCAATTCTTCATCCTTAAATTTTGAGCTATCATAATGCTGAGTCTTTATTTTCTTAAAAACATCATTAAGGATAGGGAAATTTGAAACACTCTCTATCTCGTAAGCTCAAGTAATGGGAGTTCAAGCAGGTTCTTGAGGTTCGCTTTCATTTTTAAGAACATACATTATATCAAGGAAATATCTTAGCTTGATAGGAGAATTTGATGAATGTTGCATATCCAAATCAAAATTCGCTTTAACAAGTTTTGCAAAGAAAGATTGCGGAGCGGTCTTATTAAGCTGTAGGTCTATGGGTCTATTTTTTATAAGATCCAAATATACTCATTTCTGAAGGGCATCGTAAATAAGCGTTCATTTGCTGACATTTTTGAATTTGAGCTCTATATCTCTGTATGATTCAGGAATTCATTCTCAAATAGCATTGAAATAAAGAAGGAATAATCATTGCATTGTCAGATTCTTGTTTTTCTGAGATTCTGTAAATTTTTGATTATCCAAATAATCTCATACTTTGTTATCATCCGCAGCATTGACCAGGGATGTACTTAATATAATCAGTAAGATTATACTAAGCTTTTTTAATAAATTTTTCATGATTTCAATATTTACTTTTAAAGTGTTTTTGGATTTTATCGATTAGTATCTGCATTTTCAGAGCTTCAATATCTGCTGTCAAGATTGTCCAAGGTTTTATCTGATTTTGGCATCTCAAATACTCAAGCGGGATAAGCTACGCTCAAAAACATCAGAAACATTCATGTTAATATTATAACTAAGACAGTTCATCCGCTTCAAATGTATCGCTCAGCCCAAGCAAATTTTCCCGTCCATTCATAAATCGTTTTCCTAAATTTTATCAGTACCGCTCACATGGAGAAAAGTAGTATTCAATAAAATATCTTAAGAAAAATCATACATTTCAATTTTACAAAATTAACTTTTTCATTATATTTACCGCACTTTCAAATGCAAATGTATTTTGGGGATTCGCCAAGTGGTAAGGCCGTGGACTCTGAATCCGCTATCGGGGGTTCGAATCCCTCATCCCCAGCCAAATAGAAATGAGAATTGAGAGTCAAGAATTGAGATATCTGAAAAGGTGTCTTTTTTTTGTGGGATTCGAATAGAGGGGGAATTTTCAAAGAAAATTTAAGAAGACAAGGATTTGTCTTCTTGGCCCCGGCCCGTACCCCAAGGGCACTTCCTGGCGGGGCGGCTCTGTCAGGGGAAGACCGAATCCCTCATCCCTGCCTACCGGCAGGCAGGCCCAGCCAAATAGAATTGAGAGTTGAGAGTTGAGAACTAAGGAATTAGCTTTTAGCTCTTTTTTTGTGGAGGGATTCGAATATAGGTAATTTTACCTCTTCTGACACGGATTGTAACACAGAGTACTTCCTACATGCATATTTGATACAAAATTTAAAACCACTTTAAGCTTTACTACCAATACTAAGAAGTCTTTTGACATAATCACTTTTATTGTTATAAATATATAAATAATTTAATTTATCACTATGGATTCAAATTCAAATGTTGTTGGTATAAGAAAAGATGTTACTCTGCCTGATAAAGCATGACAGACAAATATCCCAGCCTGAACAGGCTCTGCAGTTGCCCATACAAAAGAAAGGGCGACTTCTATATTTAAAGACCTGAAGATTATAAAGAAATATGATTTCAAGAATCCAAATAGGGAGATTTGGAGGAGATGGGAGAATCTGTTCGGAGAATTGTTCGCTTGATTTTCAGAACAAGGTATCAGTGTCATGGAGAATGTCACCCTGGAGAATAAAAAAGTTTTAGAGAAAAAGTTTATGATCCTGAAGCAATATTTCCTGGATTTTTTCAAAGAAATCTTTTTTATGACAGAAACCTGAGAGGCTATCATCAGCCGAAAATTTATTGATCTGCAGAAACCGGAATTAAGAACAAATAAGAATGTCACCTACAATTGATTATATCATTTTCTTCTTGAATCAATGCTTGAAGAAGATCTATGATTCTTATCGATGACTAGTGATTATCAGCCCGATTATAACGAGGATGATGTAGTTACCGAGTATGTGATAAAAGAGGATAAGCTGCTGATCCTTTATTCTTGTTTCCCATTTTGAAAATTAGATACATGAATCCTGGATGAGGTCGGGCATATCTTTTTCAGTATGTTACTGAATGACGCAAATACAAGAGGTTTACTTTTAGGCTCATACAATTTCAAGACAGAGGATTTAAAAAAATAAGCTTATGATATTAAAAAACAACTCCTTCATGGAGTTGTTTTTGTATTTAGATTATTTAATTGTCAACAAATTGAATATTCCTGATGACTCAATCATTGTTCATCTTAAGCAATATCTTAATGATATGTGTCTGATTCAGTTTTTCTCGATAGATCTCTTATATTTCTTTCTAAGTCTTCACAATCTATAGGCAGACTATCGTTAGGCTCAAATAATTCGTACAGCCCGGGCTCGAGCCCGGGCTGTTTTTTACCATCAATCAATAGCTTACGTTTGTAGTCATGTCAAGTCGCAATCCATGTAACTATAATACTGTTTTGCCATTCCGCATGCATACCATGTACTATTGATTCATTGACAAGTTGTATTTGTGGCTTCTCCTGACACATATCTCCTCAATATCAAAGACATATCTGCTGGTTTCTAAATCTCAAATTATAAATCTTTATCAACCACAACCTGAGCCTTAATGATTATCCTTACAGTTTCAGCTCTTGTAATAGAATCATTCGGTCTGAATTTGAGTTTTCAGTCTATGGTTTGTCCAGAAACTATTGCGAGCTGTTTTGCTTTTGCAATGTATGGAACCATCCAATCCACAGATACATCGGTGAATTCTATCGAAGCGCCTGCATCCGAAGTCTTTATTTTTGCTATGCTCAAAAGCACTGCCAAAGCTTCTGCTCTTGTTATCGGATCATTTTGCCTGAAAATGTGTTTTCAATTGCTCTGCTGACCATTAATTCAGAATTCCTTAGCTTTTTCCAGATAAGGAATTATCCATTTTCAATCAGAAGTTATATCATCATAATCAGTTTCAACAGCTCCTGTATTCATATTTATTCCAAGCGCTTTCATGGTTATGGCTAAGAATTCTCATCTGGTGGCTGTATTGTTTGGTCTGAAAGTCTTATCTTCATATCATTTTATGATTCATGACGATACTAGCTTATTTATATCATCTTTTGCAAATGAGTCACTAATATCAGAAAATTTATCTTTTTGGACATTCTTTTTATTATTCGGATTGACACTATATTCTGGAGCACTATTTAGAGTAGGAATAGCGGACATGCCTGGCGTATCGCATTTTCCATCATAAAAATTTCATGATTTATCTCCAGAGGCGCAAACATCAGGAATGGTGCTTAACTCTATATCACATTTTCAATCATTTAAATTTCATGATTTATCTCAGAATGGACAATTATCTGCTACTGATGATCATCCTCATCCTCCGCCGCCTCCACCCCCTCAAGCAGCTGGAGGCGGAGCGACATAAGGCATTTTTATTGTTGTGACTCTGAAACTTGAAGAAACTTTTCATACTTGGAGGGTTCATTGCGTTGAGGTCTGATAATCAGGAGAAGACATCAATCTTATTTTTATAGAATCTCAATTCTTTACCGTTCTGCCTGACCCAGAATCTGCTCAATTTATGAATAAGGTTCATCATCAGACAAGAACCGCCTGTGTGCTAATGTTCATTCAAGATATGACTATTGTGTTTGAAGTCATTAATGTTCACAGCGCCACATCTCATTGGAAATTGAATTCAAATTGATCCGGAACATCATCTGCCGGCTCAACAGGAGAGAAAACAGAAAATGAATCAGTTTCAAACACACACATTCAACTTGTAACAATGCAATCGCTTACAAATGAAAAAGTCGCCTGATCATCGTCTGATCTGTATATTCTAAGTTCTTTTCATTCCTTTTCGATTCAGATCGACATTTTAACAGTTATTGTCGCTCAAGAAAAATTCAAGGGGCTATTTTCAGATCAGATCTTATATGTCAGATTATTCATCTGAGAATATCAAGCTATGTTCAAAGTTCAATTGCTAAGAGTGAGACTTGGCGGAGTTATTATTCAATCCCAATTACTGGAGGTTGCATTAATATTCAGGCTTCATCATTTAAGGATTATAGATCATGAATTATTTTGGCTGAATATTTCAACAGGACTATTTATAGCTAATAATGCTCAAGTTGCAGAACTTCAGCTAAGATATACTGCTCAAAAATAAGAATTACCTTGTGCTCAAGCCATGTCTAATATTTTTGGAGTCTTGAAATTGTAGATATCGGAGACTTTTCACTTAAATCAGCTTACAGTTCAATATATCCTGAAATAATAAGTTGTATCAGGAGACAGATTTGTAAGCATTATAGAATGTTTTTTATTTTCAGTATCAGATAATGATTCATCAAGATTTTGCGAATCAGTCGAGTATTCTACAGTTCATATGCTTGTGATATCCGTCTCAAAGGTAATTTTTACACTTCAGATTGAGATTATATTTGAATAAGCATTTGTTTTTTCGGAAATCCTATAGATTTTTATAGACTTAGTTGCAATATTTCCAGCCAAATCAGATGTTTCAACATCAAAAATATTTTCTCATCCAACCAAAGGCAAGACCAGATTCCAGCTTTGGATTGAGCCAGTCATTTGTCAATTCACTTTGGTATGTTTGATGCTCTTGTTATCAGTTGTATTTCCGGAGAAATTAATGATATTGCCCGTCATCTGGAATCCGTCCGAGTAAGTATTGATGTTTATTTGAGGTATGATAGTGTCAATTGTTGTGCTGGCAGTGTATATGGAGCTTTCATTTCAATTTGAGTCAATCAATCGCAGGCTTATCTCCTTAATTCAGTCTCATGCAGTCAGTGTTATAGGAAGAACTATATCTCAAGAAATGCTTCATGTTAAAGTTGCAGTTATCCCGGTTCATGAAATTATATAATCAGCCTCTCTGGAACTATTTATTTTTATTATTGTGCCTGTAGAATTTATATATGCTCAAGAGTTGAATGATAAGCTTCAGCTTGGGGGAGTCGCAGCTTTGTTGGCTAGGGAATTTCACGGAACGCTTAGATTTCCTGATTTATCGCTTAAAGTTACAATTATCTCAAGATTTCAGTCCTCAAGAGATGACACGTCTATATTTGTTATTCTGAAATTTCAAGCCTCATCTAATATTCAAGTTCAGGAAACCTTTTTTCATGAGTTTGAAATTGAATAATTTATCTGGGCTCATATATCGGATATGCTTCATGATCATAATAATGTAAGATTATTTTGATTTGATTGATTGATCAGTTTTCAGCTGTTCAATACGATATTTGTAGGAGCAGAAGGTGGCTCGATATCTTTTATGAAGCTTTTTATATCACTAATGGCTCAGGTATTATTAAGTGAGTCAAATCCTTGAATTTGCCAATAATATTTTCAATCAGGAATTGAATTCAGATTAACAAGCGCTGATGCGGTTGTTCATGAATATGATATTGTCTGCATATCAGGGTACGCAGACAATGAATATTTATATTTTCAAGATTGCATTCAAATTCATTCGTCCGTCGGAATTGTCCATGATAAAGAGGCGGTTCCGGTAGAAGAGCTTTGTAAATATCATCAATCTGACGGAATCGAGCCGATTATTTTTTCAGGTCATACATTGTCTATTCTTATTTTGGCATTTGACCAATCTCATATTTTGCCTCATAGAGTTATTGCTCTGGCATATAATGAATATTCTCAACTTGAATCAAACGTTAATCAAGTCATATAGTTATTGACAGTCGATCAGCTGAAGTTATTTCATTTCGGTCAGCTTATATCTGATTGATTTGGAACGGAAACCGAGTATCCAGTCATATAATCAACTCTAAGGTCATATCTTGAAGGGGTGGCAGAATTATCCGTTATCCATTCCAGATATGGAGAAATGGAGCCTGTCATCCAGCTTTCCGATTGGATAAGTGAATTCTTACTCTGATCCCTATACAAGTTGAAGGCATTGATATTTATCTTATTTAATGCAGAGAGAGTCTTAAAAGCATTGATTCTTTTTCATGTCACTGTTTTTCCAGAAAGGCTTGGCACCGAGTCTCAGTTTGAAAGAATCAGATTTCTTATTTCTGAATAAGAGGAAGCGGGAGAATATCATAGGGCCAGAGCAGCAAGTCCTGATACATGCGGAGCTGCCATTGAGGTTCAATCATAATATTCATATTTGTTATCGGATCAATCTCCCATTTTATTTATAGCCAGATTATCGATAAAGCATCATCCGTATCAATTATTCTTTTCATCTGAAACCCAATTTAACCTTAATTTGAAATTACTGTTCTGGTAAGCTGCAGGGATATTAACATCCTCAAAATAATATAGGCTGTATCAATTGCTTTTTATTTGTGCTCAATCATTAAGCCAATCTATCATATATTCATCTAAGGCCGATCATCCGAATCCGAGATCTAATTCAGCATAGGTATTTCATCAGTCTTTGCTTATTTCCATATACATATAGTCGGTATAATTGGCTGTGTCATATTCGGTATCGCATCAAGCCAAGAAGCTCAAAGTCGCATTTCAGGAAGTGTTTGTGAGATTATAGTTAGGCGATATTGCAGTGGATTGTTCATTATTTCAATATGTGCTGTTATAATTGGATTTTAAAACTGTGGTGAGTCAATAAAAATTGAAAGCTCCCCAAAGACCATTCCTTGTCCAATCGGATGGCATTGATCCGAATTGGGCGGAGCTGAAATTCTCATCTATAACCAGACTGTTACCGACCGTGCTGTAGATATTCGTTCATGGGGCTCAGACATCGATTGAGACGGATCAATAATTAGAAAATGAAGCTAAAGTGTCTTTCTGATCGGTTGCTGCGACTGAAATGATGTTGTCCAGATTATAATCCGAAGGATAATGATGTGTGGTTTCATTATTATCAGATATTCAATCGCTTCCTCAATTTCCGGCTGCAGCAACAAATATTCAGCCTGCATCTCTGAATCGTGTTATTGCTTCATATTGGGCAGTAGAATATCAAATTCATCAGAAACTTGCATTTATGACCTTTGCTCAATTTTGTGTAGCGAAATCTATTGATTTAACTATGCTCGTACTGCTTAAATCAGATTTAATCGCCATAATCTTAGCGTTCGGAGCAACTCATATTATTCCATTTGAGTTATTTTTGGCAGCTGCAATAGTTCATGCGACATGAGTTCAGTGAGAGCTATCAGTCGGTAATGGATTATTATTTCATGAAGCAGATGTATAGCTCCATCAATGATTGGGACATCATCAAGCTACAAGGCTTCAATTCTCATTCTTGCAATTGCTTCAATCCCACATATTCGCAAGCAGATCGGGATGATTAAAGGCTACTCAAGTATCTATGACCGCCACAATTATCTGTGCTCAAGTTCATTCATTTATTCACCAAGCTTCAGGAGCGTCTATATCGTTATCATTATTTCAACTATGAACTGCATAATTTCATCAAACTGTCTGTCATACGTTGTCAAGTCACCAAAGCTTATCTTTATAGGCATCATTTGAATTTATGGATTCAATGCTATATATGTAATTCGGTTCTGCATATTCAACATTCGGATCCGCCTTGATTCTTGATATTGCCGATTCTGTAGTTTCTCAAGATGAAGTTTTTAAAAGTGAAGAATTCGAATTCTTGAATTTTCCTAAAACTGAAAATTTTCTTCAAGAAGAGAATTTCTGGAGCTTCTTATCTCAGTCTGATTTTTTCAAATCAAGATTTCAAGATTTGAATTTTACGATAATTTCTCAAGTGGCATATTTTTGAGATTTTTCTTGTTTTCTTGTTTTAGTGCTTTTTCATGATCCTGTAAGTGAGGATAATGTCCTATCAGCCTTTTTGCTGTTTATTTTTGAGGTTCTGAATTTTGGATCCAATGACTTCCTTAAGACTCTATTTGATACTTGATTCTGAGCAAAAGTCTGAATAATGATGTAATCGGATAATAGTAATAATATCATTATAAATGAGATAACTTTTTTCATAATTGCAAATTAAATATTTAAGCAAATCTTACACTACTTACAGTAAAACATATTATCGAATTTATTGCAAAGTTAAAAAAGATTTATTTCCGGATAGGTTCTCAGAAAATAAACTTTTTTTTATTTTGTTTTTCATTATCATAGAGCGTATACTTAATTTTTACTTAAAAAAATATGAAGAAATACGATTTCGCGGCAATCGAGAAGAAATGGCAAGCTAATTGGGAGAATTCCGTTTATGCAAATTCAAGGGATGACTCAGACAAAGAAAAATACTATGTTCTAGACATGTTTCCTTATCCAAGCGGAGCAGGATTGCATATGTGACATATGGAAAATTATACCGCAACCGATATTTATTCTCGTTTCATGAGAATGAAGGGATATAATGTTCTTCATCCGATGTGATGGGATGCATTTTGACTGCCTGCAGAAAATTATGCAATAAAAACTTGAATTCATCCCCAATATCAGACTCCTGAAAATATTGCTATTTTTACTCGTCAGATAAAGAGTCTCGGATTTGCTTATGATTGGACAAAGGAAATCGATACTTCAAGTCCTCTATATTACAAGTGGACTCAATGGTTTTTCTTGTTTTTATATAAGAATTGATTGGCGTATAAGAAGAAGGCTAAAGTAAATTGGTGCAATTCTTGTCAGACTGTTCTTGCAAATGAGCAAGCAGAATGAGGAATCTGTGAAAGATGTAAAAATGAAGTCATCCAAAAAAATCTGGAACAATGGTTTTTTAAGATTACTGATTTTGCAGAAGAATTGATAGACGATCTATCTCTTATCGATTGGCCATCTTCTACTGTGTCCGCTCAAAAGAATTGGATAGGGAAGTCGGTTTGAGTAGAATTTGATATGGATGTTGCGGATTCAGAAGAAAAGATAAAGGTTTATACTACCAGAGTTGATACGGTTTTTTGAATGACTTATGTCGTAATATCTCCAGAAAGCCCTTTGCTTGAAAAATTAAAACCGCTTATCAGAAATTGGGATAAGGTTGAAAATTATATTAAAGAAACCGGTAAGAAGACTGAACTGGAAAGAACTCAATTGAATAAAGATAAATCTTGAGAATTATTGGATTGAGTAACTGCTATCAATCCTTTCAATAATGAAGAAATTAAAGTTTTTATCTGAGATTATGTATTATCGAATTATTGAACTTGAGCAGTTATGGCTGTTCCTGCTCATGATGAGAGAGATTACGAATTTGCTAAGAAATACAATCTGCCAATTCCACAATCAATTGCACCTTATTTTAAGAGTATAACTTGAAAGGATGCGATAAGAGATGATAAAAACACAGAAAAACGAAAAACAATCTATGCCATAGTGAAACATTGGTCAGAAGATAAATTTCTATGCCTTGATTGGAAGGATTTCTGATGGAAGTCCAATATAATAGGCTGAGTTGACGAATGAGAAGATATTGTAGCAGCGTGAATTAGGGAAATAGTAGAAGAAACAGGATACACAGATGTTAAGTTTATCGGACAATTGCCTTTTGAAGCACATGCGCTTTATTATGCATCTCACAAATGAGTCAATAGATACCAAGTTGCAAATTGATTGGTATTCAAGCTTACTGGTTCAAATAAGGCAGACATTTCTGAGCAAGAAAAGCAAATGCATGAATTAGCTTGGATTAATGGCAAAGAATTGAATAAATACATAAACCTTGAGATAAATAATTATTTTGTGACTTGTCTAGAGAAATGAGCAGGGGCTTTTACTGATGACTGAGTGCTTGTTGATTCTTGAGAATATACTGGACTGACATCAGAAGAAGCAAGAGAGAAAATGTGAAAATGGGTTGAAGAGAAATGAATCTGAACAAGAAAAACAAATTATAAGCTAAGAGATTGGCTTATAAGCCGTCAAAGATATTGGGGTTCACCGATTCCTATAATCTATTGCGATGATTGTTGAGAAGTAAGCGTACCAGAAAAGGATTTGCCGGTAGTTTTGCCGACAGATGTGGATTTTAAGCCGACATGAGAGTCTCCGCTAGTAAATTCCAAATCATTTCATGAAGTTAATTGTCCTAAATGCGGAAAAAAAGCAAGAAGAGAATCAGATACTATGGATACGTTCGTTTGTTCCAGTTGGTATTACTTACGTTTTCCTGATCCAAAAAACGATAGCGCATTCGCATCAAAAGAATCTTTGGAAAAATGGCTGCCTGTTGACATGTATATGGGATGAGCAGAACACACAGTCTTGCATCTCCTTTATGCTAGATTCTTCACAAAAGCGCTTAATAAATTCGGATATGTGAATTTCAGAGAGCCTTTCATTAAATTAAGGCATCAATGAACGGTATTGGCAGAAGACGGCCGTAAGATGAGCAAGTCTTTATGAAATGTCGTAAATCCCGATTCTGTAGTTCCGGAATATTGAGCTGATGCGACAAGGCTTTATGTTATGTTCATGGGCGCACTTGAAGATATGAAGCCATGGAATTCTCAGAATATCATTTGAGTGAAAAGATTTTTGGACAAAGTCTGGAATATGCAATCAAAAGTATCAGACAAAGTTTGAAATAAAGATGAGCTTGATGTGATGATGAATAAGACGATTAAAAAAGTATGAGATGATACTGCGGTTTTTGGCGTGAATACGGCAATTTCTCAATTGATGATCTATACAAATGCGCTTGATAAGGAAAATGAAGTTAACAGCAAGTATTATGAGAAATTGCTTATCCTATTATCTCCTTATGCTCCACATATTACAGAGGAATTATGGGAGGCATTATGAAAAAAAGAATCCATACACTTACAGAATTGGCCGGAATATGATAATGCAAAATTAGTTGATAAAGTTGTGAAGATTGCTATCCAGATAAATTGAAAAGTCAGAGATGAGATAGAAGCGGAATTCGATTCGCCAGAAGAAATCATCAAAGAAAAAGCATTCGCAAGCGAGGCAGTAAAGAAATATACTTCGGGCGCTGAAATCAAAAAAATTGTTTACGTGAAGAATAAATTATTAAGCATCGTTGTGTAGAGACGCGATTAATCGCGCCTGTACATATAATGATTGATTGATAAGATAAATTGACATATAAAATATTTAAATAATCTGCGTATAAATTAATCAAAGCAATTTCATGAAAATTCTGAATTCTAAAGAGGAGGATTATCATATTCACAGTTTTGAATATTCTGATTGAATGAGCAGCATCGATGAAATCATAAGATTTTCAAAAGAAATCTGATTGAAAAAAATTGCAATAACTGATCATTGTCAGGCTACATTGGACTTTCTTCATATTCCGAAAAAAACTCTAAGATCTTTCGTTTCAGCCAGATGGTCAAATGTGTGGAATGATGTTGAAGTTACATTTTGAGTTGAATGAGATTTGATTAATGAAGCATGAGATATTTGTAATCACATCCAAGAGAAAACATGAGATTTTATGATATTATCAGCACATTTTAATATTTATAAATGAAACCCCAAAGATATAAACAAGGCATATGAGAATGCCATAATTCGCCATCATAAAGACATCAAGTTCATTTGACATCCTTGTATGAAAGCATGGTGAGATCATCTTGATATCGAGAAGTTAATAACAGTAGCAAATGAATATGATTTGCCGATGGAATTCAACTGCAGCAATTATGTAAATTGAAAAACTGATTTAGATAAGCTCGATAAAATGCTGAATAGGGCAAAATATTTGTATGTGAATTCTGACGCCCATACATTAAGTGAATTAAGGGATAACAAGAAGATTTGATATGATTTTTTAAAAAATAATTATGGCTACAATCTTTGATAGAATCATGAAGAATGAAATTCCAAACTGGAAAATCTGGGAGGATGAGAATTATCTTGCCTTCTTAACTCCATTTCCAAATACGCCTTGAGTAACAATTGTAATACCGAAGATAAATATAGGAGATTATATATTTTGACTTGATGATAAAGAATATGTTTGACTGATGGATGCCTCCAAAAAAGTTGCCAAGATATTAGAGAAAGCCTTTAACACGCCAAGAATTTCATTGGTTTTCGAATGAACATGAGTTGCTCATGTGCATTCGAAACTCTATCCTCTCCATGGCAATCTCGCTTCGGAAACTGACATCTGGTCCGATCATATTGAATTTTATAAAGAATATGTCTGATATATTACAACTGTAGAATGACCTAAAATGAGCGATTCTGAACTAATTGAAATCCAGAAGATGATAATTGACGCACAAAAATAATAATATATACTTCTATCATTGAATTTTAAACAAATATAAATATGAAAAAATCATTAATATTATTGTTATTACTGTTTCCATTTCCAGTTTCTGCCAATATTCTTATCGATACAAATGTCGAATGATATAAGATCAGGGCAATAAAAGTTATCAAGAATACAGGATTTAAGATTATAGTATGAGTATCTGAAAAAGGAGAAAGCCTTGAATCTATGATTAAGAGATACGGATGAATAAGCTGAATGAATTGAGCCTATTTTTGTCCTGCAGATTACAAATCTTTATGTCCAACTTGAAACAAGACTTATGCCGATAGGATTTCTAATTCCTATGATTGGAGTTATTCAAAAGATGACACGGGTCCTGAGCGGGTAATTTTTGCTCTCGACATATATCAGAATCCTTTCTTGTTCCAGAAAGCTCATGATTATTCAAGATGAAGAAATGATGATTTTTTAATCTGAAAAACTCTTAATTTTGACAGAAGATGAGATATTTTCAATTGAATCGGCAATCATCCTCTGTTGCTTCAGGATTGAATTTCAAAAATAGATATATCTGGAGCGATTGATGCTAAGATGAAATCAAAAAGCTTAAAGAATTTCATCTGTTCAACGGAAGACGGAAATTCTATTTTTATGGGATGAATCGAATGAGTGACCATATACCAAGTTCCAGGAATTTTAAAAAAATTCGGTTGTCATAATGCTGTTAATTTGGATTGAGGCGGTTCCACTGCCATGATTCATAATGGCAAATATATTAGGTGACCATGAAGAGATATAATGGATAGCTGGATAATAATTCCAGACAAGAATTATCCGGCCAAAACAGTTGTGAATGAAGATCCGGTTACAAAAAGAGCAGCAGAAAAACTTAAAAAACAGTTAGATGAGAGATTTGCCAGCGTCGACAGTATGACAAGAAAACAGAAATATTTTGCCCTTAGCTCAAGATTATGACACATGGCAGAAGCTCTGCCGGCTGAGAGTAAAAAAAGAAAATTGCTTGAATGACTAAAAAATGAAATTGATAGAAATATACAGTAGATTTGTATTTTACCCAATTATTGAATATACTAAATCCAATTAATCAAAAAAACATGGAAAAATTAATAACATGAGATAAGGCTACTTGAGAATTGCCTCATATAATAAGGGGATTTGAGAATCTGAAAGAAAAAGCCTGAGACAAGGTCTTAACTTGTTTGACATGAGCACGTCCAAGCGGAAGACTACATTTAGGACATTATGTCTGAGCACTGAATAACTGGATAAAATTGCAAGAATGCAGCAATGTAAAAACTAATTTCTTGATTGCAGATTATCAAGTGCTTTGAGATCATTTATGAGAAACAGAAATTTTGAGAGCATCTGTTATTGATATGGTTATAGATTGGCTTGCTGTTTGACTTGATCCTGAAAAAAGCAATTTCATAGTGCAGAGTTACGTACCGGAATTTGCAGAGCTTTTCAATTATCTGACTATGTTCGTCCCTTACTCGCTTGCAACTAATAATCCGACTCTGAAAGAAGAAATGAAAAAAATCGAATCAAGAGAAAGTGAAAATAATTCAATTTCTCTAGGCTTCATTAATTATCCCGTCAGTCAAGTTGCTGATATAATGCTTCTTTGATGAGAAATAGTTCCAGTATGAGAAGATCAAATTCCTCATATTGAATTATCTAGAAAAGTCATCAAAAAAATCAACACGATGTACGGCACCAATTTTCCCATACCAAAGGTTCTTGTGTCTGAAACTCCTAGATTAGTATGAATAGATGGCAATAATAAGATGAGTAAAAGCCTGGGGAATACGATCTATCTTACAGCAACTCCAAAAGAAATCAAAGAACAGGTAAATAAAATGTATACTGATCCAGGTAAAATAAATATAGATTCAAAATGAGATATATCTAATCACGTTGCGTTTATGTATCTGGATATTTTTTATAAAAATAAAGAACATTTGGATCAATTGAAAAAAAGATATGTCGAATGATGACCTGAATCAGTCGGGGATTGAGAAATCAAGAAGCTCTTGATTGAAGTCCTTGAGGAATTCATATCACCAATAAGAGAAAGAAGGGAATATTATAAGAATCACATGGATATAGTCGTCGCCTCAATTGAAAAATGATCAAAGAATGCCAGAGCAGAATGACAAAAATTAATAAGGACACTGAGAGAGGCTATGGGATTAGTAGATTATTGAAAAGAATATTTATAAGATAATATCACTTTTAAAAGCTGGTCTGCAGATCAAGCATCTTCTTATATTCTCAATTCTCAATCTGGGATAGTTCTGAATGAGTTCATCTTTCTATAATCTGTCACTTCTTGAGGACTATTATATCGTCAGCTTCTTTTACAGTCTGAAGGCGATGTGCTATCACGAGTACTGTTCTTCATCTGAATAGATTATGAAGAGCTTCTGATACCACTTGTTCAGATATGCTATCGAGAGCCGAAGTCGGCTCATCAAGAAGGATTATATTCGGATTTTTAAGCATTATTTTTGCAATAGCCAACCTTTGCTTCTGTCCTCCTGACAATTTTATTCATCTTTCACCTATCTCCGTGTCCATTCCATTTGGCAATTCAGATATGAATTCACATTTGGAATTTCTTATTGTTTCATCGATTTCTTTTTGAGTCGGTTCTCTGTCAAGGGCATAAGTCAAATTTTCCATAATCGTGCCGTCAAAAACAGATGGATCTTGAGTGAGATATCAGATATTCTTGTAATAAGATATGAGATTGATATCTCAGACATTCTGTTCGTCCACGATTATTTCTCATGCTGTAGGATTTATATATCAAGCCACTAATTTCATGAGTGTTGTCTTTCCGCTTCATGAGTCTCAGACAAGTGCGGTCTTTGCATTTCATCTTATATCGGCTGAAAAATCGGTGAAAATATTCTGACTTGAATATCAGAAATTAAGATTCCTGATGCAAATATTTCATTTGCAATAATTGAAGGGGGTAGGATTATTTATTCATTTTATCTCATCGATATAATCAAAAGTTTCAAGAAGCTTGTCAACATTCACCATCTGGACTCATATAGACCTTATTTCTCTGGAAAATCACCAAACATATTTATTTATCACGCCGATCAGTCAATTGACCAATATGAAATAAGAGAAGCTAATCTCTCATCTTATCACTCATAATCATAGCCAGAAGAATATTATGAGTTGAATGATTGCAAAGATGAATCTGACAGCGACATTCCATGAACTTGTAAATATTTCTTCCTTTACCGATAATCATACGATAGTTTTCAGAAATCCTAACAATTTCTTATTTTCATTTTCAATCCTGTTATTCTGGAGTATTTCAAATTTAGAAGAGATTATCTTGAATAGACTCCTGTCATATTCTGTAGTTATTTCTTTCCTTACCCTCCTGTATTTCAGCGAAAGGCTATTTCAATAGACGATGATGAGGAATAATAAGAAAAATATCGCTAAGATAATCAATAAATATGAAAATCAAACAGTAAATGCAATTATTCAAAAAGCATAAATTATCGATAAAATTCAGGTAAGGACATTTATTCACTTGGCGAGGACTATCTCAATCCAACTATCGACTCATTTTGATATGATGCTGAATGACCTTCAAGTTCATAACATATCAATCTTATTATTATCAAGATTTATGAATTTCCGTAGATAAATCGTATGCAAAGTATGTCACATCGAATAAAAAGATTTTACGAAATATGTAGTTGCTACGAATGTGAAGAAATAGGCGAAAGCTTCAACGATAATGAATATGAATATCCAAAAATAGAAACTATCCAGATCTTTTGCCTGAATTGCAGCGACCAAATATGCGAGTACTTGCACTAAATAAATCGATTGGAATCAGTCATATAATTCTCAAACAAGATTCAATGAAAGATTCTTCTTGATATATCTTAATGGGCTCAAGAGAATCTTGAGTTTTGAGTAAAATTCTATTATCATCCCTTTATCATCATTTAATTTCTATTGTTTTCTTAAGGATTAGATTCCAAGAATCTTCTTTGAGTGGCCTAGATTGGCCTTGAATTTTGGTGCATATGATGCTGATCAATTGAATACCGCTCAAGCCTTACGGATTCTTTCAGGTGAATTCAAAGGGAAATATCTATTAAGGTTTCAGTTCGTTTTCTCTATCCAATATCACAGAAATAGCATTCAGGCATTCTGCGGATGATAGCATTGTCATTCGGTGAGATTCAGTTTTAATCGAGCTTTGAATCATGGTCAATCCATGAGAATGTGGTAATATGTGAAGGAGAATGACCGATATCTCTCTTCCCATCTATGAAGCTCGTTGAATCATATCTTTTGGGTGAAAAAACGAAAATCTTCAGATGTCTCGCTTCTTGCAAATGCAACCATTATAGCCACTAGATTCTTTTCTCATCAGGCTAAATCTATAAATTCTTTTGTTTTTACTGAATATTTTTGATTTGATTTCATATCCTCTATTGCTCTTTTGCAATAAAATGCAAATTTTGCATCACTTATCTCTCTGTTTCTTGAATCTAATGGAATCGGCAACAGCATGTTATCTTTTACTGCATCCTGTTTTCAAATATTAAAAGATTGTGTCTTATTGCCAGGATTATCCCTGTCATATTCTTTCCTTCCAAGATATTTGAATCTATCCAATTGAGAAATCTTTGAAATAATCTTATCAAAATCAAGCACTTTCTTCACAGTCACTATTTCAACCTTCTTCATGATAGGTTTTGTTTTTTTATCTTTTTTTGATTTTCCTTTTACAACTTTCCTTTTGGCTTTGTCGGGAACTAATTTGAATTTTCATGTGTGTATGATTTCAGTCTTTATGTCATCTTTCGTCACTTTATAAAAATCAAGTCAAGCGTCATGGATTATTTTTATCTTAACTTTTTTTCAAGAATCAGAAACTATGTGAAATTCTTTTTTTGGCGAATATCATTTTGCAAAGTATTCATCATTATCGTCCCAGAATTCAATTCTAGCTTCATCATACTTAAAATTGCTTTCTTTTTTTTCAATTTTATACGGCTCGTCTGTAAACTCATTTTTTTTAAGCTTCGAATTATAAACAGAAGTTCAAACTGCTCCTATTACTCATATTCAAATAAGGATTTTAGCGACCTTGCTTGAAGCGACTCATCTTAAAGCATGATTCTTAGGCTTTTTAGGCTTTCCGATATTCTTAAGATCTTCTCAAATCCCATTTCTCATAATTTCTATTATTATTGATAATTTATCATTGTCAGATTTTTTTTATCAAAATCATATTAAAATTCTATCATAAATCCAATCATAAAACAAATCTAAGCCATTTTTTGATAATTAGTGCTTTTAAATTTCAATACTGACTTGCAAAAAACATCAAAAACCATACTCTTATTCTAATTTAAATTCCAAAAAACATGACTAAATTCTATGACATAAAGCTAAAGGAATATATCTTTGCGCCTAGATTCAGAAATACTGATTTCAAGACTTTTATAGAACAAAGCGACAATTTCATTCTGAGCAATGAGAAGAAGACTGCCTCGTATGAAAAGGCTTATTTTGCCTGGGCAAATCATCTTATTGATATTGATTATTCAAAGCCTGCGCCTTCTCAGGAATTCATATTTTCTATGGAATCACAATTGCTGGAGGTTCTTTCAAATATGGAATATGAATGATTTAAGCTGGATTCCGTAAGACTAAAAAATATATGACAAGAAATTGAAAAAAGGATAAATCTGCTGGAAACTGAAATTTATGAGCTCGTATGAGAGAGATTCAACCTGAATTCACCGAAGCAATTGCAGGTTATTCTTTTTGAAAAGCTTAACATCCCAACTAATAAGAAGATAAAAACATGATTCAGCGTTGACAATGAAGTCTTGGAGCAGATTTGAGAAAAATATGCCATAGCGGCACTCATCCTTGAGCATAGATGATTAAGGAAATTATTGACGACTTATGTTGAATGACTCTTGAAATCAATGAACCCTTTTACAAAAAGGATGCATACTACTTTTAATCAGACACAAGCGGTTACTGGCAGATTATCAAGTGAAAATCCGAATCTGCAGAATATACCATCTTGAATCTGATATGCTGATGAAATCAAATCATGCTTTATCCCAAGTTCTTCAGATTACAAAATATTCGTTGCCGATTATTCTCAGGTCGAATTAAGGGTATTGGCCAATCTAAGCAGAGATAAGGTTCTTTTGGATGCGTTTATAAACGGAGAAGACATCCATACGAAAACGGCAAAATTTTTATTTTGAGAAGAGACGAAAATCACTTCAGAGCAAAGAAGAAGGGCTAAGACTGTTAATTTCTGAGTTGTTTATTGAATTTCAGGATTCTGACTTTCTAAGCAAATAAATATTTCACCAGCTGAGGCAACCTCATATATAAACACTTTTTATGAGATATATTCTTGAGTTAAGCATTACTATGAAGCTCTTTTGGAAAAGGCCAGAGAAACTTGATATGTTGAAACATATTTTTGAAGAAGAAGGTATGTGAACTGACTTAATGATGCGAATAAGATCATGAAGGGGCAGGCCGAAAGGGAAGCTATAAATATGCCAATCCAATGAACTGCTGCTGATGTGATAAAGATCGCAATGATAAAAATCGCTGAATTATTGAAAAAACGAAAATATAAATCAAAGATGATATTGCAAGTCCATGATGAGCTTGTATTTGAAATTCATAAAGACGAACTGTTTCTAGAAGATTCAATAAAGCAAATAATGGAAAATGTTGTAGATTTTGATGCTAAATTATTTGTAGAGACTTGAATTGGCAATAATTGGAAAGAGGCAAAATAATGGAAAAAATCTCAAATTTGCTCATCAAAAAACTAGAATTAGTTAACACATATCTTATCCCAACCACTTGATCTGGATTAAGATTGATTGATGAGCTCCAAAAAATTCCTAGAGCTTGAAAACATCTGCGTCTTGATAAAAATTGAATAATTCTTCCCAAAAGATCCGTATATGACCATCTTGTTTCTCTATGAAGGAATGCTGATATCTTAATGGATTTGACTGAATTGAAAGTAGATATTAAGGCTCTAACGGATATCATTGCGTTTCATGATTTGGCAGAGGCCATAATCTGAGATACCCCATATTTTACAACGTCAGATCTCGCAAAAGATCTTCATAAATCCAAAGAAGATAAGGATTTGGAAGAAATGAAAGCCAACATGCTTATTTTAGATACTTTTGAATGAGAATTAAAAAAGGATTTCTGAGCATATTTATCATCTTGAATAAACTCTGAAACCTCAAATGAACTATTGTTATTCAAATATTTAGACAGACTTGATCCGATTATAAATATTTGGAGATATATAAACATTTTCAGATTTGAAATTGATATAGATCATTTTTTGTTTGCAATGGATGATTTCTTCATAAATCCTCATGTGGTTGAATTCAGCTTCAATGCCAACACTAAGCTATTGGTGAAATTTTTCCAAGATAAAAATAATGCGCTTCGATTTCATAAGGATTGAATTGATTTCATAAGAAGAAAATTAGAATCCTCTCCAATTAATCCTAATTTCTTAATTGAAATATTGGAAAATAAAGACATGAATTTCATATGAAACTAGACAAAATATTTATAATAATGTATTATCTAAAATATTAACCATTAATAATCTGTTATGTTTAAAAAAGACAGTGAGTACACGGAAAAAGAAAAGATAGATTATATTTTTTCAAAAATGAGGAATCAAGCTAGAATGTGAGCTGTTCTTACTGCTTTCAAATTTATAGTTTATGGCTGAATCATTTATTTCTACTTCATCATAGTGCCTTCGCTTGATTTGGACAAGCTCGCAGATGAGTATCTCATACCAAAAATGAGCAAGATAGTTCAGATGACAGCAGAGAAGACTATGCAGAATGTCGATCCTAATATGTTTAACGATGTTGCCAATAATTCACAGATTCAGCAAATGGTAAATCAACAAATGGATAATGTTGATAATCAGATCACTCAATCTTGAAATGTAATCCAAAATAAAAAGAAGAATGTGCCGAAGGTGAATATTACGCCTGAAATGATCGATGCCGTTCAGAAAGCCATGGAAAAACAATAAAATAAGACTTGGATTTCCAAGTCTTATTTTATTGTTTTATTAGTAGAATTATCTATCGCCTAAAGTTATCTCTACTGTCTTGGCAGTTCAATCTTTTGTTATTATTTTGACAACTACTTTTTCTCAGGGGAGCTTATCTTTCATGATATCTTTTGTTGTCAATCAGCCAAGAACAGGAATTCAATTTATTTCCACAATTGTGTCTCATTCTTTCAATCATGCTTTTTCAGCTGGAGATCAAGGTATTATAGAAGGCTGTCAGTCTTGAGAACCGATATAATCACCATAATCTTGTTTCAGATTAAGTTGTTTTGCAATATCGGGATTCAGAGACGTATATCTGATTCAGATAAATGCGCGCTTGATGCTTCAGAATTTTTCAATTGAATTGACGATCGACGTAACTTCTTTTTGGGATAATGGTATTGCAAAACCAAGTCAATTTGCTCAGGCTGCGATGGCAGTGTTTATTCATACTACCTCATCATTAAGATTAACAAGAGGTCCTCAGCTGTTTCCGGGATTTATTGCAGCATCAGTCTGGAGAAGTCCAGTTAGCTGTTCTGTTCAGAATCCTGTGCTATCTCAAGCTTCTATGCTTCTTCATAGGCCTGAAATGACTCAAAAAGTAACTGTATTCTGGAATTCAGCAAGCGCATTTCAAATCGCAACTACAAAATTACCTACTTGAACCTGATTTGAATCATCTACAAAATTTACAGCAGGAGTATCATTGAGTTCTTTTCATTCCTTTGTTGTGGCTTTTATCACTGCTAAATCTGTTGTCGGGTCAATTGCAAGAACCTTTCCTACATATTCTTGATTATTTGAAGTTATGACAGTATAGCTGGCATTAGGGTCGGATACCACATGTTTATTGGTAATTATAGTTCAATCTTTTTTTACAAAAAAACCAGTTCCGCCTCAAACTTTCCTTCTGACTATTCACGATGGCTCTTGGAAGAATCAAAACGGATCAGTTCTGTATGTCTGTACATCCTTCGAAATTATTATACTTACAACAGAAGGACTTATATTATGCGCCAAATCCTTGACACTTGTTTCCAGATTTTTCAGGCTGCTTCTATTTGCCGCGGTATTAGATGTATTGATTGTGCTTTGTGAAACTTTATTTGCTGCAGTATTTCATCCTCAATATATTTCTGGAATATGATCTTTTATCAGAAGCTGGTACACTAGCAGGCTCGAAAAAAATGAAAAAAGCAAAGTAAGCGCCACTGTAAAAATCAGTATATTTTTTTGTTCTTTCATATATTTATAATTAAATTTATTTCAAATTGAATATCTGATATTTTATTCAAGTTTTGATTTTTTTCAAGATAAAGGTGGAAAATAATGAGAATTGAATTAGGCTAGGATAAGAAAAATATTCCAATCTGCAATTTGAATTGATCTTTTATCAAGGAATTTTTCTGAGCAGTCACGAGTTTGTGGAACTTTAAATTTTTTAGGGATTTATTTTTTTATTCTTGCTCGATTATTCTTATCTTTTCGATTTTTATGCATTTCTTGTCTTCTATTTCAACATATATTCAATTAACTACTCATTGTCAGAGATCCTGTTCCGGTCTAGCATTGAATATATTGATTCAAGTCAGAAACTGAGGCATCCTGTCTTCAAACTTCTGTCATATTGAACTATGAAGGGGTCACACCATTCAGACATCAGTTATCATTCAAGTTCATTTTTGGAGTATATGTTCATCATTGGTTTGAACGTGCGTATGTGTTCAGTACATCAGTGATATCCTTCAATCAAGATATTCGCTCATCACATAACTCTCGGCTGTAGTTTCTCTATGGAAATCTAATATGATAGCATCAAAATCCAATCAAGTTTCTTTTAAAATTTCATCAGCTTTCATGAAGGGATTATATAATTGTCATCCTATGAAAACAGACGACATAAGATTGATGACAAGAACTTTTTTTCAATTTTTTTCAATTGTCATAAATCATTTTCATGGAACCCTATAATCAGGATGATTATAATAATTTGCAGGACGAAGCTGGATTCATTCGGGACTGTCGATATATTCCTTAATATCTTTAAGATTCGCAAAAGTATGATTTCATCATGTTAGGCAATCAAATCACATTTCTTGCATTTCCTGTATGTGCTTTAAAACCGGTCAGCGTCAGCTGGTCATATTTTCAGAGTTTGCAATCATAAAATCGGGAGAATATTTCTCTTTAAGCTCTCCTATATATTTTTTTACCAGCCTTCTTCAATTTCTTCAGAAAACATCTCAAAGTATTACGAATTTCAACATGATTTTTTTAAGGTTATTCATTAATCCAATCTTCATATTCCTTATTTGCTTCAACCTCAATCTTTATAATGCAAGGAATATCATAAGGATGAATTGCTTTTATTTCTTTTAGTAAGATTTCCCAATCCTCTTTTTTTGATTTGAGGATTGTAACTATTTCTTCAGATTTATCAATTTTTCATAACCACCAAAACTGAGAATTTATAGGAAATGTATTGGCGCATTTTATTAGCTGCTTACTGAGCAGATGGGATACTACTTTTTCAGCCTCTTCATAACTGCCATGGGTCACATATATCAAGTTGAACATCCATTCATTTATTAAAAATTTAAATTAATCCCCAGATCTCTTCATTATATTTTTTGTTTTTCAATGTGATTTCGATTTGGTTTCTGATCTCTCCCATATCATCCACGTTTAATGGCTCAAAGCCTTCATAAAAACCAGATTCCCTTGAGGGCAAGCATACGCTTTCTGGAAATATCTGCCTTGTCGCATCAGTGGCACGTCCAAAAACATGAACATGAAGAAAAGGCTTATCCCCAGTCTTAAATGCCCAATTTCCCATGTCTTGATAGTTGATTTTTACCACAGGAACACCTCTGTTATTCATTGCCCTGATAAACGATTCACCTATGATCATAGTTAGCCTCATCAATTCTATTGCTTGTTTTGGGCTGAGGAAAGTCCTGTCCTCAATAGATAGATCTTTGACTTTTATGCGAATATGCCCGCCGTCGGCTCTTGAAACGAATGGCTTTTCATGCGATTCTACAATAAAATTTTCAGATTCAATTATTATCATGATTTTACAGGGAATTATAAGATTTCTCAGCTTTTTACGATTTCTTGAGCATTTTTACTTACAACATAGGCATTTGGTGCGACATTTGGAATGTTTGGAAGCTGATCAATCTCATACCAATCTCATCAAATCACATATTCATTCATTGTAAATCACAATTTTCAATTATAGCCTTTCACTATAAAATGCATCAAGCAAACCAATTTATAATATATTTCTCAATTCTCTTCATTCTCCATCAATGCCCAATCAACAAGGGGGACTTCATTATATTCTTCAGTAACTTCTACTCAAGTCCTATTAAGAGTTCTTATTCTGGCATTAGCTCTTACTTTCTCCAAATCAAACCTATAGACTCAATTCTGATTTGTTATCACTTCTTTATTTTCGTCTTCTAGCGGACTTCATCAAGTAAATTGATGTTGAATCTTTCAATCTTTAGAAGTGGTTACAAGAAATACCTTTTGGAGATCTTCATAAAGGAAAATATGTCAAGATGAGTATATTCTGACTATTTTTTTTCATTCATAAGTATCAGAATTTATGATTTCGCTTAATAAGGTTTCTCTGATTTCGCCATTCAAGCCTTTGATTGAAATTTTACTTATTCAATCATCGTTTTTTCTTACTGTGCAAAGATTTATCGATGCACAAAAATCTTTTTCTTCTCCTTTTGGGATGTACGAATTTTGCATATGTTCAATTTATTAAATTCTAGGATATAAAGGATTTCACTTTTCCTTTATAACAAATATTTCTCCTTTATTTATAAGCTCTTTTAGCATTCATTCTTTCAACATTTTCGGATATTCATTCAATCAAAGCCTCATAAACATCTCTGTCATCTTTTCTTCAAAGAAGGGGAAAAGACAAAGTCAAGTCACCCTTAAGCATTCGGCAACAGTAAAAAGTATATCTCTCACATCACTTTTTTTCTTGTCTATATCTGAAAACATTTCCCATGGACTGGTAGCATTCATATAAGTATTCAGATTATTCAGGAAGGCAAATACCTTATCAAGCGCTCACTTCAGATCATAAGAATCCATGTTTGCTATGTAATCTTTCTTTAATGTCTCTAACTCTTCATCAATTTCTGAAAATTTTATTTCAGGATGTCTTTTTTCAACTGATTTATTATCAAAATCTCATTTCAATTCAGTCTCTTCCAGTTTCAGGGTCAATACGACAACCCTATTCACAAGATTTCCGAGAGTATTGGCCATTTTCGCATTAAACATAGTTATTGCCTGTTCTTCTGAAAAATCTCAATCTTGTCCGATAGGGAAAGCACTCAACAGATATAGTACAAGCATATCTCTTGAATATTTTTTTGAGAATTCTACAGGATCTATGACATTGCCAAGCGTTTTGCTTATCTTTTGTCCATTAACTGTGAAAAATCAAGTTGCAAGTATATTCTTAGGAAGTTCATATCATGCGCTAATCAGCATTGCTGGCCAAAATATAGCATGGAATCTTATTATATCCTTACCAACAATATGCAGATTAGCAGGCCAGAATTTCTCATCTCAATTAAGGCAAACAGTTATATAATTAAATAGAGCATCATACCAAACATAAGTAACTTGAGTAGGATCAAATGGCAGAGGAATTCAGAATTTATTAGATTCTCTGGAAATTGAAAAATCTTCTAATCATCATTTAATGAATTCCGTCACTTCGTTTGCTCTATAATTCGGGATAATGAAATCCTTATTATTTTCATAAAATTCCTCAAGGACACTTTGATATTTAGATAAAGCAAAAAACCAATTTTTCTCTTTTATGACTTGAGGTTTTGTCAAATGATCAGGACAGCACCCTTGTTCATTGAGGTCGCTGGGCTTCTTATAAGCTTCACATCAGACACAATATAATCATTCGTAGACTCATTCATATATATCTCATTTATCAAATGATTTCTGAAGAACTTCTTGCACTAATTTATGATGCCTTGATTCCGTGGTTCTGATGAAATCAGTGTACCCTATTTTTAATCAATCCCAAACTTCTTTATGTTTTAGGGCCATTGCATCAGCATAATCCATGACTTGCATATTGTTTTCTTGAGCTTTTTCAACTACTTTCTGGCTATTTTCATCCACTCATGTCGAGAATTTGACCTCAAATCAGCTTATCTTCTTATATTTTGCGATAATATCCGCGATAAATGATGAATAGCTATGTCAGATATGTGGAATTCAATTGGAATAATATATGGGCGTAGTTACGAAAAATGGTTTTTTTGTCATATTTTTGTTTATAATTACCAGACATAATGGTATCCCAAAAGCAAACATTGTCAAATTTTAAGGCTACAAAAAAGACGAGCGCCGAATCTCGTCTTTTTTCCTTATCTAAAGTTTTGGCTACTCCTTGTTTTGCTAACCTTCTTTATGATTGGTTAGATATTGTCTCGCTTCTGCAACAGTTTCACACATTGGAATCACATCGAACATTCATACTATTGTCAACGTTTCTATTATTGCTTGATTACATTTTCTGATGCACACTTTCCCCATTTTCTTTTCTAGGCTATCAGCTAAGGAAAATAGCTGTCAAAGGAATCTTGAATTGCAATAAGCAAGATCTGCCATATCAAGCACTATTTTGTTAAAAAGGCTGGTTTCCGCCATTATTTTTTCAAATATGCTATCTGTGGTCACACTATCAGCATCTCCGGTTAATTTGAAAACGATAAGTCATTCTTCAAAAGATATTTCAAAATTAAAGGGTTTTCACTGTTGGAACATCATAAATCTTCTTTTTATATAATTATAGACATATGCTACCATATGTTTTTTAAAATTTCAAGTATCATTTATTGACAATTATGATATTTATCCCTTAATGATTTTTAATCAAAAATTCCCCAATATTTATAGGCTAAATAAAGGGGAATTAGAATTTCCTTAAAAAATGATTGTTTAATTATTTCTCTTTATGAATTTAAATCATGCTCAAGCAAGAATTGCTGTTGCCAAAACTCAAAATATTATGAATTTTCCATCGCCCTTGTCTGTTCATGATTCATTCGTGGATGCTTTTATGCTGTTGCTGAAGTCATTATTCTTTATAGGCTCTTTTTCCTGAGAATCAGGAGCTTTAATGTTGTCTGGAGCAGGTGCAATGGTGGTCGCAAGAGATGATGTATTTGAAGAAATGTTTCCGGTAGTCGGTGTTATAGCATTGTCTTGAGGCTTTATCTCTTTTGGCATTGCTTGTACTTGGGCAGCAACTGCTACAGTTGTTTTCTTTGGTGTTCTTGCAACTTTCTTTATTTTCTTTGGCTGAGTTTGTATTATTGCGACTTCTTTTTTTATTTCCAGAACTTCTGTAAAATCCTTCTTTTCTTCATTAGGAGAAAAAAGAGATATTATTCAGGTGCCGCTCATTCAATCAATATCATATGCTCATCATGCGCTCAGGATAGTTCATTCTGGAACTATGATTTTTCATGATTCATTTCTTACTTCCCAATAGCCTATATCAACACTATTAGCTGAAGTGTTGACAATTTTTACATCTTTTAGCATTCAATCTTCAAAAAATGTTCCAGTTCATAATCGGATTTCATTTGTGAAATTCAATATATAATCATTTTGTTTGATCTTTGATTCATTGTCCGTATTTACAAATGTCCAGAATATAAGCGGCGTGGAGGATTTGATAGTAATCGGTCAATCATATTTCAAAAGATCTTTTGGGGTACCATTAGGATCGAATCAATAGAAAGTCTTTGCGGCCGCATCTGTGGCATTGAGCTCAACTTTGATAACCTTATCATATGTTCAAGAAGGAATATTGGCTTCAAGATCTACATTTCAAGCAAAAATAGAACTTACGGAAAATATAGTCGAATATAAAAATAGGGAAGTGAGAGCAAGTTTATTTTTTTTCATTTTCGGCATATTAATAAGTATAGTGGGATATATAGAAATTATTTTAGTATATATTTTTTTAAATGCAAAAAATTTTGAATAATTGAGGGTTTTCCATATAATAATTTAATAGATGAGATTCCGATTTCTCAATTCTATTTAAATGGGGATGATATAGATTCTACTTGGGGGTTTTATCATTTTCTGTTGCTATCCGGGAGTTGGCTGCGGCTCACGTAATCAATCACAGCCGACAACAAATGCAAACACTCGTGTTGCGCGTGGTCTAGCTTCTTTCAAAGCTAGCTTCGCACCTGCTTACGCTGCTTAATTGCAACTAAGTAGGACGTAGTCTCCCGACAAGTCGGGATGAGTGCCGAATGGCCTGCTACAAAACTCCATATTGTCCGATTCCGTGGGGATATAGAGTATTAAACGGATTACTTTACTAAGATTGCAAATGTTTTGTAGGTAAAGCATATACTATAACATTTCTAATAGTTGCTTTTGTCATTTTCTATAGCTGTTAGTATCCAAAGTGACTATGATAGTAGAAGCAGGAGGTGGTCTTCTGAGCACACGGGGGCAGTACCCGTCATCTCCACCATTTTTAAGAACTCCAGAACTTGGGGTTTAGAACTTAGAAAACATAAACTAAAATAAAGTCTTACAAAGTAATTTGTAAGACTTTATTATTTAATAGAAGAATTTAGTGCATTTTTTGACAAATATATGTTTATATAATATCATGCTTAAGCAAGATATTATATAAACATGGCTTGGAATACATTGATTTGTCTAATGTAAAAAGGTTACGCCTTCTGATTATAAAAAGGTATTCCGTCTTCCACTCTCATTGTTTTTGAACTGCACAAAATAAAGGGCTCCTCCGGGAGCCCTTTTCCTATGTTAAAATATAAATTATCTCTTAAAACTAACAAGAAATACCTTATTAGAGCCCATTATTGCTTGAACCACTTCCACCAAAATAAAATGCCTTAAATAAGCCTTTACTATAGGAATAGTAGAGGCTTATTTATATATAATAAAATATAATTGACATTTGACAATAGATTCATATATTTCGGTGTATCTTAATGTATTTATTTCATGGAAAAAGAAACAAATTTTAATATTCCAAAACCTGGAAAAGCGATTCTTGAAATTGAGGGTGTTATTGCAACCGTAAAGGAAGGAGTACTTAAAAAAGTTGATTTGAGATTTGCAAATGGTATTGAAATCACTCATCCAGATGGCACTTCAGAATTTCTTGAAGGTGTTAAAAAGATTGTTGCAAAAGAAATTATAGATGTGTATATGTAATTTGAATATTTTACCTGTTCAGCCTCTTAAATCTAACAATAAATATTTTATCAGAGCCATTTACTACTTGTCTCATCTCCACCAAGATGATTTATAAGGATTATAATCTAAATTAAGTTTGAAAATTTAAAAGTTTAGATTATAATCTTTTTATTATTATTTAATTCATCAAGATGATCAAAAGAGAGCTGTATCTCAATAAGATAAAAAATTATATAGATTTGAATTTGGTGAAAGTTATCACTTGAATAAGGAGAAGCTGAAAAACCTATTTCATGAAGCAGATAATCAGTTATCTGATTGATGAGAAGCATATCAGAAAAGAGAATGTGATATATGTTGACAAAGAGGATTTGGATTTCGATTCCATTGCTGATTATAAGGATTTGGACAATTTCATAAAACAGAAAATAAAATGACTGGAATGAAAAATATATCTTTTCATTGATGAGGTCCAAGATATCGTATCATGGGAAAAAACAATTAGGAATTATCTGAAAAATGATAATTTCGACATATATATAACTTGATCCAATTCAAATCTCTTATCGGGAGAATTGTCGACCTATCTTACATGAAGGTATGTAGAATTCCATATGTTCCCCTTGAATTTCCGGGAATTTCTGGATTTTAGGTGAAAAAATTGACAAGAGGTAAAGGCAGAATTCTACAATTATATCAAATTCTGATGACTTCCTGCAATCCATAATATGGATTTCAAAGAAGAAATGATTTATTCATATATTTCTTGAGTTTTCCACTCAATTCTTTTCAAAGATATAGTATCCAGATATAGCATAAGGAACTCCAGTCTGCTTCTGGACATTTTCAAATTCCTTTCAGATAATATATGAAATGTCGTTTCAAGCAAAAAAATATCCGATTACTTGAAAAATGAAAAGATTAATATTTCTGTAGACACTCTCCGGGAATATCTATGATATTTTCAGAATACATTTCTTTTGGATAAAGTCCAAAGGTATGATCTGAAATGAAAAAAGCTTCTAGACCTGCATGAAAAATATTATATCTGAGATCTGTGATTCAGGAATTATCTGCTTTGATACAAAATATGAGATATCTCTCAGCTTCTTGAAAATATCGTTTATCTGGAATTGAAAACCAGATGATATGAAATCACAATTTGAAAAATATCAGATCTGGAAGTGGACTTCATCGCAAAAAAAGATTGAAATATCGAGTACTATCAAGTCACTTATCTCCTTGCAAATGAATCTACGATAAATAGGGAATTCTGAGTTTTTGACAACATCAAAGACAATTATCCTAAGTATGTCTTGAGCATGGATGAGATTTTTGATAATAATAGAAATTGAATTTTCAGAGTTAATGTGATAGATTGGATTTTGGGCGGGGAATAGTTCTCCAATTTCATTTCAATAGTCAAAAGTGACTATGATAGTAGAAGCAGGTGGCTTCTCGGGCACACGGGGGCAGTACCCGTCATCTCCACCATTTTTTGAAAAATAGCTTAGATAAATAAGGCTTGCTAATTGATTAGTGAGCCTTTATTATATTTTTAATTATTACTTCAAATTTGAAACAGGTTATTGGATTTCATTTGTCGGAAATAAGGTTTTATGCTATTTCCTTTTTTCAGTCCAATTATTTTCTTTTGACAACCATCAATAAAATTGCTAAAATATCCCTGTTCAAATAAATAAAATCAGAATTATGTTCGACGCAAAAAACATAATATGTAATTTAGGACAAGCCATCAAGCCTGAGATGGGACTCTTCTTAATTTAGCTTCAAAACCGAAAGGGACCTGCCTGCCGGCAGGCAGGTTTCTTCCTTCCGGTTTTTTTATCATTTAATTTTATATGTATATGAGGATAAAAAATA
>CAZUBA010000007.1:39408-60293 GCA_964618565.1 uncultured Candidatus Peribacteria bacterium | reverse complement strand
AAAAGAATATATTTTTTCATACTTAAATTAATGTTATTTACAGACTTAAAACTTATTAGTCCTATTTTGAAAGCTCTTGAAAAAGAGTGATACGAGAGCCCGACGCCTATCCAAGAAAAAGCTATCCCGCATATCCTAGAGTGACGAGATGTCCTAGGATCAGCCCAGACTGGTACCGGTAAGACTGCAGCTTTTGCAATACCGACTCTACAGATACTTTCTCGTGAAAGAGAATTATCAAATCAACCAAGAACAATAAAATCACTCATACTGACACCAACTCGCGAACTTGCCATCCAAATAGAAGAAAGCTTCACTGCATATGGAAAAAACCTATGACTTCGTCATGCTGTTATTTTCTGATGAGTGAGTCAGCATTCGCAAGTGGAAAGGCTTAAGAAATGAATAGATATACTTGTTGCAACTCCATGAAGGCTTCTGGATCTTATGAATCAATGATTTGTCAATCTTAAGAATGTTGAGATTTTCATACTTGATGAGGCTGATAGAATGCTGAATATGGGATTCATCAATGATGTAAAAAAGGTACTGACTAAGCTTCCAGTTAAAAAACAAACACTTTTTTTCTCAGCTACAATGCCAAAAGAAATATCCGCTTTAGCTGATTCCATACTTGTCAATCCCGTGAAAGTAGAGGTTGCTCCAGTTTCTTCTACTGCTGAAACTGTAAGACAAGCTATATATTTCGTTAAGAAAAATGATAAGAAGCTTCTTCTTGCAAACTTACTTAAAAGTCCGGCTATAGCATCCGTGCTGGTATTCAGTAGGACAAAACACGGTGCTGACAGGATTGTCAAGGATCTCGAAAAAGTATGAGTTCCTGCAGAAGCTATTCATGGCAATAAATCTCAGAATGCTCGTCAGAGAGCCCTAGGTAATTTTAAGTCCGGACAAACAAGAGTCCTTGTTGCAACAGATATAGCTGCAAGATGAATAGATGTGGATAATCTTTCACATGTGGTCAATTATGATCTTCCAAATGAATCTGAGACATATGTCCATAGAATAGGGCGTACTTGAAGAGCGGGAAATAATGGTGTTGCAATTTCATTTTGTGATCAAGAGGAAGTCGAATACCTATTAGATATCGAAAAGCTTATCTGAAGATCAATACCAGTTGTTGAAAATCATACTTATGCGACTACAGTATCAATGAATGTCAAAGCTGCACCAAAAAAATCATGACCTCACAAAAATTTCTCTTCACCTAAGAGCAATTTCTCATCAGACAGAAAAAGAAGCGGGTTTAGGAGATAGTATTTTCCGATATTCTTAATGATTATTAATTTTTCCCCTATCCATGAGAGAGGGGATTTGTCATCAATTGTGAATCCCCTCACCAAGATATCAGAAATACACCTGATTCTGAAGATTTAAACTAGAGCTGGGGATATCATTATATCTGTACGAAAGAGCTTATCTTATTGACAAAATATAGTGTTTCTCAAATTGTGATAGCTTTATCTGGCTGAAAATAATTAGATGCGAATTGATCTTTCCAACAAAAATTATAACCCGTCCTGAGGCTTGTTATGTAATCTTTATATATTCATTTTTCATCATTAAGCTTAACTTCATTATTTCTAATGACTTGGAGTCAGAAGTTATCAAAAACAATTTTTGACAACTCTCATCTGGTTATCTTTTTGCTGTCATTGATGTTTTTTGCAAATTCCTGCCATGATCGTATCTTTTTGATTACCTTCTGCTTCTTTATCATATCGTCTCATGATCTGAAATATTCATAAGTCAGCATGCTTGTGATTATATTCTTCAGCTGCGAACCTAGGATCTCCCTGTCCTGCATAAGATATCAGCTGTTCAAACGAAAATATCATTTCTTTATGGAATCGATATTCTCTTGAAAATAAGGATAACTCGGATCTAGATTGTTCGGATTAGAAACCAAGACCTGCTTCTTGGTCCATGTTAATTCATTTTTTTGCCCTACTTTTATAAGCGATAATTTTATAGGAGAATAATCAAGCGCGACCATATTGAATAGCAGTATTCAGTTCTTGGTATCAGCATATCTGAATTCTAATTCTGAAACCATCTCAATCGGTCAACATTGTTTCGACTCTCTATTGGAGACATTGCAGAATTTCACTTTTCCGTATGATGCTCTTAATTTATATGTCCCATCATATGGAATATGTACTTGTTGGCTTCAGAATTTTGTCTTGAATGCAACTCCTCATATTTTTTCTTCTCAGAGTGCAATTGAATATCATGATGGAGATATGACAGCATCTGTCGGATTAGAGAAATCACCATCATTAAAAAAGTTTACTTCTGCAGTTGCGACTGTTTTTTTGCCGAGCATCATCCTGATTGTCTGCTTTCAGCTTTTTGTTCAGGTTATATTTATATTTCTGAATCAATTTTCTATTACAATCGCACTTTCGGGGAAAAATTTCACTGAAGGATCGGATTTGAATTCAACTCACTTTCAAGGGAGATTTCAAGTAAACGGTCTTCAATTCTTATAAACATTCAATTTAGTGATATATGTTATATTCGCTTTAAGATTTTCTCATGTTACTCAGGTCTTGAATTCAAAAACATGTCATTTCAAAAATTCTTCTATTTCCTCATCTAGAATCTGTTCTCTTGTTTTTATGTTCCTCTGTTCTATTTTTATTGTGGAATTCTGCTTTCGTTTGATTACCTCGATACTCTCGAACGTTCAATTCCCTTCAAGGAATAAAATGGGATCAATTGTATTTGCAAGCAGATAGTCTCTGCATTGTCAATTATTGACGACATCAAATATATCAATTCATTTACTGCATGACGAGTACCAATAAGGATGTGACTGATTGGTTATATCGATTTGAAAATGCAGATGGTTTCAGTATGAATTTCATGTGGCTCATACTTCTCATACGCTTTCTCAGGCTTTAATCAATCATTTTTTTGCGTTTATCTTGCTTAAGTGTCAGTAATTGGAATAAATGAATTTTCATCAAGCTACCTGATGTTTGATTACTACAACATTTCACCATCAATTCAGCCATCCTGCAGTGATGACCTCTCAGTCTCATATGCTTCTTACCGGAGTTCATAGGCTTGTTGCAAAATCAATTCATAGATGACTTCAGAATCAGACATCCCATCAGTAATTATATGTAGCTCACCATAAAATCGAATAAATCCTTCTCATGGAAGTATTATCTTTGTATTTTGTATAGTTTGCCCCTTCTATCCTAGGCAGCGGTATTTTACATTCGCTTCAGAGCGTATTCCATGATGAGAATCTGCATTTCGGATTGGCGACTTCTGCGAAAGGATAAATAAAATTTCCTGCGCTTGCTTGGTTGAAAAATAGTAATAAAATAAGGATGAAAAGGGCTTTTTTCATAAATTATAGTTAATGGCTTGGCGTAGTATAGCTTAAATTATTTTTTTTCAAAACTCTTAATGTGAATTTTTTGAAAACTGAAGCAAATATAAAAAAATCACTCCTTCGGGAGTGATTTTTTTATAAAAATTATCTAGGATTATTTTAATAATTCATTGATTTTAGATTCGAATTCTTCAACTGGATAAGCGCCTGCAATAAGTACATATTTACCAGTCTCATTATTCACGACAACTGATCCAGGAGTACCTGTAACACCATATTTCTTACCAAGTTCTAGATCAAGCTTTAATGCGTTAGCACCTTTCCCTCAATCATAACATTCTTTAAATTTTGCGCTATCTACACCGATAGATGTAGCTAAAGGGGCTAGATTATCTAGAGAAAATCCTTCGCCATTACCTGTAGTTTTTTCAAAAATCGCTTTATAAAAAGCTGTATATTTTTCAACACCGGCAATAGACCCTACACATAATGCTGCTTCAGATTCTTTAGCTGCATTTTTGTGAAAATCAAGTGGAAAATTCTTAAATGCAGTGTTGACTTTATCACCGAATTTTTCTAATACCTTGTTTATTGTTCATTCTTTGAATTGCCTTATACAAAATGGACATTCAAGATCTGAGAATTCATATACAGTTATTTTAGCTGATTTATTTCCATCAATATATGAGCTGTCTTTAAGTGCCTTTATCTCATCCTGAGTCATTGTTTTGGTATCAGCTGGAGCAGCTTTATCATCTCAGGCAGCCTGCGGACCAGCGTTCTGACCTTTGGATTGAGCAACAAATTGCTCTATTTGCTTCAGTTGCATTTTTTGAACAACTTCATAATTTTCCTTTCCTCAATGTTTTGCATATTCAAGATTCAGAAGCTCTTGTTTTACTATATCACGTGTTCCGGTAATTTTTATTCCAGCAACATTTCCTCATCTGATCATTATGAAAACTGCAACAATTATTACAAGAGCAGCAACAATGATCAAATATAAGTTTGACGAGTCATTTTTTGTTTGAGAAGAAGGAGTCTGAGAGTGTGTATTTCTAGATTCATTTGCTTCCTCAAATTTTTTTGTAACCATGTTTTTTTAATTAAATATTAATAACAATTTAAAACAGTTGATTTGTCTAAACCAACACTAGCATAGTCTATCCTTTATTTTTCTGTTTGCAAGCAAAAAGTATTGACTAAGCATCAATTTATAATCTAATAAAGTTACTATTTATATACTAGACTTCTGAATTTTACGCATCTTTTAATGATATTTTGATTTCTGCCGATTAATTCAGGTTGTACATTTTTACATAGTCGATGATATCATCCCAAGGAGCATTACTAGAGCTTGCAGCATTTGATGTTCAGACATAAATATCTGTTAAATATGGAGAATGCAGGATATCAGCATTTTGATATTTTAAGGTTCAATCCAAAAAGACTTTTATTCATCAAGAAGTGAAATCGGCCCTTATGCTGTAGAATTCATTATCACCCAGACTTGATGAATTGAAAGGGATTTCTTTCGATACAACCAGACTTCAGGTCTTATATGCTAATTTCAATTTTCAACTGGAAAGCACCAATCTGTTATCTCAGAACCACCAAAGATAATTTGTTGATGTTCTTTTTAGTGATTTTCATCTTACGGATATCTCTACTCAAAAGTTATTATTAAGCACTGAAGAAGGAACGCTGTATTTTATCCAATCATCTCAAACCGGAGCATTAAGATATATTCATTTTGTTCAATCTGCATAAGCTGCGAAGCTATTATTTTTATCTGTTTGGCTTGGTGAGTTCGCTCATCTGTAAGTATAATTGCTTTCAGTACAATTTCATCATGTATAGCCTGTACAGTTCATTCATACTACCGTGCTTCAATATGTTTTATTGATAACCATTCAGCTTGAGGTATAGAAATTGATATCTCAGGAAAGATTATATGGCGCATAAGCTATCAATCAAGACGAGAAACAAGTCACACCAACTCATCAAACCATGACTTTGGGTGATACGCAGTCTCAGGCTATGCCTGTAGATCAGGTATCAGTTACTGTTCCTGAGCTCGTAATATTATCCACAAAGCTTAATTCTCAATTAGCTAGATCTATTCTTTTCCATATTGAACATATAGGAACTTGTTTAGTACAATTATGAACATTTGCAGGAGCGTAATAATTTATTGGAGGCAAATCAGAATCAAGAGATCAATCGGATTTTTCAATTATTTGACTCATGTCCGTCGATGTCGGTGTTACAGAACAATAATCATTAGGTATAGAACAAAATCTTATTCATATGTATTTTGCATTTCCATATTGTTGACTATTAAAACTTATTTCACCTGATCCTGAACTGATAAATTGATTTGAAAAAATCCTGTTGCCATAAATTTCCATCCAATTTCCTCATCGATTTTCAAGCGAAAGATTTATTGTTCAGGTTGAGCTTTTTGAAAGTTTTTTTAATTTCGGATAATGCGCGTTATTGATTTTCACCTCAGGAGTCTTGATTCCATTTTTTTTCTCAGTAGAAATTGTTCATGTGGAATTCGTAGCCGGTATTTCAATAGGCGAAGAATCTCAACTATCTAGATAATTAAGTATTACAGGCTCATCTCAAGCATCAACTTGAATAAAGAATTCTCAGCTTCAGCTTTTATGTAATTCTCAGCTTCATGAAGTAAATATTCAATTTCCTGAAATAGTATTTTCTAGCTTGTTGTTTATGATGCTTTGTATCTGTATTTTTCATTCCACTACTCAGATGCTTCCATTGCCTGCTCAATCATTTGTCACTCAGAATATGGTACCTCTCACTGAGGCAGCCGCATTATCCGTTTCTACAGACATGTCAGAGCCATTTTCAAGCTGAGGAGCCTTGACCCATATTTCTCATAATGAAAGCTTAATTGTAACCTTTGTAAGCAGATTATCATCTTGTTTATAGCTTAGGTTCTTCATTATGATCTCAGAATCTTCAGTTGGATTTCATAATTTAAGATCGCTTCAATCAGAAAGATGTATTTCCGCCTCTCATCAAGCCAGAACTTTTACCGTATCAGACTCCATCAGATCCTTATCCACATTTGATTCGCTTCAGTTAACGCTTACACTTCATGAATAAGCTGTGATTTTTCAGCTGAGTTTTACTTCGCTAGGATTATATGGCAAATACTTGCTTGATCAATTAAGGACAAAATTAGGTCAATTATGCTCTTTAATCAATCAGCCAAGAACTTCTCCTGGATAATTTCATTTCACATAAGCATAATACACTCATTTGTTATCTAGAATTGTTGCAAATTGGTAAGCGGGTTCGGAGCTTAGGGTTTTTGCGTAAGAATAGAAGTTTTTTGTCTGCGGATCCATAGGCGTGGTTGCAAGAAATTGTTTTCAGAAAATCTCACTTGTTGCAAATCAGCTAACTCAATATGCATTCGGATCAGAATGCTCATATGCTCAATTATTGTCATAGTATTTCTTGTTTCATGCAGGCTGAGGATAATTCTTGTTTACTTCAAAATATGATTTTGAAGCCCCTTCAAGAGTTTCTATGTCTGCAGTTCTCTTAACATTGAATTGCGTAAGCTTGTAATTATTTGCATAAGTGAATCCAAGAATCGCAATCACAGACAAGATTACGATAGTCGTGATGATTTCTATAAGCGTAAAGCCCGCTATCTGCTTATTGATAAATATTTTCTTGCTCATATGTTAAAAAGTTACTTGTAAAAAGTTGAAAAAATGTGTATAGAATGAAAAGTTTTATTTTTGTATAACCATGTTTTTTTGTTAATTGCACGCATTGTATAATAATTATTAACGTGTGTCAAACTCAATATGTGAAGAAAGAGAGAATTTATTGTTCGGATATGATATATGATTATTAATTCAATAATGAATTAATCGCTAATTTGATGTCATCTTCAGCCACGACTCATGCAAGGCTTATGTATTCTCAGTTCATATTGTTTATGATAATGCTTGTAGGAGTAGAATTTATTCAAAGATTCAATCACTCCTCAAATTCTTTTTTCACTAAAATTTCATTTTCTTTATCATTCGTGCATTCATCAAATTGCTTTTCGTCTATTCCGGCCTTGAGTATATTTTCGCGTATTTTTCCTGTAATGGATCCTGTTTCGCTTAGGATATCAAGCAAAAATAACTTATCTATCGATTCAAGATATTTTTCTCACCCTCCGATTTTTTCGCCGCATTTTGCATAAAATGCCATTTGAGAAGCGTATTTATGTGTAGGTATAGGGAAATTCTTAAAGATGTAGTTCGTATCTTCAGATTTTTCGATAAATTGTTTTAGGGTTTTATTATTATGGAAATCCTTACAGAAAGGACACTCCATATCTGAATATTCCATAATGGTAATTGCTGCACCCGAATTTCATTGCACATATGCATTTCACTTAATATTTTTGAAGGCTTCCCAGCTTAAGAGCTTTTTTTCAGGAGATTCCTTTATCTCGGCATTTTGCCTCATTTTGTAGATAAGTTCAGGATTTTCTTGCTTTAGCTTATTAACATAATTCAATATCTCATCCTTCTGTATTTCTTTTAGAATATTATAATTGTCTTTTCATCAGATTTTCTCATATTCATTTTCTATTATTTTTTGCTGAACATCAAATACTATCTGTTTTGTCATGAAATAATTTGTAGTTATTATCAAGGCTGAGCTAAGTAACATGATTACGATTATAGGAAGATGACTCTTATCGTTTGTCTCCATAAGGCGGTAGTTAAAAATAAAAAATATTATTTGATTATTCAGAGCGGCTCCTTGAGCTTATTGTCTATTGGAGCTTTTCTTATCATATATGTAACGGAGCAATAGAATGTGTTATTTATATCATTGAATAAATTATTGCTGACCATCAGGCATCAGATTGACCTTCAAGTTTTATATTGCTGAATTCAGTTAAGGAGTTTTGAATTTCATGGCTCTATATGATTCTGTCATTGAATGTTGTATAAATATCATTTATAATTACTTTTATCCATATTATCTACATAATCAAGTACACAGGCATTTTGTCACGGAGTATTAGTATAGTATTTAACTAATGGCACTCAGACGGTGAAAAGCAATATTGTCGGATATATTATAAATTTTGATTTCATGTTTAAGGTTTGTTTGTTTGAATTTCATTGGAATAAGCTACACCATTAATGTCTGTAAATCAAATTTTTTTTAAAAAAACATCCGTTCATCGATGAGCGGATGTTTTTTTGAAGGATTAGTAATTTTCGTTAAGCGCTTCAACATTTTAAGTTAAATGAGCAATCTAAAAATCCCAGAGTTTTGATCTAAGTTTTATAAAAAAATCGGAAGATTAATTTCTGATTATCTTCATCTGCTAGCCCATCTTCATGCTCTGTGTTTAGAGTCGAAGGTTGTTCATTTGAATCATTTTGAAAATGTATTCGGATTTCCAAAAGAAGCAGGATTTTTGGACTTTTGAATTGATTGCATTGAGAATGGCTTTGGTTTTTCTTCGACCAGAGCCTCTTCTTCTGTATTTTCTTGGCTTGGATCTAAGCCTGATTTATTTTCTATCATAAATTTGTTATTTGAAATATATCTTACGCATTATATGCCGTTTGAATTATTCTGCAAGGGGATTATCATGATTTTTCAATAACCCCCGATGCTTATAATTTATCATCATAAGCGAGCTTAAGGACTTCTGATTCTAGTTTGTTCATCTTCATCACTGCTTTCATCACCCGAGTTGTTTTTTCCGGATCGGGGTCTTGCATCAATTCTCCTAGGATATGAGGAACTATTTGCCAAGAAAGTCCGAATTTATCCTTAAGCCATCAGCATTGTCCTTTTTCTCAGCCTTCGGACAATCTTTCCCATAAGCTGTCCACTTCTTCTTGTGAATCGCAATCCACGAATAATGAAATCGCTTCAGTGAATTTAAAGAAAGGTCATCAGTCAATTGCCATGAATTTCTGTCAGCCAAGCTCAAATACTACAGTCAGGATTTTTCATTTCATTTCTGGCATCTCATCTCAATAACGGCTTATTGTAAGAATTCCAGAATCATTGAATAGTGAAGCATAGAAATTCACAGCTTCTTCTGCATTGTCATCAAACCATAGGAATGGAGTGATTTTTTGCCTGTTTTCAATTGTTTGCATGTTTGATATTTAATGATACCTCTGAATTCTATCGCAAATGATTCTTTATTCAATACTTATGGGTAAATAATGGGTGTTCATTATGTGAATTCATCATGATTATGGAACACACAAAAAAATCCTTCCGATTATCGGAAGAATTTTTAAAATGATATGATTATTTCTTTGGAGTAATGACGCTTATTCATCCCATAAATGGCCTTAATACTTCTGGAACGATAACACTTCAGTCTGCTTGCTGATAATTCTCTAGGATTGCAATCAGCGGCCTGACTGAAGGCAGGGCAGTGTCATTCAGCATATAAACGAATTGCCTATTTCAATCTTTGTCTATATATTTGGTATTTAGCCTTCTTGATTGCCAATCTAGGAAATTTGAAGCAGAACCTGTTTCTCCGTACCTATTCATGCCTGGCATCCATGCCTCAATGTCGAATTGTTTATATTTACCGGTTCACATATCTCATGTACAGATTGATAGTACTCTATACGGAAGCCCAAGAGCCTCGTGAAGTCATTTTGAGATATCGAGCATTTCCTGATGAAGCTTATCAGATTCCTCAACATCAGCCTTGCAGATTACAACTTGCTCGATTTTCATGAACTCATGAACTCTGTAAAGTCATTTTGTATCTTTTCAGTAACTTCAGATTTCACTTCTATAACAAGGTGAGTATCCGCTCATTCTGATTGGCAGATCTTCTTCCTTAAGCGTTTCTCAAGCGTAGTAAGCCAATAGCGATGGTTCTGCGGTACCGATCAGGAATTTCTTTTCTTTACTCTCCTTCCCATCTGCTTCTTTGTCAGTTGTCGCCACTTGATAAATCTCATCCACTTCTTGATTATATTCTTTTCATTTGAAATATCCGCTTCAGAATAATGCGAATTCTTTAATAAGGGTTGGCGGGATGAAAGGCTTGAATCATTTTGATGATACTTTATTAAGAGCATAATTCATCATAGCCATGACTAGAAGAGCTCATTCGTTTTTTAGGTAATAACCTCTGAATCAAGCAGTCTTTACTCATTTTTCAAAATCCACGATATCAAGAGATTCAGCAATTTCTATATGAGATTTAGGCGTAAAATCGAACTTCTTGATTTCTCACCATTTATAAATCTCAACATTCTCATCCTCATGTTTGCCTATGGGGCTATCAAGAGAGGGGATAGTTGGCACTTTTACCATTATATCCATATATGCTCATTCAACTTCTGCTAGCTTAGCTTCCAATATCGCTATATCATCTTTGATTTTTTTTCACTCATCTATCGCTTCTGGGGTAGGCTTACCAGTCTTTGCTCCTTGAGCAATCTCATTTCTTCTGGTTCTAAGAACCTCTATCTGTTGCATGAGCACCCTTCTTTCATCATCAATTGAAATTAGCAGATCTATATCTACTTTCAAATTTTTTTGCACTGCAGCAAGCTTAACTTTCTCGGCATTCTCGCGAATGAATCTTATATCTAGCATGTTTTAGGGTTAATATTATTTAAAGCCAAAAAAATCTAAATCATCTTTTGATTTATGCTTTTTCAGTGGATTTGGCTTATTTTATATAAAAAAAATCATAAGACAAATTAAATTTGATATTTTGGCTGATTTAAAATGTCAGCATATCGGATATATATTCATGATAATCTAAAATCATATAAATAAGCATCAATTGCGATTATTGTCAAGCCAAAGTTAAAATGTCACTCTTAATGGAGAAGAAATTGTGTAGCGATAAACTTTTACGTTTGCTCCTTAAGTCCAAAAATTAAACCCAAATATATTCTTGCATGCATAAATTATTGCTAAATGATTTGAATTTATTTGGCATATGGTTATAATCGGTCGTACAATAAATTAACAACCCTTGTTATGGTCGCATCACTTGTTACCACATCTGTTTTACTAACTTCTATATCGTAGGGGATTTAAACCGATTAAATTTCAAAACTTCTACGAAAACTAGGAGTTTTTTTATTTTATATAATTATTAACTTATAAAAAATGAGCCATCCTATATCCACTATTCGTCATAGCTTATCGCATATTGCAGCACAGGCTGTAAAATCTATTTATCCTGATGTTAAATTAGCAATTTGACCAGACATTGAAAATTGATTTTATTATGATTTTGATTTTTGAGAAATTGAATTCAAAGAGGAGAATCTGAAAGAATTGGAAAAGAAAATGAAGAACATCATCAAGCAGAACCAGAAATTCGAATATTATACCTTAAGCGTCGATCAGGCTATCGAAAAGCTCAAGAACCTATGAGAAACATATAAAGTTGAATTGGCAGAAGACCTGAAAAAATCATGAGAAACAGAACTTTGATTCTACAAGAACGTAACTCAGCAAGGAATGGAGGTATTTGAAGATATGTGCAGATGACCTCATGTAGATAAGACTCTGGATATCAATGAAAATTGCTTCAAATTAGAAAGAGTTGCCTGAGCTTATTGGAAAGGAGACTCAAATAATAAGATGCTGACACGTATTTATTGATTTGCTTTTGAATCAAGAGAAAAATTAGACGAATATCTGAGCATGCTAGAAGAAGCAAGAAAAAGGGATCATAAGATTTTGGGCAAGAAGCTTGATCTTTTCAGTTTCCATCATCAGTCTCCAGGGGCTGCATTCTGGCATCCTGCCGGTCTTATCATATGGAGAGAGCTTGAAAACTTCTGGAGAGAATTTCATATCAAGAATGGTTATACGGAAATCCAAACTCCCCAGATGGCAAAAAATGATCTTTGGGTGACTTCTGGACATTGGGATCATTACAAGGAAGATATGTATCATTGGCTAGAGGGCGAAGAGACTTTTTGCCTTAAGCCTATGGATTGCCCGTTTTGAATCCTTATCTACAATGAAAGACAGACTTCATATAAGGAACTTCCAATAAGATTCAACGAAATTTGAAGGATTTTCAGAAATGAAAAATCTTGAGAGCTAAATTGACTTTTTAGAGTCAGGACAATAACTCAGGATGACGCGCATATCTACTTGCGTGAAGACCAGATATTCAATGAAATCAGAGATTTGCTTAATATGGTAAATGAGTTCTATTCTATATTCAATCTTAAGGCAAATTTTTTCCTATCGACTAGGCCTGATAATTTCCTATGAGAAATAGAAACTTGGAATAAAGCGGAGGATGACCTGGTGAAGGCACTGGCTGAAAATAATATCGAATACTGAATCAAGGAATGAGACGGTGCATTTTATTGACCGAAAATAGATATCCAGATTAAAGACGCCATTGGACGAACTTGGCAATTAGCAACAATACAGCTTGATTTCCAGCTTCCTCAAAGATTCTCGATGGAATATGTCGACAAGGACGGGCTCAAGAAAACGCCAGTGGTAATACACAGGGCCATATTTTGAAGCTTTGAAAGATTCATCGGCATCATAACTGAACAATTTTCTTGAGTATATCCGCTATGGCTAGCTCCAAGACAAGCAATAGTCGTTCCAGTCGGCGAAAGCTTCAATGAATATGGAAATAAAGTATTAAAGGAGCTCTCAAAAGCTTGAATTAGGGTTTCAATAGATGATTCTACAGATAGCTTGAACAAAAAAATCAGGAATGCTGAACAGATGAGGATAAATTATATTTTAGTCGTATGAGAAAAAGAAGAAACCACAGCTTGAGTTTCAGTTAGAAATTATAAAACAAAGGAACAGATAGATATGAAGATAGAAGATCTTTTGAATTCTCTGGGGGATGAGATTAAATGCAAGGCATTATAATTAGGAGTTTTTGCAATACAAAATAAAATTCATTCAAGAATACTGATGATTCTCATGAAACTAAAAAACACGTTTTCCCAAGCGTGTTTTTTAGTTTCATTATAGTGTGCTTCCTGGCTATCAAAGGATTATTTTCATTGGGCAAACTCAAGCCCAAAGGCAAAAGTTGTACTGCAAGCTTATATGGTAATCTTTAACTGTAATTATCATATAAGTTTAAAATTATTTATGAAAGTTGCACTTTCTTTTTTTTGAAGCCCAATGTTCATCCATAGGTTATGACTCCATTTTCTTCATCTATTTCTAATTCAGAAATTTTTTTAACTCAATCAAGCGTTATTGAGAATCAAGTTACTTTTGAATAAATTTTAGCTTTCGGTTCCGAAGGAAGGAAGGTGTCAAAATGTATAAAATATTCATTTCAGTTATAATCAAAGCTATTTCTTGTATTATATGCTACAATTTCTAGATTATTGAGATCAATCAGCATTAAATTATGAAATTCTTCAACGAATAATCGTCATTTTCTATCAAATTTTATTTGTTCTCAATCTTGAGAAAGCTTTGCCCAGCTTCACTCAATATTTAATGTTTTGCCTGTATCAGATCTATATAATGCACTTAACATAGCAAAATATCAGGTTCATTTATAAAGAGCAATGACATTTCAAAGTCATTTAATATCAGTTTCAGCTTTTGATATTGCTTCAGGATTATTGATTCAGACAACTTCTTCATATGAAACTTTTTTCTCTTTCAAATCCTGAGAAGGTTTTGTTTTTTTGATTAATATTTTAACATTCTCATCTAGAGTTGTCTTAAAAATATCATTTCATATTTTTTCATAGATTTCACCATCCGTTTCTACAAAATCGCATCCTTCAAATTTCTTGTCAATTTTTTCTGCTCCGCCAAGATTTTTTTCACTGGTTAGAGTATGCTTCAGTCTAGCCTTTACTATTAATTTAGTAATCGTTGTCAATAATTTTCAAATTTCAATACTTTTCAGCAGATCCTCAATATCTTCGATTGACACGTCTTTAAAAGTTATCTTTTTAATAACAGAATTATAGCATTTAATAAATTCTTTATTACTTGTTATTTCTTGTAGATATGCAATATCTTCATCTGAAACATTCCTGCTATTCATCACATCTCAATAAATTCTATTGAATTTTTCAATTCCAACTGAATCAAGTCAATATTTTTTCAATGCCAACACCAATACTCTTTTTGCAGGCTCAGATTTAAGTGCCTCAAGCGATGTTTGACAAATATTTTCAGAAGGAATATATTCTGCACTGTCTTTAGCTTGGGATTTCATAAAAAATAATAATTAAATATTAATAGTCCGATATTAACACATATCGGATGATAATGCAAAATATTCCAATTCTGATAATAATATCGGTTCTTTAATATCAATTTCATCTAATATTTTTTTGAGTCAAAGCATATTAGCAAGAAAAAGCTTCAGTGTTTGAAAAATGGAAATAGTCGGCTTGCAATTAATATTATGTTCTAGTTAATCAATCCTTAAGTGTTCAAATAGAAAATGCAGAGTTCTGGCTAAATCCTCACTATCGAATTTAATTCAGAAAGGAATGTCTTTAAATATAATTATATATACCGTCTTTCAGATTATAAAAATCTGTATAGACGAATTTGAGGCGGGCAGATGTTCAATTTCTGAGATATTGCTTGTTTTCCCAAGTGATTCCATTATCCATAATCAGTTTCAGAGAAATGTTTCAATGTGGATGTTTTTTTCTTGCATTTTTTTGAAGAAATCTTCAGAGTAGGTTTTAACGATATTCTCTCATCCTGATTGTGACATAATTGTATTGGATGCAAACATCTTTATAGAAATATATCAGTTCCTGATTATATTATCGAAAATGTCCTCATATAAATATCTGATTCAATCCATTCAATCTCTAATATTTATTTTTGGCAATTTTGAAGAATATTTGGTATTATATTGTAGAAGCTCGGTTTCTAGAGAATTGAAATCATCTTCCATCTTCATGAATCTATTTTTTTCGTTTTGCAGATATTTTTTCAGCACAAGAATGTCAGGTATGAAGAAGTGCTTGACTCAATTCTTTTCTGTGACTGATATAAGATCTTTCTCAACGAAAGAAAGGATAGCTTTATACACGTAAGTCCTTTCCATCTGCACATATTTCGCCACTATAGAGGCGGGTTGTGTTCATAGCTTGTACAATGCTAGATAAATCTCGCTTTCTTTTTTTGAAAATCAGAGATTTGACAGGTATTCAAATAGTTTCATAGTTAGTGTTGTGAAAAAAACATCACAGGTAATATTGGCTATTGTATCAAATTACTTATTTAATGCAAAATATTATGCTTGCATAATTGTGAAAATAAGTATAAAGAAAATATCTTATTAATAATTTATTTAAATATGTCAAGTGTTTCAGATAATGAAGTAAAGGTTGAAACAAAAGTCTGCAGATGTTGAGTTCATTTTGACATTACAGACAAAGACCTGGAGTTCTATGATAAGGTTTCTCCGGTTTTTGCTTGAGTTAAATATCAAATATCAACTCCTGCTTTATGCCCTAAATGCAGAGAAATCAGGAGGATGTCATTTAAAAATGATAGAAAACTCTATAAGAGCACTTGCAGTGCAACTTGAAAAGAGATTATTTCAATCTTTTCTCCAGACAAGCCATATAAGATATATAATCAAAAAGATTGGTGGTCTGATAATTGGAACTGAAAGGATTACTGATTCGATTTTGATTTCAGTAAAAGTTTTTTTGAGCAGTTTCAGAATCTGGTCGTCAACGTTCCGAGGATAGCACTAATGAACTATAATTCAGAAAATAGTGAGTATTGAAATTATGCATGAGGCAATAAGAATTGCTATTTGGTCGTTGGCGGATCATGGGAAAATGAGAATTGCAGTTATGGAACAAATTTCATGAAGTCTGCAGATTGCATGGATTGTTTTTGAGCTAGAGAATGCGTAAATTCATATGAAGTATATTGGAGCAATAAAATGTATGATTCATCATATTGCCTTAATTCCAGTAATTCAAGAAATTGCCATTTTTCTATAAATATTGATTGATGCGATAATTGCATTTTCTGCACTGACTTAATAAATAAGAGTTATCATATTTATAACAAGCCTGTCTCAAAACAAGAGTTTGAAGATATGAAAAACGAATTCATTGCACATTCTGACCTTGAAAGAAATAAAAAGATCTTCCATGATATGTTGTCATCTGAGGCTGAAAAATGAAAGATTATGATACATTCTTCAGAAGATGTGGAGTGAAATTACATATTGGATTCAAAAAATCTTCATCATAGTTTTCTTATAAATAAAGTTGAAAATGGAAAATATGTATTTTTTGCGAATTATTGCAGTAATGTAATGGATAGTACTAATGCATGATTGGAATATCCGGAATACTTGTATGAAACAATAAATTGCTGAAAATGAGGTTATAGGATTTCATTTTGTCAATGAGCATGGAACAATAATAAAGATATCTTTTATTGTGATACGATATCAGCTTGTAATGATTGTTTTTGATGTACATGACTTAAAAATCAGCAATATTGCATTCTTAACAAGCAATATACAAAGGAAGAATACGAGATTCTTGTTCCAAAAATAATAGAACACATGAAAAGCTCATGAGAATGGTGAGAGTATTTTCCATCTTCTATAAGTCCATTTGGGTACAATGAAACTGTTGCTATGGAATATTATCCGATGGATGGTAGAGACGCATTGCAATGCGTCTCTACAGATGGCAGAGCCATCTTCAAATGGTCAGATTATGAGAATCCTATGCCAAATGTAGTTAAAATAATACCTGCCTCTAAATTGCCAGAAAATATAACTGAAATTCCAGATGATATAATCAATTGGGCCATAGAAAGTGAAATATCAAAAAAACCATATAGGATTATAAAGCAAGAATTAGACTATTATAGAAAACATTCATTGCCGATTCCAAGAAAACATCCTGACGAAAGGCATCAGGACAGAGTTGAAATTCTACTGGCATTTAAATCTTTTTAAACATAACATTATGGAAAAAATAATCGAATCACGAGGTGAATTGTCTTGAAAAGACAAGAGAGGGTGCCCTGGAGTAAAAGTCTGCCGATGTTGAGCTCATTTTGACATTACAGACAAAGATCTGGAGTTCTATGATAAGATTTCTCCGGTTTTCGGCTGAACAAAATATCAGATCCCATCCCCAACCTTATGTCCTGATTGTAGGCTCCAAAGAAGACTTGCTTTTCGCAATGAAAGGAATCTTTATAGGAGGAATTGTGATGCTACCGGCAAGGAGATTATATCAATCTATTCTCCGGACAAGCCTTGTAAGGTTTATAATCAGAAAGATTGGTGGTCGGACAAATGGGATCCCAAATCCTTTGGAAGTGATTTTGATTTCTCACGGCCTTTCTTTGATCAATTTAAAGATCTTCTGGATGCCATACCTTATTGCCAATTAACAACCGAATACACTCTGCAGGAGAATTGTGATTACACCAACAGCGCATGACCATGAAAGAACTGTTACATGTCATTTGAATTCGCACGTTGCGAAAACATCATGTACTGCAAAAATGTCTGGGATTCAAACGATTGTTTGGATTGCAGCTACTCTTCAAATATTTCAAATTGCTATGCGTGCATCGATTCAAACAATTGTTATGAGTGTGGAAAACTACTTCAATGTGATGACTGTTCTTTTTCTGACAGTCTTTATAATTGCAAGAATTGCCAATATTGCTTCAATTGTGAATGACTCGAAAATAAGAAATTCCACATAAATAATGAGGATTACCATGATCTTCAAAACTATCAGAAAGCTTTGAAGGAGGTTAAACCGAAAAATCTCAAGATACACTACCTTCCGAATTGAAAGTTTTTCTGAAATGAAAGTGTCGATGATGCCTTTAATATAACCAATTCCAAGAATTGCAGCCATGTGAGAGATTGATGGGATCTTGAAGATTGTAAATTCTGCACCTCTGTCTTCCGTGCAAAAAATTGCCATGACTTTTTCTCATGGGGTGAAAATGTGACAAATTCATATGAGCTGGAAGAAGTCTGAAGAAATGTAGACAGAAGTGCTTTCTTATGGCTATGCTGGTGAGATATCTCAAATTGCTACTATTCTTTTTATTGTCTCTGGTCTTCAGATTTTTTCTGATGCGTAGGCCTCAGGAATTCGAAATATTGTATCCTTAACAAGCAATATACCAAGGAGGAATACGAATCTCTTGTGCCAAGAATTATCGAACACATGAAAAAGACATGAGAATGGTGAGAATTCTTTCCAGCTTCAATCTCACCTTTCGGATATAATGAGACAGTTGCCATGGAATATTATCCAATGGATGGTAGAGACGCATTGCAATGCGTCTCTACGGATGGCAAAGCCATCTTCAAATGGTCTTCTTACGAGCCGACTTTCCCGAAAGTCGAGAAGGTGATCCCAGCTTCCAAACTTCCCAATGATATAAAAGAAATCCCTGATGATATATTAAATTGGGCCATCGAATGCGAAATCACGAAGAAACCTTTCAGGATAATCAAGCAAGAGCTGGAGTTTTACCGTAAGCATAATCTGCCTTTGCCAAAATGTCATCCGGACCAAAGGCATCTGGAGAGATTGGAGATGAGGAATTCAAAAAACATTCTTTCATCCATCATTCAATAATCATTTTTTATCATGACCCACGAATCCATCATCGAAACAAGGACATGCCGCCATTGCGGCACATCATTTCCTATCACAGACAAGGATCTTGAATTTTATGAAAAGGTGTCGCCGATCTTCAACTGAATCCGGTACGACATCCCACCCCCGAAACTGTGCCCTGACTGCAGACAACAGAGACGTCTTTCTTTTAGGAATGAGAGGCATCTATATAAAAGGAACTGTGATGCTACGGGCAAGGAGATAATCTCAATCTATTCACCGGATAAGCCTTATAAGGTCTATAATCAAAGCGATTGGTGGTCTGATAGATGGAATGCAAATGACTACTGAAGAGATTTTGATTTTTCTAGGACTTTTTTTGAGCAGTTCAATGATCTTAAGATTCAAGTCCCAAGATTGAATCTTATCAATATCTCATCAGAGAATTCCGACTATTGCGCATTGTCAGCTTTTAATAAGGATTGCTATCTTATTGTTGGAAACTCAAATGAAAGTTGCCTTTATGGAATATATCTGAAAGATAGCAAAAATGTAGAGGACTCATATTTCTCATTATGAAGTGAGAATTGTTTTGAGATTATCGATTCAAATTATTGCAATAAAGTTATTTATGGGCAGAATCTAGAGCATTGTACCTCAAGCTATTTCTTATTTAACTGCAAGAATTGCAATAATTGCTTTTGTTGTGTCGGTCTTACAAATCAAGAATATTGCATATTCAATAAACAATATTCTAAAGAGGAATATGAGAAATCCATCAAAGATAATTTCTCTTGAAATTACGAAAATCATATTAAATATAAGAAATTATTTTCTGATTTTAAAATGAAATTTCCAGTATTGAACCTAAGGATGAATTGATGTGTTAATACGATTTGAGACAATGTCGGAAATGCAAATAATTGTCACTCTATCTTTGATAGCAACTGAATTGAATGAACAATTGAAGATTGCAAATATATTTCGTTAACTACCCAGATAAAAGATTGCCATGACATTGATGACAGTGGAATGTGAAGTGAGCTATGCTATGAATGAAACACTGTTGCCAAATACAGGATATTATTCTCAAATTGAGTACTTGAAGAGTCTGATATCTACTATTCAGATCAATGTTATTCCTCCTCACATCTCTTCTGATGCGTAGGACTGAGAAATTCTAAATATTGCATTCTGAATAAGCAATATACTCGCGATGAATATGAAACACTTGTTCCAAAGATAATCGAACACATGAAAACAACTTGAGAATGGTGAGAATTCTTCCCATCTTCAATATCTCCCTTCGGTTATAATGAAACAGTTGCGATGGAATATTATCCTATTGAGCGTAGAGACGCGATTAATCGCGTCTCTACAGATGGCAAAGCCATCTTCAAATGGTCTCTATATGAACCGCCATTTCCCAAAGTAGAAAAAACAATACCAGCATCTAAATTACCAGAAAATATACAAGATATTCCAGATGATATTCTCAACTGGGCAATAGAATGCGAGATTACGAATAAACCCTACAGGATAATAAGGCAGGAATTGGATTTCTACAGGAAGCATAATCTGCCGATTCCGAGAAGGCATCCAGACCAGAGGCATCTCGATAGGATGAAGCTCAGGAATCCAAGAAAATTATATAATAAGCTTTGCATGAAGTGCGGAATTGATATGAAGACTACGTACTCTCCAGAAAGAACTGAAATAGTATACTGCGAGGAGTGCTATAACATGGAGGCTATCATATAATCTCATTGCTTGAGCCCATATATCGGTTTATTTATAATTTTATATGGATAATAGCTAATTTATATATGATATCTGTTTTTCGTCCTTTACCGACTTCACAGCAAAAGACCTGCCATAAG
>CAZUBA010000007.1:0-39398 GCA_964618565.1 uncultured Candidatus Peribacteria bacterium | reverse complement strand
CATATATAAATTATCAGGTCTTTTGCTGAACTTAACTAATACTTTCCATTGATTTTCCAAATATAAGCAAAAAACAATTACGATAACCCTCTATTATTTGTGTAAATCTCTACAATATGCTAAAATATCAAGGATTTTATTCATTTTTTAAAAAATATGAGGAATACAGATAATTCAGCAGCAAACAGATACATAAAGAGGCAAGTCCAGAAAGGAATGAATCCATTATTTAATGATGAATTGGAAAATATTCTGGATAACAAGGAAGATAAATCCCTTAACAGATTCAATGATGATTATGATAAGATAAAGAAATGACGTGAAATAATAAAAAAAGTCGTATTTCCTCTTCTGCGCTTGCAGGAATTCATCAGAGACATATCAGAGATAAAAAGACTTCTCATGGATTTATCGAAATGAGTTGCGGCAAATGATGAATGAAGCATAAATGATACGAAGAAATCAATACAAAAATTGCTGAAATCAACTGAAGTTTCTGAAATAGTTGACCATTTGATGAAATCCAAATGAAATATAGATGCAAAATATGTGATATCCGTCATAAAATCAGTTTATTCTAATCAGGATAATTTGATGCTCATGGAGCTCATATCAATTTTGGAATCAGAATCCGATAATATTACTTTAAAGGGGTCAATGGCAACTTGAAATTTTGAAGAGATTCCTTCTTTTGATGTTTTCATAGATACGATCAGCATGGAAATAGCCGAATACTTGAAAAAACTCAATTTCTTATGAATCAAATGAGATGATTCTGTAATAAGTTCTATTTTGGTTTGACAATGGCTGAAAGATCAGAAATCCAGTTCATATATCAGATTGCCATTTTTTGATGATATGATAAAAAAGATAGAAAAATCCAAAAGGAATTGAAAGGTTTGACAGGTTGTCCTAAAGTGACCTCCCGGAACTTGAAAGACTAGAATATTCGAATTTTTCTGAGAGAAACTATGAAGGCCCCTCAAGGTCATAAGCATGCATGAATATATCAATTTCTATGAACTTCTGATTCAATCTACGAATCTTTCGCCGAGCAAGAATCAGATAGAATTCATAGATACGATAATAAAGAATTATAAAGAAATTTGAGAAAAGGAACTTTTGCATGAGCTTGAAGTGCTTTTTGAGAAAAATCGGGATAAATTCCCTTCAGACTACAAGCTTGTGGATTTTATAAATAATATCTTCGATTCAAGCAAATATATTTGAAATTCTTCCAAAAGGCCGAAACTTGAATCTATAAAAGATATTGATGAAGTAAGCAGATTCGTGCTCGATTCTCTGACTTATTGGAAGAATGAGAAGATATTCACACTTCTTTTGAATAAAAAAGAAATAATAGAATGAGAGCTTTTAAGCTGCATAAGCAACTGAGAGATTCCAGTGCTCGATGAGATTGATAAGGTTAAAGAAAAAGAGGTCAATTGAATACTGGCATTCCTGGACTTGGAGACATGAAGGTCTCATAAGATACAGTGAATCGATAGGGAAGTCTTCATACCGGAGTGGTTCTGAGTTTATGCAACCTCAAATGATGATCTTAAGCCAAGCTGACCGCTTTGAAGAAGATTCAACAGTGTGCATTTTGATTTCTTGGATTTGGAAAACATGACCCTGTACTTGGTATCAAGAATTGTCGATAATGAGCTGAGCTGTCCTTTTGACAATAAAGAACTGAAACAGATAAGCGATTGCTTGGTCACTATAGCAAAATTGATAGAAGAAAACAAGGATTGAGCATATTCATTTCTGGACTTTTCCATGCGGCTTCTGGATAATTTCATCAACTGATTCATACAGATGAAAGATTGAACAGTTCAGAAGAAATCAGATATCTGAAACAAGGATACATATATTTATGAAGCACTGAAGAATGCTTTTGAGATGCAAACAGAAGACATATATTGAAACAAATCTCTCAAAAATATTCAGATGAAGGAGCTCTGAGAGCAGAAAAATGCGGCAATAAAGATAATTGACGATAAAATAAAGAATGCCTGATCCGGTACAATCTTAAGCTGAACAAGGCTATCCAAGTGAGTCAGGGCGAGAGTGAATTCAGTACTCAGAAAATTAGATTTGAACAACATACTTTTGAGGCTTATCATAACTGACAAGAATAGTAAATATCTGAATGAGGATTCATATAAAACGAGGATTCTTAATTTTTCGGAACAAGTATCAAGAATTTTGAATAAATCCGATACGACACTAAGGAACATAATTCATGCAAAAGAACCCAGCGAATCTAAAGTATATACAGAGGGCAAGAAAGTATTTGCCGCAAATCAAGAAGATATAAAACTGGAAATGGAATTCGACGGTAGTAGTAAAACATTAGAGGTCAGAGCCAACTGAACAAAAATTAAATTCAGCTGCATGAGCATTGAGGAATGCTCTCCAGGCAGAAAATATCTTATAGATCAGTGAGAAGAGATGTGATGATTCATGACAATTGATGTGACATCTTATAATATGCAATCTCCAGTAATCTATGAAAATCTGTCTGATTGATATAAATCAAAAAATAAGATTCTCAAAAAAGCATTTTATCTTGATTGATCTATTGTTTGAATCTGCAAGGATGGAGGAAATGTGTCGTACTTGAATATTTGAGAACGAGACTTGGATAGCTGCGAATGAGAAATGGATTGCAATGCAGATGAGAGCTGATTATTCTTGATTCTGAATAAAAATTGAATTGATGTAACGATAATTCCTACTGAAGAAAAAGATTCATATATTAAAATTTCAAAAAACCTTACTTATAAGGAAAGGATAAAAAAAGGAGAAGGCCTGTTATCTTTATCTTTGGATGATTTTGGACTTTCTGATGATGGAGAATGGAGATTTTGAAAGATAAGATTCGATTCAACTTATGAATATCTGTTTGTTGACATCATAGGAGATTGAGAGACATTGACAAATACAATTAAAATTTAAATATGGGGACCTTATTTTGAAAATACTATCTGCCGAATTCTCTTGATCCGAAAGACTCTGATGTTTCAAGGTTCAATAGGACCGAGGAATCCAGAACTGTCCAAAATGCAGTGACAAATTTCAGATTTGATGTCGAGGGTGCGCTTGATGCAATTGATTCGCTGGTTTGAGAATCATTCGAATGAATTGTAGCGGACGGGGAAAAAGAATTGAATTGGATTCTTGAAGAAGCTAAGAGAAAGCCCAAATTTGAGAAAAAGGATTTTTTGGTTCCAAAATTATCCAGAATGATTGATGATGAGGCAAAAATCCAGAATAGATGAGCAAGAATGCCTTTTCTAGAAGAAAAATCAGTCGATAACCCTGATTATGAAGATATTTTTGCAATGAAAAAGACGATAGTTTCAAAAGAAGTAAAAATTTTTACAAGAAGTTTGGATGTTGAGGTTCTTCCAGAGCCGATTAAGCTTCAGATGAGGCTCAACGATGATTATTGATTGAATTATCGTAAAATCTTATATTCTGATGATTATCTTAAGCACCTTATGCTTTTTTTCAATTTAATTTGAGCATGTCAAAAAATATTGAATGAAAAAATAACGGTCTGAGTAGTCAGCAAATCCTGAGAAGAAGCTCTTTTAAATGAAGATTTGTTAAAGAACTTGAAAACCTGAATTGAATTTGATTTCAGCTTAGAGACAACCGATAAAAGTATCATAGTTTTTGATATGACTGATGGCTCTGCATCAAATTTTGATTATTTTTCTCAATGCAAAGATATTCATCCTTTTGAAAGCAGTACTATCTTAATGACGAATAAATTTAAAAGCATAAATATGAAGGAAAAATTGACCAGAACAAGAACAATCGTCATGGAATATCTATTAAGCTCTCTAAAAGACTATTATGAATTTTAGGAAATCACTGCTGCACATATACGAAAAAACAAACGATGCTGAGAAAGAGACTCCTATGATAATGTTTGTCAAAAATCAAGTCTGAAGAATACTTCAAAGATCTTTTGTTGACCAGAATTTGAAAGATTTTCATTTGATTAATGCAAATAATAGCCAAAAAATCCAAATCTTGAGAAAATTGACAGCAAATTTCAATTTCCTTGAGTTCATTTCATATTCCAAAAAATGAAGTGTCCGTTTTTTTGAGCAGATTGAATCTTGATTACAGATCATTGCTTCTGATAAGATTTATGCTGAGAAAGCAAATTCTCTTATCTTAAGAATCAATGGAATAAGTTGAGAATCCGCTAGCTGACTATATTCAAAACCTGATCTGGATAATCTTTTCAGAGAGATTCATGCATTAGGGAATGACGCTGATGCTCGCCAATCGGAATTGAGGAAACTCATTAAAGCAGAATTGAATCCTGTTGAAATTAAATCAAATACTCTTACAATTGAGGATTCATCTGAGTTCACTGATTTCATGAATGTATATCTTGATTCGGATTTGCAGAACTTTTCGGATAAGGAGTCAAGAAAGCTTTTGTTTGAGATGCATCCTAAATATATGGAATTTAAAGGTTCGATGATTGCAAGATTGAGCGCCATAAAATCTTTATTCAATGATTGAGATTACCTGAAATGATCCGAAGAACTCAAAAAACTACTTAATGAAGATTGGTGATCGGAATATGATTTGTTGAATCAAATGAGAAATACAATCTCAATTGTTCAGAAATTCAGCATCAATGAGAGCATCCCTCGGGAAGCTGTAGATATTTTATCATTCAACCTGAATTCCTTCTCTCAATGTTATGACGATTGCCTAACTGCAGGCATTTATAGACATGCTAAAAGCAAATTAGCATATTATGCCTCTTGCAATATGTCAGAGTTCTTCTGAAATTTGAAAGAGATCATGTTTGTGAACGCCTGCTTTGCAAATGTCTGAATCAATGATTGCAAAACCAAAGAAATTTTCTTAAAGATAATGGAGGAAAAATATGGTCTATCAGAAAAAGTGCTGGAGTTTTTCAAACAAGAAGGTTTTGACATCAATTCAGATAAGATTATCGCCATGTGAAAAAAGAAGATCGAAAAAATAATGAATCAGGATGAAACTTCAGAAAATATAAAGGAAGTTCAAGAAAGGCTCCAGACATACGCAAAAAGCACATGAGATAGGCTCTGAACTTTCTGAGTCTGGCTTTTTGAAATGGCAAAGAAAGCTTGAAAATTATCGCTTTTATCGCTCTGAGCTCTCGGGATTGCTATCCTTTGACTTTTGATACAATCCAAAAGATTGCTTAAAAAATTCTTTGTTTGATTATCGGAGCTGCTCAGTGCTTTTGCTCTTCCCATACTTAACATTCCAATCCCGAAGTTGCTTCTGGAGATGTTGCCTCCTGAATTTTGATTTTCGGATTTATGAGAGGGATCCCCAATTTTTACTATTGCCGATCTTATGAGAAATATCCTTGAAAATGGAGCATTCTCAAAAGAATTGCGGAACTGATTCAATAATAAATGACACGATATAGATTGACAGCAAGATCTTCTGAAAAATAAAAAAGACAATCTCTCCTGATTGAATATCCATAACTATGGTAAGTTGACCAGCAATCTATTGGTATGAGAGATATTCACAGAATTCCAAGGCCACAAATGGAAAAAAGAAAAAATCGATTTCTCACAAATCCATATTCTGGAATCTTACAACGCGACGACTTTTAATGGGGTCCAAAATGATTATTCATTTTTTTTAGACAGATTCTGATGGTCGCTTGATGAGGTCGATGAAGAGGCTGTCATTATGAGTTTGAATTGTGATATCTTGAGAAAATGAAGGAATTCAGTTGTATGCCCGAGATGATATATCCCTATTCTGACTGAGCAAAACAAAAGGAATCTAGAGAAAGCATGAATTTCATATAAGCTTTACTGCGTTAAAGAATATTGATATTTTTATATAGATATCTCGGAAAAGCCAGATTTCAATTTGGACTTTGAGCTAAGAAGATACGGAGATGAAGATTGCAATTGAATCTTCTTCGGCTGAGATTCTGAAATGGCGAATTCAAGACTAATCGAAAAATTTTTAGATAAAAATGAATTGCCAGATGATATGAGACTTTTTTTTGAATCTTTACTTCATCTTGAAGATGATGAATTTATGGTTGCATTCGTGGAATTTTCTGCTTGTAACTTCAAGTATTCGTTATCGCATGAAACAACTCTGGAGCATCAGAAATTCAAAACTCATCTTTCAGGCGTGGCAAATACGAAAACATGAGATTGCAAAAATGTGAATTCACTGCTTGTATGATTGGCTAGAATGAGGGAAATAAAAGCAAGAATGCTTGCTTGATATGTGGATACTCCAAGAGAAGGCTATCAGTGACATGGGATTACCGAGGTTAACAGCTCTTGAAAGTGTAAGCTTTATGATTCGACACCCTCTAATTCTTCTTGAGATTCACCCGAGGGGGAAAGTGAATTAGAGAAGGCAATTGAGTATATAAAAGATAAAATTATCAGCATTTCAGCATTGATAAAAAGTTGAACGTCAAAAGTTAATTTCTCTTATGTAATGGAAAAGTTAGAAGAGAAATTGTCGATTCTGCTAGCGATTAAAATAATACAGAAAAAGAAACAGCTTGAGATGTATATAATTAATAAGGAATGAAACGGTAACTTTATTCCGCCGATTTCTTATGATTTGATGACACTTCCTGATCCTACCGGGTTGAGTAAAAAGATCGGGATTGAGCAATATAAGGCCTTTTTGAAAATTTATCTGAATTTATTGTCTTCCATGGAATATGAAGCCCGGAATTCTCCAATATGGTGAATCTGAAATCCTGAATACATAATGAAGAAGAAATCAAGAATTGAGTTCTTGAAAAAAGCCTCAGATATATTATGAACAGAAATAAGCTACGAAGATTACATGCAGGCATATTTCAAGTTTTTAAATTTTCCCATGAAAGCAATCCTTGAGCAAGATTTTAAGCTGACGGACATTGACTTTAAGGACAAAAAGAAACATTTTATAGATCTGTTAAGGAATATTCTTGAAAAAAATCTGTCAGATCCGATAGTCATAGAAGAGAGATTGATGAGATTGGAAAAGATGTTTGACGGGTTTTGACTTGAAAAGGCTTATGATGCCTTGATTGATTATAAGGATTTTAATGGTTCAGATTTCATCAAAAGCGTATACCTTCCTTCTTTACACTGAAATGAAGATGATGACAGAGAACCGTTTGTTCCAAACGGAAAACAAAAAAAACTCCTTACATCAGAACAATTTTCCAATAAGGAAAAAACCAATGAGATAATAAGGTCAAATCTGAAGGCTATTTATTCTTCTATTGAAGGGAAATTTAGCAGGGCGTTTGAGTATATTGATAAAGATAATTTCCTTGGATTGCTTCAAGAGTCGATGGAAGATATGCTTAAGTTTCCAGCATTCAATGATGATGTGTCTCAAAAAGTCTGATGATCTCTTCTGCCAGAATGAAAATATGAATGATGAGGATTCTTCTTGAGCCAAGAAAACTGTTCTCCGATGCTTAGAGTTGATTTGTTGCTTCAGCTCTATAGCGCTCTCAACTGATGAGAAACAACATTTTCCATACTCAAAAATACACAGCAGATGGGTGAGCAGGCGACTATTGATTTTGATGACTTCATAAATAGGGAAGCTTCAAAATTATCTCCGATAAATATCTATGTTGTAAAATTCTGAAATGATGATTTCATAAATAAGGTATATCTTTTAATGGCAAAATGAATAGGAATTTCAAAATTCGATAACTATCTTTCCCAAAAAAGGTTCCTAAGTGATCCCGAAAATATAATATTCGTTCTAAGGCTCATAAAGGCAGATATAGCCGCAATCGATTATCGTTTTAGGATTGGCACCGGGAAAAGACCTGAATGGACATTGAAATTTGAAAACGAAAAAAACAATGATAATGTACTGAATGAGAAAAAAAAGAACCTTATTAGTTTAAAGAATAAATTGAAATACATCCTTAATAATTGTTATGCCGACAACGCAAGTGTAATTTTTAATGCATTTAAGATATTCTGAATAGAAAATAAATTCGATAAAGATCTCATTATGACTAGGCTGAGTAAACATTCAAGTGAGAAATCTGCGGAAACTACAGAGTGCGAGAATGCGATAAATATCTTACTGGAGTGCCACATGAAAAGATTCTCATGATCCGATTACGGACTGAATGGCTTTGAGTATTCTTGATATGGTGCTGAGCTGGTCAGCAGATTTGATTTGGAAGATTCATTTGCATTCATCCCTTGAGAAATATTGATAGAAATGACAAAAAATCACTTGGAGGACGAGAAGCAAACTGATAAAGAGCCTAAAAATAGTTTGGATGCGCAAGAATATGAGATATATTATAAAAATTCGAAAATATCTGCGTTACTGAGAGATGCACTGAAATCAGCAAGTTACAGCAGCATGCTAGATTCTATGAGATCCAAAAGCCTAATTTATAAGCTTGAAGAGAGGCTAGACAGACAAGCTAAAAGCGCATATTCAAATCATCTTAGATAATTTTTTGCCTTAAAATATTACCATAAAGCATGTTTGCCGGTATTAAAAACTCCCGTTTATGAACGGGAGTTTTCTAATTTTTCTTGTGCCCAAAGAGGGGATCACCCTTCTTCGCTCGCTGCCCGAGGCATACGAAGGAAATGTACTTAGGTGAGAGTTGTTGATAGGTAAGAATCATTGTCTTCTTAAAAATTCCACCGAGTTTCCCCACTCTAATAGATTTCCTTTTCTGCAGTCAAGGTCAATGTTTCTCTTTTAAAATGTGGAATATAAAAAATTATTGCTCAGATTATGATTATTGTTGAAGAGATATAGAGATTCATATTGAATCAATAGTTATCCGTAAGCTTTCATATGAAGGTATGAATATGGCTAAAATAAATGCTTGTAAAAGCGATGTAATTGAATTAACAGTTGCACTTATTTTATCTATCAATCTCATTGATTTTCTTTTTTTGAATGTTAATAGCACTCCTGATTTCCATTTCACTTACCGGTTCAGTTTTTCCGGTTCATTTTATCCTTCGGAACCTCATATTGCAAGCATTGGTAATGACTGCCTCAATATCAGGATAATTAAAATTAGTCATCAATTCTGAGAAGATATCTGTTTGTTCTTGGGTAAAATCAAAAAATGAAATTCATTTTTTGATTCAAAATTTATTTTTCCTATCTATATGGACTATTAATGCCTTTTTTATTTGAATTTTACCAGGTTTATTTAGGACCCAAATATCCTCACAACGAGGAGATCGCAAGAAGGCCTCATCTATTTCACCTAAAGGCGCATTTGTGGCAGCAATAATGGTAACATTTGAATTTCTTCTTATTCAATCTAAAAACCTTAGCAGAACTGATGCTTCATCATTATCGATTCTTGAAGCGCCTCAATGCTGATTGAACCTATTTTTGATAATTCATTCAACCTCATCCATAAATATTATTGCATGCTCATTATTTTTTTCCGCTCTCATTTTTATTGAATTCAGGATCTTTAATAGATTTTTTTGTCATTCTCAAGCTAATGATATCTGATAATCATTTTTTCAAAGCATGTATACCGTTATTCATTCTTGGCTTGCGATTAATCTGGCTAATTCAGTTTTACCAACTCCAGGAGGTCATTGCATAAGAATATTCTTTATTCTTCATCCATTTTTCAGAAGCTCATCTTTATATTTTAGGTCAAAAATAAAGTTTTTAATTTTTTCTCTTAACTCATTAGGCAATATGATATCATCTAGTCAAAGTTTTTCATCTTCAGGCATAAGAAGAAGAAGTGATTCTGCCTTATCTATATTTCAATCTGTGGATGAAAAAATTTCAGAAAAAGAAGATATGTCTCTTGTTAATGTAGAATTAGCTCTTTCTTGGGTTATTTTTTTTGTTTCTTTTATTCATTCATCCTGTTTAATCAGTCCTAGTTGTTTTTTTAGATCATCCAAGGTTAAGTCATAATTAATGTCTTTTATTTGAGGAAAATCAGAGAAACTATCCGCCATATCCTGCATGAACTGCTTGAATTCCTCAACTCAAACTTCGTTTATTTTAAATTCAACCTCAAATGGATCATCTTTGAAAATCGCTATAGATCAAAATTTATCATTATTTTCTATTTTTTCAGTAATTCTATTTTGCACTCTGTTAAATGGCTCTCTTTTTCCTTTCATTCTTATGGTGACTTCAAATTGATGATTTTCATTGTTGTAGAGAACTAGAATTTTTCCCAAAATATCTTTTGGGAAAGGTATAGAACATATGGTTCAGCTATCCTTAATAATATCTAAAAAATTTTGTTGGAAAATATCCAGCGGATTTGTTATTTTGGGTGATGAATCCAATAAGTCAATTTCTTCAGTGAGTGTCATGATTATTAATTTTAATTATAACTTTTTTAATTTTAACACAGTTTTAAACAAAACACAAAAATAACAATGTTTTAGTTTTATTGAATTGGTTTGGTGACCGAAGAGGGAATCGTTCCTTCCCGCCGAGGCGGGACCAGAGACGCCCGAAGGAAGTACTTTTTGGGTGCGAGCTATGGGCCAAGAGACAAATCGTTGTCTCTCTAAATTTGTTTCACAAATTTACCCTCCCATTCGATTCCCACTTTAAAGGAATATCAATATAACAAAAAAAGACTCCTTTGCAGAAGTCATCTTCATTTATTTTGGTGCCCCGGGCGAGAATCGAACTCGCACTCTATTGCTAGAATGGGATTTTGAGTCCCACGTGTCTACCAATTCCACCACCGGGGCAAATTATTAATCTGCTTGGCCTGATTAATTTTCTTAAATATATTTTCAGTTAATATAACTTATACGGCTTATATTAACAGCGGTCTTCTCCTTTCATATCTGATGCTTATTTATCCCTCGCTCTTAAGGTGACTTACATTCAAACCCATTTATAGAAGTAAATCTTCACTGCAACCCAAACAAGATAAACAAGGACCGCAGGGAATAGGCTGAATATCCACCATTTTGTATATTTCCTTACTCTAGAATAATCTTTCTTGACTTTTCAAAGTGAACCTAGGATTATAAGTGCAGGTATCAAGCAAAGTGTTGGTATGAGCAAAACAAATAGAAGATTCTCTAAGAAACTCATTACAAACACAATATGTGATTCAAAAAAGTTCTGTAAAGGTAATAATATATTGCCCATGTTTTCAATTTACAAAAATAGCCTGCTTACTTTATAAAAAAAAATTAAAAAGTCAAAAAAATTAGACATTTAAAGCTTTTTCACTATTATTGATTAGTTATTTTAAAGCAGAAATATGAGCTAAAGCTGACAAAGATTGATTGATTCGCTCAAAGAGAATTGAATTAAAGTTTGAACTCCAATAGCCCTCAAGCCAAATCCGATAAGCTCAAAGGGCGTGCATAAATTTGCACTAAAGTTGAAAAGCACAGGAAAGATGCTTGAAATAGCATTCTACATTTTTTGAAATTAAAAATTAAATAAAAACATGAAATTTGAATTAGATAACTTAGTTGAAGAATACTACAATCTGGAGAAAGAGCTTGCATTGCCGGAAGTTTATGGCGACCCTAAAAAGCTAAAAGAGCTCATGCAGAAGAAAAAAAATCTTGAAGATACTGTTATATTGTATAAGGAATATAAATCTACTTATGCAAATTTTGAGGAAGCCAAGAGTTTGCTTAAGACTGAATCTGATCCTGAGATGATAGAAATGGCGAAAGAGGAATTATCATCAAGCGAACAGAAGATTTCAGATTTTGAAGACAAGCTTAAAATAATGCTGATTCCGAAGGATAAGAATGACGAAAAGAATATAATGCTTGAAGTCAGGGCTTGAACAGGATGAGAAGAAGCTGCTTTGTTTGCAAGAGAGCTCGCGAATTCTTATATGATTTTTGCGAAAGAACAGGGCTTTCAATTGGAGATTTTAGATGAATCATTAAGTGAAAATGATTGATACAAAGAAATAATAATGAAAATAAGCTGATACGGAGCATATTCTAAATTCAAGTTTGAAGCCGGAACCCATAGGGTACAAAGGATTCCAGAAACAGAAAGCAAATGAAGAGTGCATACGAGTGCCATAACGGTAGCCGTTCTCCCTGAAGTTGATGAAGTTGACGTGGTTCTGCGCGATGAAGATTTGGATATCCAAGCCTGCAGGGCATCTTGAGCAGGTTGACAACACGTAAATAAAACTGAATCTGCAATAAGAATAGTGCATAAGCCTTCTGGATTATTCGTTGAGTGTCAAGATCAAAGAAGCCAGTTGAAAAATAAGGAAAAAGCAATGCAAATCTTAAGAGCTAGAGTACATGCAATGGAAGAGGAAAAAAGATCGAATGAGATCTGAGCCGCTCGTCTTGCACAAGTAGGATCTGGAGACAGAAGCGAAAAGATCAGAACTTACAATTTCCCTCAAGACAGGGTTACAGATCATAGGATTTGACAGAATTATTCAAATCTTCCAGCTATCATGATGTGAAAATTGGCTCATATCATAGAAGATCTGACCATAGCAGATCAAACTGCTAAGCTTGAAGAGCTGAATAAGGCATCGTCATAAAATATTTCATAATTGAAAAAAATAAATCCCTCCGATTCGGAGGGATTTTATACGACTTGCCTTATACCTGATCGTATCTGAAAATATCTCCTAAAATTAATTGACTCTATTTTTTAATGTGATAGCATTCATCGGACAACGCAAAAGCTCATTTATCTAAGCTGTCAAACATGTGTTCATGCCCGGAAAGAATCCTTCATTCTTACCGGTTTTTTTATTATTCCCTAAACTTCTTGTCTATGCATGTTAAAAAATGAAAATGATTCACGCTTGTAGAGTTGATTGTCGTCATGGTCATCCTGGCTGTCCTTGCAATAATAGCTTTCCTGGCATATGCCAATTATTCTTCCACTACCAGAGACAGCACCAGGATCTCAGATCTGTCGAGCATCGCGAAATGATTGACCGTGAATGCTGCATTGGCAAACAGGTTCCCGGTACCAGATAAGTATGTGATAAAGATATTCTCATGATCTCTCCAGATCTGATATCAATGAAATGCCTGAGAGAATACAATTAGGATTGTGAACTGATCTGCGGACTGATTCAAGGATCCGCTGGATAAGACATATTACACATATAATACGAATTATACCCAATCCAAATATCAGATCATGGCTTTCCTTGAAAATCCTAATTCAGTAGCCTTCGATGCGAATCCTTTCACTTGGCTCGATTCGGCATCGGCAATCGATTATTCCGGCAGATATCCGTATGAGAGATGAGATGGGCTCTGAATCATATTGCAGAGATCCTGAACCTGAACCGGAGATGGCTTCTGAGCCTGAATAATCTATACGCCCCTTCAAGAAATCCCTTCAATTCAGACCTCTTCAGGATTCGATATCACCGATCCTGCCATTAATTCATGAATGGTCGCAGTAATCGATAATTCTCCCACTTCGACATGAGTTACGATAGAATGACTTATATGATATACCAGCACCTGAAATACCAGTGAAGATGAAGGATTAGATGAGTGAGGCACGCTAAGCACGATTTCTGCAGCTTTTAATTCCATAACTGCAGGTCAGGCTCATACTTGTTCCATAAAACAGGATTGAACCGGATTTTGCTGGTGAGGTGATAATTTCTTTGGGCAATTATGAAATAATACTACTGTAAAAAGCATCACTCCTTCTCAAATCGTGTGAGTCTGATGAGCCTGAAATCTTTCCAGCTTAGCTCAGATTGCAACATTTAATCTGCACACTTGTGCAGTATCGACCGACTGAACTGCTTATTGTTGGGGAAGTAATTTATACGGTAATTTATGAGATGGTACAACTACTGCTAGAAAAGTGCCCATACAACTAGGCCTCGCTTGAGTAGCTCAGATTGCTCCAGGCGGCTCGCACACATGTGCATTGAAAACGGACTGAACAGTGTATTGCTGGTGATACAACAGCAACAGCCAGCTATGAGACGGTTCAACGACACAAAGTGCCACTCCAATCCAAGTGAAATGAGTCGGATGAACATGAAACCTTGCTGGAGTTGCCAAAATAGCTTCAGGCGGCTCGCACACATGTGCATTGAAAACGGACTGAACAGTGTATTGCTGGTGATACAACAGCAACAGCCAGCTATGAGACGGTTCAACGACACAAAGTGCCACTCCAATCCAAGTGAAATGAGTCGGATGAACATGAAACCTTGCTGATATTTCTCAATTATCGGTAAGCAGTGCATATTCATGCGCGAGAAGCACTGCTTGAGCCATGTATTGCTGGTGACTCAATTCTAATCGTCAGTTATGAGATAATACAACTACCCAAAGTGCAACTCCGATCCAAGTCAAATGAATCTGATGAACTTGAAATCTTGCTGATATTTCTCAAATATCCACATGATATAGCCATGCATGTGGAGTAAAAACTGATTGAACAATAGCTTGCTGGTGACTCAATTCGAATGGTCAGTTATGAAATAACAGCATTATCCTAAGCGGTAACCCTGTAAATGTAGTCTTGCCTTGGGTAAGGAATTTTACTGCTTCTCAATTATGATTCGGATTCTATACTTCATGCGGAGTGCAATCCGATTGATCTGCATTTTGCTGGTGAAGTAATAATTGGGGCCAAGTATGAGACAACGTTGCATCTCCGACAAACAAATCTCTGCCCACACAAGTCGTATGAGTATGATGAGCCTGATATCTTAGCGATTCATCTCAAATCACATGATCTTATTCAAGCACCTGTTCTTTGAAAACGGACTGAACAGTATATTGCTGGTGATGGAATGGCTTGGGTATGCTATGAGATAATACAGTAACTCAACGAAAGGCACCAGTGCAGGTATTTTGAACTTGATGAGTGTGAACAACTCTGACTTGAATTACTCAAATTTCTTGATGAAATACACACAATTGCGCACTTAAGTCCAATTGAACAGTTTATTGCTGGTGAGACAACACATACGGTCAGATCTGAGATAATACAATAACTCAGAGAAGAATACCCGTGCAGGTAATGTGAACATGATGAGTTTGAACAACTCTGACTTGAATTACACAGGTTTCAGCATGAGATACACATACCTGTGCTCTTAAAAATGACTGAACGGTTTATTGCTGGTGAGAAAATATTTCAGGGAATCTTTGAATAAATAATACGACAAATAAAAGAATTCCTGTTCAGGTATTATGAGCATGATGAGTATGAACCACATTGACTTGAGTGACTCAAATATTCGCAGGTTATTACAGTACCTGTGCCCTTAAGTCTGACAAGACAGTATTTTGCTGGTGAAGGAATAGTACCGGGCAAATATGAGATGGCACTCTATCAGCAAAATATATACCCACTCAAGTTAAATGAGTTTGATGAACATGAGTTCTGGATGAGGTCGTGCATATAGACGGTTATATGTCAGTAGCATGTGCAGTCAAAACCGCTTGAACAGTATTTTGCTGGTGATATAATTATTATGGCCAGCTATGAAACAACACAACAACGGACGAATCAACTCCTGTGCAAGTCAAGGGGGGCTGATGAACATGAGTTCTTGATGGAGTGTCAAAAATTGAGGTCGCATACACGCATAATTGTGCGCTTAAGACAGATTGAACCGTACATTGCTGGTGAAGGAATAATAATGGGCAGCTATGAGACAATTCGCTTAACAATAGTCTCACTCCCGTGCCTACCATGTTGCATTCAAACATAATATGGAATATATTTAATTAAATATCTCAGGAGATTTGGCTTTTAGTGAGCCTTAAATTTATTATACTGATTGAAAAAAATAAATCCCTCCGATTCTGAGGGATTTATTCATCGTGATTAATTATTTCACCACATTCGCAATATTCAAGAATGGCAGCATGATGGCCATTATTATGACTCAAACGATTCAGCCTATGAAAACGATTATTATAGGCTCTAGCATTGTAGAAAGATTTTTTACTGTATTATCTATTTCTTTGGTATATCTTACAGATGTCTTATGAAGCATCACTGATAATGTTCAGGTTTGTTCTCAGATTCTTACAGCTGTAGAAATTTCAATGGGAAATGCCTTATTCTTAAGTAATAATAGAGCCTTCTCCTTTGAGCTTGAATTGCTTTGCCTATCAAGAATATCAACTCACATGGATGAGCTTAGGGATTGTCATAATTTAACTTCTTTTGATATTTCATCTATCGCTTTAGCATAGAAGCTATTCGACATCGCATTGCGGATAATGAGGAGGGCTTTATTTATTATTATTCAGGATCAAAGCAGGGTAGAGAGAAAATCAGCAAAATGCACAAGAGTCTTTTTTCTTATGATGTCACCGAATATGGGAATTTCCAGAATGCTCTTATCTATTGATAATTTGAATTGCTTTATTTGCCTATATGCCTGAATGAAGCTTATAATGAAAATAAATATTCCAATGATGACAAAAAGCAGATTATTAACAAAGAAGTGCGAGGTATCAATGACTGCTTGCGTCAGGGGCGGCAGATTTACATTGGATTCAGCATAAATTCATTCTATTTTCGGTATGACATAAGTCATGATTATGCTGAGCATTATGAATGTTATCATGATAACTGCAATAGGATAGATAAGGGCTTGCCTGACTTTTCTAATGAGATCATATTCTTTTTCCTCCTTGAGAACTATCACTTCAAATGCTCTTCAAATCTTACCTGTAGCTTCTCATGTCTCTATCATCGCAGCATCGAAAATATTGAAAACTCAAGGCAGCTTCAGCGCTATCTTAAAAAAATTCTCTCCCTCTCAGATATTTGATTTTATGAAATTTATTATCGTATCGAACCGTTTATTTTTTACTTGGAATGAAATAATATCCAAAGCCTGCATAACAGGAATTCAGGAATTAAGTAGACTTCATAAGTTATCTAAAAACAGTATCTTCTGTTTTTGGTTTAGTTTCATTTTCGCAAAAATAAGGCATTTTGTCAATATTATCATATTATTTAAAAATTTGCAAAAACTCAAAAGCTGAATAATATGAATTCATCTTAAATGAGGCTTTTGAAGCTTCAATCTTTTTAATTTTAAACTTATTTAACATGTTTTGACTTTTTAATGCCGCAAGGAAAGATTGAGAAGAAAATAAAGATACTATTGAAGTAGAGGTGACTGACGAGGAAATTGTTGAAGAGGATCTGGGTCAAGTTGCTTTAGATATTTTAGAATTAGATGATTCAATCGTGGTTGTTGCTCCTCTTGCTTGAGTAGACATAGACGAAATCGACATCTCAGTAGCAAGAAATATCCTTACTATCTCATGAGAAAGGAAGCAGCCAGAGATATATTCCGATGCATCAAAAATTCTAGTTCAGGAATGTTTTTTTTGACCATATTCTCGTTCAATAATCTTGCCTGAGAATTTGGCTATGAATAAAATAAGGGCAACAATGGAAAACAATCTGCTCCTAGTTGAAATACCGAAGCTTCAGTTTCCTTCAAAATCAATAAAAATTGATAAATTGGAAGGATAATAATTAAAAAAAGAACAATGTCCTTATTTAGAAAAAATGACAAGAATGTAAAGCATGGGATCAAAAAAGTGGATGCCATTGTTACCGGTTTGGTTTTAGGTTGAATAATAGCATCTGTATACTGAATCAAAAAATATGAACAAGAAAAACATTCTGAAGTTCAAAGTGACGAGGAAACACAGAAAATAGCTAAGAAATCTATTTTCAAATCTCTTTTTTTCTGAACAAAGGATAGAGAAGAGCCAAAAAAACCTTCACTTTGGCGTAGGGTTTTGGCTTTCCCGTTTATTGTAACCAAGAGATTATGAAAAAAATAATTTCTTTATCGCTTGCAATATTTTTGAGTTATTCTTTTGCTGTTGATTCAGCAATTTCTGCAGAACCCAGCCTTCCTTGAAAAAGCGCAGTTCTGGAGTGCCTTCAAAAAGCCTCTAAATTACATATAGATTCAGAATCAATTAAAGAAATCTCTTGAATCTCTAATCCTCTTGATTCAAGAAAAAACCTCGCATGCAAGTGATGAAGATATCTGGAAGATTATTTGTATCAATCTACAGTTGATGTGCTTTTTACAGAGATAGACATCAAAGTTGAAAAATACCTTAAAAGTTTAGAATGAACAAAAGAGCCGATTTCCGCCCTTAATGATCTTCAGAAGAAATTTTGACTATCATGAGAAGTCTGAAGCTTTAATCAATCATATTCAAATGTTTGTAAAGAAAAAGCTTTGATTTATATGATTGAAATAGCCAAAGAGAATAAGACAAGCATATCAACTGAAAATATCAGTTTCAAATCAAGCTGTGAAGTTGTGTATAAATTGAAATTGCAATCATATTACGATGCTTGAGAAGTCATTATTGCCAGAGAAACTGTAAAATGATATCAGAACTCAAAGAAAACATTCATGACCACCATAAAAGATAAGTATAAAGATCTTTTATTTAAACTAACCATTTATCTTGGACAATTAAAAGTCATTGATGCTAAATGGTATACAAACACGAAAAATCCTCAATAATTCTTGAAAATTCAAATTAATAAATGTCTCATTCAGATATAATCAATAAATATTCCATAGTCGCAAAAAAAAGTTTGTGACAGAATTTTCTTATTAATGATTCGATACTTGATAAGATTGTCGATTTCATCGATCTCAATTGAAGGAATGTAGTTGAAGTATGACCTTGATATTGAGCTCTGACAGAAAAAATCCTCAAAAAATCTCCAAAGAATCTTGAACTGGTTGAACTTGATAAATTCATGTACTCAATATTACAGGACAGATTAAAAAATTGAGATTTTGATGTAAAGGATTCTAATCTGCTGATATACAATACTGACATACTGGAATTCGAACCGCAGAAGCATCCATATATAGTTGTTGCAAATATCCCATATTACATCACCTCTCCGATATTGACTCATTTTTTCTATGGAGTCGATAATCAGCCTACGGAAATGCTCATTCTTATGCAAAAAGATGTAGCTGACAAAATTAGAAAAATTAATTGAAATAAGCAATCCGTTCTGAGTCTTTGAGTTGATTTTGCTTGCTCTGAGATTAAGGAAGTGGTGAGAGTTGGAGCGGGTAATTTCATGCCTGCACCAAAAGTCGAATCATGCGTCCTTTATTTCAAATTAAAAGACAATATCGATAAGCAAAAAGCAAAAAAATTTATGAGGATAGTGAAAGCATGATTTTCTGAAAGGAGAAAAAAACTTTCTTCAAATCTTGACAAGCAAGGCATTTTAAAGAAAGAAGTTGCTATGGAGAAATTCAATCGCTTAGGCTTGAATGAAAATGTCAGGGCAGAAGAATTAAATATCGGACAGTGGCTTGAGTTAATAGGTTAACTTTTTATTCAGCATTCAGGAAATTTTTCATTATTATATATGCAGTTGCAAAGTAAGCGCCATACATCATCCAAGCTATTTTTATATCCTTATAAATTTTCAGATCCTCAAAAATTCATTTATCTTTTCATTTATAAAATCAGATTATTTCATATACCTCACTTCCTTGTAGTGGCATAGGCAGATATTGAGTTCAAAAATCTTTATTTATTTTTGTAATCCCATCTTCTGCCAATATCATTCATTGCTTGAGATCTCCTACTGTAATGATTTTTGTATCCATCTCTTCTAATATGATTTCAGAATAAACGGATAAAATCCTATATAATATGAATATTCAGAATATCATGGCAAAACTATAAAAATTTGATTTTACTGCTATATATGCCGTTCAGATTATAATTAAAAATATGCTTATAAGATTGTTCTTATTAAATTTTGAGATGATGGGAGTGGCCATGAATATAAGTATGAAAGTCAATATGTAGGCATACTGTTTTTCAAAATTAACAAAATCGAATAATATAGAAATAGATACATATATCAGAAATAGCGATCAGATATCAATGAGCCGTATCATGTTCTTCAAGTCGCCTTTTTTAATTTTTTTAAATGAGTATTTGAGCTTTTTGAAATTTGAAAGCAGACTATAAGCGAAATATAAAAGAAAAACCAAAAAAAATGTAAATAACAGGATATTTATAGAGTATCATGAATATCAACTTAATGATGATATGATCAGGGTATTGAGTCAGAGCAGAATGAGATATTTTCAATCTCATGCTCACCATTTGGCATTCTTATAAAATAAAAACGAAAAAAGAATAATAATCACAAGTCATATTATATTTTGTTTTGATTGAAAGAATCAGGTTATAAAAAAAGATAGTATAATTGAAAATGAAATCGACGTATAGATATATTTATTTTTGATCTTTCAAGTCTTTGAGTCTGTTATTACTCAATATAGGGGAGAGAACACAAGGATAAAGATAATAAAATTTACTATATTTAGAATTTCATTGATTTGCATTGAGCTATAGAGGTTTTATTATATAATTTATCGCACAGGCTCAGGTTCTTTGTGGAATATGCATCCTGTATCATCATTCTATCATAATCAACAGAAAGCAGATTATAACACCTATCTTGATTTTCTTTTGTGGGGAATACTTTACTGCAAATGCTGATATCTTTATTTTTTGTTACAATCGGAGCAATGCAATCAACTATTTTTCATAACTCCTTTAGATTTACACATAGGTTATAATTGTTTGTCGAAGTTGCAGTTTTAAATATCTCACTTTCTTTGTTAGCCTGAGAAATTTCAGTTTTAATCAATTCTGTCTTGGATATGCATGTTTTTTGCAAGTTCAAATCAGAGGTTATGCTTTTACATGCTTCTTGATTTCATGAGCTAAGTGCATTTTTATAATTTATATTATCCTTGCATGTTACTTGAAGTCTAGATTCGGCTATGCTTGAACAATATATCGGATCAAGCTTAATCATGGCTGTCTCAAAATAGAATTTATCCTTACAATAGCTTTTAAGATATTTCAATGTCTCACATTGTCTTATATTTGTGAAGGTTCAAATTGAAGATTTCTCATCTTCTTTCTCACAAATTGTTTTTGCTGTAGCATCCTTTATCTTTTCACATTTTCATATTTGCATATAATCCGCATCAGTAAGAGGCTTGTTTGAATTATTTTTAATAAGCTGATTTTCTGCATCGTCTTTGGAGTTTTTATCGACAACCTTCTCAGGTGAAACATTAGTTGATTCTGCATTTTTCTTTATTTCTCCTTCTTTATTCAAGGAATTATATTTCACAACAGAAATACCAATTATAAAAATAAGTATTACGACCAGCAAAGCAATGAGTTTATTTTTCATGTTTTAATCTTATATTAAATTTTGAAGTATTCTATTTAATTTCTTATTTTGTTCAAGATGATATTCATCATAAATTTCAATCCAATATCATCTTGAAGCTAAAGATTTAATTTTTAGAGAATCAGTATGGAGGATTATTAAGAAGATTCGCATCGTATTCTACTATCAGAGGGGCATTTGGGTTTGGTTTTGCCGGCTTAGGCAGAGTTCATGCGATACTTCAGGCTCAATTTAATTTTATAGTTGTTCATCAGGCAATCTTGACTGCAACTTTATCAACTCAGAATGGAACTTTATACGGTGCTATCGCATCTCACATAGGATTAGTTGTAATGCCATATAGATCTTGATTAACCCTTGCATATCTTCTTAAATATATAAGATCATATTTTTTAGCATTATCTTTGTTGCACCCGTTTTGATACTCTTCGGTTCAATAAGGGCATACTGCAGGTTCTTTTATACTTCATCAAACGGTATTTCTAGAGGCAATGCTTCATTTCCAATATAACTGATTCAATAGGCTTGCTTCTGTGATATTCACTCAATCATATATTGTTCATGCCCCATTAACACTTACTACTGGTCATTCTGAGTAGACTATTCAAGCCATATTTGTAATATTTTCACTTATGCTCAATTGTGTTTCTCCCAATAATATTATTCATAAAACGGCATTATTTGAGGTATACGCAATGTCGCTTTTTATCGTAAGTTTTCAGTTTTCTACTATTAAAGTCTTCTTTGATCAAAGATTACATGCTCATCATGAATTACAGTCAATTATAACATCAGTATTATTGAAATATGCAATATCATCATTTTCCAGAAGCAATCATTTTCAGATATTTTCAAGACTATTCACGGTAGCTGTTCATCCAACAATGGAGTCGATACTGTCTTTTCTTTCTTTTCAAGCCATTATTTGCGCTACGTTTTGATTGATATTTGTTTTCAAGTCATATAAGGTAATTGCCGAGAAATCATTGAATTTTGTTTCTGTGCTGGATGTTGTAACGGCTCATGTGGCATTCGTCAGCGCTCAAACATTACTAGTCTGTGAAATTCATCTGATATCAACCTCAGCAAAAATTATATCGCTATTTGAATTATATGTGTCATTATCATTAATGATATCTTGAGTTCATTCTACAACATCAGTAATTTTTTGATAATTTCACAATCAAGTCTGGATAGCAGGCAATTGTGCTAATTTGCTTCATATTGAATATCTTAGCAGAGAATACATAGCAACCTTTGTATTTTCGTTTGTAACTCATCAGATTGACTTAGGAGTGAATTTGAAGTTATTTGTAACTGAATCGTTATAGCTTCAAGACTTATAAGTTAATTCTCCAGCCGTTCACCATATTCCTCAAACGTTATTTGCGCCTAGATAATATTGCGATCATTCTAGAATATTATAAGTTTGGACAGGAGATGTATATGATATATTTTTAAATCCAAGAAATAAATTATTTGTAATAAGCTTATTTTTATATTGATATCCTGTGATTTTGGAATTTTTGGCACTTCATTTTATAAGCAGATTCTTATCTTTTGATTCGATAATAGGAAATATTTCATTTGTGCTATTAACTGAGAATGCTGGCGTATATTCAAATGCTATACTGGCAGGAATTGCTTCTAGAAAAGAATTTGCTCAAATAGAGGTATATCAATTTTTTGAATTTGTTTTTAGGTTAAGACTATCGATTGATATTTTTCATGCATTAGTCTGATACATATTTTGAGAAAGAGAATCCTTATATTTATTACTAGTAGGCACTATGCTTTTTATATCAATTTTTATAGTTCATAATCAATAATCTGAAGTACTGCTTCCTGTAAAAATAAAACTATGATATTTTCAAGCTGTAACTCATCATGCCAATGCTTCACTTGTTCAGTCCCAGAAGCTAAAATCAATACCGTCTCAGACACTCGGTCATCCAGAGCTTATCTGATTTTTTCACATTGTGTTTGTAAAAGCTACATTAGTGACAAGTTCTTTAACTCAAGGAACCGGTACGACAGAATTTCCGTATATGTCTTTCCAACTTACGATAACATCGTTTTTTTCTGAATCCTCGTTATTTCCCACTTTAGTCCTATCGCCTACACTGGCTGAAAAAGCAGTTCAGCCTTTTGTTGTACCTGCAGAACTTTGTTCATTAGCCACTATTTTAAATTCAGTATCTGGCAGAGAATAACAATTGCCAACATTATCACAAAAGCTATTTGAGTTCGTATTTTTATTAAGTTTTTCAGATTTTATATCAATATCATAATTCCTGATACCATTTGTGGCAGTATCATTATTTCAAGTATCCACATTCCTGAAATCATGTTTCACCGTAACATCAGCAATACTGGTTATTCTTGATGAATAACTTGATCATCAGCTATTTTTGAGATCTTTTGTTTCTTTTACTAAAGGATTTTCAATATAGATATTGAATTTTCTTAATCCAGATCAGTTATCTGTAAGTCCCTTGAAAAGCAATTCCCTATCATTATATGCAGCTAAATATTTTATTGCATTTCAATTAAAAAGATTTTCCATCGAACCAGCTCAGAAATTTCAATTTTTGAAAGTGATATTATCTTTTGTAAAATCAGGATTTGCTGTATCAGGTTGGAATTTAAGAGCAGTAAGCGGCAAGCTAGGAGTTCATGTGACATCCTCATATGTTACCGTGGAACTGGCACTAGTGGATACTTTTGCCTCATTTCAAGCATGATCTATACATTTTGTATTTCCAGATAGGATCATATCTGAACTATAAGTTTTAACTCAATTCCAGTTGTATGTATGGGTATAATTCTGAGCTTCTAGGGTCGCTGTTCATTCTGGCTTATCTACAGTGGCTCAGGCTCCGATAGTATCTTCAAACTTTATTTTTGAAATTCAGCTTCAAATAGGATTATCTTTATATTCGATTTTAGCAGTGAATTCTCAATTAGGAGCATCTTTACCTTTATAATAAAATATTCAATTATTAAAATATTGGTTATCTGATTTATTAGCCTTCAAAGTAATATTTTTAAGCACACAAGTCGGAGGAGTCGTGTCTATCTTATACGGCCCGATTTTAGTATGCTCTATTTTATTGCTGCTGTCATTATACGCTCAGTCTCAATAAGCTGAAGCGCTTCATATGGCTCAGCTATCTCTGGATCTGAGTTCTAGATAATATTCTCAATCAGCCAGATCATTGAAATCAATTGTGGCCTCACAAGCAGTGACTTTCCATGATGAGGTAAAGGGCGTATTATTGGCCAACTTTCACACTATCCTATAGTCACATTTCGCAACTCCGGAAATCTCTTCTGTCGGTCATGCGGCGTTATAGGCAAAAGTTAAATTACATGAAACCAAAAATATTATAAAAGCCTCTAGCATTCATAATATAGCTTTCCTGATAATTGATTTATTCATAAAATATAGTTATTAATTTTATTTTACATAAATTAAATCATATTATTTTACTCTTGTCAATTTTATCTTAGATGTTTTATGAAATACTCATACTCATCTGCATATTTTTCTTTATCTGATAATACCCTGAATATCATATCAAAATAATATGTAAAGAATTTACAATGATCATCATTGTTTTGATTGTAATATATATTTCATTTTGTCATATATGAAACAACAGGGCAAACTCCGCAAAAAGGAGCATACGCACAAACATCACAAGGAAGACTCTCTATCGTTGATGCGTCCATCATTATTCAAGTTGTTTCGCTTTGGACTAGATCTTTAAGCGAATCGTTTATAGTTCAAAGCTGAAAAACATCGTCCTCAATCATTCTTCATTCATCGCAAGTGTATACTTTTCAATCATGATTATAGGCAATTTGTGAAACTCAAGCTCAACAAGGGCTTCTCAGGTCTACATAATTGATATTTTCGGGCGTTAATATTTTTTTGATCGTAATTGAAAGAAATACGTCCAACACGAAAATTCATTCCTTATATTTCTTTAGAAGCTCTTTGAAATATTCGTCAAGGAAAATGTTGTACTCATCAAAAGTATAACCTAAGATATTTCATTTATTCTCAGCTTTTCCGATCGTATTCATTCTCTTGAGGAAAATGCTTTCAAATCAGAACTCAAGATAGGTATCTATTATTTCTTTTGCAAATGGAAGGCTCTTTTTGGTAATGACTCACATAGCTCATCTCAGGATGCTGATTCAGGTCTCTTTTTCTTTAGCTCGGATCTTTCAGATATTTTTCGCAAGGAGTTCGTAGCTCGAGGAATTTTTTCCTCATGACATGACCCTATTGAAATCATGGACTTTTTTCGGTCAATCAAGGGATGTCGATATGCCGAGATTCGGGAAAGTGAAAAGCTTTTCTAATATCTCATCATCCAGCATAGTAAGATTCGAGACTAGCGCATATCATATGTTTTTTTTGGTTTTTTTATTGGCTTCTTCAGTATATTTGATTATATGTTCTATTATTCAGAAATTTGAAAAAGGCTCTCATCATTGGAACTCTATGGTGATAAATTTTGAAGGGGATTGCAATATTATATCTACTGTCTTTTCGGCATCTTCTTTTTTAAGTTTTATGTCATCGTTTTCATAGTCCATTGTGGCTCATGCATGGCAATACTTACATTGATGATTGCATCACTTCGTCAATATCATAATATGCAGAGTCGGTCAAATGAAGTTTATTCAGAACCTATGCTTATAATCTTCGATAAATTCAGATTCATATCAATCATAATTAATGAATCATCTTTTTAGAAGATCCTTATACAATTCGCTATCCTTGGGAATATTTCAAGCTATATATTCATTGAATTCATCCTCTTTCAGTAAAATAGATTCTCAAAACACGGTCGTGACAATTATTCTTCCGTCAGCAAATTCATTGAATCTTATATGTGGTAGGTGTTTTTTGTTATTTATCATAATTTACGGTTCATAATGCTTTTGAGATTATACTTTTCCTTAAATCCTTATTTTGTTCTGCTATTTCAAATCGTAGGGAATTGAAAGCAACATCCTTGATTATGTCATTTATAGCTTTTTCATCCGACGAAGAAAAGGAAATCAGATAATCGTCCGAGTCTTCTTTTACAGTATATTCATCTGCATCTAAATTAAGTCAAAGCGTGAACAGGATAGCCTTTTTATTGTACAAGGTCTTGGATAGTCTCATATTTTCTTTCATCATAAGTTTTGGTAAATGTGCACTCGTAAATATACTGCATTTAATTATTTATTCAAAAGTTTTTTATTTATGGTCATAGTTTTGACTAGAAGATGCAACAGTAATTGCGGATATTGCGGAGTATATAAAAAAGATTCAGGAAGATTTTTTGTGCCTTGACTTCAGATAGATGATCTTCTTGATAAGATAGTGCTTTTGTCTGAATCTTACTGAGATAACGAAATGCGATTTTTCTGATGAGAGCCGTATCTGGAAAGGGATTTATTGGAGTCAATCATAACCAGATCGATTTCCAGAGGGTTTCCGTTTAGGCATGTTATAAATTCAAATTGAAAACTTCTGGATGATGAAGCCCTATATTTCGCTGAAAAAAATAAAGTAAAACTTATATTAAGCTGCAATTGAGAATTGTCTTCGCATATCCTGACCAGATGATGAAGAGAGGAAGATATCCTTAAATTATACGGCACTATTTCAAAAATTTGTTCAAAAGATATTGATTATCAGATAAATTTTACTATCCTGCCAGCGACCGTAGAGAATATGATAGAAAATGTAAGATTCCTTTACGGGTTATGAGTAAGGAATCTGAATATCTTGGTTTGATTGTATATCTGATGGACAGAAGAGGGGATTGGCGTATTAAAAGAGAAGCTTGATGAATTATCCAGGCTAATTAAGACGGAATTCTCCGGATTGGCTTTTGCAAATCATTTTTTTTCCAGTCAGATACCGCTTTTCAATAGTGAAGTCACAATAGATTCAGATGGGATCGCATATCCGAATATGGTCATATTAGAGAATTTCTTCAATGGATATAAGCATAAGATAAAATTGGCCGATTTGAAAAAGGATAAGATTGAATTTAAAAAAGATATCGATAATGCGGATGATGAAAATTTCAGGATCTGTGAATCATATATCAAAAAAATTATTGAAGATAAATTAGGGGAAATCGCTAAAAGAGATTATTCTGCAAACGAAGCATTAACTGGTTTTTTTAAAAGCATTTAAATGAAAGTATTGGTTCCGGTAAAAAATAAGGATTTCTGATTTCGGCTAATAGACTCATGAGCCCATGAAATCTATTTTTGAGTGGTTTCAAAATCTTGGCAAAATGCGCACAAATTCTCTTCTATATTAAACAGAAGAGATGGGGCGCTGGCAAATGTCGAATCAAATGAAGATGCTATAGAGCTTATGAGTTATGCTAGGAGCAAATGAGTTGAAAGCTATATTACTCTGAATAATTCTCCGATAGTGGATGATTTGGAATGAATTTATAGGGAAATAGAAAATATAATATCTCTAAGGCCCGATGCCATAATCGTAAAAGATATATGAATAGCGAGCATGATACGTGAAATAGATGATAAGATACCCTTGCACTGCAGCTCTCTTAATCAGGTGATAAACTCAAAATCTGTTGAATTCTGGATAAGGAATTTTAAAATATCGAGAATGATATTCCCTAGAAATATAACCGTTTCAGAGATAAAGAATATTACAAAAGAATTCAGTGAGCTGGAATTTGAAGTTTTCATAAAGAATGATTGGTGCTATAATACTGATTGAGTATGTTCTTCTCTCCATCTGGAATGACTCAAGAAATGAATACCATATGTTTGCAATAGGGAAAAGCTTTATGAATTTGAAGATAAGCCATACGAAAGTGGATTCAGACAGATATTAGCTAATGAATTCGATTGCAAGATGTGCCTGTATTGACTCTTAAAGGAGATTCCAAATCTAGTTTCGCTTAAGATAGTATGAAGGGAAAAACCTCTTATAGCTCTTCTAAGAGATCTCAGCTTTACGTTGAATTCTATCAAATTTGCAGGATTGACAGATGATCAAAAAGAATCAGTCGAATTTAATATGTGATTGCACAAAAAAACAATTTTGGCAGATTGTGCATGAAAAAATTGTGAATATTATAAACAATAAAATGGAAAAAGCTTATTATATTACATATCTGACAGATCTCTCTAAGGATTTCAGTCCGTTTGACGGTTTTTATATCGGAGACGCTTATTGCGATAAGAATTTTTTGAAGGAACTTGAAGATGATAGGATTATGGATTTCCTTAAATCATCCTGAAAAAAAGTCACGCTTTCAACTCCTTTGGCATCGGAAATGCTTTTCTCTGAAATCATAAGCAAAGTAGAATATTTTATTGATATTTTCGATTCCGAAATCATAGTTAATGATTATTGAATTCTAGAGTATCTTAAGCAAAAAAATTATCCCAAGTTAATCTGGGGAACGATGATGAGTTGACAAGACAAAGATCCGAGCCTGTCATTTTTTGATAATAAGGATATCCATTCAAGATTATCAATCGATAATGATTATTATAATAAATTTTTCTCTCTTAATTCAATTGATTCTATCGAGATATTCAATGTCTTTCAGTGAATTGAAATCAGTAATCTGAGAAATATCAATATAAACCTTAATTATCCGAATGTAGTATTCAGTGCAACAAGATATTGCCCGGCTAAAATATTGAAAGATAAGTGAAATATCGCTTATATTCCTGAAAGTTGCGAATGATGCAAAAAGATAGCATGATGCACTTGAAAATTAGATCTGGACAGATTTGACAAGAACAGTGATCACACAAAAAGGATAAATAACTATTATATCGGAAACAGACAGATTTATGAGAATGCAAAACTTCCTGAAAATATAAAGATATCAAGATTAATCTATAATTATGACTTATTGCCAAATGGAATATAATGAAAAATTCTCAAAATTCTTTGAAAAATTTAAAGATGAATACATAAGGGCTGACGAAGAATGAAAAAGAATGCTACTTGATATTGCCAGAGATTTTGTTGAGAAGAACAGGGATTTTGTCATGCATCATCCGCTAATAAGCTATTGGAGGAATTTTGAAAGATCGATTGGATATTCAAGAGAGCAGCTTTATAAGGAATATAATTGAAAAAATATCAACCTGTATTTCCATGTTCCTTTTTGTGTCACAAAATGCAGTTATTGCAATTTTCATATTACAATCTGAAACAGATTCAAGAAGCTTCACGCAATGAGATATCTTAAGAAAATGGAGATGGAAGTGGATGCTTTTCTGGATGAAGTGAATATTTTCAATGTTAAGACTATTTTCATCTGATGAGGGACACCTTCATTTTTGGATGATGAAGAATTAACAACTCTGCTCAAAATGATATATTCAAGATTCTCACATAAATTCGATAAGGCAGAATTTGAATATACGATTGAATGCAATCCAGAATCAGTCACTAAAAGCAAGCTTCAGATTTTTAAGGAATTCTGAATCAATAGGATTTCACTCTGAGTTCAGAGCTTTAATGATGATGTCATTAAAAATATAAATAGAACCTATACGGAAGAAGATGTCTTAAGGACGGTTTCACTTATAAGAGAGGAATGATTCGGTAATATGAATATCGACATGATGTACGGGCTCCCTACGCAAGAAGCAGGTGAAATGAGATCTGATCTTGAAAAGATAATAAAGATGAATCCTGAGCACATAACATATTATCCTCTTTATAATTATGAGGAATCAACATTCGGTAGGATGTGAAAAAAAGAAGATAATATTGAAGAGATATACAGCTTTTATGATATCTTGGCAAAAAGCATTAAAGATGCAGGATATATCCAGTATTGAAGAGAATACTTTGCAAAGGATGAATCTCTTATTCATCATTATCAGAATAATTATGTTTCAAACAGGCATTTGATCTGATTTTGACATTCCGCCTATTCATTCAGCGGAAAGTTCGCTTTTTGCAATACGCATGATTTTAAGGATTATATGTTATGAGATGATCATATAAGAAAGATGTTTGAATATCACGCCAAATTCTATGACGAAAGATTGTTTGTCATCTGAAGCAGGAACTTGAAAATAGATAAGAAATGAATAAAGAATTTGGACTATATGAGGTGAAAGCTTGAATTAGCCTTTATGCTGTGATTCATAGACGAGAGGGAGAATGATTTTATTTTTACTGAAAAATGACTTAAGTATCAGGAAATATTCACTCATACTATTCTGTAGGAAATTAGTTTTATATGATTTATAATATGCAAAAAAGCCATATCATATGGCTTTTTTTTCATGTCAAAATATATTTGCCTATTGTCAATACTTAATCTTATTGTCAAAACTGATTAATATCATATAATAAGCCACGTTTAAAAACCCAATTTCTTTACGAACACTAGAGGATTCTTATATGAAAATATTAAATTTCTGATTAATGCACAAAAAGGTTAAATATTCTTTGTTTATCACAATAGCATTACTTTTAACTGCAAGCAGTTTTTTAATATATGATAATTGGCTGATATCAAAGGAAATAAATGACTTCAAATCAATGTCAATAGATAACCCTGATACTAAAATTTGTGATAATTTGACTGATGCTTCAATGAAGAATAAGTGCTATGATAACTATCATTCAATAATTGCATTTAAAAAACTTGATTATAAATTATGTAATGGTATTCTAGATAAAGATTTAACATATTCTTGCATAAGGAGCATACTTTTTTTTAAGGCAAAAAGCGATAGATCAGAGGTTCCTTGCGAGGTTGTATTATTGGATAAGGATGATAGGGTCACATGTAAAGATTATGTAAAACTAGAGAATATGATGTCATGATGAACTGTACTCCCGGATTGCTCGCAAATTGGAACTACAGAAGTTGCTCTGGCATGTCAAGAAACGAAGAATATTTTAAGGAATGATTAATTTATTTGTATAACTTATTTATACTTATGTTAAAACAAAAAAAACTGATTTTACTACTGTTATTGCCTTTAATTTTCATTTCTTGCTGAAAAGATCAGGAAGCCGATAAAGCTGCGGATGCTGCAAAATTTCCAGTTACAGAGAAAGCTGCATGATCAAATAATCTTAATGATACACAGATTCCAGCCTGATTCACAGAAACTACAGACATTGAAGAAAGATTCAAAATCATATCTTCTGAATTTAAAAGTCACAGCGACCTGATAAAATCCAATCAATATAAATTATTTGTTGATTATGTATATGAAGTATTTGATAAATATAAGAAGCTTGAATGAGATAATGAAAAAGAGCTCGCATATCTATTCGATGTATTGATCCCTAAGATTGTTATTGTGGAATGGGTGAAAACAGGCAAGATAGATGATGAACAATCAGAGCTCATAATACAATCAATAAAAAGAAAAGATTTCAATAGCATAGAAGACAAAAGGCTTCTGACTGAAAAATTCAAAATATATCTTGAAGAAAAGAATTATAATCCGTTCATTAAGGCACTTGATTCTGCGTCTGTCGCAAAAGCAAAAACTGACACCGAAGAGTTTAAAAAAGTATTTCTGGATTCTCAAGAATGAATAATTTATAAAGTTTTAAGAAACAGATATGACTGGAATAAAACTTGAATCGGATTTAAGCCAAAAGAGCTTGAAACTGAATTTTCAACATATCTTAATTCAAAGTTGGAAAATGTTTTTAAGATAAGCGGAATAGAGGAAAAAGATATTATTGCCAAAACTTACGGAGTTTATTGATATGCTAGCTTAGAAGATCAAGGGAAAGATATATTAAAGGATTTCAAAGCAATGATTCAGAAATATGAATTAGATGGAAAATTGCCTTTAGACAGATATTATAGGAATGATGAGGAAAGCGATCTTTTCAAATCCAGAGAAATTGTAGACAAATATGTTTCCGACTTATCTTGAGGAAAAAATGCAGAATTTGAGAAAGATTTGAAAGATTTCAGAATGAAGATGTACTTGCTTTCTTTTTTCTGAAAAAATCATCCTTCTGATGAACAATGACTTTGGTCATCAATGGATAGGTCGGATTTTATAGATCCGGTACTTTGAAAGTGAGTCCAGAATCTTTTTAGAGTATCAAGATATATTTCCCCAGAACCGGTTAAAGTCAATCTTAATCAGGAATTACTTAAATAATCTTCTTTTTTATGAAAAATATAAAATTCCCGATAATCCTAATCTTGATATTGGCTATAGCATGAGCTTCTGTTTATTTCTATAGATCCCTTAACAAAAAGCAGAATTTCATCTGAACAATCATAAATGAGACTTCTTATAAAGATGAGCTAGCTAAAGATTGAATTTCTGAAATCAAGAAAACTTCAGTGAAAGTTTCTGCCATAAGAGAAAAATCTCTTAAGCTTTTTTCAGCGGATATTTCGGCCTATTGCTATTCTTTTGCTGATAGCGATATACTTGTCATGTCTAAATACTTCAAGAATCTGAAAAAAGATTTTGATAAATTATTGAATACCGAATATAAATCATCTCAAAATGCTCTTTTATACATTGATATGCCAAAGCTTGTACATTCATCTTGCAGTAAAAGAGATTCGCTTTATAAGGAGAGATTGATTTGATACTTGCAGACAAAATGAGATAATTTTTATTTAGCGGATAGAAAAAGAGAGGATGAGAATGTTAAGAACTTTATTGCAAAAATTGATTTTGAAGATGATAATGTGGATCTGCCAAAACTAAAAAGTTCACCGGAATATTTCAATGAGGTTTTTTTCAATAAGAATCTTGATAGCCTTTTCGGGCTGTATTATCCTTATTTTGAAATGACGAAATGAGATATTAATAGATTCTTATGAAAGCCTTTAAATTCATTGGAAGAGGATAATTCAAAGAAAGAAGAGGCTTTAAACAGATTCTATGATATCATTAAGCCTATGTGATTTACAATTCAGGATTTTAGGGTCATGGCTTTAAAATGAGGATGATTCAAATCAAATGATGAACTTGTAAAAAGCATCATTTCTGATTATGAAGAGCTGGATAAAATAATAAAGCTTGATAAATATGTCGGCAATGAAGCAGCCTTTAAGACTGCAGTAGAAACTAGTTCTTACAAGAAGTTATTTGAAAATCCTAAAGCAAAGGAATTGGTCATTTCAATAAGAACAAAAGTTCTAATGTTTTCTATAGTGGAATGAGATTATGCAGATTGATATAATGAAACTTGGTCTTGAAAACAGTTCTTTTGAGATGAAAAAATCTGAAATAGCATAATAAGATTAAATATATTATCAGTTTTTGTCGATTAACCTGAAACTTCAATTTCTTAACCATCACGAACCATGAAAAAATCAAAAGACCTCAAATCATTCCTTAACGAAGAGGATTGAAGAACGATAAAGAAAAGCCTGCTCATAGCCTCATTATGACTCGTCACCTGATTCCTGATGACCAATTCGATGGATGCCTGACATTCAAGTTCGCATGGTAATTCCAATGATCACAGTAAAAAGGTCTACACCTTGAAGAACAACGAAGATATACATGCCAGCTGATTCATAGACCCGAGCTCGCATTCTTCCACCCACACCAACCACACCAGCCACTCTTCGTATTAAATTCTTATGCCTATCATTTAAAATGTATAATATGAAAAACATGATTAAGATTTCATGTCTGCTCGCCCTGCTCCTGCTTTTTGTAGCGAAAGACGCAGCATATTCAGCCAATCTCAGCATCAAATGATATTGAGCGTCTTATGTTTCATGGACAAAGGATGTATCATGAAGCTGCGGAACAAACAAGATACCGGTCGATCCCTATTTCTCATATAACGATGTCCTTAATCCGAATACATTCGACAGGACATGAACAATCAAGTGCTATATCCCGGACTGATCAGCTCCTGTCATAAGCGTTTCCGCTAACTGATATGAATCATGAAAATGGACCAACAAAGATGTGGCATTGAATGTTTCAATAAAAGACAATCCTTATTCGAATTGGGGAAAGAGCTATCCGTCTCCTTGAATCAAGAAATCATATTACGAGATAAATTGAAAACCGCCAACTGACACGACAGGCGTATCGGATTACACGATAAGCTTCACTGAAGAATGACAATACCTTGTAACCTTCTACGCAGAAGACAAATCTAACCTCTTTTCCCATTGAGGGTATTCTACGTACGGTAACATAGCCAAGAGTAGCCTCACAGTAAGGATTGACAAGACTGCTCCAGTATTCAGCATATTGCCGTCCGCTTCGCCTGACTGGAAGAAGGAAAAGCCTAAGGTGTCATTCAAGATAGAAGATAAATACAAATGAAAGTCATACATCAGGAAAACCTTCAGTTGTTGACAGCTGTCTGAGAATGCATTATGGTCTGCCCCTGCCGATCCTGTGTCATGAACATTTGAATGAAGCTGCCTTAAGGCATCCGACGCCGATTGCCAGCTGGATCAGAATTTCCTGCCGAATCCATCATCTTGCGATAAAAAATGCAAGGATTGATATACGGAATATGAAGGATCCTGCTTCAAGTCGACGGAGAACTTCTCTTGCGCTGCCAGCAAGCCTCTTCCCGCTACGGCATACATCCTCAATAAGTTCGACCTTACCGCTGTGGAACCGAACTCAGGCTACCAATGAAAGGTCTCCAGATATAACAGCCCAGGATGAGTTGACCCTAACAGCTGAAGCTTCATTTCTGCATTCGGCAATTGAACATATGATCCTAACATAAGCAGTTGCAGCTATAAATGCGATGACAGCATGCATATCGAGAACTTCACCGACTGAAAGAAATGCGTCAACAACATGGTGATCGCCTGCTGCAAGAAGATGCCCTTATGACAGGTTGCCGAATCTGGTTTGGTTCAGATCGATTGTACAAAAAGCGCTAGTGTTTATGCGGATCCGACATATCCTACAAATAATGCTCTGAACCCTTGGTACGCCGCCTGTACTCCTAATCCTAACTGCAACAACCAGTTGGTAAAAGATGTCCTTTGAAGATGGGATTTTATCAAAGATGACTGGATTTTCACAGACAACGTGACGACATGATCATACTGAAATGCATGCTGATACAATAGCCTGCCTAATTCCAACTGAAATACGTGTAACGACGATTTCTATATAACCTGACTTGTAACTCAGCCAAAATGCGAGAGCGTTTCCATTTGAGAATACTGAGTCTGATGAACAATAGTCAATGGACAATTCTCACCATCCGCATGAAGCGCAAGCAATTCGCTTTGAGGATGAAGGTTCAGCTGTACCAACAAGCCTTCAAATGCATATTACGACTGAACCTGAGGATGATCGAACGATTGCCCATGGAAATGCAATTCATGAAATGTGGTAAGCCCGGATGGTAACTCATGCGTGCCGGATAAATGCAAATGAAGCCTTCCGCCAAATGCCGCTTCGAATTCTCAGCAGGCAGCGAACAAGGACTGGACATACAATGCCTCTCCAAGCAATAATGACAGATGTACATACAAATGTGATGATAATTTCACTTGGAATGGAAGTTCATGTGCTCCAAATGTTATAGAAAGTTGTATTAAATGTGATTCCATAAATTGATATGCATACAATTCTAATACTAAAAAGTGTGAAAAAGCTATAGCTTGAAGCTATAATCCAACTATAACATGATGATATTCTTGAACTACTGTAAATTATTGTGACTCTTATAAAGGAACATACGGTTGATGGAATGATCCCGTTTGATTCAATTTATCACCGTGAACCAATTGACCATATTTTGGATGGTATTATTATTGATGCTCAAGTTCCGTATGATATGCAAAAAAATCATTATGATATGAATTTAAAACTTATGCAGGACTAACAGCAGTTCGTAATATCTGAGATACAAATTATTGATGAACATACATTTGGGATAAATGATATGATGCAACCTATTGAGCCTCCTTTTATATCGCGACTAACCCAAGTCCTTGATCAATTGCTTTTTATTCAAACAGAACAAGCTGAACCTTACTTTGATATCTATCTGCAACAAATAATGTCGGCGCAACATATTCATGTCCATCTTGATGAACTTTATCCTGATCCGCTTGCGTCACATCAACATTATCTCAACAAGATCCAACTTGTACTTCAAGTCAAAATTACCCTGCTGTTTATGTGACTTGAACCATAGATACAAAAGCTCTTTGATATTACACTTGTTCTTGAGCTTTTGGTGTAGATTATAAATGTACTTTTCATGAATTATGACATGAAAATATTCTTGGCTGAGGTTTTCTCGATTCAATAGTGTTGGCTGATAAGGTTATTTTACCAAACTGAAGTATGGATAATGTTCAACATAGGCTATATATGAAATCATCATATCAGTGATATTGAACTCCTCAGCCCTCGGACTGCAATGTTAAAATCGGTTATTGTGCATGATATAATAATATCAAATGGGATTGACAAAATTATGTGTGTATTTACCCTTCATATTGATATATGTGTAGCAGTCCGCACTCAAAAGAATATGCTTGTCCTAATTGATGAACTTTGGATTATCCAACTAAAACATGTATAAAATAGGGGTATCCCATATAACTCCATACCTTCAGTCCACTCTTAAGTTGCCTAAAGGTTAATTGAAAATATTATGAGCCCGTTATCAACCCTATTTGCCTATGCTAACAAAGGATTGCACTACTGTTAACGTGATGATTTCGTGGGTACATATTTTAAAGCAAACTATTATCAACAATTAATCTCCTTGAATTATCAAGGTGATTAGATTATTTCAATCACCTATTGACAATAAATAAATTATATTGTATTATCTGTTGTATATAAAATACCCCTAACCATCACGAACCATGAAAAAATCAAAAGACCTCAAATCATTCCTTAACGAAGAGGATTGAAGAACGATAAAGAAAAGCCTGCTCATAGCCTCATTATGACTCGTCACCTGATTCCTGATGACCAATTCGATGGATGCCTGACATTCAAGTTCGCATGGTAATTCCAATGATCACAGTAAAAAGGTCTACACCTTGAAGAACAACGAAGATATACATGCCAGCTGATTCATAGACCCGAGCTCGCATTCTTCCACCCACACCAACCACACCAGCCACTCTTCGTATTAAATTCTTATGCCTATCATTTAAAATGTATAATATGAAAAACATGATTAAGATTTCATGTCTGCTCGCCCTGCTCCTGCTTTTTGTAGCGAAAGACGCAGCATATTCAGCCAATCTCAGCATCAAATGATATTGAGCGTCTTATGTTTCATGGACAAAGGATGTATCATGAAGCTGCGGAACAAACAAGATACCGGTCGATCCCTATTTCTCATATAACGATGTCCTTAATCCGAATACATTCGACAGGACATGAACAATCAAGTGCTATATCCCGGACTGATCAGCTCCTGTCATAAGCGTTTCCGCTAACTGATATGAATCATGAAAATGGACCAACAAAGATGTGGCATTGAATGTTTCAATAAAAGACAATCCTTATTCGAATTGGGGAAAGAGCTATCCGTCTCCTTGAATCAAGAAATCATATTACGAGATAAATTGAAAACCGCCAACTGACACGACAGGCGTATCGGATTACACGATAAGCTTCACTGAAGAATGACAATACCTTGTAACCTTCTACGCAGAAGACAAATCTAACCTCTTTTCCCATTGAGGGTATTCTACGTACGGTAACATAGCCAAGAGTAGCCTCACAGTAAGGATTGACAAGACTGCTCCAGTATTCAGCATATTGCCGTCCGCTTCGCCTGACTGGAAGAAGGAAAAGCCTAAGGTGTCATTCAAGATAGAAGATAAATACAAATGAAAGTCATACATCAGGAAAACCTTCAGTTGTTGACAGCTGTCTGAGAATGCATTATGGTCTGCCCCTGCCGATCCTGTGTCATGAACATTTGAATGAAGCTGCCTTAAGGCATCCGACGCCGATTGCCAGCTGGATCAGAATTTCCTGCCGAATCCATCATCTTGCGATAAAAAATGCAAGGATTGATATACGGAATATGAAGGATCCTGCTTCAAGTCGACGGAGAACTTCTCTTGCGCTGCCAGCAAGCCTCTTCCCGCTACGGCATACATCCTCAATAAGTTCGACCTTACCGCTGTGGAACCGAACTCAGGCTACCAATGAAAGGTCTCCAGATATAACAGCCCAGGATGAGTTGACCCTAACAGCTGAAGCTTCATTTCTGCATTCGGCAATTGAACATATGATCCTAACATAAGCAGTTGCAGCTATAAATGCGATGACAGCATGCATATCGAGAACTTCACCGACTGAAAGAAATGCGTCAACAACATGGTGATCGCCTGCTGCAAGAAGATGCCCTTATGACAGGTTGCCGAATCTGGTTTGGTTCAGATCGATTGTACAAAAAGCGCTAGTGTTTATGCGGATCCGACATATCCTACAAATAATGCTCTGAACCCTTGGTACGCCGCCTGTACTCCTAATCCTAACTGCAACAACCAGTTGGTAAAAGATGTCCTTTGAAGATGGGATTTTATCAAAGATGACTGGATTTTCACAGACAACGTGACGACATGATCATACTGAAATGCATGCTGATACAATAGCCTGCCTAATTCCAACTGAAATACGTGTAACGACGATTTCTATATAACCTGACTTGTAACTCAGCCAAAATGCGAGAGCGTTTCCATTTGAGAATACTGAGTCTGATGAACAATAGTCAATGGACAATTCTCACCATCCGCATGAAGCGCAAGCAATTCGCTTTGAGGATGAAGGTTCAGCTGTACCAACAAGCCTTCAAATGCATATTACGACTGAACCTGAGGATGATCGAACGATTGCCCATGGAAATGCAATTCATGAAATGTGGTAAGCCCGGATGGTAACTCATGCGTGCCGGATAAATGCAAATGAAGCCTTCCGCCAAATGCCGCTTCGAATTCTCAGCAGGCAGCGAACAAGGACTGGACATACAATGCCTCTCCAAGCAATAATGACAGATGTACATACAAATGTGATGATAATTTCACTTGGGATAGCGGAAGCAATAGTTGTAAAAGCTCTACAAACTATTGTACAGCTTGATGAGCAATTCCTTGTAC
>CAZUBA010000006.1:0-61542 GCA_964618565.1 uncultured Candidatus Peribacteria bacterium | reverse complement strand
GATAAAATCACCTTAATCCTTAAGGTGATTTTTTAATGTTAAATAAAGATAAATTCAGATGAAAATATAATACCAATTCAAGGAGATTGGCGGGGTTTGATTATTCTGCGAATTGATATTATTTTGTTACGATTTGTTCAAAAATCAGATGAGATGTTTCGGTGAAAATGTTGGATTAAAGATTGTTTTGAATGAATTGGGTGTTATTGTTAAAAAATTTTATATGGAGATTCCAGAACATTTTGAATTTGTAAGATTGGATGAATTCGTAATTATGAATGACCATATTCATGGCATAATTCAAATTGATAAACCCGTTAATGATAATATGTATAATATCATGAATAATGTAGAGACAAGGCAATGCCTTGTCTCTACGGTCGGTGCCGATGACACAGTTAATGCGGTTAATACAAAACCATATTGATTTCAAAATCCATGAAAATGAACATTATGAACCATAATCTGATCATTTAAATCAGTTTGCACAAAAAATATAAACAGAATTCCCAAGAAATGTAATTTTTCATGGCAACCCAATTATCATGAGCGAATAATCCGTAATGAAGACGAATACCTGAAAATCAAACAATATATTGCAGAAAATCCTCTAAAACAACATTATTGAAATGAATAAATTTTCCTTCCCTAATATAGGGAAGGTGCCGAAGGCGGATGGGTTACTTTCATGGTGCTCGAAAGCCGGATGGGTTACGGCAACGAAAGTGCCTGAAGCCGGATGGATTATCGGTAGGCAATTATTTTTTCTCCATTTTTTCAATATTTTTCTTCATTTCAAATCATATAGTTGTAAAAATTTTAAAAATGATAAATGAAGAAAGAAATTATTTTCTATCAAAAAGAGAATTGAGATATTCCGGTTAAAATGTTTCTGGATAGTCTTAAAATTAAGGATCCGTACCTGTTAGCGACGATATTGAACAAGCTTGAATTGTTGAGTTTGAATCTTCTTTGATTGGATGATCTGAAATATCTCGGAGATAGGATATTTGAGTTAAGAATTAAGAAATCCAGCAACATAAGCCAGATTTTCTATTTTACTCTTTGAGGTGATTCTATAATCCTTCTGGATTGAATAATTAAAAAAGATGATAAACTGAAAAATTGAGCTTTGAAAAAATTTACAAATTATAGAGATGATTATTTGATAAGAAGAAAAAAATCATTGACATTTAAATAAAAATATATTGCATATATGCTATATATAACCAACACAATTATGGAAAATTATACTTTTGAAGAATATAAAGAAGAATCTTTCAATGATAATCCTCAATTGAAGGAAATATATGAAATGGAGCTTCTTAATCATTTCATATGAGCAGAGATCAGGAAGATAAGGATTCAGAAATGATTATCACAAAACGATTTGGCAATTAAGATTCATTCGACTCAATCAGTAATAGCAAGAATAGAAAGCGGCAAAGCCAATATCTCAATGAAGACGCTATGAAGATTATCCGCCTGATTGGGGGCTAGGATTTCTTTTATCGCTTAATTTCAAGGATACTTCCATAGCTTTCTTTAAATATTAACATCACCTTAATTCTTAAGGTGATTTTATAAATGTTAAATAAAGATAAATTCAGATGAAAATATAATACCAATTCAAGCTGTAGAGACGTTGCACAACGTCATTATTAAAATAAGTAAATTTTCCCTTCCCTGATACAGGGAAGGTGCCCGAAGGGCGGATGGGTTACTTTTGAGGTGGCTGAAAGCCGGATGGGTTACGACAGCAGCTTTCTTCCTTGTACAGTTTAAGCTGCCCGGAGGGCAGGCGGGTTAAATTCTGTCAAACATCAAATTCAATCTTGATCTTAACTTCTTTTCACATATCTAATATGAAGAATAACTTGTTTTAATGTGATAATCCATATTATATAACAATAAAATATATATTTGTAAAACACTGAATAAAATGCAAAACCTATTCTCAAATCAGAAAATCTATATTAAGAATAAAGATATCACGGAAGCAAAAATCAAAAGTTTCAAAAAACAGAACCTTCAGATTGTGGCAGATTTTGACAGCACAATAACTCAAGACAATGGGCACACTTCTTGGTCTCTATTCTGAAAATCAGGAATGATGCCAGAAGAATATAACGCTGAAAGAAATGCATATTTTGCGCATTATTACCCATTTGAGATAGACCCGACTTTAACTTTTGAAGAAAGGGGTGCTTACATGAGAGAGTGGTGGACGAAGCACCTTGAGCTATTCATAAAACATAAGCTCAATATAGATGTAATTGATATCATTATCCAAGACAGCTGCTTAATGGATTTTAGAGAGTGAATGAGAGAGCTTATAGATTATTCTGCAATTTGTAATGTTCCTTTTATTATTCTGTCTGCCGGTCTCAAAAATACCATTGATGAATTTCTAAGTTATCATGATGCGAATCATGCCAATCTGCATGTAGTGTCAAATGAGCTTAAATTTGATGAAGATTGATATTGCATTTGAATGAATAAAGATGTGATAATCCATTCTGAAAACAAAGATGAGCATGATATGCCAGAACAAGTCAAAGACATGATAATTTGAAAAACAGATATTATTCTTATCTGAGACAGCCTTTCAGATGTGAAGATGATAGATGTGAATCTTAGGGAAAATGCACTTAAGATATGATTCATTTCTGAAAAGAAAATGGATTCAAAAGAAATTTTCTTAAACACTTTCGATATAGTCATTGAGAGCAATCTTGATAGTTTTGATGTCCCATTTGAAATTCTGGAACATATTAAATAATAATTTTTCATTACTGATCATGAATACTCCTGAACAGTCTATATATGACAAATACTCACTTGAATTTTCTCAGAAATTCAATAAAGTTTGAGTAAGGACAGATAAAATAAAGCAGGCTTTCTCATATTTTACAGAAATTGAAAATCTTAGAGTCCTTGAGGTATGATGCGGAAACTGAAAAGATGCAAAAGAAATATTAAGATATAGCTCTCATTATATAGGCTTGGATTATTCTGAAGGTATGTTAAAACTTGCAAGGGAGTATCTGCCGGAAGCGGAGTTTATTCTAGAAGATATTGAAGAATATGAAACGCAAGAGAAGTTTGATATAATATTTTCATTTGCGTCACTGGTCCATCTTCCAAAAGACAATATGAAGAAAATCCTAAGCAAGATTTACTGAATGCTGAATGGATGATGAATCCTTATGTTGTTATTGAGATATGGCCCTGAATATACTGAAGAAATAATCTCGGATGAATTCGGAGAAAGATTCTTTACTCTTTATAATTGAGAAGTCATAAAGAGTATCATCGATTGATATGATGTAGATTATGAAGAAGTAAGCGAAGTCAATAAAAGAAAATGGTTTATGATGATATTGAAGAAATAGTTAAATACTAAGATTCATAAAAAATAATCCCCGCAATTGCGGGGATTTAAAATTATCTGTAAGTGATTTATTGATTCGTCATGAATCATATGCCGACAGGAATAGATTGAAGATTCAATGAATTATCTTCAGCAGTAAAGAGGATAATATATGAAGTATTCGGAGTTAATCAACCCACTCAAACAAGATTCACTCACGTGACAAGATTCATATCTCATTTTATAGATACGGTAACTCCTGAGCTATTGACTCATGATCTGATCTGTGCGGCAGTCGGTATTCATGATCAATTAGGCAATACGACAAAATATCATTTTCAAGCCTCATTTACATTAACTGCAATTGTAACTCATGAATTAGTGACTCCGCTTAGGCTTAATGAAAATGTAGGAGGCAGAACATCAGAAACACTTGCTGTTGTCGCAAAATTCAATGAATTTACGTTAGTCTTAAGATTTCCTGAATTATCTTCAGCCGTAAAAAATAACACATACGATGTACTTGGTGTTAATCCAGTTACAGAAAACGTATTAACTCATGCGACTAGATTAAGATTTCACTTTATGTTTACAGTAGTTCATGTATTATCCGTTCATGCTTTTACTTGAGCTGAAGTAGGCACTCAAGATCAATTAAGCAAGACAACAAAATATCATTTTCATGCCTCGTTCACATTAACGGAAAAATTTGCTCATGAACCTGAAATCGAGCTAGAAATCAGAGACGATACAACTGGAGGGGTAATATCTCAAATATTCTCAAATTCTTGAAGTCGAGTTTGCAAAATCAATTTTATCTCTTCAAGAATAGCGATTTTTCTAGCTTTAACGTCTGATGCCATCTGAGATCAATTTATATTGGCAATCAGCTTGTCAATACGATCTATGACCTTACGCACAAAATCTAGCTTATTATTAATCCTATCGAATGCACGATTGATTTTATCCTCATCTTGCGCCCTAAGGATTCAGGTCCTTCATCTTCAGGAATTATCCGCTGAACCTCTTCATCTATCATCATTACCGCTGCTTAAACGTTCATCCGAACCCCTTCATCTTCATGAGTTATCTTCATCGCGTCAGCCGCCCCTGTCTGCAAAAACTGTTAGGAATGGAGCCGTCATAAGAATAATTCAGATAATTTTAGCATTTTTGGAGATTTTCATAAAATTTGTTGTTAGATTATAAATGTAAGTTTTTTTCTTACATCTCAAGTATAGGCTAATAATAGCGAAATCAAGTTCTGGAAGCAAAGAGTAGATGAATTTAATATGAATTTAGAGTGAAGTTTCAAAATGAATTATCAAATTAGGTGAAAGTTGATAGAAATATTAGATTTTAGTATCTTGACAATTTATTTAATTCTTTAAAAATAGATTTAATTCAGAAGTGAATCTAAGAAGACGGCTTAAGAATTATAAAAATGTAAAACTAGACGCCTTTGTATAAGACTTGGGCTAAAATTATCTTGCCGCCCATTAAACAACTGCTAAAAAGCCATGAGCATATTAAACATTGAAAGACCTATTCTTATAATGAATTGAAAAGATGACCCTGCAACAAAGAAATCATCTTCAAAATTTAAACTAAGGTTTTTTATCGTTAAAGAATTAGACTCTTATGAATCTTTTTGCAGTGATTCAAGTTTGGATGGCAAATTTTTCTGGCGACACATTATCTATTACGATTTCTGCGTTTGCGCCTGAATAATCATATTTTGATAAAAGAGGGAATCTCTCAAAAGGAGTTCAAGTCAGTTTTTCTTTCGCCATTTCCATGTCTCCTCAAGTCCAAATGTGAATTTCTTTTCATTCTTTCTCAAGATTCTCAAGAATCAAGAGTGTTGATTCGATAATGGTTCAATCAGCTTTTATTATCGTATCATCTATATCGCAATATGCTCAGCTTATTTCTCATTCCATCACTTTTTCTATCTGGGTTTTCGTATCCATGATGAATCTTACGACTTGAGATTCTGTAACATGAGATTTCATGTCAAACGCAGTTCGTGCATCCTCAATCAGTTTCTCAAATATTGCTCTTTTACTCTCATCGACTTTATATGAATTTCAATTTTCTATTATTGTTTTCGGCAGATCATGCTTAAGATATCATAGGATTCTTGATGAATATCATATTTGAGCTTTTGTGACTTCAAGATTATTCTCTCATTTTTCGTCAGCCTCCCTGAATTCATCTGCCGACTTCATTATATCGAATAAAAAAGAATCAGTCTCAGTTATATGCTTTACAAATGGGAGCTTTGTCAATTTTGAAAACTCGATTATTTCACGGCTATTCATCGATCTGGAACTGAGTCAAAAAAGATCTATTATCATGACTCTGACTTTAGGGTTTTGCTCTTTTATGCTAATGGCTTTTTTAATTGACTCTTCATCAAGAGTTACTACAAATAGGAAGTATCACATTTCAGATGTGATATTACCTGATAAAACATCTCAGATAACCATTGAGACTGCGAGCTTAATCGGTCCGTCTTTTCAGATAATCTCATAGTTTCCTTTTATGTCCGGAGTATTATTTGATTCAGGTGTTAACATATTTTTTATTTATTAAATGATATTATATTTACTTGTTTTTGTCAAATGCCGCCATTTTTTGGGAATTACGGATGATATCTCCTCCCAATTTCCAATGTAGAGACAAGGCATTGCCTTGTCTCTACAAACAATCACATTTCCCATAAAGACATTTGTCAATTTCCCTCAGATCCTTTCCTGGAATATGAACTTTATCTTTTTTTATAAGAGCCCTCATTGCTTTAAGCTTATCTTTTCAATATCAGCTTATTATCATTATCTCTCATTTGAATCATCTTTTCTGGAGTTCATTTGCAATCCATAATCACTCAAATTCCTCTCACTGAGTCAGATGCATATCTAGAAGTGCCGCATCGGGATCAGTTTCCAGAATATGCTCAAGAGCCTCTTTTTTAGAGCCGGTGGCGAGCGTGCTTAGCCTTTCCACTCATTTCAGACCTTCCTCCGCACTCTTAATGAAATCAATCCTATCATCAATTACGGTGACCTTGTTATAGATGTAATTGTCAATCTCGTGGAATTCTGAAAATTCAAATAATGTGAATCCGTTTTCCAGAAGTTTTGTGTGGCTTGGGGAGAATATTCCTGCGGGTTTTATCTTCTCGCCATTTAATGTTATCTCTCATTCTCTCACTTTCATTTTGGTTGCGGACTCCTCATTCATCTTATATGAAGCCAATGCTTCCTGGGTAGAAAAATCCAGCATTCCCATAAATCCGGCTCAAGTCGTGTGAGCTACAGAATCATCTGCATCAATCAGAGAGCAGAGCTTACCGTTTACTATTGTACAGTTTGTGGAATTCACCTTGTATCCTCAGTCTATTATCGTGGTTTTTGGTGCACAAGTCTGGAATTTTCTGTGTGCCATCAATTTTTCTCCGTCAAAGAAACATCTTCCTCCTCACTGATTGCATACTGATCTGGCTATCGGTTTTCACTCGGGAGTGATATCGATGTAAGAATATCCGTAGACTCATCTCAATTCGAATAGTTGGGAATCCGTCACAATCCTTCTCAATTCATTTTCTTTGTCATCGAAGAGGATTGCAAAATGTCCGTGTCAGACTGCCATGTTGACCACTCTCATATCATTGACCGTTTCTTTTACAGAAGACGGCAACGCTTCTACAAGATATTTTTTAGCGACACTGTTTACAAAATCCTTATCTGGGAATGACACGTTTATCTTTTCTCTGAATTCGGTGTTGTAGTACCACCAGTAGTCTCACAGCCAGAAAAGCAGTTTTTTAAGCGGCGTGAATTCTTTTGTTGCGGATTTGAGTTTGGTGACCTCATTATCGAATATCTCTTTTCATCCAGCTAATCTTACCTCATCAGCTGTTTCATCTTCTTTGCTGGTTTTTCTCAGTTTTGCATCTTTTGAGATGGTTTTGATGAAATCATCTATATCTGACTCAAGTTCTTTTAGTTTTTCTGGAGCCGAATGCAATTTGTCAAATTTCGCTTCAACTTCATATAATTCTTTGCAAAGGAATGAATTCCCGTTTGGAGCAAGGCTCAATCAATTTTTCTTTATCAGAAGGTCAGGAGAGAAAAGATTTTTCATTCTCTTCTTGGTCTTTCATCTTATTGAATCGATGTGACCTATAACTCAAATTTTCTTAGTTGTATCTTTACCTTCCGGCAAAGCAGGGATAAATGTGGTTGTCATATTGCAAAAAGTTAAAATATAAAGGTTTGCACTTCCTAGTTTGTTTATATTTTTGTTTTCTCCGAGAAAAATGCATCAACTCCAATGATTTATCTTTAGTTATCGGCTTAATATAACAATTAAATTTTGTCACCATAGTATGACAACAAACTTTAATAATTCCTTAAAAGCTATTTTGGTGGGAGGCATTTATATTAAAGAACATAATGTGTTTTAGCTTTGATTTTATACTAAATATATAATAATCGTCAATAGCCATATTTTGCAATCTGTCAAAATATTTTGACAACAGGAGAAATATTGTATAATGCCCGAAGCTTCAAGCCCGGGCTTGAAAGAAATAGATTTTAACCACAAAAGCCAATGTTAGAAAACATCCTGCAAAATCTCTGATATAAGGATCTTGAAATCAAGATATTCCTTTGCAGCGCCTCTCTCGGAATTTCACCCGCCAGCACTATAGCAAAAAAAACAGGAATCAAGAGAACCACTTGCTACCAGATACTTGAGCAGCTTTGTCAGAAAAGGATTGTAAAAAGACATCTGAAGGCAAAAATGAAATTCTATGAAGCCATAACTCTAGATGAGCTTTCGGCTTTCCTTAAATCCAGCATTAATGATCTGCAGAAGAACTATTCTGATCTTGAGCAGAATAAGCAAGACCTTGAGAAGCTTTACCAGAAAAATATCTGAGATACTCAGATATCTTTTTATGAATGATTCGATGATATAAAACTTATATATGATTGAATTCTCGATGCGGATGATAATGAGATATATTCTCTAACAAACAGGGATTTTGTCATGAAAAAGCATCCTCTCAAAGAATACTGGGATAAATATTTCCTAAGGAGAATCGTTAAGAATAAATATAGCTACACGATTTCATCCAAACAGGAGTGAATTCCAGAAATAGAGACAAACGAAAATAAATTCAGGAAAACCCTGAAAATCCCAGACTCGGAAATAAGCGTTTATTGAGATATCAAAGTTTCCTGAAATACTTTTGCGATAGTTTCACAGCATGAATGAAGGATATTTTGAGTGACAATCGAGAATGAATGAATTGCAAAAATGTTCAAATCTCTTATAAAGGAAGTATGGAATAAACATAATTAAATATGGAAGAAAAATACATATATTCAGAGAGCGCTTTAGATGATTTTAACCCCAAATTTGAGGTTACGAGCTGCTTCATCGAACATGATGATAAGATATTGCTGCTTCTGAGACAAGACCATAAGCCTCAACCGAACACTTATTGAATGCCTGCCTGAAAAGTAGATTTCTGAGAAACTCATCTTGAGGCGACTATGCGTGAAATATCAGAAGAGACTTCAATTGCTTTGGAAGAGTCAGAAATGATATTCATTACAAAACTTTATGTGAAATACCCGGACTACGATTTTATCTATTATATTTATAGAAATATTTTGGATGTCTTGCCTGATGTGAGAATAAATCCTCGCGAGCATAAAGAATTCTTGTGGATAACTCCTGAAGATGCCCTTGTTCTTGACGGTATTCCAGGATTAGATGAATGCATAAAAAAAGTTTATTTTTAAAATCCCAATTTATGAAAATAGCACTGCTTACTTGATGAACTTGACTTGAGAGGGAAGTCGCCTTGATGAGTGCGAATACTTTCAATGATAACATGGATCATGAGCATGACATATTCATCTTGCCTGAAGAGATGGGCAGATTTCTAGGAGCCTATAAGGATTATGATTTGGCATTGCCGGTTTTCCATTGAGAATATTGAGAAGATGGAACGATATTCTGACTCCTTGATTCAATATGATTGAAATATGCCTTTTCTCCGTTTGCAGTCCATGCAATCTGTATGGATAAAAGCAAATGCAATATCCTGGTTGAGAAAATATGAGTTAAAGTGCCTAGAAGTCATTTATTCAGATCAAAAAAAGAAATTGATAGCAATAAGTTTTCATATCCGCTTATTGTAAAGCCGAACAGCTGATGAAGCTCAGTCGCCACCTATAAGGTTAATGATTTTGAAGAATTGGAGAAGGCAGTAGAGAATGTCATATCAATTACAAAAGATATCGTCCTTGTTCAGGAATTCATATCAGGGACGGAATATAGCGTACCGATAATTTGAAATGATGCGCTTGAGGCTTTGCCGATTATGAGAGTTGAGCTCAGTGCCTGAGAATTCTTCGATTATGAAGAGAAATATAATTCTGACTGAAGTAACGAGGTATTCTGAGATATAGAAGAAAAGCTCCAAAACAAATTGGAAAACGATTCTAAGAAAATCCATTCTTTTCTTGGCTGCAGATGAATATCAAGAATTGATTTCATTGTTAATGAGTCTTGAGTTTATTTTCTGGAAGTGAACACTATCCCGGGATTCTCGCCCGCATCGATCTTCCCTAAAGCATGGAAACTTACATGAAGAACGCTCAATCAGGTTGTTGAGAAAATTATAGAACTTTGATTAGAGAAATAATTTATGTCACAAGAAAACTTAAAAATCTTATTTTTCGCACTTGTCATTATCTGAACAATCGGAAATCTAATTCATCTGTATATGAAGAACCGAAAATAGCAGGGACTTAAGTTTTTGCTAATTTGCAAACACACACTTTCTTCACATTCAGCGCTTGACCAATAAAAAACATATGCTAGTCTTTGCTTGCATTATTTTTTAATTCACATGAATATGCAAAATAAAAACAAATTCTTGGCAATGGCCATGTCCTGAGCACTCTTAATAACTGCTCTAGCTCAAGCTGAAACTACCGGATCTTGAGCTTGATCCAAAATACCTTGACCGTCTGCCTGACAAGTTAAGAACCAAGAATTCAAATATCAGCCTGCACCTTCAAATCACTCTCCGACAGAGGCACTATGACCTATCATGAAATTCTTCAAGAGCGGTAAGGATATACCAGAAGAGCAGAAGAAATTATTCATGCAATATTCAAAATCATATCTGGACTCAATAAAGAAAATCATTGAAGATAAAACATTGGCTTCAGAAGCAAAAGAGACCAGCATAAAAGTTGCAAATGCTGAATTCGCAAAACTTCTTGTTTCGTATATTGATCCTGCAAAGCTTGAGGAATTCAATAAATACATAGCTGAAGCATGATGAAGGCCGCTTGCAAAGAAGCCATGAGAGGCACAGGATAAAGATGCTAAAAAGAATATTCCCGCGGTCAATCACTCTCCGACAGAGGCACTATGACCTATCATGAAATTCTTCAAGAGCGGTAAGGATATACCAGAAGAGCAGAAGAAATTATTCATGCAATATTCAAAATCATATCTGGACTCAATAAAGAAAATCATTGAAGATAAAACATTGGCTTCAGAAGCAAAAGAGACCAGCATAAAAGTTGCAAATGCTGAATTCGCAAAACTTCTTGTTTCGTATATTGATCCTGCAAAGCTTGAGGAATTCAATAAATACATAGCTGAAGCATGATGAAGGCCGCTTGCAAAAAGGCCAACGGAACCTCAAGATAAGAACCCGCAGGAATATAAAAAAGCCCCTGTAAAAATAAAAATTCTTTCCCAAAAAACAAGAGACTCGCTTAATCATAAACTAGATGCTTTGGATCCCGCAAAAAAAGAAGTTATATTCCAAGCTATAATCAAGAGAGTGGATTCGCTTTTGGCAAATTTGAAATCTGAAAAAGCCAAGGCTCAGCTTCTTGAGATTAAGGAGCTAGTTCAATCTAAATTAACCAGTTTGAATTCATGAGAAGAAGATATAATTAGCCAAGTCCTTGATTGAATTTACTAGATCCTTGCTTATCTTAACAAATAAATCCTCTCCGATCGGAGAGGATTTATTTGTTTTTCATGCTAAATTGTTATTCTTGATAATCCAAAGGGACAATTTTTTCCAGTACGCCATTTTTTCATGAAATTGATTCTGATCCAGGAGATGCAATATTGATCACTTTATACAATTTTTTGATTTCTTGAATATCAGCTATATGCGAAACATTACATAGCAATGTTATGGAATTAATCTTCTTTAACTTAAGGACTTCATCTTTTCATTCCATGACCCATTTTCAATATTCTTGAACATTGAATACATTCAAAAATTTACAGTTTCCAGTTCTTTGTATCATATTGTTTGATAGTTTCAAGTAAACGACACCTCTGAACACAAATCAATTCGATAGCCTGACATCTATAAGGACGGGCTTGTCGATGATCCTGAGATTGTAATCTCTAACTTCTCATCTGCAGTCTATGCTCTCAATTCAGATGATGCTATTAAAAAAAATCGATTTGTTTCTTCCGTCAGTCTGAAGCGCTTCAAGGGCTGAGGCTTTTACGTTTTCTATCACTTCTGACAGCCTTTTGAAATGAGTGTTTGAGTAATCTATTATAACTTCCTCTGGTTTCACCTTATTGGTTACCATTACGGAGACATGTTCCCTTTTTCTTTCCATTCAAGTTTCACCACACCACGGATGATTATGGATAGGGGCTTCTTCTAGTCAATTTGATGCCATTTATTTATTGATAAATCTTAAATATAATTTTTATAGTAATACAAAATTAGTAATTGTCAAATATTAAAGGATTTCTCATTTGGATATTGCTCGGCTTTTTATACAATGAAACTGATTAAAATAAAATATATGAAAATTATAATTTGATTATGAAATCCAGGAATTGAATATGCTAACACCAGACATAATGTCTGATTCCTTTTTTTAGATTATCTTAGATCAGCATGGGGCTTTGAGGATTTTAAAGATTCCAAATTCAGGTGATTGGTCTCAGAATGAACATTCAATGGAGAAAAGATAATTCTTCTGAAGCCTCTGACATTCATGAATCTGAGTTGAGAAAGCGTCGCGAGCATGATTAATTTTTATAAATTGGATTTCAAATCTGACATTATAGTGATTTTTGATGACATGAGCATGGATTTCGGGAAGATTAGATTCAGGTCAGAATGAAGCGCCGGATGACATAATTGAATCAAATCACTTATAAAATCATTTTGAAGCGAAACTTTTTCTCGGATAAAAATTTGAGTTTGACAAGATAAAAAATATAATGCAAGCGATTGGGTCTTATCCAAGTTCAGCAAGGAGGAACTAGATAATATAAAAACAGAAATTTTCTCTCAAGCGCTTGATTTGCTTGAAAATAAAATTATATCATAATCTTTTTTAAATATGTTTAAAGAATGAGGTGCGGATTTACCTTGAGACAAAGTCACGCAAGAACAGGTAAGGCAGCAGTTGGAAGCTACTACAAGAGAAAATTTAAGCCAGCTCAAGGATGCTTTTTGAGCTCAGAATTTAGCTGAAATAGAATGAAAATTTAATATATTAAGCGCAAATGATTTAAATAAGATAAATACAGAGCTTTATAGGACAAAATTTGCAGACAAAAAGATAGTAGCTGATTGAGACCAGAAAATAATGACTGCTTTGCAATGAAAATGAGTTAGTCCCGATGAAACGCTAAGTGATTTAAATTTTGTATAATGTTGCCTATCGATAATTTCAAATTCAGACAAATGCTCGATACCTCGGGCCTTTCTGTTGCTGAAAAATTTGATATCAATAACATATTCAATTGTCTTTCTCTCTGAAGGAAAATTGAAATAATGGATAACTGGCCGATATATCTTGATCAGATTCTTAAAATACGCAATGAAACTCAGGATAAAAGAAGAGAGAATATTGCCTTGGCTTTGAATAATATAAATAATATTGTCAATGAAGCTATTCTAAGGCAAAAAGATGAAGAAGAGAGGAAAAGAAAAGAATCCATCGAGATACAAGAGATAAATAGAGCAGCCTCAACATATGATCAGATGCGAAAAACAAATGATTTACAAGCCTTATTAAGAAAACAACATGAACAATAATGATTTTGAGAAACTTATAGACATACATGTTCCGAACTATAGAAGATTTCAGGATGCTCTAGATCCTGAAAGCGATATAATAGTCGACCTGGCAATAATGTTAAAAAAGGTTTACGATGCTTGAATACTTGAATCTGTTGGGAAGTATATAAATCTTGAATTATGAATGTGCGTTCTAAAGGATAAAGAAATCGATCAGGCAAAAGTAAAGGAAATGATATCAACATTCAAAAAATAATAAATAAATTAACGAATTTTTAAAATGCAGAAATTGCAGATAATTTTTGACATTCTCAAAAAACTGATAGAAACTCCTTCCATAACAACGAAAGAGGAATTTCATAAACTCAAAAATGAAGTATATAGCGAATATAAGAATTCAACATGAGTCAATGATATAAGCCTTCTTGAAAAATATAGGGAAATGGTTTTAGGCGGTGAAACCGAGGAGGAATTAAGGATTCTGAAGTTGCTCAGGAAGAGGGCGATAAGGAGCTTGAGCGGAGTTTCTGTTGTCTCTGTCCTGACTAAGCCATGGCATTGTCCATGAACTTGCATTTATTGTCCTAGTTTCGCAAATCTCCCAAAAAGCTACATCCCAAATGAGCCTGCTGTAATGCGCGCTGAGCTTAATGCATTTGATCCGATAAGGCAAGTCCACAATAGATTGCGTTCTCTGGATATAACCTGACACAATATAGACAAGTGCGACATAAGGATAATTTGATGAACTTGGAGTTGCTACCTTGCGGAATACAGAGAAAATTATCTTAAAGATCTTTATGACGCCCATTCCTCATATGAAGAATTGAGGAAGCATATAATTTCAACTTATACCTGAAGTGATAAATTTGCATCTTTCAAGATAGGGCCCTGATATGAAATACATAAATCAGCGACGCTTGAGGAGGCCAAGAAGCGGAATGAAACCGCGCTTTCAAGGGTTATATGAATTGCCGTGGAAACAAGGCCAGATTATGTCACTATTTCCGAAATCATATCTATGAGGAAGTACGGTGTTACTAGAGTTGAAATATGATACCAAACTACAATCGATGAAATAAATATCTTAAATAAAAGATGACACACGAATAAAGAAAGCATTGAAGCGACAAGGCTTCTTAAGGATGCTTGAATGAAAGTGGTTGCCCATATGATGCCGAATCTTTATGGATCAGACGTTGCATCAGATATAGAATCCTTAAAGAGAATTTTTGATGATTCGGATTTTAGGCCTGATGAATTGAAGATATATCCGATGATGGTAACTGCAAATTCTCAACTTACCGAGCTTTGGAAGGAATGAAAATTCAAACCTTATTCTGATGAGGAGCTGGTTAATCTTATGGCAGAAATGCAAGCCCTTATTCCTGAATACATAAGGCTGAATAGGATGTATAGGGATATTCCGGCAACAGAAATTTTGGCCGGATCGCATTTGGCGAATCTAAGACAGATTGTTGACGAACTCATGGCGAAGAAATGATATAGGAAAAAAGATATTTCTTCTCGTGAAATAAGGCTGAAAGACAATATGCCTTCAGATGCACGGATTGACGTCACAGAGTACGATGCAAGCAAATGAAAGGAATATCATATACAATTCCTAGACACAAAAGACAGGACTTTATTCTCGCATTTGAGGCTCAGAATCCCGTCTCAGATATTCAGTTGAGAACAGCATTTCATCAATGAACTGCAGGATGCGGCAATCATAAGAGAGGTGCATACTTATTGAGATCAGCTAAAGATAGGCGAAAAATGAGACGGAACATGACAGCATATGTGATTCGGGAAATCTCTGATGCAAAGAGCTGAAGAAATAGTAAGAGAAAAATATCCTAAAGTAAAGAAAATAGCAGTCATCGCAGGCGTAGGAGTCAGAAAATATTATGAAAAAAACTGATACATTCTAGAGGGCGAATATATGATTAAGTATATTTAAAAGATGAAAATCAAGGCAAGTCTTCATATACATACAAAAGAAGATTCTGTTGATGGCAAGATAATAAGCTATTCCATCTATGAGATTATAGATAAAGCTTACGAAAAAGGTATAAATGCCATCGCTCTGACAGGGCATAAGACATATATTTTTAAGGAAGAATATAGGGAATATGCAAAATCACGATGAATTCTCCTTATCAGCTGAATAGAACTTTCAATTAAAAAAAGCATGTTTAAAGAACTGCATGTTTTGGTTTTAAATTCATGAAAATCCATAGAGAAGGTCATGAATTTGAGGGATTTAAGAGAATACAAGAAGAATAATCCTGAAATTTTCATAATTGCTCCCCACCCTTTTTTTGATTATTTCAATTCCATTTCAAAGAAAGACCTTATTGCTTATATGGATATTTTTGATGCAATAGAGCATTCCTGGTTTTATTCAAGGCATTTCAATCTGAATAATAGGGTAGAGGCCATTGCAAAAAAATCGAATAAGCCATTTATGGCAACAGCTGATGTCCATTTTATGGATTTATTTGATATGAATTATATTGAAATGGATATTGAAGAGCTTAATGAAGAATCGATTTTTGAATCGATAAGAAATTTCAAATTCAAGAATAAAACCAGGCCTAGCGAATTCTCAGAACTTATCGGTTTTATCGTAAAATTAAAATATCTTGATTTGAAATCAGTTTTAAGTTCTATTTTTTGACGTAAGCCTTAACCATATTTCTTCATCCAGATTTCGCATCATATAGCGCTGAATCTGCTCTAGATACTATAATATTGATCCTCTTGTCTATTGGCAGTTGATTCTTGTAATCAACATCATCTTTTTGTATCATCGTTATTCATGCGCTTATTGTCACATTAAAAGTTTTTCAGTCTTTTCAATAAAAAACCAAACCTTCTATGATTTTCCTTATCTTATTCAGAAATATTCAAGCCTGTCTGATATTTGTGTGATTTAAGATGCATAAGAATTCCTCTCATCAATATCTTACAAAATCATCAGTCGAACGTCTTATGTGAAGTATTTTTTCATCTTCTGTATATCCTATATTCAGAACCTGAGCTATTCTCCTTATTACTTCATCTCAAAACACATGTCAATGTGTATCGTTCACCTGCTTAAAATAGTCTATATCGATAAGCGCAATAGTTACAGAAGTATCTCATCTTGCCACATCCGCCATTCGTTGGGCAAAAATTTCGTCTCAGACTCTCCTGTTAAGAAATGAGGTAAGAGTATCTGTGCGCGCTTGCTTTGTGACTTCTTCAAGTTTATTCCTTATTTCTATGTTCTGAATATTCACACGAGATAGTTCATATTCTATTATAAGCTTGTCCAGCTTTGCATAAAATAAGTCGCAGATTTTTTCTATTTCAAAGTTCGTAAGCTCTCTTTTATTATTTATATCGTCAAGGATAAGGTATCACATTGTCCTTTCGTTGAGGCTTTTAAATGTGAAAATGGCATCTACTCATCAATTTTTTCATTCTGAAGGGAAAATTGAGAAGTTTTTTCAGCTACTGGTTGAAATTTCTTCAGCTTCTTGGATTTGAGAATAAATCACCCTATGGTCTAATGCCTTATTTATTCAAGCTTGATGTACCGGATGAAATTTTTCTTCAGTTATTAGCCATATTCATGCATAATCCATTTTGAGTTTCGTTAGAAGCAGCTCCAGAGACCTATTTACAATTTCATGATAAAATAGTTCCTCATTTTCATTTTCTCTCAGATTATCGCTTTCAAGAATCTTTCTAAGGTGCTCATCAAAATCATTTATATACTCCCTTACTTGCTTGGCCTTATCCAAGCTTGAGACTGTTTTTGGAATGGATTTTCAAGTAATGATTTTATATACAATCTCTCAGATCCTGTATCTTAATTTCCTTAAAAGTCTTGTACTATCTGAATCTGGATTATATATTGCTCCGCTAGGTGTATTAATCATCCTTTTCCATTAGTTTTAATATTATTAAATATAGGTTTTTTCATCAAAAGTCAATTCTAATGCCAAAAAGATCCGAGAGGCTAGCCTCTCGGATGAACTTAGTTGCAGAACAGTCGTTTTTAGGGGTTGGGTCATTGTATCAGATTCATCATATGCAAGCTTTTCTTATAAATAAATTTTAATATTTTTATTTAAAACATAACTGACCGATAATGCAATATATTAATTTGGCTTTAAAACTTAAAATATGTTATGATGTTTTTGAATAATATAATAAAGTTAAGCTATGGATAATAAAGTACGTGTAAATGCGGCAATAAGCTATCTTTTTTTGGGAGAACTTTTTCTTTTGGCAAAATCCAACCCAAATTTCAATCATCCTTTCATAAGGGCACATTCAAAAAATGCAGTGAAGATACATCTTATTTTCTTTGTTTCCATATTTGCTTATAAATACTTCTGAGGATTTTTCAATTTTTTGAATTTTCAAATTCCGGTCATTCAACTAAGCATCAATACGATAATCACAACAGCGCTTTTTCTGATATTCACCTTTATGCTTCTCAGATGAGCCTATAAGGCTAATTCTTGAATTGGCGTAGAAGACATCAAGATAGGAAAGGATTATCTCAAAATGGAATCCGAACTTATGCCTTGAAAATTAACAGAAACTCAAAAAATGATGTACATCTCTTCGTATATCCCTTTTATTTGACTTATAGTGGCAGGGAAATATCCGAGTGAAATCAATAAATACTGATCAAAAATCGGATGATTGTTTTCTGTCATACTTGTTCTTCTTATCCTAAATGGACATAGTGATATTTTGCTTATGTTCTCATTTTTATACATATGTTACGTTGTCTACGTATGACTGATGATGATAATCCACACTAAAGTTATATACAACCTATTTACAAAAAATATTCCAGACCTATCAGAAGTCTACATTTATTTTAGGGCTTGATTTTGATATTTCCTAGACTCAATAGGGGTTATTTTCGGTAAGAAGGAAGAGGTTTCTTTTGAAAATGAAAAAAACAAAATCATCAGGAAGGATAAGAAATTCTTAGAACTCGCTCAAGAAAATTTTACATCCGCTTCTATAGCATTTTCAAACAAGATTATTTTCATTCCGGTGATCAATATCATTTATATTCCGAAATACATCTTCGATAAGAAATCAATATATACCGTTGCAATCGCTCAATGACTTATAATAACGGCATCATTAGGCGCAATATATTATTTTGCAGAATCTTTTTATACCAATCTACAGATGATCCTCATTTTTCCTATCTTCCTGTGAATAGCAAATCTTGATTCCAATCCTTTTTATAAGATTCCGATAATATTTGAAATATATGTGCTGCTGGACAGCTTAACTTTTTGAATATTTTCAAAGTTCAAATTCCTGAAAGGAAAAAAGAATGAAGTGAAGGAGGTCAGTTTTAAAGTTTAGAATCAGGCCTTAACTTATTTTCAAAGAATCAAAAAAATCAGTCTTCAAATCTTTAATTCCCAACAATTCTTATTAAATATAGGGATTGTTTTCATATTTTCTTTAATTCCAAAATAATCTTGCCAAGATAGGCTTTTTTTATATACTTAACGCGTTTTTACTTTAATATTAAATAAAATATATAATGAAAGGACTTTGATTAAAAATTGCTCTTATCTTCTTAATTCTAGGATCAACATTCTACATATCTTTTCCATGGAGTTATTTTGGCTTGAATATGCCTTATTCAGGAGAATATAAATTATGACTGGATCTTCAAGGTTGAGTTGAGCTGGATTATAGGATAGATCTTGATGAAGCAAAGAAGAAATGAGATTATAATGAAGGAACTATAGTTGAGTGACTCAAATCAATCATTGAAAAACGTGTAAATTCACTTGGTACTGCTGAGCCAACAATTTTCACTGCAAAATATTGAAATGAATCTCACATAATAGTGCAGATACCTTCTTCAAATTTTGAAGGGCAGAATCTTACAAAAGCACAAATTTCTCAAAAGAACAATGAATATATAGCAAAAGCTAAAGAAACTATCGGTAAGGTTGTCAGGCTTGAATTTAAAGAAAGGAAAGTGGAGATAACAGAAGCTGATAAAACAGAAAGGAAGCAAATTGCTGAAAATATCAAAAAAGATATCGATTCGATGGAATTCGATTTCAATACTGTTGCAAATAAGTATAAGGACCAATTTGAAAACGTGGTTTATACTAGCGGATCTTGAACAAAAGACGAACTATCTGCAGAAGCCACTTTCTCTGGAATGGAAAATGTCCAAACTCCTTATATTTCAGACATTATTGAAACTGAAAAGAAATGATGATATGTACTGGGTGAAGATGGGGGACTAACTCAAGGAGAAGCAGAAAAGTGATATTCTATAGTTAAAATCAACTCAATTTCAAAACAGGAAAAAGAGAGGGATGTCGTTGAGTGAACTTGATCTTCTGCTAAAACTGTAAAAGAAAAATACACAGCTACGGTATTTGACTATCAAACTATTTTTGTAAGCCAAAAGCCAAGCGAATGGACTCCTGCAAAAACTGAGAAATGACAAATTTTGGATGAGAGATATCTTACCAAGGCATCTGCCAATATGAATCAAGGTTTTCAACCGCAAGTTGAACTTACATTCAATTCAGATTGAGCTAAAATTTTTGCTGAACTTACAAAAAGGCTTCTTAATAAACAATTAGCGATATACGTAGGATGAGAACAACTTACTGCTCCTACAATACAATCAGTCATTCCTGATGGTAAGGCTGTAATAACAGGTTCTTATACGATTGATGCTGCTAAGAAATTAGCAAATGATATAAATACTTGAATTGTCCCGGCACCGATTTATCTTACTTCAGAAAGAGCTATTGACGCTAAAATCTGATGAGATTCTCTGAAAGTCATAGGGAACGCTTGAATCATCGGATTCTTATTGATATTATCCTTCCTTATCATTGTATATAGGTTTTCTGGACTTTTGGCCGGAATTGCTTTATTGGGTTATATCATGATCACTTTAGCATTAGTTAAAATGTTCTGAGTAGTGCTTTCTCTTGCATCAATTGCAGGTTTGATATTATCCATATGACTTGCAATAGACGCAAACATACTTATATTTGAACGTTCGAAAGATGAATTGAAATCAAATAATGAAGTAATGAAATCGCTAGGAATTGGGTTTGACAGGTCATGGTCCGCAATATGGGATTCACATATCACCTCATTTGTTTCTGCTGTTCTGCTTTATATGATATGAGTGAATCTTATAAAATGATTCTGATTAATGCTTGGTATAGGTCTAGTAGTGTCCCTGTTCTCTGCAATGTGGATTTCACACGTACTAATTATGGCTTTTGCTCCAAAATTCAGCAAAAACTTAAAATTATTTATCTGAATCGATAACAAATAAATTTATGCTGGATTCAATTGAATGTACTGCAGTTTTTGAGAATTTTAACCTAAAACGTTGACTTCTTGATTTAGAAAGAAAGCATTGATGTATAAATGAAGAATATGATGCTTTATATTTGGATCTGGTTGAAAGCAGAAAAAAGCAATTGTTCAGGATACTTTCAAAAAAGCAATAAATGAATAAAAAAAAATCCGGATTCTTGAATCCGGATTTTTCATATTTATATTAAATTTTTATCAATTGAGGCTTATGCAATCATACATTCCTCAATCGAAGCGCTCTCTCATCGAAATAATAAGTTTGTTTTGAATTAGACATCTTTATCTTAATCAGCTGATTCCTGAAATGCTTGTATAATCAATAAGCAAGAAGCTTTTCATTCTTTTCATTATTTGATCATAATGCCTCATCTTCGCTTATATAGCCTAATTCAACCAAATCATCAAATAGCTCCTTATAATAAATATCTTTTTTCTTATTCCTCTTTTTTAATATATCATCAATATTAGCAAAAAAATCATTCACATATTTCACCAGATCCAATTTCCTTACAGGAAGGCCCAATCTTGTCAATTCCCTTGGCCTTTTTATGTAATCATATATTGGCTGAAGACAGATTCAAGACTCATTGTCATGTCATCCTATTATGAATTTAATTTCAGTTCAGAACATGAATTTTGTTGATTTTTCTCATTCTTCCAGAGCCAGAGGAACCTCTCAAACAATTTTCACTTCATTATATTTTGCGCTTGTCCCCTTTTTGTTCCGCTCTTTAAATTCTTCTTCACCTTCGGATTTCCCTTTATCCTCATCTTTAAGAGAGCCTAATATCTTTTTTCTGAAAGTGTCGTTTAAATTTTCATTCTTCATTATTCAAGCTTTCGTAAGGGCATTTTTATTTTTTATTTTCCCTTCTCACTTATATACAACCTGATCTATATATTGCATCATGAGTTCCGCATCTTCATTATTGTCAACATATATTGATGCCCCAACGAAATCCTTGACCTGATCTATGGAATAATATGTAGGTTCAGCAATTACTTTTCAGATAAGCGATTCTTTGGATTTCTGCCTTGAGATTAATTTAAAGCTTATCACCTTCCCGCTAATGACAGCCTTTCATGTCCTATAGAGATTTCATGAAGAATCAGTAAATCATTCTTCAATTTGAAATGGCCTATCCAAGTATTCTTTAATGAATTGATTGTCCAAGAATTCCGCCCTATTGATTTTCTCGTTCGATATTATATCATCGACTGCAAGGCAGATCTTTGCTATTGCACAATTTAGACTTCAGCTTCTTTTATTTGCCTTTGTTTCCCTTAGAAAATCAATAACCGCATTTGAAGTCCGGAATTTCCTATTTTTGATTTTAACAGGCAGTGTCCTCAAGTATCTATTTTCATAAATTTCTATAGCATAAGCAACCAATTCATTTATCTTTTTTATTCCCTCTTCTGTCGTGATATCGATTTTCAATCTGTTTTTTATGAAATTTATTATTTCTTCATCTTTCCGCAATGGCAGATTAAAAAGGTCAAGTATTGTAACATTCTCTGCATCCTCTCCTTCTCATAGGGTAATCGGCTTTGCATGGTTAAGTATTTCCCTGTATTCAGCAGGTCCGAACTCAGTCATATTGATGTATATGTCCTCCTCTATGTTATTTGTCTGATCGCAGACTTCTTTTAGGTTCAGCGGGGAATTCCTCATAAGTCATTTCTTATCTATTAAATTTCCTTGATATTACCATAAAAGCAGATTTTTTTCAAATTTATAAAAAATTCCCTTTGTTAAGCTTATGGAATAGAAAATGTTTAGACGAGTAACTTTGCGATTATAATATTGCCATTTCTTTCAATTTTTGAGCGCAATCATAAAGCAAAAGAAGTCCGAATATTTTCTATTGAGCTTCTTCTATAAATTTTTCTAGCTTTGAGGAAAGTTAAAAGCTCTTCTGATGCTATCTTGAGCTTCGTGCCTATTATTCATAGTCTTAATTGCCTGTCTTTGAATAAGCCCTTGCATTCATTTTCAAATTTTCTCTCATTCCGAGTTGGCATTCTTCATCATAAGATTCTTTAATCAAGTGATTGCAGAGGTTACAGCCTCTTTTCAAGCTTCCACTTTTTCATTTATCCCATCTATTTTTTCTCACATATTTTAAAAAATTACATTTAAATTATCCTCAGATATATTATTTTTTTCCATTTCTTCTTGAATTTTCATTTCTGAAATGTTCAATTTTTGTGTTTTCATTGAGTCGTAATTTCCAAGCAGGGCACGGAAGCTCTCTATTAGAAGCTTTTCTTCCGAAGCACTAACGTTTCATTTTATGTTTTCTTCGTTCACGTTAGCTATGCTATCAAAGAAAAACTCCAAATCCTCCTCTTTTTCAGTATCGGAAATCACTCTATTTATAAGTGAATCAGCCACATCCGGATATGAGAAGAATATGTCATTTAATGCACTGGAGACAGTATCAAGCGTTATCTTGCCCTCATTATAAATTCACAACATATGGATAAGGTTAGGTAGCATTATGTCTAAATATTAACATTACTTTCTATTAAATGCAAAATTATTTGGTGTTTTTCTGAAATATAGTTAAAATTCTCCTTATTTATTATTTAATTTAATCTAAATGTATACACCAAGTCAGCAGGTACTCAAGAATTATGCAGATATACTGATTAAATTTGCATTATGGTCATGAGAATGAATGAAGCCTGGAGAAGTCATATATCTGCAAGTGCCTGAAAGTGCTAAATTGCTTCTCATTGAACTTCAGAAATCGGTCCTGGAGGCAGGAGGAAATTATATAATCAATTATATTCCGGAATGATCCCAGAGACATCTTTTTGAAATCTGAAATGATGAACAGATAAATTTTTGGCCGAAGGATTATTGCCTTGAAATAGTCAAAACATGCGATCATTTTCTTAGGATAGAATCAAGCTGGGACAAATATGAACTTAAATGAATAGATTCAAAAAAGATAATCTGAAGGCAAAGAGCTGCATGATTCTATATGGATGCAAGAAGAGACAAAGAAAATGCTGGAAAACAGACCTGGGTAGTCTGACTTTTCTGAACTGAGGCAATGGCAAAGGCTGCATGATTGACGATGGAAGAATACTGGAACGAAATCATCAAAGCATGTTTTCTGGATGAAGCAGATCCGATAGCAAAATGGAGAGAAGTTTTCGTTTGAATACAAGACATTAAGTCAAAGCTTGATGATTTGAAAATCGAGAAAGTCCATATACTTTGAGAAGACGCGGATTTACATATAAAGATCGGAGAAAATAGAAAATGGCTAGGCGGTTCAGGAAGGAATATTCCTTCATTTGAGATATTCACTTCACCTGATTGGAGATGAACCAATGGATGGATAAGATTCAATCAGCCCCTTTACAGATACGGCAACAGAGTTGATTGAATCGAATTGAAATTCAAAGATTGAATCATAACTGAAGCTACGGCCAATAATTGAGAAGATCTCCTGAAAGAAATGGTTGCAGCGGAAAATGCAAACAAGCTTGGAGAATTTTCACTTACTGATAGAAGATTTTCAAGAATCACAAAATTCATGTGAGAAACTCTTTATGATGAAAATGTGGGTTGAGAATTCGGCAATACGCATGTAGCGGTTTGATCGTCTTTTTATGAGGCATATGTTTGAGACGTTGCAAATACTCCGTTAGAGGAATTTAAGAATATGTGATTCAACGAATCCTCCATACACACCGACATCATGTCAACCAAAAATCGCAAGGTTACCGCAACTCTGCAAGACTGAAGCGAAGTTGTCATATATGAAGATTGAGAATTTAAAGTTTAAAAGTTTATAAATTCAAGCCCGGGCTCGAGCCCGGGCTTGAAAAGAAATGTATTTTACATCTTTAATAATGATATCATGAATGAAGCAGAGAAGCTTTTTGAATTTATGCAATTTCTGGAAGCAGCCAAGAAAACATTAAGATATGAAACAAGCGATACCGTTATCAAAAAAGACTCTGTAGCAAGTCACACTTGGCAAGCTGCAGTAATGAATCATATCGTAGTAAAAAATACATCCCTCTGACTTGATGCCTTAAAAGTCATCAAATTGACTTTGATACATGATTTTGCTGAGACATTGACTTGAAATGATGATTATAAGCAATTTTATCTTTGATTATCAAATAGAGATGATAAATATAAGAAATGAGTGGAGGTTATAAAAAAAATTACAGAAATATTGCCAGAAAGCTCAGGACAAGTTATTTTTGATCTCTGGGATGAATATTCGTCATGAGCATCAAAAGAGGCGATATTCATTAAAGCGGCAGAAAAAATGGAATCGATGAGTTTCCTCTTATATCATTGATCAAGCTATATCGATATTCCAGAAAAAGCTGTTTCACACCCTCAGAATGCCATGTTAAAATATCCTTGATTAAAAGGTTATCACGCATGATTCATATGAAAATTGAAAGATCTTTATATTGAATCTGGCATTCCGTGGAAAGAAGAATATGAAGTGCAATGAGAATTTGAAGAATTCAATGATTTTGATAAAATATTCAGCTTTTTCCAGCTGGCACAGAAACTGAAAGAAACAATAAGATACGATTCAAGTCCCCTGATTCAAGAAAAAGATACGGCAGCTGAACATATCTTCAGATTGTCTTTTATGGTCATGGTGACTCAAGATATATTTAAATTGGACATTGATATATTAAGGGCTTTAGAAATAGCCCTATTTCATGAGATTTATGGTGCCATCACTTGAGATATCGATAATATAAAGATATATAATTGAGAAATGACAAAAGAACAAAAGCTTTGAAATGAGCTAAATGCAATGGCTGAAATCAGGAGCATCCTGCCGGAGAATCTTTGAAACGAGATTTTCGGTTATTGGCAGGAATATGAAAATTGAGAAACTAAAGAGGCAAAATTGGTAAAAGCGCTTGATAAGCTTGAATCCATAAGCCACCTTCTTTATCATACTCACACAAATTTTGATGAGCCTGATATGATAGCAATGTATTGCGACAAAACATTTGAAAAAATTCCTGAGATCAATCCGCTTCTGAAAATTTTGAAAAAACGATTAAAAGAAGAATATGCCGTCAAATGATGGGAGTGGAAGGCTGAATATGATTTGGTTTAAAAATACGATTAAAAAGCCCCCTTTTTTAAAAAGGCGGCTTTTTAATCTTTACCAAATCGATTAATACGTGCTTATTTTTCTTAAGAAAGAGCTTAGCAGTCAGCTCATATCTAGACATTCTATGGCTGCATCTTTTTCTCAAGTCTTAGATTGCCAAGTAGCCAGCTTTCAATCTTTGAATATTTCAACTTTTTTAGATTTCGAACTCCAGAAATCAAGATTGGAAAAAACATTAAGACGAATATGCTCATTCGGCATATTTTCATTCCAAATATCACAAGTTATAAAATATTTCTTATTTCCGACTTCCAATCTAAGATAATCTTTTCATTCAATCTTATCCTCTCATAATCTATAATCTATTCCGTAAGGATATCTAGTCTTGAAAGTATTAAAGATTGTCACAAGATTATCGTTTTCCAGAAGCCTTGAAACAGTAACTCTTAAGGAGTCGGATACACCACGATGCTTGGCTCATTCTTGATTTTTTATTTCTTCAGGAGAGATTATTACCAGAGGCTTTTTCATTGGCAGGATTCAATTATTCAATTGCATATCATTAATTATTAATTTTTAATATTTTGGGAGGGCATGATTCTATATATTTTTGTGCATTTTCAAAATCAATTTCTTTAGTTTTTTCTAATCATATGCAAGGATCTCGCGTCTGTACGGATGGATTTGATGTAGACGCGCATTGCAAAGCGTCTTTGTAGAGGCGTAGCGCGCTACACCTCTACAAATTAGGTTTTATTCAATGATTTTTCATCTATTATCAACTGACGCATAATCGAATTCAAATTCTGGTGAGCAAAGTATGGTCAAGGCCATTTTTCAATCTATTGACTCAAAATATACCATGCTGATTATTACTACTCAATCCGTTACATGTGCATTTTTAAGCATGCTATGAGTTATCACTCACTCTATAAATAGGCATTTGACAGTTTCTGGATTAGCTTTCAGATGATGGATATTGCCTCGCCATCAATTCTTGAGATCATCATTGAGTCATTGCTCAATTTGTTTTGAGACATTAATTGTAGGCCTTATCTCTGTATTCTTTCTTTGCAAACATTTATTTTTTCTATCAGCTACTTTTCAGAATAACATTAGAATGCCATTATCGTAAACAAGAATTCATTTTTTGTTTATATGGCTTGAAGTTTGCGGTCAAGATAGCAGAATTGTCTCAATTTTTGTTGAATTAGCCTTGGCTTGAATTCCAGTCCTTCATAATTGCGCTTCCCTAGTTGATGTATTTTTTGTCCATTCAGCAAGTCAGTTCATAATTAATATTGTGGTGATTTAGTAAAAGTTAAAAATAAAAAATCCTTCGGTTATTATTACCGAAGGATTTAGTTTTTGTGAATTAAAAAAAATTGCTTACATCAAAAACTTTCCATCGGCGGTCCGAAAGAAATAATACCAGAAGCTATATGATGTAAGTGGGAGTAGGTTTTTCATAAAACAAGTTAGTTTTTGTGTGAGTCTTTATATTTGTTATTCCATCATTGTCAAATTTTTTTGCTTTTTACAGTACTCGATCAACCTTTATGACCCTTTTTCAATTTTCATCGTTCTCAGCTTCCCTTATGGAAACAACATTTTGTTTATTCTTTTCTGAAGCTACAACCTCATCAAAATCCACTCACTCATATCTTTCTAAAACATATATTTTAGAGTCTCATATTTTTTCTGTCAAGAGTTCTATTTTATCTTCTGTATTTATTGAAATATCAAACCCTATCATTAAAGAATTAATTCTTGATCGTATGAATTCCACAATTTCTTCAGAAGTATGAAACTCTGTCCTTCATAAGCAGAATAATACGGTATTTCAATCGGAATCAATATTTTTCAGACTATCAAATGGTAAATCTTTACCCGAAACCTTATTTCATTTGAAACTTACGCTTCAGGAGAATTTATTCATTTTACGGCTTTTTTATTCTTAAAATAATCATCCAATAATATTTGTATCACTGATACTACAGGAATGGCAAGTATTATTCAAATCACTCATAACAGGCTTGCTCATGTAACCATTCAAAGCAACACCGCAAAAGGCGATAACGATAATGTTCTGCTCATGATGTACGGGACAAGGAGATTGTTTTCGGTTTGTTGCAATACGAGATATAAGATTGTAATGATGACCACTCATTTTAATCAGAAAGCCGTAGAAAGCGCAAGGGCAGGAAGAAAAGCGATGAATGGTCATATATACGGAATGAATTCCATCATTCATGATATCAGTGCAAGAGAAAAGAATTCATTTATCCTTATTCAGAATAATCTGATTACAAGAAGTCAGATAAGTGTTGCAAAAAACATGCTTATCCCCAAAATCACCTGTCATCTGAACCAGTTAGACAATGTGTTTATGATGGTTTTTTCTCTTGATAAGATATATTTCGAGGCTTTTTCAGGCAAGATCCTATAAAAGAAATTCCTTACCTCTCTTCTTTCCAATGCTATGAAGAATGCAAATATAAAAACCAGCAGAAACTGTAAAATTGCAGCCGTGAATGAAAATATGACTCATGCTCAACTTGATAAGAAGTTCTTAAGATTATCTGAAACATAAACAGAAATATCTTTCGCATTATCTTTTATGGAATTCAATATCGTGCTGAAGTCAATGCTTTCAAGAGGTCATTGCAAGTAAGTCGGAATTCATAATCATTCCAATCATTCAGCTTCAAATGCACTTTTAAGATTATTGACAGAATCTCAAATCTGGATAAACAAGAAATTCAACTGCTTTATGAAAATAGGTATTATAGCAAAGAAGACAACTATGAGGAATAATATCACGAGGAGATATATAATGATTATTCATGCCCAATCGCGGATTTTTATTCTGTTCATCAGGTTAAGGAAAGGTGAAAATAGCACATTCAGAAAAAGTGCAAAAAATAATATTTTAAGGACCTCAGAAACGCTATAAACAAAAAATAAGATGATCGAAAAAGCGGTCAGTATGATGAGTTTTCTTAGAAAGGCAGAATCTTCTTGAGTCATGAATCATATTTTTTTAAAAAGCATATTTCTTTTTGTTAAATAATACCCCTATATTTTATCTTTTTATTAAGTTCTGGCAAAATATTCTTTTCTTTTGATATTTAATCTTTACAAAATCCAAAACCCAAATAAACTTAAGAAGTAAAATTTCTAATAAGCAATGATAAATTATGACAACTTACAGCGATTTGGTGAATATCCCCACTTTTTGAAAGAAAAAAGAAGATTTTAAGGCAGAGAGATGAGACGTGAAGTTCTATTGCAGGGATTGCCACAAGGTCACAGAGACTACAAGGCTAAACCCGGACAAATACATCTATGAATGCAATGAGTGCAAAGGTAAGAATATTTCAATTTGAACGGAAGAATCTCTGTCTGATTTCTACGTAAAATAATTTTTCTTTGATTTTTCAATTTTTTTCTTTTCGGATTTTATTAGTATGTGTGCGAATTTATTTATCTAGTTGGCTTTCTTAAGAGCTCTTAAGTCAATTTTAAAAATAAATTTGGATTTTATATACACTTATATATACTTTGTGTATATGAGTTGGAAATTTTATATTTTAACTTGTAGTCTATGAAAATAGAAAATTTGAAGATTTAACGTTTTGGAAGGAGGCTCAGGATCTGGTGACAGAAATATCCGGAATCTTTGAGAAAGTTAAGGACGCATCATTTAAGAATGAATTATATAAGCCTCTCCTCGGAATATCCAGCCATATTGCAAGCGGATTCGAGAGAAAGTGAAATAATGGGTTCAAGCAATTTTTATACATTGCCAAATGATGCAATTGAGAATTCAGGTCCTTGATTTGCATTTGAAAGAGTCTTGATTATATTTCATCGGAAGATTTCGATAAATTATATGAAAGATCTTCCAATATCTCCAGAATGATAGGAGGTTTCTTGAATCTCTGAAATAAACATCGTTTACAACTAATACAAATTTTGATATGACTGATAATAAAAAAGAAGCGCTCAAGGCTGCCTTGTCAATGATTGAGAAACAATTCTGAGCCGGTTCAGTAATGAAAATGGGTGATAAACAGGCTATAAAAGTTGAGACTGTATCATCTTGAAGCATAAATCTTGATGATGCTCTCGGATGATGATATGCAAAATGAAGAATAGTAGAGATATACTGACCGGAATCTTCTTGAAAGACAACACTTACCTTGCATGCCATAGCAGAAGTCCAAAAAGTTTGAGGAACTGCAGCCTTCATAGATGCAGAACATGCACTTGATCCTGAATACGCAAGAAAAATTTGAGTTAATGTGGATGAGCTTATCATATCCCAGCCGGATTATGGTGAACAGGCTCTTGAGATAGTAGACGCATTGGTTCGGTCTTGAGCTGTAGACCTTATAGTTGTGGATAGTGTTGCTGCACTTGTCCCAAAGGCGGAAATAGAATGAGCGATGGGGGATTCTCATATGTGACTTCAGGCTCGTCTTATGAGTCAGGCGCTTCGTAAAATCACTTGAGTCATATCAAAATCAAACTGTACTGTCATTTTCATCAACCAGATAAGAATGAAGATAGGAGTTATGTTCGGTAATCCCGAAACCACAACTGGATGAAATGCGCTTAAATTCTATGCCTCACAAAGGCTGGACATCCGTAAAAAAGAGAAAATAGAGTCTGGTTCATGAGATGACAAAGAGGCTACTTGAAACAGGGTTAAGGTTAAAGTTGTAAAGAATAAGATTGCACCGCCTTTCAAGGAAGCAGAGATGGATGTCCTTTTCAACGAAGGAATCTCAAAGATAGGTGAAATATTGGATATTTGAGTAGACAAGGATTTCATTAAGAAATCATGAGCTTTCTATAGCTATTGAGAGGTTAAATTATGACAATGAAGAGAGAACTCAAAGCAGTTCCTAAGGGATAATCAAAAAGTGGCTGCAGAAATTGAAAAGAAGATCAAGGCTGTCAAATTATAAGACGAAATTTGAAATTTGCTTTTTCATGCCTTTATGATATAATAAATTTTAATTAATATATATCATATTATGAAAGACGAGACATTATTGGCAAATACATGAAATAAACAAGCTGAAATGACTTCGGCTAATGACTCTGCAACTGTTTTAAGCGGAGATGATAGTTTGAACAAAGTTCTTTCTTCCAAGCATGAAAGGATAAGCAATATAATTGATTTTGATATTGAATGAGAAGAAGTGAACCCATTTAAGATTTTCAGAAGAAACAGCAGGGATGTCATATATTCAATATTGTGAATAACAGTAGACCCAAGAATTTTTGAACAAATGACAGAAACCCTCAATAAACATAGAAGAATACTTGATGAATGAAAGTCAGATAGCGTATCTTTTAATAAAGCCGCTTAATGGTTCTAAACAAATTAACTTTGTCTAAAATCACAAAATTAACTCATGATGTTTATGAGTTAATTTTTGCGTCTGCAGATGATTTTAATGTCATACCAGGACAATTCGTCACTTTTATCCTTCCTTCTTGATTAAGACGGGCATATTCTGTAGCTTATCAAAAATGAAAGACCTTTGAGTTTATCATTAAGAGATTAGAGAATTGAAGATGATGAAGCATTGAGGTTTGCGATCTTGAAGTTTGATGTGAAATTTCATATATATGACCTGTATGAAATTTCCTATTAAGCGATTCTGAAGCTTCAAAATTATTCATTTGAACCTGAACATGATTTGCACCTCTTTATTTTCAAATTAAAGCAGCACTGGAAAAATGATCGAAAGAAAAAATGAGGCTCATATTCTGAATAAGGCGAGAAGAGGATATATTTTATGAAAATGAGTTGAAAAAATTGAAAAATGATTACACTAATTTCGATTATTTGCTCTTTTTAAGCAGAGAGGACACTTTTAAATATAGAAAATGATATGTTACAGATTTTCTCAGATCTGAAAACATCTTTAATTATCATGAATACTACATTTGCTGAAGTGCACAAATGGTCGTTGATGCTAGATCTAGACTAGACAAACTATGAATCAATAAAGAGAAAATCTTTTTTGAACAATACTAATTTTTAACTGTAAATTAAATATATGGCTTGAATGGATGATGTAAAAGTCGGTAAAAAACTATTGATTGAGGGAATACCTTATGAAGTTATGAAATCAGAGCATTTGAAGGTTGCTATGGGGAAATGAATGGAAAAAACTATTCTGAAGAATATGCTCACTGGAAATACGATGCAAAAGACATTTCGTGAAGTGGATAAAGTTGAAATCGCTGATATAACTTATTCTAATGCAGAATTTTTATATAAAGATTCAGAGGGTTATAACTTCATGAATACTGATAATTATGAGCAATCGTCACTTGATGCAGAAGTAATTTGAGATAATAAGTTCTTCTTAGTGGAATGAGATAGGGTGATACTTAATGAATTTAACGGTAAGCCTATAAATATCCAAGTTGAACCTGCAGTTGTGCTTGAGGTTGTTGACACGCCTCCCGGAGAAAAATGAGACACTGCAACATGATGAAAAAAACCTGCGACTCTGCTTACTTGACTAGTGGTTCAGGTCCCTCTTTTCCTCAAGATATGAGATAAAGTAAAGGTTGACACAAGAACATATGATTATCTATGAAGAGTATAATCTAAAAACAGAAAACCCTATGACGTACGTCATGGGGTTTTTTCCTTTAAAAAAGCAAAAATTTGATATTGTATTTTTTTTGATATTATTGCATTTTGTGATATACTGCTTTCAGATTTTTAATAATAAGGAGGAATGGATATATTTTTAATTATTTCTTTAGTAATTTTACTCGCTTGAGCGGGTTTTATTTGAGTTCTTATCACGAGAAAAAAATCGGATTTCAAAAGATCTCTTAATATGACCTTCTTAAGGATCCTTATACCAAAAAAAGAGAGTGATTTAGATGAAAAGAAAGAAACGATCCATGATTTCAAGTGACAGATTTCCCTTATGGAACAGCTTCTCGCTTCTCTTAAGGCTCTGCAATCATCTTGATGGAAAACAAAAATTTTCTGACAGGATTATCTATCGTTTGAATATTTGGCTGCGGAAAAAGAAATACATTTTTATTTGGTGGTTCCGAAAAAAGTAAAGAATCTTGTAGAAAAACAAGTAACAAGCTATTATCCGGATGCCATAGTCGATGAGGTTGAAGAATACAACATTTTCAAAGGCAAAAAGATAATCAAAGCGGCTGAAATGAAGCTGAAGAAGGAATATTATCTTCCAATTAAGACATATCAGAAGCTAGAAAGCGATCCGATCAACAATATAACAAATGCCTTTTCTAAATTAGGTCCAAATGAGACGTCTATTGTGCAGATCCTTTTAAAGCCGATTGAAGATAAATGGCAAGAAAAAGTTAATAAAGTACAGAAAGATCTTAAAAAGGCATTCAAATGATTTTCTCTGAACCCTTTAAGATGGCTGACTTGATTCATTGATCTTTTAAGTGTGAAGGACGAGAAGAACAAGCCTTGAGAAAAAAAGGATGACGATCAGGAGAAGGAGCAGCTGATGAAAGAAAAATGAAAAAAAACTTGATATGAGGTTGTTATCAGGGTGCTTGCAACTTGAGACGATGCCTTTGTGGTAGAGGCTCAATTAAAGAACATCGTCACCGCATTTTCACAGTTTTCATCCCCATGATTCAATGCAATAGTCAAAGATAAGAAAAAGCCAGAAGCGACAGTGATACATGACTTCATATTCAGATATTTCAAGCCGGTTTTCAGCCAGAGCAAAAGAATGATTTTGAATGTTGAAGAAGTGTCGTCAATCTTCCATTTCCCTCACTCAAAATACAATAAGACACCAGAGATAAAATGGCAAACATACAAGCTTGTAAAAGCTCCTGTCGGTTTAGCGCAAGAGTGAATAACTATAGGTTTTAATTATTACAGATGAGTTAAAACAGAGATCAAATTGGCCAATGAAGACAGATTCAGACACTTCTACATCATATGACAAACAGGTACCGGTAAATCAAGCTTATTCCAGGCAATGGCTAGGCAAGATTTGAAAAATGGAAAATGACTCGCAATCATGGATCCGCATGGTGATCTGGCCAATGCAATAATGCCGTACATCCCAAGAGAAAGGGCGGATGATGTGATATATTTCAATCCTTCAGATTTATCGCGCCCGATGTGACTTAATCTTCTTGAAGCAAAAACAGAAGATGAAAAGCAAACAGTCGCTCAGGACTCTATGAATATTATGTTGAAATTGTTCTGAAATGAAATCTTCTGACCGCGTATCCAAGATTATTTCCGTAATTGAGTATTGACTCTTATGGATTACCCAGGAGGATGAGCCTTAACAGATCTGATCAGACTATTTACTGATGATGATTTCCAAAAAGAAAGAGTTAACACCATCAAGAATCCGATAGTAAAATGATGGTGGAATTATACATTTGCGAAAATGTGAGAAAGGGAAAAATGAGAGATGATACCATTTTGGGCGGCTAAATTTTGAGGATTTGTGACAAATACCATGATGCGTAACATAATATGACAGGTTCATAGTTCATTTGATGTATATGATGCGATGCAGAGCGGCAAGATATTGCTGATCAATCTTTCAAAATGAGTGCTATGAGATGTGAATGCCAATCTTCTGGGTCTTATTCTGGTTTCAAAAATCCAGATTGCCGCAATGAAGAGGCAATTGATTGAAGACCAAAGCCAGAGAAGAGATTTTTTCTTATATATCGATGAGTTCCAGAATTTCATTACAGACAGCATGGAATCAATCCTATCAGAGGCTCGTAAATATCGCCTATGAATGATAATGGCCCACCAGTATACCTGACAGCTTACAAAATCAGACGCACTTACAAAATCAAACACTAACCTAAAAGATGCGATATTCTGAAATGTGGGTTCAATGTTCAGTTTCAAAATATGACCAGAAGATGCCGAGATCCTCAGTAAGCAATTCGCTCCTCAGTTTTCTGATCAAGATCTTATAAATTTGGATAAATTCAAATGAGTGGCAAAAATAAGCAATGAATGAGTTTCAACCAATGCATTCTCCATGAACATCCTTAATCCTTATATTGAATCTGACAAAGCCTATTTCGGTACCCCAGACCATAATTTAGCCAAAGCCTATAAAGAGCTTTCTCGTCTTAAATATTGAAGAGACAGGGAATTTGTAGAGAAAGAAATAATCTTTAGAATCTGAGCCGCATAATATGAAAAATCTTTTTAAAACTCTTTTTTCTGCAATCCTATTTTTCTTATTCATTAATTTATCTTTTGCTGATCTTCCGTGCTCAAAGGAAAATAATCTGAAAGATAAGGAATTCAGCAATTACTGCAGAAATATAGTCAGCTCATGCAACAGGTTTTTTAATCCGGTTGATGATGGCGCTAATCTGATAAGGATAAAACAAATACCTTTTTCCCCTGTTCCAATGACGGCTGAAGATGCTAGTTTGGCGACTATTATGACTGATTATACAGCCTTCCTCGAGGAACTGTGATCAAAGACGACTTATGTATGAGTAAAGCCCTTAGAGCAAGCAAAAACCGCATATCTGGAAACTCAGAATGCAGTATATAACTGTGCAGTTCTTTGAACAAAGATAAAGGTCATCAGGAATATCAAGGATACTATGAAAACAAATGCTGAATCTAATATAAAGACAAAATTAGAATCACAAATCACTAGCTTGGACAAGGAAATGGAAAATAGGAAATGCAATAAGCCATCTGCTGAACAAACGACATCCTACAGGGAAATGTTATTGAAATGAACTACTTATCATTATTGCAATTATAGATTTTATCTTAATTATCTAGGAAATTTTCCGGAAACCAACCTAAATTCTCCCACTATAACTTCAAAAGTGACGAGATCTGCAATTGATAAGGAAGAATCGGCAGATTATGCAAGAAAAACATCAAGGCAATCTGATGCTGTTTATAAAGAAGTTGTACATTCGAAGCGCGTTTATGAGCAGGCCTTTTCAGCATTTTCAGAAATGGAGAATACGTACTGAATCCATGTCATGCTTCTATTTATAAATGATGATTATATAACGCTCAGGAAAAATCTTTCAAAGGTGCTTGCTCCTATATCTCAGCTTGCCTATAAGATTCCTCAGGCCCAAGGCAAATAATTATGATTTCAGAAGCCTTTCCATATCATCTTTCAATCTCGCTTCCAAAGTTATTCTGACCATTTTTTCAGGGTGAGTGAATGTCACCTTATATGCATGGAGAAGCTGTCTGTCAATAGAATAGCTTTTTTTTGCAAAAGCATTTTCTTGGAGGCTTCAGTAGGTCTTATCTCACAAAATAGGACATCATATGCTTGCTAGATGTACCCTTATCTGGTGCATCCTTCCTGTTTCAAGCCTGCATTCGATGAGGCTATATTTTCAAAGTATGTTTTTTTGAAGGACTTTATAATGCGTTACCGCTTTCTGTCATTCTTTTTCATCAATTTGAATCTTATTCTCATTTTTAGCGTTCTCTATCCTAAGAAGCTTCTTGTTTATGGTTCATTCGTCTTTTTCTGGCGATCAGACAGTTATTGCCAGATAATATTTCTCTATTTTATCTGATTGGAGATCCTTCAATAGGGAATCCAGCGCTTTTTTTGTTTTCGCTATCATAATTATTCATGAAGTATCCTTATCGATCCTATGAATTAGGGATGGCTTGAAGGTCAATGAATTCAATTTATTTCATAAGTAATCCTGAACCTGTTGTATCAGAGATAATTCCTTGGTTTTAAAATCTCCTGGATGCACTATTACTCAAGGACTCTTATTGATGATAAGCACTGATGAATCTTCATAAACTATATCGTCTTTTGATAATGAGCTTCAAATATCTTTTGAGATTACATCCTTCTGTTTGGTCAATGTAATGTATTCCTCATCGCTCAAAAATAGCTTTATTTCATCTCAAGTTTGTAATTTGTATTCGTTATCCTGTCTTTTCCCATTGACTTTAACCTTATTTTTCCGGTTAATTTTGAAAATAAGCGAAAGGCTTGAATTTGAGAGAAGTTTCTTTAAGAATTTGTCCAGCCTCTGATTAGCGTCATTCTCTTCTATTTTAAATAATTTCATATTTCCGGTTATTTTTTATTTCTTAATTATAATAACTTTTTCAAATTCGCAACCTGACTAGTAAAATACTTTTGCATTACTCTTCATATATGTTAAACTGCGTCAGAAATTATTTTTTAACAAAAATCTATGGAAATCATAATCTGAATTATAGTTGTATTCATAATTTTCTCTACAGTTAGGATAGTAGAACAAAATACCGTGTTGGTAATACAATTCTTATGAAAATTTAATCGTATAATGACTACGGGCCTTAATTTTAAAATACCAATTTTAGAAACGGTAGCTGAAAAAATCACCCTAAGGCAACAGAATTTTGCCCTTGAATGAAAATATCCATCTGGAGATAAGGTTATCGTTGATGTTTCCACTAACTTGATATTCACTGTAAATCCAACTGCAGAATGAATTTTTAAATTCACATATGTTCTTCAGAATAGGCAACAGTCAATTTGAGCCATAATTGAGAATTCGCTTAGGACATATATTGCAAAAGAAACCCACGAATGAATCCTAGAGAAAAAAGAGGAGCTGGCTCTTCACATCAGAAATGATCTTGAGATCCAGTTTGCAGAATGGTGAATGCTTATAAACAGCTTCCAAATCACAAATGTAAATTTTCCAGTCACAATCACTAATGCCATGAGTGAAGTAGTGGCTTCGCAACAACTTAGAAAAGCTGCAGAAAACAAATGAGAGGCGGTCAAGATTCAAGCAATCAAAGAAGCGGAAGGTGAAAAAGAAAGAAAAAGATTGCAATGAGAGTGAATCGCTCTTGAAAGAGAGGCTATTGCAGAATGACTTCAGAAATCAGTTGAAATAGTTCAAAAAGTTTCAGGACAATCTTCTACGGAGATATTATCGATTTTGACATTAACTCAGTATCTGGATACGCTTAAGACAGTCTGATCTTCCAATAATACTAAAGTCATATTCATGGATACGAGCGTTCAGAAAACATGAGATATAATGAGTCAGATGATGGCTTCATTCGAGGCGCAAAAAGAATGATCTAAATAATAAGGGAAAATGAACAATATTGAAGATATATTTAAGAAATACGAAATTGATTTAGACTCTTCCCAAATTGAAATATTCGGGAAGTTTTTAAAACTTTTTTTAGAAAAGAATTCACACGTGAACCTTTCGGCAATAAGGGATGAGGAATGAGTGATTGAAAAACATTTCATAGATTCTGTGATGTTGAATGCGGATTTGGATTTTTCATGAAAAATCCTTGATATATGAACATGATGATGATTTCCATGAATCCCTTTAGCAATAACCAACCCTCAATCTGAATTCGTTTTGATGGATTCAACTAGGAAAAAAATAGATGCCGTGAATTACTTCATTCAAGAGCTTGGGATAACTAATGCAAGATGAGTATGGGGAAGGGCAGAGGATCTTGCGAAAAATGATGAATATAAAAAACAATTTGATCTTGTTGTTTCTAGGGCAACAGCTTATCTGCCGCAAATATTTGAATGGGCATTGCCTTTCTTGAAGAAATGATGAATGATGGTTTTCTATAAACAGAAAAATGAAAGTGAAATTCAGGATTGAGCTCTATATATTGAAAGAAAATGATTCAAAATCCTTGAAGTAAGAAACTATTTCATTCAGGGACAAGAGAGGATTTTTATTTTTATTGGACGTAGAGGATAAAAGTTTTCCAATCCAGACATAATATTTTAAATGATTAAAAAACTAAAGATTTGAGCGATGTTTGAATCATAAATAATTAAGCCAATCTTAAAATAAAATATCCCATTCAAGGGATATTTTATTTTAAAAATTAGCATACAGTTTTGTCAACTTAAAATTTTGATTTTGTTTGAATAGTGTGTTAGAATTGATAGGAAGAACCTAAAAAATGAATATAAATGAAGCAAAAACAAAAAATAATTTCCATGCTTTTAACCTCAATATTTTTATTTGAGACTGTTTTTGCTGCAGCTTGAGCTGCTTCTGGCAAAGACGCAGATCAGTCGAATTTTCTTTGAATCAAGAAGTCTCGCAGCGCTCAGGTATTGGATAATTTTAAAGAGCTTCAACAAGTTCTTTTGTTTGAAAATGTCCCAGTGTCTTCTGAAGATGAGAATCTAATCTTTAATTCAGACAATAAGACAAAAGCATTGGAAAGCATTTTAAAAAGAGTTGAAGAAAGAAAGGATACCCTAAAAGAAAGAAAGAAAAACGTAACAAGAAAAAAGTTTGACCTAAAAAGAGCATTGGCAGATCTGGACTCAAGCATTGCGAATACGGAGCAATCGATAAAGGATACTGAAAATGAAATTTCAAATAAGAACAGAAAAATAGCTGAACTATCATCAAAAATCATTGAACTTGATGAAAAGATAATTCAAAGCAAGAAAACAATCCTCAATTATCTGACTTACATCTATTCAAAGTGAGAATGAATGTATTCAGAAGACAATAATATAGATGTCGTAAGAAGCATCGTCCTTAATGACGGAGATATATGAGATCTGCTAAGCGATATGCATTTCAAGACCTTATTGGAATTAAGCGGACAGAATCTAGTAGAGCTCCATAGGGATCTTGTAAAAGAGTATTATTTCAACAAGGAAGAGGCAAAAAGGGAAAAGCTTGAATCTATTAGGCTAAAGAATGACCTTAAGGTTAAAAATGAAGAGCTTATTACCCAAAAAGAATACAAGGAACAATTACTGAAGATAACAAAATGACAAGAGGCTTTATTCAATAAGTTCATTTTGGAAAAGCAGCAAAGTGAAAATGATATAAAAAATAAACTTGATAATATTGAAACAAGCTATGCGGATATTTTCAATAATATTTGAAACAAATACGACTGCGATCTCAAATTCATGACCTGATGAATGGTGTCTGATAATCTCGATTTAACCGGAAGCACAGACGATACTGTAAAATGCAAGCAGATAAAGAAGTATTTTGAACTAGAAAAAAGGCTTAGAGAAGATGATTCAGTGGATTTTGATTCTCCCAATCCTCTTTCATGGATGGCTGAGCCTGCCAGATGAATTTCAACATTTTTTCATGATGAAGATTATTATTCTCAATTATGAAGCGAACATGAGGCCATAGACATAAGATTTTCACAATGAACGGACCTTAAGGCTCCTGCGCCATGATATGTGTATTTTGTAAGACCTCCTGTAAAATGAGGTTATGCATATATTGCGCTTAAACATGCAGATTGATTTGTAACAGTCTATTGACATGTTTCTCAGGTATTAGTGAATCAATTTGATTTCGTTGAAGCATGACAAGTTTTTGCAGTATCAGGATGAGCGCCTGGAACTCCTTGAGCTGGACCGATGACATCTTGAGCGCATCTTCATTTCGAAGTATTTAAAGATAGGGAAAATGTTGATCCGCTGAGATATTTTGATCTGACGCATCTTAAATTTGATGATCTTGAGCTGAAATACAGATATAAGTATGTCGAAGATCTGAAGCTCAAGTATTGAAATAAAATAAATATGGATAGATTCCAAAAGTTTTTCATAGCTTGAGATTCCGAAATCGAGCGCCAGAAATATCTGCTTAATAATTATGCAAGCGATAAATTCAATAACTGGGATTTATGGACTGAAGAGGCACTGAACTGACAGATAGATCCAAGTTTCATGATATGCGTATGATTGGCTGAAACATGATTATGAAGACATCTTAAGACGTGATACAACGTTTGAAATATATGAAACACTGACTCAGGATGAACCTATGACTTCGATTCTCCAAGAGATTGAATTTATTGGATGTCAAAAACTCTTAATAACAGATACTTAAGAAAATATAGAAGCATTGATATGCTTTCCAGATGGTGAAATAAAGATTGAGCCATATATGCTTCATCTTCCAAAAATTGGCATAATAACGTAGTAAAATGTCTATCAGCCTTAAAATGAAGATTTGTCGAGGACGATTACAAATTTAGAATATATGATATGGATGAGTAATTGAAAATAGAAAATAGAAAGTAGAAAATAGAAGATAGGGGTTAATTGGTGAAACAATCAAAAAATATCCATCACATTGTGATGGATATTTTTATGGAAACTTTCTATTTTCTATTTTTAATTTTCTATTTCTTCTACATTCATGGGATATTCAGACCCATGCTTCACATTACTCATTTCATTTTATCAGCAGCGATTTCTTGAGATTTTTTCAATCACTTATTGATTGAATCAGTTGCAGCTTTTTCAAGCCTTGCCTTATCCTTAAGAAGATCCGCATTCTCGATTTCTACTCAAATGACTTTCATTTGTCAATCAATAGTAACCACAAAACCGTCAACCTCAGCTTCAATATGTATATTAGAAAGTTCATTTTGTATTTTTTGTGCTTCTTGTTGTAGCTTTAACAGCTCCTGTGCTTTTTTGTAATCCATAAAATTCTATAAATAATTATTAAATTCTAAAAAAACATTCTCTCCATATTTTCTTAGTTGCGGCTGAATTATAAAAAATATCTTTTTTTTTGCAAAATATTTTGAAATATGGTAATATTATAGGGAATACTTTTATTTATTCATACAAAAACAAATATGGGACTTTTTGATAATGTAATCGCTGAAGAAGAAGCTGCTACGACAGCCACTTCTCAACAAGGAGGCTATGGCACTCAAGATGGAGGATTCCTTATTCTTGATGATACTCCTGCAAATACGATAAGCGAAATCAAAGCAGAGGATATTCCCGATAGCGCAATATCTTTTCTTGATCTTTCTTCAATGAATATCACCCCTGCGGAGACTGCAGAACCAGAGATAAAAAACGATGGCTTTAGCTTATTCCTTGATGACTCGTCTTCTTCAGACGTTGTTATAAATGCAGACGAAACTTCTGACCAAGAAGCCGAAGCTGTTGAAAATAATGTCACAATGCTTAGCGATGAGCCACAAGAAAATGCTTTTTTCAATCAAGAGCCCTCTTTCGAAGACAAGGCAGAAGAGACTCTCCCTGTAGCTCCTGTGAAAATAGAGCCTGTGGAAGCAGTAATAGCCGATCCTTATGCTATTTTGGATAAGGCAATTGATGATTTGGAGGAACTTCTAGTAGGACATGGGGCCGTAAAAAGCGAAAAAAACTGAACGATTGGCGATATAGATGAACAGATATCTGATTTAAAACAGAAAAAGCAAAATCTTGCCAATGAGGTCAAAGAAATTTCCCTAGAAGAAGAAAAAGTCAATAAGATGATACTTACATTTAAAGCTCAAAAAATTTAATAATTTAAAAAAGGAGATTATGGCTTATCAAGAACAGATAAATATCGAAGGACTTCTTTCTTACGCAATTAAGAACAAGGCTTCGGATGTGCATATTTCAGAAGGTGATCATGTTGCATTTCGTGTGCATTGACACATCTGAAAAGCTACACAAGCATGAATATTTAGTAGAGAGATACTAGAAAGGCTTGCTGAACAGTTATTCAAATGAGATACTGACAAAATCAGGCAATTTCATACAAAAAGAGATGCCGATTTTGCATACGTTGCCCAAGATTGAACTCCATTTCGTGTGAATGGTTTCTTTAAGCTTTGAAAAATGGGCTTTGTATTACGTATGATTGAAAGAGATGCAAAAGAAATGGATGCCTTAGGGTTACCGAAGTGATTAGAGAAGATATTAACGGCAAAACAATGATTATTCCTTATCACTTGACCAACAGGTTCGGGTAAATCAACTACCATGGTCTCAATCCTTGATAAGATAAATCAAAATAGGAATGAGCATGTCATAACAATCGAAGATCCCATAGAATTCATATTTTCAGACAAAAAATGCATATTCTCACAAAGAGAAGTCGGAAGAGATACCGATACATTCATATCCGCCATAAGAGCGGCGATGCGTGAGGATCCAGATATAGTAATGGTCTGAGAAATGCGTGACAAAGAGACTGTAGAGGCTGCAATGAATTTGGCTGAAACTTGACATCTGGTATTCTCAACTCTGCATACATCATGAAGCGTACAAACGATCAATCGTGTAATACAATTCTTTAACCCGGATATTCAGAGCCAAGTTAGGGTCCGTCTCGCTGATGCCCTTCTGGGAGTCCTATCTCAAAGGCTTGTCCCAAAAGCCGAATGAGGATGAAGAGTGGGTATACATGAGCTTATGTATATAACAAGCGGTATCAAGAACCTGATAAAAAGCTGAGATCTTATCCAGATTAACAATAATATCGAAATGTGAAGCAAGGAATGAATGATTTCCATGAAAGCTTCTGCAGATAGGCTTAGAGACCAATGAATCGTCAAGGAAGAGGATTACATTTGATACTTTACAAATGATGATTAACAAATACAATGTCTGCAAAAATTTGCAGACATTTTTATATATATTTTCATTTTATGAATAGACAAAATAAAATATTATTGCTTATAGCGCTTCTCTTATTGGCATGCACACAATTTGCATTGGCCAAATGAGTTATCGATATAGGGAAAAGCATATGAAATTGATCTGTTATAACCAATGTTTCGATAAACCCAGTATGAGGATGAGATGCGTTAGAAAAATTACAGAATGGATGGCTTGGAGTTTTACATACCTTAAAAATCTTATTAAGCTGAGTAATACTCATATATCTTGTTTTCCTTGGGTTTCAAATGATTATGGCCATGTGAGCCGATGATAAGTTGGCTGCCGCAAAAAGACAGATATATTACACTCTGGTTGCTTTCATATTCATAAATATACCGTGAAAGTTATATGATGTATTTTCTGGAAAAAATGATGAAAATGTAACTTGAAAAACAGAATTCAGCAGCGTAGCCTCCGGTGATGATTGAATAATCGCCGGTACAGATGCGAATATCTTTGTCAATTTCTTCAATTGGAATTCAACTGTCGAGAATTGAATAATTTCATTTGTTAAAGCAATAGTGATATGACTTGTCATAATGCTATTCATTATGGCTTGAATATGACTGATATCCTCAGGATGAAATGAAGAAAAAAGGAAAAAAGCAAAAATACGTTTCTTGAATTGAATCATGGGTCTGATATTCTTGGGAGTAATTCATTTCTGGACTTTTGTTGCTTATAGCTGAGACATCCAGCAATGACAAAACCTATTTTCACAATTGGCAAATCTGGCACTCTTCTTTACCGGGCCGGTTGCGATATTCTTTTTGGTGCTTTGAGGATTTTATTATATCACTTCTGCATGAGACGAGGCAAAAGCAAAAAAATGAATCGCTATAATAAAAAACACTTTTATTGCAGTAATAATCCTACTTGCAAGTTATGCATTCTTGAAAGACCTTAAAGATTTGAAATTCTAAAAACATTTAAGCTATTATCGTTACATTATGAAAAAATTTTTAATATTAGCCATCGTATTTTTAGCTTCAATATGAGCATTCTGAAGCTATTCATTCGCAGCTGGCACGGGCACTGCAGCATCAAGTGTTACTAAAATTACAGTTACTGAGAATATTCCTTGAATGGACTGTAAATTAAAAACATGAGCAGGCTGAGGAGACACTGTTACAACAAGGAAATATGTCTGTGAAATAGGATGAAATTTTTGAGCAGTTATGCTTATGTTAAAGGGTATGATAAAATATGTCACATTCTTATCCATACTGGTAGCCGTACTAATGCTGGTATTGTCAGGACTGAAAATGTCATTGGAATGAAAGAAAGACGATAAGAAGATGTTTAAGCGCGTTTTGGTGGCACTTCTGGTTTTGTTTTCAATGGGACTTATACTTAATTCCATAGCCCCTTGGATATATATCTAAATTAAATAGAATAAAAAAAATAATCCCAAGGATTTTCCTTGGGATTATTTTTTTAAGATTATTTTGAAGATTGAAGACAGAATATTTCTCTTCAGACTTGTTGATTCGGCCTATGGTATAATAGGCTTCAGGTCTTAGTTTCCTTATATTCGCTTTCATCCGGAAGAAGTTTTAGCGGAGCGAAACCATATTTCTTTAAAATGGAATAGATTTCTTCAAAATATAGATATTTTCATTTGAATTGCCAGAAAGGGAAGCTTATGACTATCTTTCATTTGAAATTCAATCTTTGCAATCAATAGAAGAATCAATCATAAATTCGGGCAAGTTTTCTTCTTTCTTCAAGAATCTTATCTTCAGTGACATGTCATCTTGTCATTATGGATCCCAGATATCATTCTGTAACTATTGCAATTCTTGATTTATCTTTAAGGAATCCAACGCCTTCAATTTTTCCGGCATCTTGCTTGAAAACTTGAAATGTTATGGATTTGTCAAGGTAAAGAGCGATATTTTTGCTGCTTGCCTTAACCATATCTTCATTCAGATCACTTCAATATATCTCTTTTTTCTCTCAAAGAATAGATTCTATAAGTATTGTTCATAATCCGCAAAATGGATCGTAGATTCATTTTGTCTCTTTTCAAGAGATATTTATCATCATTTGGGCCAATTTCGGAGGCAGCATTCATACTTGCATATCTCTTTCTTTTGAATAATCCCTTTTTGAATATTCATCTACATCTTGGTATGCAATTGTTTCTCATATGAAAAATCTTTCTCAGACTCACAATAAATTAAGCTCAGATCAATCTGCTCAAAGCTCTTTTTTGAATACGGCAGCATTTATGTTGGAAGAATTCTTATTGACAAACCTTATATTCGTTTCTGTCGTCTTCCTTGCTTCCTTCTTAATTTGTATCCCGTAAGTGAAAAGATCCTTCTGAGTTCAATATTGGGCTAGTGCGAAAGTGAATTTTCATTCATATTTTCAGGCTTTTGCAGATATGAAGTCTATTGCATGCTTATTGAATTCTTTTTCGGAATCAATTTCTTTTAGGATTTCAAAAGCTTTTACAGTTCATCCTAATTTAACAAAGCCCGCTTTTACTTCTTCTCTGTCTATCTTATCGAATATAGCGACTTCACGTTCGGCAAAAAGACATTCCGAATCAGGGAAATACGCTTTGAGCTCAGCGATTGAGAGCCTGAACTCACGTCATAGTACAAAACAAATCATATTAATTATTTCTTTTATTGATGATAAAATCTATTAGCGGATAAATTTTTTAAAAAGTTTCCGCTGTAGAAGGAAAATTATTCTTTGATAACTCTCTCTAACCCTACTTTTCCTGCAACCGTATCAACTGAGATTACTTTATATTCAACCATGTCTCAAACTTTAAGATAATCACCTATATTAGTTACCCTTTCTTTTGCGATTTTTGAAATATGTATCATTCAGCTTTTGTTTTGACCAAGGTCCAATATTGCCCCGATTCAATCAAGAATTTTTGCAACTTTACCGATTCATGTGTCTCAAACTTCGATTCATTTAAGCATCTTAGTTATGTAATCAATGGCGTTTTTCCCTTGTTCTTGAGTTTTTGCGGTAACAGATAACAGACCTTCATCATTTATATCTATCTTAACTTCAAACTCTTTTGTTATTTTTTGGATAGTTTCTCAACCTTTTCCTATGACTTCTCTGATCTTATCCACAGGGATTCTCATGCTTACTATGAATGGAGCGAATGGAGAAAGTTCTGGACGATGTGTCGTAAGAGTCTTTGTCATATCAACTCTGATTGATTCTAGAGCCAATTGGGATTGAGAAATGACTTTTCTTATAACTTCCATTGAAAGTCATTTGATCTTGCAATCCATCTGAAGAGCGGTCAATCATTTGATAGTGCCCGCAACCTTGAAATCCATATCTCATAGGAAATCTTCTTGTGCTTGGATATCAGTCAATATCTCATATTTCCCATTTTCTTCGTCAAATATCATTCACATCGCAACTCAGCTCACTATGTTCTTGATAGGCACTCAGGCATCCATCATCGACATTGAAGAGCCGCATATCGAAGCCATAGAGCTTGAACCGTTACAGGTAGTGATTTCAGAAACCATCCTGATGAAATATGGGAATTCTTCAAGCGATGGAAGAACTGGCTCAAGAGCTTTTTCAGCAAGCCTACCATGCCCTATCTCTCTTCTTCCCGGTCATCTCATCATCCTGACTTCACCTACTGAAAAAGGAGGGAAATTGTAGTGGTGGATGTATCTTTTTGTATTTTCTTCAAACATATCATCAATTATCTGTATATCTCCAGGTCAACCAAGCGTAGTGATGGTTAAAGCCTGAGTCACTCATCTTTGGAATAAAGCAGAGCCATGGACTCTCGGAAGAATTCCGAATTCTCACCAAACTGGCCTGACTTCAGCAGTTTTTCTTCAATCTAACCTGATTTTTTCATTTAGGACTCTAGTTCTCATATGCTTCTTGATGGCCATATATACGCATTCATCGATTTCCGCCTCTGTAACTGGGTCTTCTGTCGTATCTCCGATCCATTCTTTTACTTCCTGTCATAATTTATGCATTTCTTCATGGAACTCCATTTTTCAAACATGGTAAAGAGGAGTCATTTTATCTTCAGTCACATAAGATGAAATTTTCATTTTGTAATCTGCCGGAAGGTGTTTTACAACTATTTTTGATTTTGGAAGCGCATGAAGTTTTGAATATTCTGCAACATAATCAAGTTGCATATTGCAAAATTCCTTGACTATTGAATGAGCATACTCGAATGCCTTTATCACTAGGTCTTCGCTGACTTCTTGTCATTGGGATTCTACCATTGTTATTGCATCAAGAGTTCAAGCGATCGTAAGGTCAAGCTTCGCATTTTTAAGGTCGTCTATTGATGGATCGAATTTGAATTCATCATTTTGATCAACGATGATCCTTGCTCCTGATACCGGTCATTCAAATTCAGCGGTTCCTGACAACATTAATGCCAATGAGGCTCAAGTTATTCAATAAAAACCATAATCAGATGTTCCTGAAGAAGATAGTATGGTTGAAATGATTTGCACTTCATTGACTGTTCATTTTGGGAACATTGGCCTAATTGGCCTGTCTATAAGGCGTGAATTAAGTATTGATGCTTCAGATGGGCGAGATTCCCTTTTCATGAATCTGTTTCATCCGATTTTACCTGTTGCATAGTATTTTTCTTGAAAATCAACTGTCATCGGGAAGAAATCCGTACCAGGCTTTACTTTTTCATTGATACCGGCAGTAGTAAGAAGATAATTCCCATCTTCATCAGTTATCACCACGCTTCAATCAATAAGCAGAGCCAATTTTCAGCTTTCTAAAGTAATATTCTTGCCTGAAATATTGTAAGTTTTCTTAAAAGGTTTGTGCTCGAGTATGCGAGTATCACTTAGTCAAATAATCATAATGGATTAATTAGATATATAAACTTTGCTTAGATAAGGGAAAGATTAGTCATTCATTTCTGAATATCAGATATTAATATTCAAGCTTAGATTTGCCTAAGCCAAAAGTTAATATTCAAAAACGAAGTACTAAAAAACCGCTTGTCTGAACAAGTGGTTTCATTATATTAAAAATTGGCAAAATACAAGAATAAATCCGTGCAGTTATAAATTGAATTCTGCTTTAATTTCCATAATTTAAATAAGTGGTTTAAATCTGGGCGACAGGAATTGATATTGGAATATATTCCGATGGTTCTGGATTTTTCATAACCTCAGATGTATCGTCATTTATCTTAACATAGTTCTTTTCGGCAAGCTTATTATAAATTGAAGCCACTCTCATGGGTCATTTGGGGTGAGTCATATATTCTAAGAAGAATCTTTTTCATCATTTGATTTTTCAAGTGACCAACTCTATTACGGTCGGATGCCTATTTTTGACATATTCCCTGAATTTATCTATCCTTTTCTTGAGATTTTTAGCGACCGCGTCCAATCAATCTTGAGGCGTATCAAAATTTACCCGAGCTCCTCAATCATCATTTCATACATTTCAAAAATTATTTTTTGTAGCCATATGCTTGCCTATTGAAGTATCATTTTGTATTATGGCCACTATAAGCTCAGCCGGAACTTGATATTTTTCCGATGAAATATAAAGACAGTCAAAATTAGGCAAAAAAGCCTTATTCACTCGTTTGATATGAGCATATGTGACATTTCTTTCTTCTGAAATGAATTCCAGATTCTTATCTGTTTCGGTTATAATTTTTGCAAATAATTCCCTATCGATATTCATTTCATTATAGTATATTTCTCACGCTGCAGTATGAAAATCGCTTAATATCTTTTCGATTTTTTTCTGTTCGCCCTCAGTCAATTTTGTTGTTTTAAGATACTCAAAAATATTCGATGATAATTTTCTATATGTTTCTATAGAGTTATTAAGGCTCTCATCAAGTCATTTTTTTACGCTTTCTGCAGTCAGGATATAATCAATTCATTTCGCAAATATGGTCGCTCATTTCCTTACGTCAGTGTTATCTTTAAGGTTCTGCAGAAAATTATTGAAAATTTGAGTCAATAGTACGATTTGCGTATCCACTTTCAGACGAGTTCTTTTTTCTCGAGCCTCTTCGACGGCTTTTTGTTTTTCTAAAAATTTTCTTCTTGCAGCTTCCTTGTGCTTCTTTGATTCGATTTTTTTAGGAGCCCTTTCTTTATTTTGACTTTTTTTATATTCAAGCTTTTCCATTATTCGCTTATTAATTTTTATATGAATAGTTTAGCATAAAAATTAGTTTTTCGCAAAAAACCCGTATAATATTTTATATATTTTTTCAAAATCAAACTTGATCAGTATGGACGAACTAATTTGACTGTTATCGAAATACAATCTCAAAGACGCTAGGAGAATAGAAGAATCTGATAGGCAATTTTTCGCAATAAAAAAAATATGCGAAAATATTTGAAACAGCCCGTTTTTCTTCGCTATAATTATAGCCAATTCACTGCTCTCATATCAGTTATCTAGCACAGGAGAAGAATATTGGGAGGAATTTGCTGAATTTTCAATTAGATATGAATTTCCTGAAGAATATGATTTTAAGGCAACATTCTCTTTTTTTGAGACATTCCTGCTTCAATCCAAATGAAACAAAAGGATTCTCAACATGAAGATGCCGCGATTAATAAAAACAGAGGCCTTATTTGATATCATAAAAGGGGAGGAAGAATATTTCTACAACAATCTGTCAGAGCTGCAAGTAGCATTATCAAAAACTATGAAACAAGACAAAGAGAGTAAGACGATATTATTTGCGCTTAAGATGTTTCATTATGCGGCTAGAATCAAATTTTGATATTTTTTGATTTCGCCTTATGGAATAGGAATTCCTATAGATTCAAGAATTGCCCGAATATGAGACAAATATAATACTGAATGAATGAAAATACAAGAATTCTGGGAAGAGGTTTCGCAAAAAATTCAAATCCCGCGCTTACATTTGGATGCTATTCTTTGGACAAGGTGTGATGATTTCATCTGTTTTTAGATTTCAGCTTGATTTATGTGCAATAAAAAGTTAAAATGAAGTAGCAGTCTTTTCTCAAACAGAATGAAAATATGAAAAAACAACATTTAAGATGATTCACATTAATAGAGACTATCATAGCGATGGCCATTATTTGAGTTGTTGTTTTGGCCGTTTTCCGATCTTATATCTACATGATGAATGTAAATAGGCAACTTTCAGAAGACTTGAATTTCAATAATTTCAATCTATACGTTTCATCATTGTTTGTTACGGCTAAGTCACCAAATTTTCCGATTTGAACTCCATTTTATTTATACTTTACTTGATCAAATTTTGTAGATACAACTGCTGATTCAAAATATTCGTCCTGATGATTGGATTTTTTCTCTGATGAAAGCGAAGAATCCACTCACTCGATAATTAAGTCCTGAACTTGAATCCTTAATTGAGTCCAATATGATTTTTATGAAATAAATGCATCAGATTCAAATAGAAATAATGAAAAAAATTATGTTATCAGATAAAAGAAGAAAATCCGGATTCACGTTGATTGAGATGATAATAACTATGGTCATCACGACTATAGTCATATGAGGGCTTTCTTTTATATTCTTATATATGTCTGGCAATTTTTTGGTTTCACAATATGCCAATAAATCTTATGAAAAAGCATTGCAATTCAAGAATGATTTCTTGAGTCAAAAAAATGCAAATACTGAATTTTTAGCTTTAACATGATGAATTTTAAAATGAGATAAGTATTGATTCAGCGCTGCGGCTTTTACGAATTCCTGACAAACCTGAGGGTTTATAATATGAGCTTACGACCAAAAGAATAAAAAAGTAGCATATGGAAATTCTCTAAAATATTCTGATTATATTCCGTTCATTTATGTTCTTGATTCTGATTGAGTGAATGAGGCAAAGGATGATTTTTGAGGTTTTTTAGATAATCTTGATACTTCAAATATATCCCGATATTCAGATGTGAAATTATTCAAGCTGTGATATTATTTTTTAAATGTTTGATCTTCGTGAAAATTGGATATCACTGTGACGCCTGAATATTATAGCCCCTTTTTCAATAGGAGCTATAGCGAGGTCATGGATAAGAGCGATACATTTTTCGCATTTCGTATTTCTGTAGTCAAATAAACATGAAAAAAAATCAAAATTGATATATATTGCTTTACGTGATGATGATTACAATTGCTGTTTCCATGATGGCTTTTGCCATGTGAAATCTTATTGAAGTGAATCAGGATCAGAAAGGAGTCGACAAAATGAATAAGCAGTATGATATTTTTGCGGATAATAAGATGAGGGTAATCGCTAAAATGATTCAGAATACAAATTCATGATGATCTGCAGAGGATATCCTCTCATGTTCTTGATGAATAATAAAAAGTTACGTTTGAGCCGCTCCTGTCTGCACATGAACCTGGGAAGCGTGAGCTGATTGAATTAGCGATGTCTGCGACAATGATGACTACAAATGAAGCTACGCTTGATGATATATGACTTGAGTATTGTCTTCGGATTCAAAACTTACCGATAACGATGATTATTCAAGAAGGACCTCATTCTGATATATTGCCCCAAATGCTACCGACTCTGTTTTTGCTGCCAATGATAATATATCGGATTTTATAGATCAGAACCCTTACAATACCGGATCTGTAATAAATATGAGTGCCGCAACATGAATGATCTTATCATGAAAATTCTCTTCAATTTGAAATCTAATCCAAACCTATAAGCTCAATAAGGCAAGTTTCAATAGCTCAAAAAAGGTCGATATTATCGATAGTTTCTCCTGAGTGATAACTGACAATACATGAATATTGCTCGATGATTGAAATTTTTCTTCTACTTGAACGCCTTATTCATTTGATTTTGCAAATTTTGATTATGCCGTGAATGTCACTAATTCATCTGGAGGAATGCTTTCGTATGAGTTAGAGTGAACAAGTTCCGGAAAACAGGTTTATATTTATCCTATAGATGATTCAAAGGAAGAGATGAAAGCGATTTTCCCATATTATGAAATATCGCCTTGAAAAGCATATTACAAATGACAGGAGCTATTTTTCTGACAAAGAACATTAAAGACTCTAGCGTGTTTATTACCCTGGTGATCAACAATAGAGCATTCTTGAACTATATCGGCATATAGCTTGGCCAATCCTATCTATCCTACTTTGTGCCAAGGCGAGACAAGAACATGTACTGATGGGTATCTTGATTGAGCATACGAAAATCAGGCATGCATTCAATGATATATCTATACTTGGAATATCTGAAGCTGGTCATCGTGCAGTACTACTTGCTGAGATTGAACTCAAACAAGGACTGTAACTTGTCAAAGAAATGATTGAGCCATAGTTGATGATTCTTATTGTTGAACCTATCCATGAGACACTCAAGCGTGCAACTTACATCAATGCCCTTGTACTCTAACTAATGCAACGTACTCCTGTGATCACAGCTCCGCCGGATACTCATGAAATACTTTCCAAAATGTGAATCCTCTAATCTACCCTTTATTCAGCGTAGTAAGCGATTGAACTGCAATATATTCTTGAGAGATATTATATGAAACTGCTGTCAGAAATTATTCTTGATGACTAAAATGTTCAGATTGAAATATAATTTGAGACGACTGAGTAAGCTGATATCTATATATTTGCAATTAATTTAACTTCAAAAAATCGATTCCTTTTTCATAGCAGTGAGGCATTATTAAGTGAAAAATATTTAAAAGTCGCCTAAGATTAAATAATAAAAAAATTTGAGAATCCTTTCATTATAGTATAGAATATATCCTGGATGTTCAGTTCGTATTTTTAAAGCTATAATCATGATATTATTTTAAAATGAGTAAAATCCAAACAACCTGAAAAATTACAAAAAAAGGTGAATTCATAGCCATAGAAATAGCCAATCTAAAACGAGACCCCGGCTTCATGATGCTTGATGAAGAAATACAAAAAGAGGTAATATCGAATCTTCAAAAAGTATCAAGGCATAAAAACGATGAGATAACAAGATATTTTACGCTTGATCAGCTTGCTATTTATTTTGTTTTTGCATGTCTAGTCGCTTTTCTGATATTAAATGTTTTTTTAAAATATGTAAATATCCCCTTCTTGATTTATTTTTTCTTCTATCTGGTAATAATATGAACTTTTTTTCTGATAGTCATAAACAAAAGAAAAGAAAGGATAAAGGAAATCTGGAATATGGCAAGCTGATGGGATGAAGTGCCAAAGCCTGCAAGAACTGATTTTGTGGAGATAGTCAAAAATGAGATAGAGATAAGCCATATGTCTCTTGTCGGCAGAATAATGTACGGTAAAATAATCAAATATCTTATTTATTTTGTTTTGTCTGTTTTTATAATCCAAACATTAATTCAAGACAGGGATCTTACTGCAAGATTTTTCTTAGTGGCCTCATTGAGCAATCTGATTTTATTCATTATGATGATTCCGGTTTCAATAATAAATGAGATATCCTGAGATAGGAAAATCACTCACAAAGATTTCCTTTGCATTTATCTATTAAGTTTGAATGTCGGGTATAAGAAGCTAATTTACACAATTATATCCTTCTCTTTATTAGTTGCGCTATATTGAATGAATTATTTTTTCTTCTAAAATCAAAAATGAAAAAATCCCAGAGACTGGTCTCTGGGATTTTTTTAGATTCTTACATTATCTTTTAGGAATTTCGGATTATTGGCATATTTCAATCATTCTTCAAGAGATATGTCTCATTCATTTATGAATTGCAGCAAGTCTTGCTCAAGCATCTGCATTCATTCCCTTCAAGATGTCTGCATGACAGAAGGAAGCTGGTGCAGCTCATTTTCACGTATAAGATTTGAAACTGCCGTATTCTTGATGAGGATCTCCTTGACCATCTTAATACCTGTTCAATCAGCTTTCTTAAGCAGTCTCTGTGAGAATACTCATGCCAAGGTATCAGCTAATTGAAGCCGGACTTGATTCTGTTGTCAGGCAGGGAAGGAGTCAATTATACGAGAAACGGTCTGATAGGCGCTTCTTGTATGAAGAGTCGAAAACACAAGATGTCATGTTTCGGCAAGCGTGAGAGCCATTTCAATCTCTTCAGTATTACGCATCTCTCAGAACAATATCACTTGAGGATTCTGACGCATCGCTCAGATAAGGGCAATATTGTAATTTGGAACATCTTTTCCGATTTCTTTTTGCTCAACAATGCTTTTTTTATGAGGATGCACATATTCTATAGGATCCTCAATGGTAATTATATGTTTCGCATAATTTATATTTATTTCATTTATCATTGCTGCCAATGTAGTTGATTTACCTGAACCGGTAGGTCATGTCACGAGTACCAATCATTGTCACAATTTTGTAACGTCGCTGTAAATGAAAGGCAGATTAAGGTCTGAAAGCATCGGAATCTTATCTGACAATAAACGCAACACCACCATATAGTGCGACATCTGGAATGAAACATTTCATCTGAAGCGCGAACCCTGGAATTCAAATGAGAAATCGAGATTTTGACTCTTAACAAGCTTATCGTACTGTTCTTGGGTTATTATGGATTCAGCCATTTGCTTCGCATCCTCCGCGGTTATCTTTTCGATTCATTGATCAATCATCACTATCTCTCAAGATACCTTTATTCAAGGATAAGTTCCGACAGTGTAATAGAAGTCAGAACCTTTGTTGTCTATCATTACGCGAAGCAGACTATCTCTCATCGAATGGATCGGCCTAATTACATTTTCAAGCATATTTCAAAATTTTAAGAATATTTATTTTTTATCATTACATTTTTCAAGCGACTTTCGTCAAGTTGAAAAGCGGCAACATAATGGCAACTATTATCGTTCAAACCAACGCTCATACAAATACGATTATAAATGGCTCAAGCATGGTCATCAGATTGGAGATATATCTTTTCAGTTCTTTTGAATAGTTTATTCACACTTTCTCAACCGATCTTCCTATCGTACCCGTCTCTTCTCAGATGCTTATCATATGCACGAGGTCCTCAGGAAAATAATCATTTTTGAATATTATATCTTGTCAGCTCACATTGAGTCACATCGCATTTGATAGCTTGATTCATGTTTCCACTTCATTTTTAACCCTTATTATATCTTTTTTGTAATGAATGTTTCAGACAACATTGGCGGTAGTCTCAAGTGCCTCAAGTACCAATACTCATGAATCCAGCAACAAACTAAGAGAATTGATGAAAAGGATGACATTTCATTGCCTTGCTATGAATCAGAATACAGGGATCCTGAGCATAATCGATCACAGCACCAATTTACCTGTGTGCGTACTTTTGAATGCCAGAAAAGAAAAGAAAAACACTATCAGTCAGACAATTATCAAAATATAATGATTTAGGAAAAAATCAGAAATATGAATCATGAACATTGTAAGAGGAGGCATCTCTACTCACGTCTTCGTAAATGCTGAAGTGATTTTTGGCAATATGAATGTCAACATGAAGATGACCATCATCAAAGTTATGAATATCAGAATAACAGGATATATCAGGGCTCATTTAATCTTTGACTTAAGCTCAATGCTATCAAGAAGCTTCTTATCCAGCTCCAAAAGAACTCTAGGAAGATTTCACGTTTTTTCTCAAACCTCAATAAGCGAAATTATAAGGGGATCGAAATATTTAGCATATTGCTTAAGGGTATCGGAAATGGATAATCAATGGTTCAGATTTCATCTGATTTCATTTACTATTTGCTTAAGCTTAGGATTCTTGACTTGTTTTGTGAGGATTCAAAAAGATGTCTTAAGGTCGATTCAGCTCGTCAAGAAACTTCATAATTTATTGATGAATTGCCAAATCTCTTTTCAGGCTATTCATCAGATGATTATGCTGTTGATTTCTCTTTTTATCTTCATTGATGGCTTCTTTCCTGTTTTTATACAGTGTCGGGAATCCTGAAGAATCTGCATGAATGGTGCAGAATCAAAGTTTCAGTTTATGTCCAAAAATTTTCTTTTTCAGAACATTTTAGATTTTTCAGTTTTTAAAAATTACATCCATGGCTTCCTTAACTACGATTTCATATTCTCATTTCTTATAAAGCTCTGTAAGGGTCTTATATTTTCTTTCAAGCTTCTCTTCCATCTTTATAATCATCATTTTCTGTTCATTCGCGATGGCTTTCTCTAGGTATACTTTCATCTTGTCATGTACGTATCATTCGCGGTAATACATCAGGACTTCCTGCTTCAGTTTTATGTATTCTCATATTTTCGCCAATCTGTCCAGTCTTTCCAATCTTACTTTCAATTCTCTTTCTTGCTTTTCTTTCTTGAGTTCTTCCATGATTTCTTCTTTTGTCCTCTTTTTGATTTGGATCTCTTTAATGGATTTCTTTGAGTTGGATTCTTTCAGTATCTGCTCAAGCTCCTCCTTATTGGCTATAAGATCCTTATTGGTATTTCTTGTAAAGATGAAGAATGATACATCATCATCGAATTCCAGCGCTCATTTGAAATTATTGACATCGCCCAGTACTCATTCGTAAATCTTTTTCGGATTAAGGAATAATTTGGCATGTTTAGTGAATGATTTTTCAACCCTATCGAGAAGAAACATTACTCATTCAGCATTTTTGGTCTCAACTATTCAATCGGTATAACCGAATATGACATCCCCATTTTCTAGAGGAATGTCCTTTATCTTAATTGATGCCAGATTTGGGATATTACGCACTCAAAGTGCAAGTCAACCGGGAATTATCTTTTCAACCGTTCATTCTTTTCTTCTGTAAACGTATAATGGGGGATGTCATGCTCATACCATTTTGAGGCTGCTTTTTGCATAATCCCATTCAAAGAAGATTCATGTGATGAATGATTTTCATTTTATTTTTTCCTTCAAGGAATTATTTGATTGGAATACCAGATCTTGAAGCTGTTTATAGTTTTTTGTGAATTCAAAAAATATCTTAGAAAGAATGGCAACTGTGAATCAGGCCTGGATTCAGTGGCCTGTTGCATCTCAGAAGTAGAAAACGGTTTTATTTGTCAGTGTTTTGTAGTGTCCGAATGTATCTCATATTATCTTATCTTTTCAGATTATCTTTCAGAAGAAATCAAATCAATAAGTATCGAAATCTCAGATATCTTTTTCCACTCATGAATGTATAACTGAAAAAACTCAATCCTTCTCCATGTTTTCCATATCAAGATTGGAGATATTATTAATGCTTCAAGTTTTTGCAAGCAGCATTTCTAATGAATTAAGAGTCTTCATCCTTTTGATATACTCAGTTCTTTCAAGTCATTTTCTTTTCATTTCTTTGACTTCAAGTTTCAGATTTTCCCAAAATAGCCAAGTTTTTGATTTCTCTTCAACTGATACATTGGTGATTCAGGCTTCCTGAAGGGTCTTTGAGATCCTATCCTTCTTGATCTTCTCCTTTTCTTTTGTTGATTTATCCTTGTCATGGATTCTTTGAATCTTTTGGAGAAGATTAAGGGCTTCTTTATTTCATTGGAAATCAAATACGAATTTCTTCCCCAGTTGAAGGGATTTTGAATAATCTTTTCTGGATATGGATTCTTTAATCTCCTTTACTCTGAATTTTATCTTCTCATTTTCTACTTTTATTTTTAATTTCTCATCAACTTTCTGCTTAATCTTCTCTATTTCAATCAGGCGTCCGTCTAATTTTGTAAGCCTTTTGTATAGCATATCAAGTCAATCCTTGATTTTGACTATCTTATCTTTTGCTTCATTTGAAACTGCTTCAATATTCGAAGCTTCAAGCGAATAGAGCTTCTTAAGGCTTTCTTCGTAATAATTGATTCATGATTTATGTTTGAGTATAAGCTCTCTTGTCGCCATAATGGCCATCTTATAATCTTCGGCTTTTTCACAAGTCCGAATAAAATAAAGAGCCTTATCAAAATCATTGATAAGTTCGGATTCTTGAGTCTTATTTTTAAACAGATTTAAAAAATCTCCGAACATTCTCCTTTATTTAAAATTATATGAGTTTAAGCGCCTCTTCTATAGATGTCTTACCAGTTGCGGCCTTAAGGATTGAGTCTTGCATAATTGTAATCATGCCTAGATCTTTAGCCCTCTTTTCTAGCTCGTTTGCAGATGATTTATTTAAAATAAGATCATCAAGCTTTTCATTAACTACTAGTACTTCATGGACTCACATCCTTCCCTTATGTCAAGTGAAGGTGCACTCCTCGCATCATTCTCATTTATAAAAATCCACCGTCTCAGTCTTATCTGGAATGATTCAATCAAGAAAAGTATCAAGCTTATCAGTCAAGGCTTTTTCAGTAATTTTATAAGGTTTTCCGCACTTCTTGCACATCCTTTTTATCAATCTTTGCGAAATGACAAGTTTGAGGGCAGAGGTTATCAGAAATGGCTCTACGCCCATATTAATAAGCCTTTGAATAGTACCTGCAGCTGAATTGGTATGTATGGTAGAAAGTACAAGATGTCAAGTTAAGGCCGCTTCAATCGCTAGCATGGCCGTCTCCTTATCACGTATTTCTCATACCATTATTATATCTGGATCCTGACGGACCAGAGTGCGTAATCCTCATGCGAAATCAAATCCTATATCCGGTCTGACTTGCGTTTGATTTATAAAAGGAATATTATACTCAACCGGATCTTCTAATGTCGAAATATTAAGTTCAAGAGGATTGAAATGCTTCAGCACAGAGAACAGGGTAGTTGATTTACCTGAACCCGTAGGTCAAGCAACAAGTATCATTCAATATCGGCTCTTTAAGGTTTCTTTGATTTTTTGAAGGTTGATGTCTAGGAATTCAAGCTTATCAAGATTAAGCAGCGACATATCTTGCCTTAAGATACGCATAACAACCTTTTCTCAATCGACGATAGGTAATAGGCTGACACGTATATCGATCATTTCTCATGTTAAATCCATGGTATAGCCTATCTTTCAGTCTTGCGGCCTGAATTTCTCATCTATCCTAAGGCTAGCCAATATTTTGATCCTGGCAAGAAGCTTGGTATATTCGTCATTTGAGATCTTATCTATATATATGAAATCTCCACTTTCACGGAACCTGATAGAGATGAATGTCCTGTTTGGCTCTATGTGAATATCAGAAGCTCTCATATTGACCGCCAGATTTATAAGCTCATTAGTATACGAAACAATATCACCAAGATCAGTAGTGGTTTCCATTGCCATGAAGTCCTCTTTATTTTTCGTTTTTTGTTCAAACATATAAGTATCTATAGGTTATATTTAGGTAGTACGCAGCATACAATAGAGCGTCTGCTTATTTATTTAAAGATTATAGCACACTTTTTTTTTAAAAGCAATATATATAATGAATATTGGCATTGCTAAATTGCCATTTTATTTTGTGATTTTAATTATTTAAAATCAAAATGGCTAGTAATCGAGAAAGATAAATATCAGCGTATATTCAAAATGAATAGGGGATTTGATTAATATAGGTTTTTATTTACTATGCAGAAGCTCAAAACAAAAAAGTCATTAATTTATTTGACATAATTAATGTTTTGTGCTTTAATAATTTCGTCTTCAGTGGGTTAACCATTAAACACCTGCTTGGGCATTTATTTATTTTTATAATTTTTTCTATATATGAATATGAAAAAATACACTGTTTCTTCGCAAAAAGGTTTTACACTTGTAGAACTGATCGTAGTAATCGTTATCTTAGCTATCCTAGCTACTATTGCTTTCTTATCTTTTTCTTCTCAATCAGCTTCTGCTAGAGACTCAAAAAGAAAAACTGATCTAAGCAATATCGCATCTAAGGTTAACATCGGTGCTGCAAACGGTTCATCTCTAGTTTCATTTATATCTACTAAGGCTGCAAATAAATTTGTAGGTGCTACCGATTACTTGGCTGGTACAGGTATATCTGTTGCTACTTATGATGCAGGTGATATCAATTTTAATCAATTAGGTGTTAACTCTGCTGATTTCGCTGATCCTGTAACTAAGGGTTCATACAAGATGGGGGCAACTTCTGCTGTAGGTGGAGCTTTCCAATTAGCATCAAGACTAGAAAATGATGATAATGGTAATACAACTACTTCTTGAGCTTTCCTAGTAGGTAACTACTCTGCAAGAAAAATTACCGCTACTGCATCTGGTACTTCTGATGCTGTTGCAACTGCAGGTACTGTAACTCTAACTTCAAATGTTGGTATATTCAAGACGGGAGATTATGTAACTGATGCTACAGCTACATGTAAAGTTGATTCAGTTTCTGCTGATATGGCAAAAATCAAACTTTCTGGATGTACTGGAGGTTCTCTATCTACTACTGTAAAATCATTCACTCTTAAACAAGATGAGCTTGATGGTCTAGTAAAGGGTGTTGAAGGACTAGCTGTTAAAGTTGGTGGTGGTACTACTCCTTACTAATAACAACCTGAGTATTTTTTCATACTTAGTTTAAAAATCATAACCCCCTCAGAGATGAGGGGGTTATTTGATTAATGGTGGAATCACCCCCCAACCCCTCTACCCCAGGGCATTTTCTCTGGCTTCGCCATTCACCTTATCCACGAAGTAGGGATGGGAGTGAATTTGTCATTTCGAATGAGGGGGTAGCGAATGGTGAAATCCATTACCGATTGATTCAGATTTGATTAAGGCAAATGATGAAGCATTAAAGGATTTCTCTCTGACACTCGAAATGACAGTAGTGGGGCTCGAAAATGGAAAAGATTTTCTTAAATTTTATTGATATTGTCGGCATGATTAATCGTCGTTTTCAATTTCAAATTATAAAATGTTTAAATCTACTTTAAATTATTTGACATAATAATAATTTTGTGTTTAAATATTTTTGTTAGACGTATAACCATCAAAATCGTCTACAACTTTATTTTTTTATTTTTATTATTATGAAAATGAGAAACAACTCTGTTTCGACTAAAGGTTTTACCCTTGTCGAGCTAATCGTCGTTATAGTTATTTTAGCAATCCTAGCAACTATAGCATTCTTATCTTTTTCTTCTCAATCAGCTTCTGCTAGAGACTCAAAAAGAAAAACTGACCTAAGCAA
>CAZUBA010000005.1:0-63041 GCA_964618565.1 uncultured Candidatus Peribacteria bacterium | reverse complement strand
TAAAGTATTTTATAAGATATTTTTTTTTTGTAAAGCTGACTTGAAAATTTGCTATTATTTGACTTTTATTTCAAATTATGGTTAAATTAATTATATTAATTCAAAATTATTATGGCAAACTTAAACAGTTGAAACCGTTTAGCAGAAGTTTCTGCATCGGAAAAAAAAGAAATCTGAAAAATCATTGAAGCTTTCAATATCTCAGCATGAACTCCTTTATTTGCTTATGACAAAAATTATTCTGTCATTGAAGCTTGAAGCGATTTTTTTGTATTGCAAGATCCAAACTTAGAGAGCAATAAATTAAAAATCATGGATTTATGATGAATAATAAAAGCAAGGTTGGAAATAAAAGGCAATGGCTCAGATCCGAGTTCTTGAAAAATATATATCAAAGCATTGTTCAGCAAACAACTAATTGATCCTAATAATCTTAGTTTTGAAGAGTTATGATTGTTGGATAAAATCCATACAGAGCATTTGGCCGGAGTCTTGAGATCAATGAGTTGAGATGGTGCTCCAGAAGAGGCAGACGCATATTTATCCAGGACTAGGCTTATTAAGCCAAATGAGATGCCCTCTATTAATGGGATTAGATTAAGGGTAAGTAGTATACTGAATTAATAAAAACAACTTTAATAATCAAAAGCCCCCGACTTCGGGGGCTTTTCTTTCTTTGTGGTCGTATGCACATAAAGTACATCTGCATAGATCCTGCCGACGAATGCCGGCTTTTTCCCCTAATGGGGATTTGGGTTGGGCTAGGAGGGCCCCGGCACCAGGGAGGTTGCAAAAACCGAAGTCTCGGCAACAATCGTGTGGCAGATGAATTTTCGCTCTGCCTTCTTGAAGCAATATTGCACTTCAAGATTATGTTTTTTGCTATACCACGTTTTTACACTCTTATCGAATTTTGTATGGACAGTCATTTTTATTTTTTTCTTTATATCTAAATGCACTTTTTAGTCAAATAATAAAATGCTATTCCTTTAAATTGATGGATAATTGATCTCATGGCATGCATCACTATTTGGATTTCCCCCGGATGCAATTTTTTAATTCTAGCAATGAATATGTTGACAAATAAAAATATTTAATTATATATTTAAGACTTTAACAAAATAATAAAATGTTTCTCAAGAAAAATACTACATCCCAAAAATGCGTGGAACAGAAAGAAGGAGTATTATCTTCATCAGATAGGCAAATAGATATTATTTTTGCTGATGTATTCATAGCTTTTACGACTCAAGTCTTTTTGCTTCGAAAGCAAGATGCCCTATATGATACTGAACTTACAAAGAAAATATTGGAGGATGAGATAAAAGGGGATGAGTTAAACTCCTTAGAAAGAAAAATATACAGAAGAGAGCTTAGGCAAATTGACAAGGGCAAATGAATCACTAAATTCAGGAGCTTTTGTGATGCTATTGATTCTATGAAAGAAAAATTCATCATTTCTGCAAATAAGATTAAGGAATCATGAGAGCACGATATGCTCGATAAGATAATCAAACTTGCAGTCGAAAATCATGATACCATCTGAAATCTGGCAATTAAGAGCATTTTACCTGAAAATAATTTTAACTTTATGGACTGAATCAATTGCATAAAAGCAACATATGAATTTTTGAAATGATGATTCGATATGATTGATAGCCGAAAGAAGACTGTCAGATCAAGAATTTCTGAAATAATATTGGGAGAATGAGGAAATTATGCAGATTCCAAAAGGAATAATATCTTTATGTGACTTGAAATGGCTTTGGTTTATCTTGATGATATCGGAAGAAAGAAAGATATAAAAATATGAGAATTGGTCCAGGCTATTACTGAACTCAGAGAAGAGATAAGATTATTGAGCCTGAAAAATCGTGAGGCTGAGGCAGTGCAGAAATGAAATGAGAAAATTACAGAAAACCTTAAATTGCAGATAACAAGCAAGACTTCCGCATTGGTTCAGGCTAACGCTAATGTTTTAAAAACACAAAAAGAGAATGGCGAACTTAGGTCTAGATTAGGCGAACAAGACAAGGAATTGGAAGAGCTGAGAAAACTGAAAATGAAGATAGACAGTTGAAATCTATGTTCTTCCGATTGAACTTTTTGGCAGGAAATTGCAATTGATTTGGAACTGCAGAATGAAGCACTGACTTCCCAGGTTGATTCACTTCAGACAAGATCGGTTATAGAGAATCAAAAAATGACAAGTCTTGAAAGAACGCTGGAAGATATATATAAAAATCATTTGGATAGGGCCACAGCATGCAGAATAAGATGCGAACAGGATCTGTCTTGATGTAGTACGGATGACATGATCTGATATATAACATATTGAAACTGTCCAATGGATATAAAACAGGGTTGTGCGGAAGAGGTAATGAAATTCCTTGATTTTTTTCTTGAAAGCACCTCAAAATGAGCCTCCTCATGAATGAATGTGCAATCCGCTTCTATGAGATGAAAATGAAACTGAAAATATGCGAATAATTTTGTGAATCCGATAATCAATTTTTTGCGCGAATACTACAAAAAATGAACTCAGGTATTTCTGGAAAAAGTTACAAATATTGAATGGAAAAAGTTACTTGAGGAATACAAAGGATGAGATATAACTAATCAGTCAAGCAAGAAAAATATGATCATATCGGATGTTTATAATAATATCAAGGATGACGAAGCCGCTAACAAATCTTTATTTGAAGCGTTAAGTATTTTGCCTGACATATTGGAAAGAATCGAAAAATGAAATACTGATCTGACTTCATTGAGCAATAACATAAAAGAAGCCATTTCGGCTTCAAGTCTTTCAAAGAAATTATCTCAATTATTAAAAGATGTAATAAGAGTTTAGTTTTTAAAAGAAAAAGTCCGAACATAAAAGGCATTTTATATCTAAAATTTACCTATGTATCGGACTTATTTCGGGTCTCATGAGTTAACTATCCACTCTAGAGTTATCTACCACACTTTGGAAATTTTTTGAAAAGAGTATACCGGCTCTTTTATGAACTACGCATACAACTGTTGCGATAGTATCACAGATTTTTTATTTGTACACTAATTTTTATTTGTGTTTTGGTGGTTTTGATATGTGGCTGGTGAGATAGTTCACCGTATCAAGCAGTAGACAAATATATTAAAACATATAAGTTTATTAATGTCAAATATTTGAGTCACTTTTCTGCTAAAGTTAGAATTTAGTTCTTAGAGCTTAGTTTTTAGAAATTAGGAGTTGCATTTAAAATCAAAAAAATACCCCAGATTTCCTTAAGGTATTTTCTCAAACTTCAAACCTATAATTTATAACTTTTAACCCCGCCTTAACTTCTAAGTCCTGAGCACTAAGCTCTAACTCCTTTTTACTATTTTTCGGAGAATTCCCAAGAGGAATCCCAATTTGTTCATGGATTTTTTTTCTCGAATTCCATACATCTTTTCATAAACGCGACTGAAGGCACATCTCATAAATCGAATAATTCGGCAAAGATGACTTTTGCTTCTTTAAATTTTTGTTCGGAATAAAGATTCCATGCCTTCTCAAATTCTTTTATGAGTTCAATTTTTTCTTGTGTTACCTCACTTCTGTGTCATACTAGCTCATATATATTAGACGATATCTTCTTTCATTTGACTTTTATCTTATCGAGATATCTGTATACAAATTCGTCTCATGCCGCTTGTTTAACCGTTTCAGATACACAAATAAGAGTTCAGTAGAACTTGTTGATTCATTCAAGCCGAGAAGCCAGATTCACGTTATCTCATAATGCGGTAAATTCAATCTTCCTTCATTCGCTTCAAATATTTCATACGATTACAGGACCTTTATTAAGTCACATCCTGACCTTGATTTCAAATCCGTATTTTTCCTTGAATATCACATTCAGAGCTTCTATTGTTTTCTGTTGCTCTAACGCGGATCTGCAGGCAAGATATGCTTGTTTCGCTTCCAATCAGAATGCTCACCAAAGAGCCATTACCGCATCTCATTCATATTTATTGATGAATCATTTATTGTCTATTATCACATCGGAAACCTCTTTTAGATATTCACTCAGGAACAGCACAAGTTCTTCCGGCTCCATCTTTTCTGAAATGGTGGTGAATCATGCCACGTCCGAGAAGAATATCGTATTCTCCATCTTTTGTCATCACAACTTCACTTTTTCGTAATTATGCAGAACTCATTTTACGAGATCTTCTGCAAGATATTGGCTTAGGGCTCATTGAAGAAGTCTTTTTCATTTATCTTCATACAGATATCTGTATATGCTTACCATAAGGAAAGATAGCACGATAGCTATAAAAAATTGGAGGGGATATGAAAATATAGAGTTATATGTCTTGAATGCATAATCATAGAACCACAAGTATCCTATTATAAGCAGGAATAATGAAGAGACAAAATAGTATTTCCTAGTGTCGTAGATACCAAGAAGAGTGATAAGATAAACAAAAAGAACAAGAATTCATATTTCAGAAAATCTATTGAAATATGTAATGAATGATTTGTTCAATACGGTATTTATAGCATTGGCATGGGTATAAACTCATGGAATTATCTTCAATGGAGAAAGATATTCATCATGCAATCATGTCGCACTCGATCAAATCAGGACAATCTTATCTTTTACTATATTCGGATCATATTTGCCATTGTACACATCTATAAATGAGAGATTCTGAAAATCGGTAGGGCGAGGAAGATAATTGATAAGAAGCTCTTTAATGGAGCTTGCCTCCTCTTGTCTTGAGAATGGTATCTTGATCCCATAAAATTCAAAATATGTCTTATCTTTATTTTTGGTATCTTGCAGTTGTTTTTCTCAGTATATCTCTTCAAAATACCTATCTAGTACAGCTAGGGAAAATGATTTGGCTCCGTCATCAGTATAGTACGGATGGATGCTATATACATTCTGATTTGATTTATTTACGATAGTGAAGACATCTCATATTCAGGCTGCGGCAGAATGAAGCATATCTATTGGATAAAGCTTGTTTATCTTATGGAAAGCAAGGACCACATTTCATGCATCAGTAATGGATTTTGCAAGTATCTTATCGTCATCCTTATAAAATGCTCATTTTTCAGAAAAAAGCACATCGACTCATATTACCAGCACATTATCCTTTTTTAAGTTATCGATGATTTTTGCGAAATATGATCTTCTGAATTCCTGCCATCTTCATAATCATCATTTTTCAGGATCTTGAAGTGTCCTGTCATCTATTTCTATGACTACTATGGATTTGTTTGCGACTTTTCAGTTCTTTGAAAGATCATTTTGGAATAATCAATTCTGGAAGCTTAGATTAATTTTTGAAAATATATCAAAAAAGAAGAAGTTGCTCAAGAAATAAATGCTAAGAAGCACTAATACGGTGATTCAGGTAGCTACTCACAGCTTGTTCTGGATCTTGAATAATTTGTTCATTTTAAGCATATATCTATTTTTCTAATATGTTATCTATAGAATCATTAAGCTTTTTTGAATCTCTTAAAATTTTAGTCTTAAGAGATTTCTGAAAATTTGCATCGTTGAGCTTCATTATTATTTCATTTGTTTCTTTGCTTATCTGATTCCACTCTACTCATATCACATTTAACATATCAGTTCAGAATGATTCCAATAGATTCCTTAATTCTTCAGGATCAGTCATTTGATTCAAGTATCATTCGATATTCTTATAGAGCTTTCAGGATATCTTTGAGGTTTTATCTTTGGTCACATCTATATAATCGTATATATTAAGCCGGGTAAAATTCTCTAGAAGGCTTTTTTTGCCTTTGTCATCTGTAGTATTCAATATCATATCTCTTAACTCAGATTTATATAAAGCCATATCTTCGTCATTGGGCAATCAATGGATATTCTGATAAAACTTAAGAAGCTTTTTATTGAGCAGAGCCTTATCGGTTGGATTGACTTCTGGCAAAATCTCTTTCAGTTTTTCAATTCATGCAGTATCGGAGTTCAATAATGAGTCGGATAATGATGAAATTACATAATTTTCACTATTTCAAAACTTGCCTTTGATATAATTTGCCGCCTTTGTTCAGACATTCTGTGATTTGACTGATTCTATAAGTTTATTTTTCCATTCTTGAGCAAGCTCATTAAGATATCTGGAATCTTTATCTAAGTTTTCCTTTATCCAATCCTGATCCCAAACATCGCTTGGGACGTTGCTCATTATATTGAAGAGATTCTTAGCTCATCATTCTGGTACTGTTGAAGACTTCCCATTCTCAATGTCTGTAAGCAGAACATCATGATCAAGCGCATGCACATATCATTCTTCCAAATTCACCTCAAATACTGTTCATCTTACGGTCGCAGCATAATTTCAATCTTCATATGTTTCTGTGAAGAATGAATCGTTATTCATGAATTTCACAATATTTGACCAACTTCTTCATTCATCAAGATTGAATTTTATTTTGATGACTGAAAGATCCTGATTAGCCCTCATCTCCTTTATTTCAATTCAAGATTTGGCTCATAATCTGGTTATGCTCCCATCTGGCCAAAATATAGTAGCATTAGAATTTTCAAATGTCTTTATCTTATCGCCAACCTTAAGGTCGGCTCTTTCTTTTTCTTTAAGTTTTATTATCGTATCTCTTTTTATTATCGCATTTCATTTTGTAACCAAAACATTCGGAACCGTTTTTTTATTTTCAAGAATAGAAGAAGTCAATTTCGAAGACTGGAAGTTGGAATAGATTATATAGATTATAGACAAAGTCAGCAAGGCTATAAGCGCTACAACCTTATTTTTTCTTATATTATATATTAATCTGTTCATAAATTTTAAATAAAATTAGATAATTTTGAATTTTTCGTTATGTTAATTGTACATTTTTTTTAATGAAAATAAAACTTTTTAATTATTATGAGGAAACACTTCCAGTACATACTAGTTTGACTAAGCCTGATAATATTGTATATATTATATCTTATTTTTTCTTTCAAGTATATCGATATACAGAAGGATCTTACAATAAATGGCATTGAGCATGATATCTGAAAAAGAAAAATCACAATCGAAAGCAAAAAAGACTACCTATCATATATAAATACTCTGGCTTACAAAGATAAGACAGCAAAATCATCCCAGAACAAGAAGAATCCTTGAGAAGATGTGGTTTTCATTGTAACAAAAGACGAGCTTGAGCAATATAAAAAGCTTGATGTCCAAGCTCAGATGAATACAAAAAGGGATGTCAAATGACCGACATATTGAATGTCTAATTGGCAGAAATGGTTTTATCATATTTTTAAAGAGGATATCAGGGATTAGAATTTAGTAATTAGTTATTAGTATATTTAGTTGATAAATTAAAAACCATATAGGTCCAAAGGCCTTATATGGTTTTTTAAGTTTTTTCTTCTAATCTAATATTCCTAAGTTCTAAATTCTAATTACTATTTCCTAGAACAGGCATCACTATACTTCTTGTTGAGATCTGCATTTTTGGCTAATTTTGCTATAGTCTTCGCATCGCATGCTACGACTTTTTCCATCTTATCAAGTCAGATAAGAGCCTCGATCTTCTGGACTTCAGCAAGAGAATCCGCATATTTTCAAAGTATATAGAAGCTCCTGTATCTTATTTTAGCGACTTCTAAATTATTAGAATCAGTTTTGATATATTCCGTACTAAGTTTAAGCGCCTCCAGAATATTATTCTTATTATAAGCTGTTTTTATTGAGTCTAGTGTAACATTTTTTGGAGTTCATGTTGTTTGGACAGGCGTTGTTGTTTTTGCACTAGCATTGGCTGTGGTCGTAGGAGCGGCAGTTGTTGCACTTGTGCTTGAGGGAGAATCGGGAGTCATTAGAGTTCAATTATAAGCCGGGTTTTTAACTCTGATTCTAGTGGCTTTTGCAAAAGGATTGCTGCCTTGAAGTGTCTTGTAGTATCAGCTTGCATAATCCAGATCAAAAACTCAGTCTATCCTCAAATTAAGATCATTATCATAAGAGTAGAGCATTTTCTTCTTGAATGCATATTGTCATGCTGGATTTTTTCTGTCGTCTATTGAGATGAAGAAATTAGAGGGCTCTATGAATTCAAACAAGCCGATTGAGGATCAGACATCAACATTATTCTTAGAATAGATATCTTGAGCGGAAGAATTTATCTTGTCGATTATCTTATTATATTTATCTACAGCAGAGGCTTTTGAAGGTGTAACAGGAATTGGGGGGATAGTCGCTGCAACAGGAGCCGCAGTTCATGAGACCACAGGAATTGCAGATGTCGTAGGTGAAGGCTGCTTGGTTAGAGCCATATAGCTCTCTATGACTTTTTTTAATTTTGCATTCTCATCTTGGAGATTCCTGATGGTTTCGGCATAGTCTCCTACTGTTTTCTGAAGCGCAGAAATCAGTCTATCAAATTGGCTGACATCAAGAGCTGCAAACGCTGAATATACAGGCAATAAAGAAATCAATGCTATAGAGGCAATGGTTTTTTGTAGTTTCATAAGAGAAGAGTTTATTGGTTATTGGCCTGATTGTATCGCTTTTTGTTCTAAAATCAAGGCATTTTTAATCGGCAAGTAACACTTCCTATGGATGTCACAAGTTCATAGGGCTTTCAAAGCTTTTTGATGCTTTTCTGTTCAGTATCAGACATTGGATTCAAAATGATATCCCGGATGTATCTCTGCATATTTTTTCATTATGCAATCCCTAGTCACTTTTGCAATTATTGATGCAGCTTTTATTTCGTCTACCTTAGAATCTCATTTGATTATATATTTTGTGGAGATGTCATTGTCTTCAAATATATAGTTGTCTCTTCCGTCTATCTTTATTTTAACGGATTTCAAATCGCCTATTTTCATTTTGACTTCATCAAGAGCTATTTGCATTGCCTGCTTATTTGCATTTCTTATGCCTATCTCATCAATTATCTCATTGCCAATGATTCATATTCAGCAGATGCAAAGTCATTTCTTCTCAAGCTTTCTGATTTCTTTGCATAATTTTTCTCTTTTGATTTTGCTTAGGTTCTTTGAGTCATCAAGCTCTTGAAGTATCTTGATTTTCGGCTTATCAGAGGTGCGGAAAAAAACTGCTCATGCAACAACTGGTCCTGCCCACGGTCATCTTCAAACTTCATCTATGCCTATTATGCCTCGCATTTTTAAATATAATTTGACGAAAGTAATACTCTCAATAATATATAGAAAATTTAAAAAAACAAAAGCTAAACTTGATTTTTAAAGCTTTTCTATCCTTTAAGCCTTCAATTAATGAAAGATTACATAAAAGAATTCAGAAAACAGAAAATGAAAAAGAATGTGCTTTTGCTTTTTTCTTCTCTTGCTTTCGCTTTTGTTATCAACGGATTCTTATTCTGGACTCCGTCGGGAAATCAGCTTCAGACCTCAGTAAAGAATTATTGAGTTGAGAAAACGGATAAAAAAGCAACTTCTGACATATATCTTGCAAGAGCCGGAACTGGCATAGGCGCTGACATGCTTGATATTAAAGTTTGAACTGATCTTAAAAATGTATCTGAACTTAAATTTTCGATTGTAAGTGATCCTCAAGGGCTTAAAATAGATAATATCTTTACAGATGCCAAGGATCTAGACCTTATAAAGCAATCAAATGTCCCTGGATTTTATATGATTGTAATCAAAATGAATAAAGCACGTGATATTCCTGCAAATTCAAATTTAGGGAAAATCGTCTTCACTAAGATCGCAGAAACAGCAACTTCAGTAAATCTGGTTGAAACGAATTTTGTCAGCGAATGAGTTAGCTATGAGCTGCAGAATAGCTGAGTGGAATTCTAATTTAAATAAAATAGCAAAAAATCTCTTCCGGAACGGAAGAGATTTTTTTGTTATAAAGAGATTTTTATATTCTCTAGGACCTCATTATCCATGTGTCATGGATAGATAACCGTTTCAGGTGGCAACTCAAAAAGTGTGGAAAGGCTGATTTTCATTTCGTCAATATTTCATGTCGGAAGATCGGTTCTTCAATATGTATCAGGGAACATCGTATCTCAAGTGAAGCAAACATCCAGTTCTTCAATATGAAAGCAGGAGCTTCAGGTCGTGTGGCCGGGAGTATGGATTACCTTCACTCAATCTATGATATCTCAATCCTCAAAGGTTTTAATTTTACTGGAGATTTTTTTACTCAATTTAAAATCTTCTTTATAGTATTGAGAGAGATTGTATTCACTTTTCTCCAAAAATATCAATTCTTTCTTATGTATATGACAATCCATATCAGGAAAAATTTCAAAGAGCTTTTCAACCCTTGCAATATGGTCAAAATGTCAGTGTGTAAGGAATAAGTTTTGCACATCCCCTGATTTGTCCTTTAGGGCATCTGTCAATTTCTCGTAATCCAAAAATCCTGCATCTACAATATTATTTTTCCCTTTGTATGAAAAAAGATATGAATTTCAAGATTCCCCAGAAGGCGATCATATATTTATGATTTCTGTTTGCGCTGACATATTATTTTAATTATTATATTATTTTCCATTCTTCCAGTACCACCATTTTAGCTTCTCAGATTCCAGAGTTGAATTTGAAGCGACATATACAGCCAGCCGAAGCACATACAGCATGCATCTGTCAACATAATATCATTGTTTTTCACACATTTCAAGATAAAGTTTCTCCGGATTTTTATCTTTTAAATCAGAAACCTTATTTATCCCGATATCAAATAGATCCTTGGCTACGGCATTTCATACTCAAGGTATTTTTTTGAGCTCCTTCAGAGCTTGTTCATTGGACATAATTTTTAATTTTAAGGATTAAAAGAATTTTTTCTTCCCCATCTCAATTATTAAGAAATTTATAATTATTTTGGATATGTGTAGTTAACCATCCAGCTTATTCAAAATTTATCTTTGAACATTCAAAAATATGCTCACCAAAATGCATCGTCCATTGCCATTTCTACTTGTCATCATTCTGAAAGTCATTTGAAGATCTTATCAGCCTCCTCCTTGCTATCAACCTCTAATGTAAGAGAATAATTATTTCATTCTACAAGCTTCATTCACATTGATTCAAGAGAATCAGTTCACATCAGCATATTTCAGTTTCAAATCGGAAGTGCTACATGCATTATTTTTTCTTTATCAGAATCAGATAATTTATCACCATCCGGCGTATCCTTAAATCTTTGCAGCATGCTGAATTCTCATCCAAAAATGCTCTTATAAAAATTAAAAGCCTCTTCGGTATTGCCTGCAAAATTCAAGTAGGGGTTTATTGCTTTCATATTTTTTAAGTTTAATTATTAAATTTTTGTATTGCTGGAATCAGAACATTATATCTTTTAATTGATTTTAAGGAAAATATAGTCTGTGAATAAGAGGTGAATTAAGGGATTATTTTCTTAAATTGTTATTTGATCAAAGGAACAAATGTAAATCAGGGATATTCTCTTTTTTCAAAATTGTCCTCTTTTATTTTAACGATTTTCCAAATTGAATAATTAATCGGGATAACAAGTATGCCTCAATCATTAAGCTGTCAAAGAAGATTGTCATCCAACTCATCTCATGCAGCAGAAACCAGAATCCTATCGAATTTCTTTCATGGAATTCATAATGTGGGGAGAGCTTGCATGATTCGTGCATTTTTGAAGTTGAATTTTGAAAGGTTTGCCTGTCAGGTATCTACTAGATCTGGAATGATTTCTAATCATATGACATATCAATCGTTTCAACAAATATAGGCAAGAAGAGCTGTTGTCCAACCGGATCATGATCCGATATCCAATATATGATTTCACTTTTTTACATCAAGAAGCTCAAGCATGAATGCCACAGTATATGGCTGTGAGATAGTCTGTCCATGTCAGATAGGAAGCGGCATATCATCATAAATTGAGGAAGCATATTCATCTGGAACAAAGTATCTTCTATCAACAGCCTTAAAAGCCTTTAAGGCAGAGGAATTTTTTGGGATTCACATACTGATTAGCTCATCTATCATTGAATCCTGATCATAGGATCTCATAGCTTGTTTGTTACTTTACTTACTTGAGAAGATTTTTGGATTTTTCAAAAATCTTATCCAATTCTTTCTCAGTTTCTTTTATCCATTTCTTTTGTCATAGAAGTTCAGCATCCTCAAAGAATCATCTAAGATCAAAAAGCGATCTAGGCCATTTCAATTCTCAAATTTTGATATGATTGAATTCCTTCAGGGAAGGGTTTTTTTCTATGAATTCATTGAAAGCTTTCTCATCATCGAATTCTTTTGACATTTCCTCCTTCTTGCCGTTCACATTCTTGTAAACATATATTTTGCCTTTGAACATAATTTTAATTAAGAATAAAAGCTTGAGGTTATATTCTACTTAATTTAGCTCATATGCAATAGCCAACAGTGAAATAACTATAGATTATCTATGAATTTAGGGTGAAGAAAAACCTGTCTCCATTTCAGACAGGTTCTTTCTCAAATAATCAGGATTATTATTTTTGTATTTATAATACCGGAGTCACTTCACTGAAGTTTATTGGGGATTGAAAAATTTATTCCCCGAATCTATCAATTCTATCAAATTGCCATCATAATCACGTACAAAAAATTGGCGACCTTCCTTATTGAATTCAGAATTTATTGAAATTGGACGTATTTCCTTATCAAGATCAAACACATCTATTCCTTTTTCGATTATGCCTTTAATAACATCTGACAGATTTTCATACTCAATGGCAAAGTGATAAAACGTGTTTGATACTGGCGCACCAGAATTATTTGAAATATGAACATACTGGTCGCCAATCTTTATCCATAAAGACTCACCGACGCTAATTTTTTCAAGCCCCAATATTTCAGTAAAAAATTTTTCAGTCTTTTCTTTATCTTTTACTAGAATTGTTACATGATTTATTTTAGTTGCTTTGTACATATTATTTGAAGAAAAATTTTATCATTATTTTGCTATATCGGTACAGCGTTTGCTGATATCTGACGTTGCGTCAGCGAAGTGGCGAGTCATTTTTTATTGGATTTATGATTTTATCGTTCACTTATTTCTTCAATAATTCAATCCCAAGCTTTCTGTAATTCAGTTGGCATCATTTCAAATCAGATTTCAGCCACTCAACTTCAGATATTTATTATTTTATCTGAATTTAAAATATCTTTATCCAATATTTTTATAACGTCTGCCTCAAATCAAAATGGGGAAATCGCACCTATTTCGTATCATGTGATTTGTTTAATTTCTTCAGGTTTTGCAGGTTTTATCTGATTATCTCAAGCAATTTGCCTGATTTTCTGCATTTTCACCCTTTTATCTCATTGAAGAACAGCAATTATCGGCCTTTTGCTTCATATGAAAATTAAGGTTTTCAGTACCTGATTTAAACCGCATCAATAAATCCTTTCGACATCCTGCGCGGTTTTAGGAATTTCTTGTAAAACTAATTTATTGAAAATTATTCATTTTGAATTTAGATATTTTTCACTTTCCATTTGTTTTTGATTAGATTGTAAGCCGAATTCCGACTAACGTATCGGCATCATCTGAAGTTTTTAAGCAAAGTAATTGTACAAAAATTTGGGAGAGGAAATTTTGCTTTCCTTGTTAATTAAAAGTGCAAAAATTTTTGAGCCAGATATGCAGTGTCTGCGGATAGATTGTGACTTATAATTTTATATTTAATGCGATTTATACCCTGGATATGAACGTCTGATTCTTTCGTGTCTAGCTTGTGTTTCGGCAGGAGTTTCATCGGTCTTATTTTTTCTAGCTAATATACCAGCAACTTCTTCTGGATGTGTAAAACTAGCAATTTTAGATAGTCTAGCAAATCTTTCGTCAGACGATTCACCATCTATATATTCACTTGGCTTCATAAATATCAAATTAAATATAAAATTTTGGATTTCGTCTAACTATCTGCCATGCAAACTTATATCATATTTTGGCTTAAATTAGAAAAAAACAATTTCTTTAACTTTCAGAGTATTTTACTTTTAACTATATTATAAACATTTCAATAGATTTTATCGATATTTATAATATATGCAAAATTATATTGGAGCAAGGACTAGAACATTGCAAAAACTTATAATTTATTATTTCTCAAATCAAAAAATTTCCATATAATCTCGGAACTTAATAAATCAAATCATATGCAAAAAGGAACAGTTTTAGAAAATATAAAGATAGACAAACTTATTTTTGGGTGAAAGGCTCTAGGATTCGCACCGGATGGGAAGAAGATAATTATCTCAGGATGAGTGATACCAGGTAGCGTCATCAATTTAAGAATTCTTAAAAACAGAAAGAATTATTATGAGGGGCAGATGTTGGATGAGGTGAAAAAATCCCCACTTGAGCAGAAGTTGCCTGATCATTTCCAGGTTTATGGAGGTTGCAAATGGCTTCCCATAGCCCATGATGTGCAGCTTCAAATAAAACAAGAACAAGTCAAAGAAGCTTTTAATCATTTAAAGGAATATGTGACCGATACGGTTTTTCATCCCATAGTTGCTTCGCCTGAAATATACGGCTATAGGAATAAAGTGGAATTTAGCTGGTGAAAATATATCTCAGATAGGGAATGAGTGCATGACGAATTCAGATTCTGATTTCATAAGCAATGAGAATTCGACAGGATAATCGATTGCACTTTTTGCGTGCTTGCAGACGATGAGATAAATGAAATATTCAAAAAAACCGATTCTTTCTCGAGGTGATCAGGACTGCCAACTTACGATCCCAAAAGGCAAGAATGATTCTGGAGACATTTGGTAATCCGCAAATCAAAACATTGCAATGAGATAATGCTCATATTCAGTGTGAATGATGATTTCTTGGCAAGCAAATGAAGCTCAACCATCGATAATTTCAGTAAAAACTTGAAATGATTTTTGGACAAGCTAACAAAAGAGTATCCAAATATAAAATCAATATATTACTTAAGAAACAATTGAAAAGCGGATATCGTGACTTGAGAATTTGAGCTTTATTATTGAGTTCCGGCAATTAAAGAAAAACTTCTGGATAAAACATTTGAAATCAATCCTAAGAGCTTTTTTCAGACTAATTCACTTGGCGCAGAAAAACTATACCAAATTGCAATAGACATGGCAAAGAAATGAAAAGAAGAACTGAAATGAGGAACAATGCTTGATCTTTATGCATGAACTTGAACGCTCTGAATCATATTTTCCCCATTTTTCAAAAATGTCTACAGTGTCGAGATTGTCAAAGAAGCCAGTGAAGACGGCAAGAGGAACGCAAAACTGAACGGAATCAATAATATAGAGTTCGTGAATGCGAAAGTTGAGAATTTTCTTAAAGATTTCAGTGAAAAAAATGAAAAAGTAGATCTTCTTGTGATTGATCCGCCTCGTGATTGAATGCATCCTGACGCTTTGCCTAATGTTGTCAATTTTGATGCTAAGGCCATGATTTATATAAGTTGCAATCCATCAACCTTAGCCCGCGACCTTGACTACATTGTCAAGAATTCGAGTTATAAGATTACAGACATTACGCCAGTCGATATGTTTCCACATACTCATCATATAGAAACCGTGGTAAGATTGGAGAAATAATATAAAGTCCCGCTATATAGCGGGACTTTATAAATTGATTTTTAATTGGAATTCTAATAATTATTGTTCCATTAGTTTTTCAATAATCCTTCCAGGGTTTCAAATTATCTTTTTTTTGATTCATTTTATGACAGTGCCGTTGATTACTACTTCATTTTCTTTGTAAATTTCTTCAATTATATCCGCTAAGAATGTGGGCGAAGTTATTATGTCCGTAATCTCCTGTTTTATCCCCCCTCTCAAAACAGAAACTGCTTTTTCAACTTCATCTTTTCATCCATCTTCTTGTATTGTTTCTATTACTTTTTGTTTATTGTATAGCATCATTAGTGTCGTTTGTATTTCTGGCCTATTTTTAAGGAAATGTTGATTTGAGGCGTCCTCAAGTTGTGCTTTTAGGAATTTTGCAGTCATTAGTTTTTTTCATTGTTCACTGTCAGCAATAATTTGCAGAAAACTAGCATCAGAAAATCTTATAACACTTTCAATGGTTTCTTTTTTTACAGGTGCTCATAATTCAAGCAGATCTGATGTCATCATTTTTTTTATTCTGACCTCATTTTCATCGAAAGCATTTGCTTGTGAACGGCATGAAGTAGATGCATGCAGACTATTATGCGATAAATAATTAGCATTTAATGCTATAAGTTTTTTGAATACATTATAATTATCATGTCTTATGGCATAATCCAGAATATGCTGTCAGTCCATTATATCTTTGTTTAAATCTATTCAATCCTCGAATCCATTCTGTTTGCTGTGTTCAATAAGAAGGCTTATGATATCCGGATGAATATTTTCCTGAAGTAAAAAAGAACAGAGAAATAATCACATTCCTTTGATATCATCTGGTTTTTTGACACATCACTGGAATCTTCATAATCTTTTCTCAAACTTAGTTGCATCATGAATTTTTACTGCAAGCTCTTCTGCAGAAAGGGAGGGGGGCGAAATTTCAAAAGACTTCTCTAAGTCTTTTTGTGGTATATTTGACATAATAAAATAATTACATTTAACTATGCAATAATAGGATTTTTTTAAAAATGTCAAATATTGATACGTACAATCTAACGCCAAATGCAACTTTTCAGAAATGCATATAATAAACTGAAAATATAATATTAATTGCTTTGGTATGATTAAATGGAAAAGGCAGATAGATGAATGAGAGCCTTATGTCATTCTTTAACCGAACAGATTCTCGTTTGGCGGAGTAACCTTTTCTTCTCATCATTTTGCAAATGCGCGTTCAAGGGCGGATGTCTGAAGATTCAGCTTCAGTTCTCATATTCAGATAATAATGTCATTCATTTTCTGCGCCTTGTCAAAATCACATCAAGCTACATTTATTCAATTTCTTTCCATAAGCGATTGGAGATTTCTTCAAAGGTTATTGACGCTGTTGCTAGCAAGATTATCTCTCTGAAATTCATTAATGATTGAGGCTACTCATCTTTTAAAGCTGTCGTTGTCCATTTTAGGATTTGTCGATTTTGCCAGATTTAAAATGTTTAAACTAAGATCTTTTGCCAGATTCTCAACAAACCTTGTTTGCATATCTGCATTACTTTCAGGAATATTCTTTCCTTCACTTCAAATTTCACTCATAATAATTTAAATAAAGTAATAAATAAAAACAGTTTAAAACTTTTCCACAACTATCTGGCCCATTTTTCATCCAGAAACATTCTTGACCATCAATCTGAGATTCTTTGACTTTCCTGTGAATTCTATGGTTTCGCCGTTTTCTGCAAATCTTTCTAATCTTGATGTTATGATATAGCTCAGATTTTCTCAGTTGAACTCTTCTTCAAGTCATATATCCCTGATATCATCTATTTTCAATTCCTCCAATACATCGTCCATGATTACATTTCAGCTTGCTAGAATCTTACCATCTTTTAGCTTGCTCAGATAAATGTCCTCCTTGTCTGTCTCGTCTTTTATATCTCAAAATACCTCCTCAATTATGTCTTCAAGCGTTATGATTCATTCTACTCATCCGTGCTCATCAAGAACTAATGCGATATGTTTTCTGGATTTCTGCAACTTCTCAAATATCTTATCGATAGGCTGAGTAAGGGGGACTTTAATAATATCATCAAGATGAATTTCTGACAGTTTCTTATTTCATCTTCATGATTCTTTCAGTTTAAAAGCTTGTTTGAAAGTTATGAAGTGATCAATTTTATCTATCGTTTCTTGATAGACAGGTATCCTTGAATGGCTATGTATCAGTAGGTATTCGCAAAGCATATCTACAGTGATATTGATATTTACAGCATCCATCTGGACGCGTGGAGTCATCACTGATTCCGCTAATGTGTCACCTAAATCAAGCACTCATTTGATTTTTTTATGCTCTTCTTCTTCCACTGCTCATTTTTCATGAGACATATCTATAAAAGCTTCAAGTTCCTCTGAAGACATTTTGATGTGGATTTTATCTGTACCGAAAAAATAACTTACTGATTTAACAAATAATCCAATGATGAATATTAGAGGATTTAATAATTTTATTAATAAAAAATAAAATGGAGCAACCATAAGCGATACTTTTTCGCTATATTTTGAACATAATGTTTTCGGTGTTATCTCTCAGAATAATAGTAAAATCATGGTCACTATTCATGTTGCCAATCATATTCAGTAACTTCCCGGAAGTCAGAATTTTTCTGCTAATTGTATTGAGGCTGTAGTCGCAAGCGCAGAGGCTCATACATTTACAAGATTATTTCAGATCAATATTGCAATCAGAAGCTTATCATTATCCTTTTTTATCCTCTTCAGGAATTTTGCTCAAGCTTTCCTTTCTTTTTCTAGAGATATTATCTTATGCTGAGAAATGCTCATCAAGGCAATTTCAGTACCAGAAAAAAAGGCAGAAAGGCTGACTAATGCTATGAAGATTATTATTGAAACAGGATCCATTTATTGAAGAATAATTTAAATTTTTAAAGATAATAGGTTTTTTTTGTGAAATGTAAATCAATTATTGTCAGAAGTTCAGTTCATTCTCGACTTTTATGCCATTTTCTTTTAGGATTTGTGTAAAGATTCAATCTCATCTTGTTAATCTTCAACTGAATAATCCATCAAATATAAGTCCGCATCAGCAAGAAGGTGATTTTGACTTAAGGATTGCTCTTTTGCATCATCTTTCTTTGGCTACCTCGAAAGCCTCAAGAGCTCAATTCAAGTACTGTTCAGTCATGTCTTCTCATGTTCGTGACACTATCCTGTCTCATCTTCTTTCACAGGGCATTCTAGGCGTATACAGTCATCAAAGAAGCTCTGGACAAACGGGTATGGCTTGTCAGGATTTAACCATGTCAATTATTTTCTGATTTGAACATGATCATCAGTCAAATCTGCAGTTTAATCATGCTAAGCAAGCACTAACTAGAATCATCAGAGTGTTTTTATTTTTTAATTATCGGATGATATTCAAAAACGCAAGAAGTGCAAGAATATCTGCATTACTTGAATTTTATCAGGAAAATCTTATAATATTCGGTTATGTATTCCATAAATGCTTATTTAAAAATCAATTGCTAAATAATTGATCATGATAGAATCCAGAAACTTCCTAAATTCTAAAGAATATTGTAAGATTAGGGAAACAAAGCCAAAAAATACAAATAATGAGCTATTTGATTCCGATAAGGTATTTCTGTATTTTGGCTCATTTATTCATAGAACCTCTTTCGCTGCATGAGATTTATCAGGCATTGTAAATAAGCTATGAGCCAAATTTGTCACGGTTGATTGGCCAAAGACAGAATTTGAAAAAGAGAAGGTTATGGATCAGCTTCTTGAATATATTAAAAATAATAAAGATAAGGAATTCATAATTGCTGGGCTGAGCTTTTGAGAAATAGTTGCAAGAAACTTATTTGAGAGATTGAATGAAGAGGAAAAGCATCAAATTAAACTTTATATTTCGATTTGTTGAGTGTCAGAATGGGGTTTATTGAATTTACCGAAATACATTGACCTGATAAAAAGAGTCAACAAGAAAATTCTTGAAATATTAACTTGAACTGCATGAAAAATTGACAGATGCTCATTATGAAACACTTCAAAAAGATTCATATCAAGAAAAGCCGTAGAAAGAAGTCGGGAAATTGTAGACAATGTTTGAATGCATAGGATTGAAAGGCATATAAAAGCCGCTTCACTCTGAATAAACCCATGACTTGCAGACAGGTTATTATATGTGCTTGAGCAAGATGCAACTGAATGTAAAAATAATGAAATCGAAACAGCCATCCTTTATAGTGAAAACGATCAAACGTTTGATGACCCAAAACAAAATGCATTATGTCTCCAGAAAATGCACAAAAAATCAATTTTGGTCAATCTTTGAAAAGCCGGACATGCTGCCCTTGTAGAAAGGCCTGAAAAATACAATGAAGTCTTACGGAAGCTGCTAGAAGATAAATGGGGAAGCTTTGGAGAAGGTGGCAATTAAAAACTATTCCAATTGCCAATCATTGAGCCAACAATATTTAGCGCAGACTTTACCCTTTAATTCCTAGCAGTACATAATTCTCTCATATGATCAGCCATCCAGATTCGTCATCAGTGTTTTGTAATATCGATTTTTCTCATTTCTTCAAGCATAGTCGCCCTTTGTTGCTCATGCAATTTGCCAATTATTTCTGTAGCTCATTTAAGCGATTCAAAAATAAAAAGATGCTTTGTTAATATGCTGATATCCAAATCTATTATTTCTTGTATATCCCTCCTTCTTTCTTCGCTGCCTGCCTTTTCCAAAACTCTCTGCAAATCCTTTCTCATGCTTCATCCTAATGACATGAAGCTAATAAGTTTTTCCGGAGCGCCAAAAGTGATTTTAATTCACATTATCATTGATATTAATTGATATTTAATTTTAATATATTTAGATGTAAAATAAAGTCAAAAACTTCTTATATTCCAAATTTGACGTTATTCATACATATTCTTCCGTTATCATCTTAATTTATTCCTCAATTTTTGAGCTTTTTGAAAGCTTGAATTCCACGCCTTGCCCTTCATATCTCTAGAAGAAAGGACTAATTCTTTAATTTCAGAAGGCAGTTGTTCATCTTGCCATTTTCTTTCTTCGTCAAAAGATTTTCCTTCATAAATGATGGCCTTAAGTGCGTATTCTGCTCATCCGGGAGCATGATCGGCCATATGTGCAGTTGCAACCGCATGTCAAGCGGCGCGAAATATTGCTATTTCTGTAAGATTCTTGGAGTCTCTGGCAGCTGTAATCACACTATAAGCAGCATTCAGTGCCTCTCATACAGAGGTGTTGCCCTTTCTCCATTCTTCTGCGATATTCAGCGCATTTATGATCCGATTATCGATATTTCCGTCAAGAAGCGGCAATACATGCCTTACGCATTCGCAAGACCATCCTATCAGTTGATGATGTTGTTCTTTTGTCAGGGGTCAGCCACGGTGTTCTGCTATGAATCTTGTATCTCTCATTTTTGTAAATTTTAATGTATATCCTTATTATATAGAGTTGCTATGATATTTGAATCTTTTTATGATATATATTTGAAATCGGGAGCAATTATGATAGTATTCAACTCAGTTTATCAAGAAATATAAATTATGATCAACAGCGTTTTACTCAATGAGGGCAACATTTTTAGAATTCAGCTTTTGCCTCAAAGCAATATTAGAGCGATTAAGAAAAAAATTTCAATGTTATCCCGCAATGAAGAATTTTCGCATAAATCCTTTATAGAAGATGATTCTTTTAAGTTACTTGGCATGAAATCGGAATTCATAATGGGTATATTTGAAAAATATTTTAAAAAAGCTGAATATATCGAAAATAAACTTTTCTATGAAATAACTGAAAAAATCAAGGACGTTGTAGCATATAAAATCAATGATGAAAGTGAAATCATGGTCTTCATATGAGAATGAGGAATTATCAAAAATATCTATTTCTCACTCTATCTCAGTACTGAAAAAGAAAAGAAAAAGCTGATGGAAGCTTTTAGAGAAATCAACGAAGAGTACAAACTTGTATTTGTGGATTGGGATTTGCAGTTTTTTTCAGAATTGAAAGATTGCGACAATGTTGAATGATATTTTGATGAGAATTTGAAGATGTTTAGCTGATATTATGAGGAAATCGACAAATCTCATACTTATAAGCGTTTAAGCATGTTTAAATGTGTAATCAACACTGCAATTCCCACATTATTCATTCTTGTTTTGCTATTCAATATTTTTTTCAATTTATCCAAAGATCTAATTAAAGTGGCAAATCCCGTCATTACATGATTATTCTTTTCAGTTAGCGTCATTTTAATATTAAGCTATTTTTTCTTTTATAGATGATTTCTGAAGTGATTAGAGTTAACAAGATATGGACTAAAATTAAAAAGATTCTGAAGAGAAGAATTTTATGAAATTGAGAATATCAAATCAGTAGGCGTAGCGTTTTCGTGCATATATATAAATGTATCCACAGTGAATGGATTAAAAAAAATATATTTGAATTTTGTTTTCATAAATGATGCACTCCGTGCCGTCTATGCTGTCAGGAGAAAATTTAATTGTGTAAAACCATTTGAAGAAAATGAAAAGATTGTTTATTCAATCAACAAAGATAAGTGATGGAAAAAATATTCAAAAAAATATTCTAATAAAACCTTTATTATTCTTCATTATATCGATTTTTATTCACAAAGGGAAATCAAGATCGCACCTTGGAGATACTTTTTCATGAAGTTAAAATTAATAAATCCAAATCCAGCTTATTTATTCATGGCAGAATTTGGCTGAATCAAGTGATACCACCTTTGATACAATACCAATATTTGAACTGAATACTATATTTTTGATTCCTTGAAGAATAAAAAAACAAAAAAGCAAATTGATCCTGATTATTCTGATTTGGTTTGAGAATCATTGACTCCTGTTTGAAGAGCTTGAAACTATAAATATACAATTTATATATCTGATTCCGGCAAGCTGTATTGTTCTTACATTAAGTGGCTTTTTTTATATTGAAATGATTATTATGAGTGATTGGATAATCTACTCACATGAAAACATCCTCTTGAAATCATAGATGTGACAAAGGATAATGATATTCTCGATTATGCGGATAAAAAATGGAGTATCATATATTGGCCTCAACATTTCCTTGCGAGCATCTATGCGAACATCCTTTCTGATTCTGATGAAATATTCGGGAATAACCTGTTGCCGCTTCTTGTGGATAAGGATGAAAAGGAGTTTGTGGTTTATGATTTGGATGATTCCTGTAATTATTATATCAGAAACACTTCTGTTGAAGATGAAAATTCGGCAGTAATAGTCAAGCTTGATTCGAAGGAACAAACAAAAAAATTTCTATCACCCGCATGCTATGAATTCAGACTTATATTTTCAAGAGAATATTGTGATTCAATTGTAAGAGATGTGATTTCTGTATTGAAATTTAATCTTACGAATGATGAGGTAGCCAAAATCATGGCTTCCGAAGATAATGAAAATGTTTGTCATTTCAGAACAGAAAAACCTGAAAATGATAATTATTTTGCAATAGATAAAAGCAACAAGGACTGGAATTTCTTATATGTCAGATGTGTTAGCGATAAGCTCAGAGACATGGATAATATTATTGATAAATATCTGGAATTAAATAAGGAAAAATATTGAATTTCATATGACAATTTTAACGAATATTTCAAAAAATACCCCACGAGTTTCTTTAGGCCCCTTGCAAATCTTAATTTTATAGATAGATATATTTTGGAATTCAAAAATAAAGAACAGTCTGAAAATCTCTCACAATATACGATAACATTGGATCATAGATACTTTCATGAGATTGCCTTAGATATTTGATCGATTTTTGGAGTGCCTGTAGATTTAGATTACGTACGAAAAGTATATGAAAACGATTGATTATTGTGAATCAACTGTCTAGGAATCTTCAATATGATGCAAAACACATGAGAATTTATGCTTTTTGACTGCCAGAATGTGGATAAATCATACTGATTGATAGTAAGATGCTTACACGACAAATCCGAAATCATAAAACAAAGGCTTCTTGAGTGGCAAAATCATCTTAGAGATTTAAGATGAGAATTGATAGAATTAAAAGAAATTCCTAATGATATAAATGAGGTCGATAATTACTTGAACAGGATTCTTTTGGATTATAAGCTTGATCTGGATGATATAATTAATAATAATCCAGATGAACAATTTATTCATCTAAATTCCCTTTCATATAAAGCGAGATTATTCTTAAAGGATAAGCTCAATATATAACATTGCTAAAAGGTACCCCCGACAGGAATCGTTCTTCCTCTGACAGAGACACTCCGCCAGGAAGTGCCCTTGGGGTGCGGGCCGTAGCCGAAAGCCAGATTCAACTGGCTTTCTAATTTACTCCGTAAATTACTACTCCATTCGATTCTTATCGGACCAGTGTAAAACAAAAGTACTCCACTTTTTCAAGTGGAGTACTTTCTTGTTTTACACTGGCGGAGTCTAATAGACCGTTAAATTAATTTACCTGCAAATAATTAAGCAAAATTTGCTTTGTTATGCGCATTCTTTACGAAAAATTCATCTTGTAAAGAATCTTTTTCTGGAGTATATTCTCTTTCTATTTTGTCACCCATGATATAACGCGTAATATCAAAATATTGTTTATGAGTAGTTCAGTTTTTATCATCCCATATAAGTAAATTATAAGCGTGTAATATTTTATTATTTGAAACATACAATAACTCGGGAGTTTCAGGAAGACTCGAGAAATGTTTTTTTACCATTTTTTCAAATATTTTTTTAGCTATCATTGAATAATGTCGACAAACTCAAACCCTGAGATTTTTAAAAATATCATCGATTTCTGGATTATTTACAAAATATGTTTGAATGTCCTCTATTTTTTCTCTTGAGAGCATATGATTATTAAAAAAATCACGAAAATTTGAATCTTTTACATTGTCTTTTATAAATCTCTCAAGTCATTTAATATCTCATTTAACAATTAAATCTTTCATTGGATTAATCCATTTTTCATATTTTTTATTAGATTCTTCTCGAATTAAATCAAGTTGTTCAGAAAAAAACTTTATTTGGAATTCAGAAATTGATATACTGGAATTATTAAGATTATCTAATTGTATCTCATTTTGAGCTATAAAAAGTTTTTTTATTTCTTTAAATTCTCATGCAATTAGGTTATCAATATTAAAATCTTTTCAAAGATATGACATTATATTTATACTTTTTCCTGTATCATTTGAAACAAAGTTATCTAAAAAATCTTTTTTAAGTTCCTCATTTTTTCAATGAGATACCTTTTTTATTTCTTGTGATATATTTTGTACTATTTTTGGGTTATTTATAATAGATTCTGTTACGGATACTGAGTTAAATGCAAGATCCAAAGAGGTAATCATATCATAATTTAATTTAGATTTAATTACCTGAGCAATCGCTTTTACTAGTTCATCCGGAGATTTGAACGGTCAATATTTTTCAACTTCTTCTATTATTTCCTCTGCTCCTTTCTCAAATTTTATAAGTGGTAGAACTCATTCAACTTGTTGTTTAGGAATTTTTAAGGCTTCTAAAAGAAAAGGTTCAAGATTTTTTAAATTAATATCATGTGCCTTAAAATATTCAATCATTTGAGGAGATTTATCTCTAAGTACATCATTAATATTTCAAACTCTTTTTTGCTTCTCTAAATTTATGGTGCTATTTAGATGATCAGATTTATATGTAATTGCCATAATTTTAATATTTTATAATTACGTCCATTTTATCATACATATTAAAATATGACAAATATTAAAAAACCACTAAATTTTCATTCAGTGGTTTTTCCTTAAATCTGAGCTTTCCTTATCTCAAACTCTAAATATGTAAAAAGTTCGATTTTGTTACATCTGGTACCCCCGACAGGAATCGTTCTTCCTCAGTCGCTATGCTCCTTACCAGAGACGGGCCGGAGTCACGAGCCAAATCGTTGGCTCGTTAAAATTACTCCGTAATTTTCCCCCTCTATTCGATTCTTATCGGGCCAAAATTAAAAATGCACCTAACACTTTCGTGTAAGATGCATTTTTTAATTTTATGGTACCCCCGATAAGAATCGATCTTCCCCGCTCACTATCGCTCACTGCCAGAGTCGGGCCGCGATCAGGAGACAATACTTTGTCTCCCTAAAACTCTATCGAGTTTTTCGCTCTATTCGATTCCAGTCGGGGAACAAACAAGATAAAACAAAATAATCCCACGCTTTCGCATGGGATTATTTTTGTTTCATCTTGGTACCCCCGATAAGAATCGAACCTATATCTAACCCTTAGGAGAGGCTTGTTCTATCCATTGAACTACAGGGGCGTGTTTTATGTGGAACTAAAATATGGAAAAAACCTTGAAAATCAAGGTTTTTTGAAATTATCTTTTGTTTTAATGGTCTGAGAGATTCTGATTGTGCTCGGGGTTGGATAATATTTTTTCAGCGACTTTCCTGAGTCTGAGTGTCTCATGCTTAGTCAGATATGCTGTAGAATAAAGGAATCATTTGTATGCCAAGACTTTTTCCAGATCTACAAATCCTATGGTTTTCACGCTATCTTCAACATCTCAGAATGCCCTGATTGTAGCGATTCTGTATCTTCACTTCAAAATATAGCTTCTTCAGCTGTATACTACTTTAAGTGAAAAGATGTTTTTAAGTATTGTTGAGTCTGACGGATGAAAATGAAAATTCTGCTTCTCTTCGTAAGCCTTTTCTTTGGTTGGTGCAATTTGGAAATCAAATGCAAGTTGTCCTCAATGTGTTAATGATGTCATAGACATTAATCGATTTAATTGCAGATACTTTAATCAAAGTTATGTGATTTGTCAATAGAAGCAACGTGAAGGTTGTGTGAATATTCTCCAATAGGACATTAAACGTTCATCTTATGAATTATGAATTTACAGAAATAATTCAATTATTCAAAATAGCTTAATCGTTTCTTTATTCTAGTTCAATTATTGACAATAAATTATTTATATAATATAATAACATTAATAATTTTTTTAAATTTATATGCTGAAGCCCATAGAGATAGATATCTCAAAAATAAGACTGATTGAAATCATCTGGAGAATGTTTCAAGAGCATCAAGATACAATTGAGCATTATAAATATATATATTCCAAATATACTGAATTCTGATATACGGTTGATGACTTTGAAAATAACTTCCAAGAATTCAAGCAAAGCCTGATAGATATTAATGAAAATCTCATAAAAGGTACGATTACAGAAAGAGATCAAATGACTTTTGTTCAAGTATTGAATCAAAATAATGCATTGGAGAGGAAAAATCTTGAGGATCTGGAAAGAAAGACATATGTAAAGGCTTTAGAAAAAGTCGATAAGGAAAATGAGGGAGAAGATAACAATTTAGATACAATTTTTTAATTATTAATTTTTATTATTATGACAATGGATCAAGAGCTTTGAAATTACGCAAATGAGGTGCTCAAAAGCCCCAAAGTTCAAGAAGCTTGCAGAAATGATATCGAAAGCTCGGCATGTAAGGCTGCCGTCGATAAGGCGTCGCATAAGGTAATACCTTGGTCTAAACCAGGAGACTGGACAATGTCCCAAGCGGTTGAATCAAGAGCGAGAGAAAATCTAAAATCTGCTAAAAGATAATCTGAAAATTTACATGAAGAACTATTTAAATGAAAATTGACTGCCTGAAACCTATCTTGAAATGGATAGGGATTATATGCTTAAAATAGTTAAAGAATGAGCTCAGTTAAGGGATAAGCTCAAAAATGATTATTTTGAAAAGACTTTTGATATTGATGTCAGGATATTATTTGATTGAAGCAGCATTGGAAAACCTTATAAAAATGATAGTCCCGAATATGTTAAAGATGTGAAAAAGGCAGAAGCAATATCAGATAGTTTATATGAAAAAAGACAGAAGTTGATTGTTTTGAATGCAAGAAAGAAATTATGAACAAAGGATGTCGATAAGAACATCCAAATTTTGACTAAAGAAATAGAAAAGCTTAATGAGGATTTTTCAAGTTTGATAAATAAGTATCCCCAAAGCCCTGAGATTAGCTTCTTTTCTATGATTTCAAATTATGGATTCGATAATAAGAAATTTGTTATCTGAATGAAAAAACTGATGGAGGTATCTGATAAATATGAGTATGAAATCTTTGTTTTTTTTAAGAATTATTCCATAGAAATCTGAAGGGATTGAATAAAGAAGAAGTGAGAATTTTGATATGAGCTGCAGGAACTTGTTTTTAAGAACTTTAAATCTGAACTGCAGAAGATCATTAATCATAAGTTGAAAGATTCGAATTATCCGGAAAACATAAAAAATAATTTTATGGATGCTCTTGATTTGCTGGATAAATCAAATTAATAAGTATAAAATTTGATATTTTTTATTAAATAATGTACAATGATAATAATATCATTTATTTTCAAATTAACTCCAATATGTTTGAATTAAAGACGCTAGAACAATATAAATATTTTTATCCGGATGAGATAGATAATTTTTCTGATAATGATATTATTGAAAAATTATTTTTTGATGATATTGTAGTCAGGGATGAATTGCTTTCTCAGCTCAATATAGCAGATTGACCAGAATTGGATAATCTGAGGAATAATCTCATTGACCTGAATCTTAAATTATTCCATCATTATTCTGATTATATCCATAAGCACTCATTGCTCGTCGAGGATCTTTCAAGGGAAATGGAAACTGAAAAGAAAAATACGCTTTTAGAAAAAGAGATCTTAGAAAAGGAAAAAGAAATAGAAGTACTTGAAGATGTCTTATTTTAATATTTAATTTTTTTAATTATGTGATTGTCAGAAAAAATCAGTAAAATCAAGAACACTTTATCAGATTCTCCTGCAGAGAAGGATATGAGGAAATCTATCGAGATAGATGCCAGAAGATTGGGATGAAATATAAATAAAATAGAGAGCGCCTTATGAGCATTGCCTGCCAATAGATTGAGTGCTGCTAATAAATTAATAGAGCGAGCAAAGGATAAAGCCGCAGAAAACGCACAGACTCTGGATCAGCTGGATTCTCAGTCAAAAGCTGAGCTTCTAAGCAGATTGGGCAGTGTAATATGAGCTCAACTTTGAGAGCGTGCAATCCAAGCTTCAAAAAAAGAGGATCACTTAAAGAAGGGTGCTGAGGCCATGAGCAATAAATGATATGCAAGCAGATTTGATGAATTTAAAAATCTATAATGTCATTAAGCCAGATTCCTAATCCAAATTCTTGACCTCTTGAAGATGTTTTCTTAAGCAAACATGTAACTTCGGAGGGAACCAAAAAAGAAGCCAAAAAAACATTTGAGCTTTTTAAGAATAAGCAAAAGACTCATGCCCAAATAAATTTGCTCAAAGAAAAAATCTTAATCGATCTCAGTCATGAGGATGAAAATCCTGAAACAAGAAAAGGGGTCGAGGAATTTTTTGAGCCTTTGAAGGATGATATCGATGCTAATTTTGAGATGGGCCTATATTACATCAGGAAATGAGAATCGGAAATGTGAGCAAAACACATAAAAAGATCATTAGATAAATCAAAAAAATATGAATTTGAAATAAGGGCTTATCTTAGAGAATGGCTATTGGAGCCTATTATGAACGGATATGATTATAATGAAGAACCGACGAATCTTAATTTCATGAAGATACTCAGCAAAGAGGTCATCTCAATCCTGCGAGAAATGCGAAAGGAGATAATCGATAACAAACAAAAGAAAATCATCGAGGAATTAACGAATCTTTTAAAAGAATAGCAAGACTGAAAATAAGTCATTAAAAAATCAAGATTCGTGCTTGATTTTTTCTGTTATTTGACAAAAAAGATATTAGGAATATAAAAGTGCAAACTTTGGTTGTCAATATAAAAATAAAATAGAAAAGGAGAAGCGCGATGAACCAATCGATTGCCTTGATTGTTTTTTCTAAAGAATCCAATCCCAACCTTGTAAAATTGGTTAGCATCATCCAGAGATGCGGAGCGCATTGCGATATTGCATATGATGTCCACGATATCGTGCACTTTACCGTAAAAAACGCTTACAACGCAATACTCATGGATATGAACGGGATGCTGGATATTTCGGCAATAGACCGCCCTACAATCCAGAGGATGAGCAATATTTTTACGCTCGCCAGATTCTTGTACCATGAAGGTGAAGACAGGTTTTCCCTTCTATATTCAGTGGACGATAAAGACCCCACGGATCTCAGCCTTCAGGAATTCATAGAGGACGTATGCGTAAAGCTACGGCCTCGAAAATTCCGGGCTGAAATTAGGGCAAGGATTCATCTGAATGTAAAATTTGCGAAGACACCCGAGGATATTGCTCTTCAGAATGTCCAAATGACATTTACCACGAATCTTTCTGAGACCGGATGCTTTATTGCTACGCCTCAGAGGTTCAAGCCCGGGCAGATCCTTTATCTCTTGGTAGATGAGTTATCTGACAAGGCTCCGATAAAGGTTATGGTGCGGTGGCAAATCAAGTGGGGGACTAGATTGAAGGCTCCTGGAATAGGAGTATACTTCGAAGAACTCACCGCCAGCCAAAAAGAAGAGCTGTTTTCGATTCTTTCAGTCGCGTAAGCAAAATCCCGGACCTAGGTCCGGGATTTCTGCATTCTAGATTATTCAATATTCTTCAAGCTTCTCGATTTGTGTCTTATTGAGTATTTTTGATAGCTCATCTTTGCTGAGCTTTGATATGTTATCTATATTTCAAGCAGCCCTTAATAATTTTTGCCGTGTCTTCGGTCAGAATCATGGCATTTCTTCAAGTATATTCCTTTTCATCTCTTTTATCCTTTTTTGTCTGTTGAAATTGATTGCAAACCTATGGGCTTCGTCTCTGATCTTTTGGAGAAGTGCAAGTTCTGGAGTTCATTTTTCAAAGATAATCGGATTCAATTGGGATGGGATGAATATCTCTTCTTCTCTTTTGGCTATTGAGCATATATTCGGCACTGGCAGCGAAGGATCTTGAGAAATAGCTCTCAGGGCGGAACTAAGCTGACCTTTTCATCAGTCGATTATTATCAGATCAGGCCAATTATTCAGTTTCATTGCTTCTTGGTATCTGCGAGAAAGTATCTCTTCCATTGACTTGAAATCATCTATTTCTCATTCTTTAATTGTTGCGAGTTTGTATTTCTTGTACCTGGAAGATTCTGTCTTTCAGTTCACGATAACGCTTCTTGAAGCTACAGTGTTGGTTCAGCCAAGATGTGAAATGTCATAACATTCAAAAATAATTTCACCTTCTTTTTTTTCTCAATATGAAAGGGCTTTCAATATATTATTTTGAGTTTGCCTAGTGAGAGTTCGTTTGCTTATTTGAGATAATTCTTCTTTATAGGCAAAATTCAGAAGATTATTTTTTGTGAAATTAAGTATATTGATTTTTGATCATATGGAAGGCGTTTCCATTTTTATCTTGTTCTCTTTGAAATATTTTAAAAGCGCTTTATCTTTTATCCTTTCGCTTGTTATTATTGTCAGTTTGATATTCTTCAAGTTTTCCACATCTTCTCAGACATATTTATTCTGAAGGTACTGTTCAAAAACCAATGTAGGGTCTTCTTCTAGCTTGTTTTCAATTTTTGTGGAAACTATTGAACTTATCTCTCAATTCCTGATTGCTGTTATTCATGCATAAATATTTCCATATTTTTCCATTTTAGCAATAACATCATTATTTCATGGAATGCTGTCTCTTGCTAATTGTTTTTCTTGAATTTCCTTGATGCTCTTTATTTGATCACGTATTTTTGAGGCCTCTTCATATTCTTGATTTCGTGATTTTTCCTGCATCTTGATTTCTAGTCATTGCAAAACTCAAGAGATATTTCATTTAAGGAAGTTCCTCAAGTTTGCAATATTTTCCTTATATTTCTTTAGGGCCTCCACATCTTCCTTGCAAGGCGCATCACAAAGGCCAATATAATAATCCATGCATGGCATGCTTCTGATTCAATTTTTCAGTTTTATTTTGGTTTCCCCTTTTTCATCATTTGCAAACCTGATATGGCAGTTGCGCACTTTGAATATCTTTTTGAGCACCTCAATGACATTTGTCACATTTGTTGTTGAAGGGTAAGGTCAGAAATATTCTCAAGATGATGTCTTTATTCTGGTTTTTATGACTTCAGGAACCGGATCGTCTGTGATTTTAATATAAACAAGATTCTTATCGTCCTTCATCAGGATGTTGTATTTCGGCTTATGCAGTTTTATCAGATTTGTTTCCAGAACCAATGCTTCGACTTCATTTTTGGTTTCTATGGTTTCAATGTCGGCAATCTGAGCTACCATATTCTGCTTTGCAAAATTGAGCTTTGATTTTCCGTTGAAGTATGAATTCACTCTTGATTTGAGGCTTACCGATTTTCAGATATACATAATATTCCCTGAAGTGTTTTTCATAATATACACTCAAGGATTTGATGATAGGTCGGATAATATATTTTCAATTTTTTTAGACATGATAATCTGGAATTAGTAATCAGCTTATGATAAAATCTATTCTTCAAGAAGTGTCATATCCGAATAAATCACTTATTTTTGTAGCGCTTCCTCTTAATCTTTAAATCTATTTATCTTTTACTCTTTTTGTATTTGTATTGTAATATTTTTTGGTATAATGTCACGTATATTTATAAACATTTTTATGAATAACAAGGGTTCTATATTAATTTGGACAATGTTCGTCTCACTATTCATAGTGTCTTTTTTTGTAGTGTTCCAATGAAGCTTCCTTAATTTCGCTAAAACATCAGAAATAGGATGAGAGAAGATTAATTCACAGATCCTGATAGAAGAGGCAATCCACAACTTAAAGCTCAATCCGACTCAAGCAGTCAAAATCTGAAAATATTCGATAAAATCTCTAGATTATAACGGGGCATCCTATAGAAAGAGCTTATGATTCTGAGAATCTACTGAATTCCTATTAAGCAGTTCATGATGATTGAATTCGCTTATCTGTTCAGTTTCCCTGGGCTGACCGTTAAGATTTGAGGTGATATCATATGATTCCTGAGGCTGAGCCATGGCTACAATATTTGATTCTTGAGTTATCAATCCTTCCTCATCGTCAAATATATGATTTGATGCGGATAGTGATTTCAATATAATCTGAATAAGGTCATTAGGGTGAACGTCTGAATTCAGCATTGAGAAAGGCAATACGAATCTCTTGCCGCCAGTCTCGCTCTATTCGCTCTATCAAGACTTTTCAACTTGGAGCAGAGACATGAGAAATATAGAAGTCGTCAATTACAAAGAGAAGACTTTACCTATAGATTACAAGAAATTTTGAGTATTTTTAAATAGTTCTAATTATGACTAACAAAGATTATTACGATATCCTATGAGTTGATAGGAAATCCACAGAAGCGGATATAAAGAAAGCTTATCGGAAAAAAGCTATGGAATGGCATCCTGATAAGCATAAATGAGACAAGAAGGCTGAAGAGAAATTCAAAGAGATAAATCAGGCTTATGAGATTTTGAAAGACCCGAAGAAGCGTCAGCAATACGATTCTTTTTGATCGGCTTGAGCAAATTTCTGAGCAGGATGACAATGATTCTCTTGATTTGAAGATATATTCGGAAATTTTTCATGATGAAATAGCAGCTTTTCATCAAGCAGCTTTGATTTTTCAGATTTATTCTGAGAAGCTATTTGAGGCTCTAAATGAAGGAAAGCTAGCTCCAATCCATTTTCCCGATTCGATAACAGAACCGCCAAGACTCAAGAAAAAGAGGAGTTCAAACTTGATGTGGAGAAAATCTATGAGGTGCCAGTTTTTGATCTGATTTTATGAACGAAGCTTAATATAGAGACTGTTTATGGAGAAAATCTCAAATTGAAAATCCCAGAATGAACAAAGCCATGAACAAAATTCAAGATTAAAGAAAAATGAAGGAAGAGCGAATGAAAAACAGGAGACATGTACATTATTGTTGAAGCGAAGATGCCAAAAAACATACCAGACGATGTTAAGATATTATTAGAAAGCATCAAATACAGACTGTAAATTTCAGATCATTTATTTTCCGAAAGGGAAAAGGCACCCTGACGGGTGCCTTTTTTCTCTGCTCTTGCTCAATATTCGCGATCCTCAGCGAGGGTGTATTTCTCTCCGAGGCCAGCCATTTCAGCTTCGGTCGGCATGGGGTGATGGTCAAGGCCGGTGTCTACATCGACATTTGGAATCCTGCCGCTGTAGCTACGGATTATTGCGATCAGGCCGAGTATGACAACGATTCCACCAATTAGTCGCTCCATGATGTTCTTCCCCCTTTCATTATCCGTTTTGGACGGTTGGACTTCTGATCCGATAAATGACATGAATCGCAATGATTTAAGTTGCGATTCCAATTCAAAAACCTTTTTCAAATCACCTCCAAATTTGATTTATGGCTGAAATCAACTATAATCGCAAAAAAGCAGTTGACCCTCCTTTTCTATTTGCATCTTTGCAAATCAGTTTTTACTATAATTAGCATAGAATAATTGTCAAATGAAAATCCATAAATATGTGCTTCTTGATAGCATACGCTCTTGTTTAAATGTTTGAGCTATAATGAGAACTTGCGATTGATCCGGTTTTGATAAGATGATATTGACCTGATTCACACCTACTCCACCAAGGAAAGATATAAGCAAGACTGCTATTTGAGCAGAGGAATATGTCGATTGGGAATATTATGATGATCCGATAGGAATACTCGGAAAACTAAAATCAGAATGATTCAAGATAATAGTCTTAGAGCAATCTGCAGAAAGCGTAGACATAAGAGAGCTTGATAGGATCGAGTGAAATATCTGCATTGTCTTATGAAATGAGATCGAGTGAGTGAACAGGAAGATAATAGACTTGGCTGATATTGCAGTGGAGATTCCGATGATGTGAAAGAAACAATCTCTCAACGTGGCAACTTCAGCAGGGATCCTTATGTATAAGTTCGTATAAATTTTTTTGATTTGAGGATATTTTATGTTAAACTCCAAAAGATTATTTTTTAAATTAATTAAAGTATGTCTACACAAAAAAACAAAACTAATTTGCCATTTCCCTGCAAACAAGCAGACACGATGCCGAATAATGCCTTATGTTCCAAATATTCTATCAGGCCGAGACTAACATTGAAGGGCTTCACCCTTGTAGAACTCATAGTTGTGATAGTGATATTGGCAATTCTGGCTACTGTTGCATTTCTATCTTTCTCAAGTCAATCTTCAAGTGCTCGGGACTCTACAAGACTTGCTGATATGTCCAATATCACTAAATGACTCTCTGTATTCAATGCCATGGCATGAAGTTATCCAAAGCCTGATAAAAGTATTTCAATAACTGCATCTGGCATAACTATTTGATATCAATGATATGCAGGCTCAAATCTTTTAAATATGATAAAAATATCCGACTGATGAAAAGATCCCTTGGACAATGCAACTTATACCTATTCGACAAATGCAAATCAATCAAAACTTCAAATATTAGGATTTTTAGAAGATGGGAATAATATAGGCTTAAGTTTAAATCCTTTAAAATGAGATGAGGCTAAAGCTGAGCCAAATAGTTATTCTTGAAGATACATTATAACAAGATGAGACAGATTGGGTGTAATATTGAATGGCTGAAATATGGTTCCTGCACAATCTTTCTGAGCAAATATCGATGTTGTCGCAACTGCTGAGGATTATATAGTTCAATTTACGAATTCAGAGAAAATCAGCGGCAGCTGACAAGTGCTTAAATCCATGAGATCATGATGAGATCTTGCTTATTGATTAGTATGATACTGGAGTTTTGATGAATGAAACTGAAGCGTTGCATTCGATAGTAGTTCAAAATGAAATAATTGAACATTGTTATGAGGAGCAAGTTGGACCTGATGAAAAGTCTGAGGAGCGATATATTTTGATTGAGCCGATGATATTGTATCAATAAATAACAGCACAAGTTTAAATCCTTGAAATTGGAATGAGGAATCTGTTTCTTTTTATGTGAAAAGGCTAACTTTTAATTCATGGGACAGTATGGTGAGCTTTTATTGAACGGGAACTTATATACATAGGTTTGAAGAGGGGGCAACAGATAATAAGCTTGTTCTTTATCTGAATAATGGCGCTAACAATATAAATTTGTATTATAATAATTTCTTAAGCAATGAATATTATAATTTTATAATTACAAGAAGAAATAATGATATGGCTAAGCTATATGTTAATTGAAAACTTGTAGATTCAAAGCAAATCTGAACACTATTTTCTGATAGTGATTGATCATGGTATGTCTGATGAAGAAAAACAGGAATAGCAGAGGCCACCAATAGTATTATTGATGAGGTGAGGATTTATAATCGAGTTTTAACGGCTTCTGAGGTTTCGTCACTTTATAATAGCTCTAAATAGTATCCAAAAATTCCTCTAAAGCGCCAAAGAATTTATCAATATCTTCTTTGTCATTATAAAGATAAAGGCTCATTCTGAATGATCAAGTTATGTTGCAGTAATTCATAAGCGGCTCGGTGCAGTGATGTCCAGCTCTTATGCAGATATTCCTTTCTGCCATGAATTCAGCAACATCTCAAGAATGAACTCAGTCAACATAAAATGTGAATATTCAAATCCTATCTTCAGGAATAGCACTTCATTGCAATTTTACTTTATCTTTTACTTTATCGAATTTAGAAAGAGCATATTTCACAAGCCCTTTTTCATTTTCCTCAATTTTCTCATATCATCATATGCTTTCTATGTATTCAAGTGACTTCAGCAAGCTTACGGCTCCGACTATATTCGGAGTCCCTGGCTCAAATCTGAATGGGAGTCATGCAGGAGAATATTCTTGCTCCTTCACCCAATTTATGGCTCATCCTCAACCCAATCAAGGGTTTAATGTTTTTAACAGCTCCTTTCTTCAGTAAAGTACTCATATTCAAGTTTCCGCCATAACCTTATGCCCTGTAAAAACCAGAAAATCGCATTTCAGATCTTGAACGTTTACTTTGAAATTCGGAACTGCCTGGCTTCAATCAACTACAAATAATGTTTTTTCCGAACTTGTTTTTATGATTTCTCAGATTTTTTTAAGATCAAAAATCTTTCCCGTTACATTTGATACATACGTTAAGGATACAATCTTAACTTCTTGAGTAAGCTTATTTTTAAGATCTTGCATATCAATATTAAAATCAGAATCTACATTCACATATTCAATCTCAATTCAAATTTCCTCCTTAAGTATAAGCCATGGAACAATATTCGCATGATGTTCCGAAATAGAGAGAAGTATCTTGTCTCATTTTTTAAGCATTCATGACCTTTTTAAAGCCAAAGTCAAAATATTGATAGCATAGGTGGAATTGTACGTGTAATTTATTTCTGATACATATTTTGCTCCGATGAATTCTTTTACTTTTTCCTTTGATCTTTCATAAAGAATCTCAGATTTTTCTGAAAGAGCATAGGCTCATCTATGGATATTTGCATAATCATTTTCAAGAAAATGGGTTATGCCATTGATGACATGGCTAGGCTTTTGGGTGCTTGAGGCATTATCAAGAAAAACAATTCATGGATTGTTCTTGAAAATAGGGAAATCATTTTTTAAGGGGTTCATGCTTACTTTTTTAAGAAATTATCAAGTGCTTCGAATAAAAAATCCTTATTTCCAGCATATCCTGAAAATAAAGAAGATACTTTACCGGAAAGCATTATAGCGGAGGCGCTAGAATTGTCAATTCATCGTGATGTCAGGTAAAATAAGTCTTCATCTTTCATCTTTTCTATTTTCATTGAGTGAGTTGCGGCAGCATCGTCACTATGTACATATAAAGCTGGAATTCAAGCCACTTTTGCCGTGTCTCAAATTAAGATGTTTTCTTGTTTAAGATTGGCAATTCATTTTTTGGTTCATTTTGAAACTGTAATCGATGAGTCTGTTCTCATATCTCAAAGCGATCATATTATTGAAAGGATATTTATCTTTGATGATGATCCGTTTGCATTTATGATAGCACTTATCCTATTCTCTTTTTTTGCATTTTTTACCAGATTCAGAATCGAAAGCTCAGAGTGGCTATTTAGAGAGTCCTGCCTTATTTTCAATATTTTTGAATTATTCCTAAAAAATCAGAAATACATTAACTTGGAGCCCTCTCAAAGGGATATCTTTATTTCTTCATCGCTTGATGAATCATCAAATATCACGACATTGCCTCAAGTTGCAGTCATGATATCATAGGTTTCATCTTTTTTGATTTGATAAAAACCGGATTCCAATATAAGCTTATTTATTTTTTCCATATTGACTATTTCAAAAAATTAATTAGATTTAAAAATACTTTTATAAAAAATTAGAAGGAAAAGGGGGACATATGGCAGCAAGAGCTGTAGGATGGGCATTTATTGCCTCTATCGTATTTTGCATGTACACATTCTTGATTTATCCTGGATTTTCTCCGGCCTTCCAGCTATTCAATTATTACTGGTCGCTGAAGTTCACTCAGAAAATCGAGGAAGAAAAGGGGGTTAGCTGACCCCTTTTTATTTTTCCATTTCCATATTAATCAGAACATTCATCTCAGCGGCATATTCCATGGGCAATTCTTTTATGACTGGACTCACAAATCAATTCACTATCATGCTCTCAGCTTCTTTTCTGCTAATTCATCTGCTTTCAAGATAGAAGAGATATTCTTCATTGATTTTTCCTGCGCTGGCCTCATGGGCAACGATGCTAGATGTATTTTCCAGCCTGACATAAGGGATTGCATCGCTTACTGATTTATCATCCAAAATAAGTCAATCGCATTCAATGCTTGCAGTTGAATTGATGGCTGATTTCCGGATATCCAACAATCATCTGTATATTGAGATTCATCATTCTTTTGATAATGATTTCGCAATAACCTTGGAAGAAGTGTTCTCTCAGATATGTATGACTTTCGCTCAAGCGTCTATTACCTGTCATTCATTTGCAAATGCTATTCAGATATGGCTTGCAGAACTTCAATTCCCGACTAGAACGGAGCATGGATAAAGCATTGTGACTCAGGCTCACATATTTCCTCCGACCCATGCGATATGTCAATTTTCTTCCACTATAGCCCTTTTCGTATTAAGATTATACGTATCGATGCTCCAATTCTCAACAGATGAATAACGAAGGCTCGCATTTTTTCAGACATAGATTTCAACGCATCCGGCATGAAGCGCAGAACTTCAATATTTCGGCGCGCTGCATCATTCTATATAATGAGCCTCGGCTTCATCTTCTAGTACTATTATTGTATGCTCGAATTGCCCTCAGGCCTTTACATTCATTCTGAAATATGCCTGCAATGGCTCTGTGACCTTCACTCCTTTTGGAATATATAAAAATGTTCCTCAGCTCCATACGGCCGCATGAAGCATGGAAAATTTGTGGTCTCACACTGGAATCGCTTTCATGAAATATTTTTTAAGGAGCTCTGGATGCTCCTTGCAGGCAACGCTCATATCCTCAAATATAATCCCGCTTTCGCGTAATTCTTTCTTTAACGAATGATAGACAACCTCGCTGTCAAATTGTGCTCATACTCAAGCCAGCATCTTTTTTTCAGCTTCAGGAATCCCCAATCTGTCGAAAGTGTTTTTTATGTTTTCAGGAACATCGTCCCAGCTGGTGGCATTTTTTCCAACATCCTCAGCCTTTGCGAAATAATGTATCTCATCCAAATTGAGCTTTCCCAGAGCCGGTCACCATCAAGGCATTGATTTCTTTAAGAATTTCTCAAGGGCATCAAGCCTTAATTCTCTCATCCATAGAGGATCATTGTTCGATTCTGATATCAGCTCAATTACCTCAGGAGATAATCAAGTAGTGAGTCATTTATAATCCAGGTTTTCTTTTATGTCCAGTATTTCGGAATAATCCATGTTTTATTTTGAAGATTTTATAGTTTAAAGTTTCAATCCTGATTTAGCAGTGCCATTTCTGAATTGGCATTGTCATTCCTGGCTTGACCAGGAATCTATGAATTATTGGCTAATCCTTCTATAAAAAAGGTTTAATTCTATTTTTACAGATTCCAGTTCAAGCCTGGAATGACAATGGAATGGGTTTTTTTACAGATTCCTGCCTTCGTGGGAATGACGGCTTGCCCTCTCTTTCTCCTAAGGAAGATTCCTGTTTGTAGGAATGACAATGGAATGGGTTTTTTTAACAGATTCCTGGCCAAGTCAGGAATGACAGCCGAACAGAGTAATAGTTAAGCGCATTTGGTCTCAATATTACAATTCTCTGTCTGATCGCTGCAATAACCGCAATATCAGTTTTTCTTGATATTTTCTATAAGCTCAATTTTTCATGAGTCGATTACCGCTCATTTATCCATCACAAAAACTTCATCTACAGTTGCATAATCGAGAAGATTGAAATTATGCGTTATGAATATGAGCGTATTTTCCGGAGTTTTCATTTCCGACAGATTCTTCGCAACTATTTTAAAGGCATCTATATCAAGTCCTGAATCTATCTCGTCTAGAATTATGAACTCAGGATTAAGAAGCTTGATCTGCAGGAGTTCGATTTTCCTCTTCTCTCATCAGCTGAATCCGACATTAAGATCCCTGTCCAGAAAAGCCTCGTTAATCGATAGCTCATTCAGATACTTGACGATAAATCTCTTAAAAAGAAAAGGGGATAATCATTTTGATTCGGGATTCTTGCCTATCAATGCTGAATTATAAATAGTTCTCAGGTATTCCACAAGCCGAATTCCCTTTATTTCAGGAACGCTTTGAAAACTTAAGAATATTCAAAGCTTGCTTCTTTCTTCAGGCTTTGACTCATTTATATTATTTCAATTGAGCGTTATCTCTCAAGACGATATCTCGTATTTCGGATGTCATGCAATGGTGAAGGCGAGCGAAGATTTTCAAGATCCGTTCTTACCAAGCAGGAAATATGTTTTTCATTTTGAAAATGATAAAGAAACATCGTTTATGATTTCCTTATCATTAATATTAACTCTAAGATTCTCTATTTGAAGCATAATTTAAAATGTGACTAATTTGGTCATATTTTATTCAGTTTATATGAGAAAGCAAAATAATTTTCTAAAAATGTTTTGTATCCATATTGATTTATTTGGATCTTGTTTTTTGACGACTTCCAAAAAATATATATAATAAAGAAAATCCTAAATGAAATATGACAATACACTTACACGAATACAATGAGAGGGAATATATAGTCAGGACCTTTGTCTTTAAAGACAGGGGGCATGTCATCAGAGTAATCAAATCCGATAATCCTGAAGCTATCACAGATAAATTCGAGTTGGAGAGATTCATTCAGAATAGTGTCAAAAGGGGTAATTATATCTGAATCAAAAATAAAATGATTCAACTGGAAGAATCATTGTCCAATAGATATAGCCGTCCGGTAGATCCGGTCATTTTCATAATGCATCTTTATTTTAAAGAAGAGCTTTCAGTAAGGGACATTTCAGCTCGAATTGAATTATTCTGAGTCAAAATACCTAAAAATACACTTAATAACATTTTGGCCAATGTCTTCTGATGGACTCTCAGGCTACACAATGAAATCACAAAAGTCACAGAAAAAAAGAACAGGGCGAAAGTGATTCCGCGAAATACAAGAAGGACAGCTGCAATTGCAGAAGCTATCAGCATTATTGTAAAAGGCGCATTGAATAATAAAAAATGATTCGATTATGCTGAATTCAAAAATTGTAAAAATCTTAAAGAAAGAGTTACGCTTCTGCTCAAGATATACTCGCTTGCATGAAATGAAACAGAGGCTAAGCTTTATTTGACGAATCTTCATAAGACATGAAAAAGCATGGATACTATAGCTATAATTCTCACGAAACTATTTGAAAATGCATTCGGAGAAATTCCGAATGCAAAAATAATAAAGGTGAGGGGCATGGATGTCAATAGGCTTCTTAAGAAATAATTAAATCTCAATCTCCAATCATACAGGACAATGATCAGAACCCAGAATCTGATCCATTATAAAAGCATCTTTAAGGTTATCCTTCAGGCCTCATGAGGTTAGGAAGTAATCTATTCGCCAACCTATATTCCTATCTCGTGCAAATGCAAAATTACTCCACCAACTATATGCTTCAGTTTTTTCAGGATAGAAATATCTGAAGGTATCTATGAAGCCTGCATTTAAGAATTTCTGAAATCCCTCTCTTTCCTCGTCTGTAAAGCCTGCGTTTCATCTATTGGGCTTTGGATTTTTGAGATCTATTTCCTTATGCGCAACATTTAAATCTCAGCATACTACCACGGGCTTGTTGACCTCTAATCTTCTCATGTAATCTAGGAATAATGAATCCCATAATTGCCTGTATTCAAGCCTATTCAATTCTCTTTTTGAGTTTGGGGTATAGACAGTAATGAAATAGAATTTCTCAAATTCAAGAGTAATGATCCTTCATTCATTATCATGTTCTCAGATTCATAGTCAATACGTCACTTCCAATGGCTTTTCTTTTGTGAATATTGCAGTTCATGAATATCAATTCTTGAAAGCCGCATTCCAATATATCGAATATCACATCAGTTCCATTTCAAGCCTGGCTGGGAATTGGTCTTCAGTAGCCTTGACTTCTTGCATTGCAATGATATCAGGCTTTTCATCTTGAATATATTCGATGAATCATTTCTTGATCGATGCCCTTATTCAATTCACATTCCAACTAATAAATTTCATCCTGAAGAATTTAAATGATAATTTTAAATTAAGATATGAAAAATCGGGAATAAGTAAATAAAAAATAATTACAAAAAATTCATAAAATTAAGCCCGGGCTAGAAAATAAAAAAAATTAGCATTTTTAAAAATTTGAAATATAATTTCGTCTGTTTTAATCATTAGCAGACGATTTTTTTTATGGAATTCAAAGATTTAAGTCTCAAGGAGATAATAGCAAAAATTAAAGATTGAGTCACAACTCAGGAGGAAGTATATGAATATTTTTTGAATAGGATCGATAAAATCAATCCGGAAGTGGATGCATTCAATTTTATACAGAGAGAACATACAAAAAAGGATATCTGAAGCAGATTGGCTTGAATACCAATATGAATCAAGGATGTATTCTGTGAGAAATGAATAAAGACTACAGCATCTTCAAAGATGCTTGAGAATTTCACTCCGCCTTATGACTCCACCGTAATCAAAAACCTTTCAGATAATTGAATGTCTTCTATATGAAAATTGAATCTTGATGAATTTGCAATGGGATGAAGCTGAGAGAATTCTGCACTTAGGATTACAAAAAATCCTTGGGATACATTAAGGATACCATGAGGATCTAGCTCTTGAAGTGCCGCTGCTGTGGCTTCTGGAATGGTTCCGGCCGCTCTTGGTACAGATACGGGAGGAAGCATAAGGCAACCTGCAAGCATGTGTTGAATCGTCTGATTCAAGCCGACTTACTGAAGAAATTCACGTTTTTGAGTCATAGCTATGGCATCAAGCCTTGATACTCCAGGAACTTTTACGAAGACTGTAGAAGATGCAGGATTGCTTTATGAGATAATGAGTTCATATGATAGCCTTGATTCAACAAGCATTGATGCACCAAATACAATCAACCCTGAAATATGGAATAAAGAAGACCTGAAATGAATAAGAGTCTGAGTCCCGAAAGAATATTTCATAGAATGAATCGAAAAATGAGTAAGAAGGGAGATCGATAATACAATTGAAACGCTTAAGGGGCTCTGAGCTGAAATAATTGAGATAAGCTTGCCTCATACTGAATATTGACTTGCTGTCTATTATATAGTCATGCCTGCCGAAGTTTCAACTAACCTTTCCAGATATGACGGAATAAGATATTGATATGCAAACGACGCATGATTGGATATAAATGATCTTATGAAGAAAAATAGATGAGAATGATTCTGAAAAGAGGCTCAACGCAGGATAATGCTTTGAAGCTTCGTGCTAAGTTCTGGTTTTTATGATGCATATTACAAAAAAGCATCCTTAGTCAGAGAATTGATAAATAAGGATTTTGATGATGCATTTGCGAAGGTTGATGTCATAATCACTCCTACCGCTCCAGGGGTTGCTTGGAAATTATGAGAAAAAACAGATGATCCGCTCAAGATGTATCTGGCTGATATTTTCACCGTTAACGGAAGCCTTGCACATTTGCCATGAATCTCTATCCCTGTATGATTCGCAAAGCCAGAAGATTGAGAAGATGTTGATCTTCCTGTCTGACTGCAGATACTTGGCCCGAAATTATGAGAAGAGAAAGTATTTGAGGTCGCAAATGTACTAGAGAAGAAACTGAAAAGTTATATAAGTTCAAAAAAACCTAAAGTATTTTAATTTTATTCAAATTTCTAAGTAATTTTTTTATCTCAGGAATCAGTATTGATTTAAATATTTATAAGGCACAATGACACTCTGTCCGCTGCCTTAAAAATTAATTCTCAATAAAAATTTTACTTTAAAAAAAATTGCATATAATAAATTAGTTAGAAAACACCGGTGTTTACAAAATAAAGGAAACACCGGTCTTTCATATCTATTTTATAAAATATATATTATAATGAGTTATAGGAATATTGCCATAATCGCTCATGTCGATCATGGTAAAACAACATTAGTAGACGCTCTTTTGAAGCAATCAGGTACTTTTACCGAACATGAAGATGTTTGAACATGTGTCATGGATTCAAACGATCAAGAGAAAGAAAGATGAATCACAATTTACGCTAAAAATACCGCAGTAAATTACAAATGAGAAAAAATCAATATAGTCGATACTCCAGGGCATGCCGATTTCTGATCAGAAGTTGAACGTGTGCTTAGGATGGTTGACTCTGTCGTACTTGTCGTAGATGCCTATGAAGGTCCGATGCCACAAACAAAATTCGTACTTAAAAAAGCGCTAGAGCTTGGTCTTCGTCCTCTGGTTGTAATTAATAAAATCGATAAGCCTACCGCTCGTCCAAGTGAGGTCGTTGATATGCTTTTTGATCTTTTTGTCCAATTAGGAGCTACAAATGAGCAATTGGATTTTCCGATAGTTTATGCAATCGCTAAACAGTGAATCGCAAAAATAAATCTGGAGGATGAATCAACAGATATCACTCCGCTATTTCAGGCTATAGTTGATCATGTTCAATTATCAGAGAATGACACAACAAAACCTTTTAAAATGCAGATAGCCAATCTAGGGTACGACAATTTCATGGGTCGTCTTTGAATAGGAAGGGTTTATGAATGAATGGTTAAGACATGACAGCAAGTTACAGTTATCTGAAACGACGGCGTCAGAAGAAATGCAAAAATCGGTAAGGTATTCACAACCCTATGACTGCAGAGAATGTCAGTTGATTTCGCTGAGGCAGGGGATATTGTTACGATATCATGAATACCTGATATTTATGTCTGAGAAACTGTTTCTACTGTTGCAGATACAGAATCTATGCCACCTATCACTATCGATGAGCCTACTCTTAAAATGGAATTTCTAGTTAATGATTCTCCATTTGCAGGTAAAGAAGGTAAATTGGTTACTTCAAGAAATATCAGAGACAGATTAGGAAAAGAATTAGAGATGAATGTCGGTCTTAAAGTTGATCTAGAAGGTTCTGACGGTAATGTATTTATGGTTTCAGGAAGATGAGAATTGCACTTGTCAGTCCTAATTGAGACTATGAGAAGAGAATGATTTGAATTACAAGTAGGATGTCCTCATGTAATCTTCAAAGAAGAATGAAATAAGAAACTTGAACCGATAGAAGCAGTTATAGTTATCGTTCCAGAGTCAAATACTGGTACTGTAATCGAGAAACTAGGAAAAAGAAAATGAATAATGAAGGACATGAAGACTGAAAACGGAATCACTTCTATGGAATTCGATGTTCCTACTCGTTGATTATTAGGTTTCAGATCTGGATTCATCATCGACACAAAGGGTGAATGAATAATGTACAGTTCATTCTCTCATTACGAAGAATATAAAGGAACAATCGAAAAAAGAGATGTCGGTTCTATGATATCAGGTTTCGGATGATCTACAATGGCTTACAGTCTTTGGAAATTAGAAGAAAGAGGACCAATCTTGGTTGATCCTGCGGTTGAAATCTATGAATGAATGATTATCTGAGAACATCTTAAATGATGAGATCTTGTAGTTAATCCGACAAAGAATAAACAACTTACAAATATACGTGCATCTGGTACCGATGAGGCAATCAAGCTTACTCCTATAAGAAGAATGACTCTTGAAGATGCTCTAGATTATATCAAGGATGATGAATATGTTGAGGTTACTCCTCTATCTATCAGATTAAGAAAGAAATATCTTACTGAGAATGACAGAAAGAGAAGTTGAAGAAATCAAGATTAAAAGAATCAATCAAAAAAATCCCTTCCGAGAACCGGAAGGGATTTTTTGATTTAAGATTTTTCAGAAATGATTTGCGGCCAAGTCCTTCTTGTGTCGTGCTCGTCAATAATTTCAAATATTGCTGACACTAATAATCTTTTCTCCTCTATTAATTTTTTTATGGCTTCTTTATCTTCTTTCTTAACTGCCATTTGAGCTGTACAAAGATACCTTGCCATCAATTTATGGTAATCGCCAGGAAAATTAGGCTTGGCTAGAAGAGAAGATAGAAGATAATACACCTGAGGTTCTTTGTATCGTTCTTTGTCAGGATTTGTTATGACACTAATGATATCATTATGAATCTCAATTCAGTTTGGCAGCCTTTTCAGATGAAGCGCCAATTCATCCGGATCGGATATTATATCAAAATCAAAAGCTTTGATGTAATCAGCAATAAGCGCAGGGCATCTTAAGCCAGAAGCATTATGCATAGTTTGTATAATTCAAGGGCGGATGACTATCTTATATCAATTTAAAAGCAAGAGTCAAAGCTAATTTTATTGACAAACATTATTAAATACTTATAAAGATTTAAATACAAAAATAAAATATAATGATCCAGGAGGGATAACGTCATGAAAAAAGGTCAGGTTTCCATCGCAGAGATGAGCATCAAGGTGACAGTAATCGCATTTGCACTCAAGGCATTCAAGGAAGATGATATAGAGGAGATAAAAGCATTTATCTCTGCAAATCCTTTCTTTGATGACTTGGCGATGAGCTATGGACAGATTACGGTCGACACCATGCAGAACATCATCTACACAGGAAGCGCTCTTGCTGCCAATTATATCGCAATGGCTTATTCGCGCAAAAGCATCAACAGGAAGTACTCGATCACAGTCTACAAGAAAACGATTCCTGAAGATTCTGTCCCTATGATCATGGCAATGATTGCCACGGGAGAATCCAAGCCCAAAAAGAAGCGTTCTCAGAAGCGCATCCCGCACAATCTTCAGCCCGTCCTCGATGAGATCAAGCGAGAAAAAACAGAAATAAAAAAAAGAAAAGGAGAAAAATCATCTTGATATGCTGATGCATGGCCTTGGCTAAGTATCAGCAGTTTAAATCAGAAGTCCCTAGGCCGGAGGCCTAGGGACTTTTTTGTTTTTCTTGATATTTCAGAAGATATATAGTACACTTCTAATCAAGCTCTTAAACTTTTGGAATATGTATCTTATATATCTTGATGAATCTTGAAATACAGGAAAAGATTTTCTTAATTTAAGGCAGCCTATTCATTTCATCTCTTGAATATTGGTTCAAGAAGATTGCATAGATTCCATAAGCAAGAAATTGAAATCATTAGAAAAAATGTTTCTTAAGAAAAAGATTCAAAAGTTTGAATTCCATTGATCGGATATGGCTCAATGAAAAGGCTTATTTGCGGAGTTCAGCGAAGAATTGAGAATCGACACTTTCCTTATGATTCTCTCAATAATCGAAAAAAGCAACATCCTCTTCATCTCACAATGAATAGATAAGGCAAAACTGCAGCAAAAATATAAGGTTCCATTGCATCCGCATAGTTTAGCATTCATGTATCTGGTAGAAAAAATCGATGATTTCCTTATAAAAAGCGATTCCAGATGATTGCTGATTATGGATAATAATGAAGATAGGAAGCAGCGGGTAATAAATGATTTCTCAAGCTTTAAGGATAAGCAGACATTTTTCTGATATTGAAAAAAGAAGATTACAAATATCATAGATTCGGTCTACTATACTGAGAGCTATAATTCACCGCTCATACAGCTTGCTGACGTAATCTGATACCTTTACGCATATATGGAAGTGAGCAAACATAAATGAACTTATTCAAAAACACAAGCCAATAAGAGAGTCATTTTTGAAAAATTAGAAAAAATATTACAGAAGAAGACCTATTATTCTAATATTAAGCCAAAATAATTAATATTAACTTTTAAAATTCGCCTTTACTTTTCTTAATTTTTCATATAATTACCGCGAGTTAACAAGAGCTTTATTTGGCTCTTCGTTTTTACATTTACTTAATTTTAAATTTATGATTTGAAAATATTTTAACAAAATCTGGCAATCAGAATCGCTTAAGAAAAAGATTATGGTAACATTATCTTTGATAGTCCTATTTGAATTCTTGTCAATCATACCAGTTCCTGGAGTAAATATTGACGCGCTCAATGCACTTCAACAATTGTTGGAATCACAACAGAATTCATGATTAGCTTTCTTCAGTTCGCTTATGTGAGGTGGTCTTAAGAGCTTCTCTATAATATTGATGGGTCTTTCTCCTTACATCAATGCAGTTATCATCATACAGCTTCTTGCAGTTGTCATACCGCAATTAGAAGCTTTAAAAAAAGAAGGGGAACAATGACAGAAAAAAATTGATCTTTATACAAGATGGCTGACTCTTCCTTTGGCCTTTGCTCAAAGTTACGGAATGATCGTACTTCTTAATACACTTTTCGGAAATAACATCAGACTGATAAATGTGGCGGATTTCTGGGGAACGATGCTTCCTGCAATGCTTATAATTACAGCTTGAACAATGTTCTTGATGTGGATTGGTGAAATCATCACAGAATCTGGAATCGGTAACGGTTCTTCTATGATAATCTTCGCATGAGTGCTGGCATGAGTTCCACAACATATAATGAGCTATATCGACTTGGGTAATTTCTTCATGTTGGCAGTATTGCTTGTAGCAACATTATGAATCATTCTTATTATAATAAAATTCACTGAATGATATAGGAAAATTCCTCTGATTTATACCAGGACCTGAAGAAGTGAAAAATCATATTTTCCAATACGTGTTAATCAAGCTTGAATGGTGCCGATAATATTTGCCATATCATTGGTCACTTTCCCGTCTTTGATATGACAAGTTCTACAGAAAAAGGCTTCTGGAGGAGGTCGCGAGATTGGAGATTTCCTAGTTGCAAATTTCAGCATGAATAATCCTAGCTGGTTATATATTCTTATATATTTTGCGCTTGTTCTAGGATTCTCATTCTTTTATGTTTCAATCGTTTTCAATACGACTGAAATTGCAGAAAGCATACAAAAAAGAGGTTGATATATACCAGGCGTCAGACCAGGTCGTGAAACTGCAGAGTATCTTGAAAAAACTTCGCTTCATCTGAATCTTTATGGCGGATGATTCCTTGCTCTAGTTGCAGTGTTTCCATATTTAGCTACAAAAATAAGTGATTTATTCGGATATGACACTTCTTGAAGAATAGATTTTATCATAAGCTGAGCATGACTTATCATCGTTGTCTGAACCGTGCTTGATCTTATCAGAAAAGTAGATACTGAACTTAAATCATATGATTATAAGAGATTCTATTAATTAGAAATTAGAAATTAGAAATTAGAATTTAGAAGAGCTTACATGAAATCAAATTATCAGCATGCAAAAAGAGTAAAAGATAAATAGATTTAAAGATTAAGAGGAAGCGATGGAAAATAGAAAAACATTTGAAAAATTGTTTATTTGGGAAGAAAGTAAAAATCTTTTTAAAACGCTTTACAAGAGATTTTCATCAATTAATTCTCGGGATTATTTTTATAGAGATCAATTATTGAGGGCTACACTATCTATAAGTAACAATATTGCCGAATGACACGAAAGAAAAACTTCAAAAGAATTAATAAATTTTTTGAATTTTGCAAAAGCCTCTGCCTGAGAAACTAGAAATATGATAATTATTGCAATTGAACTTTGATTCATAAATAATAATGAATATGAAGAATATATACAATCATTAATGAGAATTTCAGCATGAATTCAAAATCTGATAAAATTAAAAAATCCAAACTAACTTTTAATCTTTTTAATCTTTAACACTTTTAATCTCCTTATGAAAGCATTCGTTTTTGATACTGAAACGACGGGTTTTACTGTTAAAGATTGAACTCTTGATCAGCAGCCATACATAGTGCAATTTGCTTGAATATTGTGAAATATAAGCAAAGAGAATTGATTTGAAGAGTTAGAGAGAATAGATGTTATAGTCAAACCGAGGATTTCTATTCCATTTTCAGCATCACAGATTCATTGACTTTATGATAAGGATGTAGAGAATGCACCATATATAGAAGAGGTCGTAGACAGCTTTCTTAAATATCTGAACACATCTGACGTTGTGGTTGGGCATAACATAGAATTCGATGAATGAATCATGAAGCATGAATTGGCAAGATTATGAAGAATAGGCGATTATCAGCCCATTCAGAGCCTATGTACAATGAGATCATCAACCGCATATTGCGAACTTCAATGAAGATGATTCTGATTTAAGGCTCCAAAACTGAATGAATTATATAAGCATCTTTTCGGAGAGAGATTCGATTGAGCGCATAATGCAATGATAGATGTTGAATCTACCGCAAAGGCATTTGGTGAATTAGTGAAAAGATGAGTTATCAAATTAGAAGAAAAAGTTGAAATGAGGCTTTTTTAATTTTTGTTTATGCTGCCATTAAGTTATTATGTATCAAACATCATCCTTTCTCCTTTCTATTTTCCATTATGGATAATAGGGTTAATCGATGAAAGCGTTTATAATTTCCTTAGGAGATTCTTGCTTATAACATTTCCTTCTTTTCTGTTCGGATTTTTATTTTATCTTCAATTTACCCCCGATTCTGATGATCTGAAAATGAAATTGTCTTTAGGAATGGCTTTGATGTGAATCTTATTTTTTAGCGGCGTTTTGTTGTTATGATTTATCATAGCTATTCTGAAGGCTCTGTTTTACGGCTCCAAATAGCCGATAAGACTGAAATATTTTCATTTGACAGCATTATCAGTCTGCCTATAGTAAGAAATCAGTATATCACTGATTTTTTTTATGAAACATTCATTAGAAACACGAAATCTTTCCTTTTGAGCTCCTTTGACATTTATTGACACCCCTGATAATGATCTTTTTGACTTTCAAATATTTCTTAACAGCTGATATCAATTTCTGCCAAAATGAAAGCTTGAAGTTTCTCACATACTTGAGCATTGCCTTTTTGAAAAAAACAAGAATTTTGCCTCTACTCTGGAATTCAAATATGCTCTGGAAACACTATGAGCAGGCAAGAATTGAGTTTCAACATATTCTCTTAATTATTATTCAATCCAGTGAACCAGAGATAAATCCAAAGAACTTATTTTCTTGCTGCTGAGGCTTGTGAATGAGCCGGTTCTAGAAGAGGAGATTTTTTTGCAGCAAAAAGAAGTTGTAAAAAATGAAATAATAAGCGCAAGAAATGATTTCAAGAGGGAACTTTCTACTATGATGTCTGCATTGGTTAAAGAAAAGCTCATTTCGTATCAAGAAAGAATTTGAGAAGTTGAGAACATTAGTTTTGAAGATGTGAAATCATTTTATGATTCACATTATACCTGAATGAATTCAAAATTCATTATTGCTTGAGACGTCAGCGGCTTAAAAGATGATATAACTTTTGCCCTTGAGAATTATTACAGAAATATGCCAAAGTGAAAATATTTTCCATTGGATTATGATATCAAAAAAGATTATGCAAAAAAATCTGTTTATCTGGAGGATTCACAAAAATCAAATTATGAGATTTTCCTTAGATTTATAGTTGAAACTGAAGATAAAGAATTAAGGAATAAATTCAGTTTTCTTATGAATCTTTTTATGAGCTGACTATGATCCAGAATTCAATATAAAGGCAGGCAGCAATGATTAATCTATACTCTCAGAAGCGAATCATGAGGATTCAAAGAGTATTTGCAGCTTGGCTTTTCTGAAGGTGTAAGCGAAGAAAAAATAATACCTCTTCTTAAGCTCATAATAGATGAAATCAAAGATGTCATAGCATGAAATGTCGAAGAGCAAGAACTAGAAAGAGCCAGATGATACATGCAAGGCAATTATTTAAGGAATTTCAATTCATGAGGGAAACTCATAGAATATTACACTGACAGGCTGATATTAGATGAGGGGAAGCTTGATTTCTATGAGATGCTAGATAGGATAAAGAAATTCACAAAAGAAGACCTTATGGATTTTTGAAAAATATTGGACTTCAATAACTGGACGTTCTGAATTATAGGAAAAAATGCAAAAGAGAAATCTCAGGAAGTGACGAGCTTCCTTAAGGAATATATCAATAATAATTAAGCCTTAAACCAGAATCTCCACGGCTTATCAATTCATTTTTTTATTCATACACGTTCTCAGATATTTATAGGAGTCTTTATCACGTATCAGATATCTTCAATATAGATATCATTTTCCAGGCATAATTTTTTTCAGTAACTTTCTTTATTTATTCAAAATGCTTGGCAAAGCTTTCAGGGTCAGTTTGTCAATGTTTTTAAATTTGAAGTTTTTCGGTTTTCCATCATTTTTTCAATTCATCGAACAGGAATGGCAGATCTTATGAGAACAGCTCATGCTTCTCATATATGTTCTGTGGTAAAATTCATACAGTTGTACATTCAATATATGAAATAAACATATACATGTCAGAATGTTTCAAACATAATCTTATTTCTTTGAGTCTTTCAAATATATGCATGACTTGCTTCGTCATCCAATCATCTATAAACCTCAACTTCATTAATGATTCAAGAAAATCTGATTCAATCCCCATTAATATAGTTCAGCTCCTTTCATAGAAGCTCTTTTCACACAACAAGCGTATCTCTTTCAAAAAAATCTGCATTTAATATCATATATTAAATTTTACTAAATTGATATTATATCAGCAAGATTTTGAATTTCAATATGAAATTCAAAATCTTTAAATGCAAAATCCGGACTGTTTCAAAATCAAGCCCGGGCACGAGCCCGGGCTTGATTTGCTTTTCTTTTAGCGTATGCCTAAAATGTAATCAAGCATATCATTCAAATCAGGTAATTTTATGCCTTCTAGACTTTGTATTTATTTTAATTTTTCCCTTCAGAAAGGTTCTTTACTTTTTTTGAAACACCTCAAACAACCTTTTTTATAGCTCATTCGGGCTTATATCTTTCATAAAGCCCATCAAGCAATGCTTTGGACATCTCAATTCCATTGACTAATATTTCTCAGGATTTTGAAACAGTAATTCGATATCATTCCCTGATTATATTCATAACTATAACTTCCTGCCCAACTTTATATATGGGTCATACGAATCCGATTCAACTACGCAGATCATACACGCTCCGCCACCTCGTATCTTTTTGTTCGTCCTCCTTGTTTAAGATAAGATAAGTTGTTTCCTCTGGAGTCTTAGCGACTTCAAGATTATTGTCATAAAGGCATATTATTTTTGGCTTATCTGAATCTGATGTGTAAAATACAAATGTTCAGTAGTAAGCATTGAGTACGTTATATCATCAAATAATAAGAGGTTCTATTATGCTTCATTTCTTCACAAGAGAAATCACTCTCTTTTTTTCCTTATCCCAAACATTCAAAATATTGGTACGCTTTCAATTTAATTCGCATTCGCCTTTTTCATCTTCCAATTGATAAAAATCCTTATATTTATCAGACAATGGAACAAGCTTTCATTCTTTCATCTTCAATAAGAAAGGAGAGATAGAGGCGTTATCTATTTCACAATATGGTCATCTGAAAAAATCCACTCATTCAGGCAATTCTATCTTTACAAGATCTCTTCACATTTTTGGCCTATAGTAGATTGTTCAATTGCTATTAAGATACTCTTCTGAAATCATATCAGTTATGACAACTTTTTCTCATTCGGATAAAAATTCTTCTCATTCTAATGATTTGCCATCTTCTTTTTTGCAAATATAGCGCAATGATGAATATCCGTTTTCAAAAGTGTCATAAATTCATAATGCCTTCAAGGATGAATAATCATATTTGCAGATAGTTTCAATTCCATCCAAGCCTATTATTTGAAGGCCTTTGCTTTCCCCGTAGCTGTTTTCGCTGAATTGTTCCCTATGGTTTACCTTTGATAATTCTTTATGATCACACTTTGCTCATAGCACATATATAAATAATTCATCCTCAAAATTATCAGCCTTTTTCAGAATCAGCAATTTGAATATTCATAATCAGATTATTGCTTCCTCGATATTTAATATATCATTTCATTTCGGATCTGATAACTTGTAATAATTGTCCAGAATCTTTATTGTTCAATCTTTGTTATAATGAAGAATTTCGTCATTGATGGTAAATGTGTTGGTTGGTAAAAAAGTCGTAGGATTTATCTCTATCTTCTCTTCGGTAATGCTACAGTGATCATCTATGGAAATATATACTATCTCCCCGGAATCGCCTCATTCAGCAACAAGATATTCAGATCAATTAAGAACTAATGGCTCAAAAACACTTGTTGTACCTGGTCTTCGGACTAAGGTATAGTTAAGCGCTTCACGATTGCTTTTGCTGTAGGATACCTTAACTTTTCAATCATTAATCTTAAGATTATAATTGTCTCTAAAAGCAAAAGTAAGGCTTCCGTCAGTATTAATCCTATAGAATTCATATCTTGAAGTATTTGAAGAATCGCTTGCAAGACATACGATTCCATGATCAACCATTATCTTAATTACATGCAGCTTAGCTTGCTCAGCATTGAATCTCAGCCTTATATGATCAGCTGGCGTTTCCCCTTGTTCGTGTTTTGCATCTATTCATTCCTTATCCTCCTTAATAAGGATTATTTCTTCATTTGAGTCTTTATCAAAATAGCAGATCTTAATTCATCTGTTTTTTTGATCCTCAGAAAATAGAAAGCCCATATGTATATTTCAAGTTTCCAATATGGGGCAGCTCTTGCCTTTGTACTCGTATGTCCTGATATTTCAACCAGAATCTTTTTGGAATTTGAACTTATTCGTTCCGTCAGTAACATAATCCTGAAAACGTCAATCAAGCCTTAGGAAAGTTCTGGAATTTATAATTATAGGCTTCTCATAATCCTCTATTTCAGTATAATCTCATTCCTTACTGGTTATGAATGAGCGATTGTCGCTAGTATGCTGTAAGAAAAATATCTCTCAATTCATTACAAGCGTTGCAGGTTCTTTTGGGTTTTTCTTTGATCTTGAAAAATTTAATTCTTTTCAATTTCATAAGACCATTTGAAAAATTTCAATTCTATTGCCTGAAACCGATTTTACTCATCTGAATTCCAATCCTCATTTTTCCACCAATTTAAATTCCTCCTCTTGATCGTCCCAATAAGCCAATTTGTCTCAGATAAGGCACATCCTATCTTTAACAGGCAATTTGTTTTCCGCGGTCAAATTTATATATGTCCTTATTTTTCAGCATTCTATAGAAGCAGGAAGGAAATGCTCTCACTTTTTGTATAAAATAACTGTCTCATTTTTATCCAAGCAAAAACATCTATAAAAATCCTTGTTTTTCTCAATCAGGAAATATTTCTTTTGTATCGCAGTATTATCAATAGGGTAATTTCCTCCAAAATTCTCTTCTTGTTCTATGGTTTCCAAGGGTAATGCGATAGGCGGAGACACCTCTTCAAAGAATTTATCCATAAATTTGACTTCTCGCTTCTTATCACACGAATCCATCTTGACCAAGCACAGATATTGACTGCCTTTATTATCCCTGATGATTTTCGGCTGGTTATCTTCCCATAAGATTCTCAGATAATGTATTTCTCAGAACATTAATCTGTCGGCACGGATTATAGTGGCAAAATTCCCTTCAATCTTGGTCACAACCAAAGGAAATTGACTGAAATAAAAAGGGTCTCAATCCTGTCATACGAAAGACGGATAAGATATGTTCTTGTACCTCACATCTCAAAAAATAGGAGATTGTATGATATGATCATTCCGTACTTCAGAAACTCAGTTTCAATCGGATTTATTCATGTGGTATTCAAAATGAAATAAAATGTCTTTTAATAGAAGACAGGGTTTAAATTTTGTTTAAGTTTTTATAAAATATAACTAATGTTTTAAATTTGTCAAAAAGTATTTATGAAGCATGATATTTTGCCTTTTTTTCTTCATGATTCAGCAAAAAAGAGAATAAAAAAGAACACGGAAAAAATACGAAAAATTATCTTTAAATAAGGCTTATATTTGCAATAAAATGGATTTTATGCTTAAATATAAGAAATTATAATCTTACTAAATATGCAGAATCTCAAAGAAATAGCCGAAAACAGTGAATTGTCAGCTTTTGATAAAGAATTGATAAGGGCCTACGTTCAAGAGGCTCCGGATAAGGAGGAAAAACAGAAAAGAAGGAGGGAATGTGCCGAGCAATTTTGAGCAAGCATGGCGACTATTGCTGCAATAACTGCCTGGACGACAATCAGAGAAAAAAGATCTTCTGCGAATGTCAAGGCTGTTACAGAAGAGGTGCCGCCAAAAGTAGAGAAAATAATGAATCATAGGAAGATGCAAGTTCAGAATTCCAGCACCGTCCCATTTGAAAAAATAAAAGACTCCATAACAGAAACTCAGAAGTTTGACATACTTAATGAAATGAGGGATATCATGGATGATCCGGAAGAAATGATGGAAATAAATAATCATATCGTCTGTATTGCTGACCACTGCTGAGTTTCACCATGGACAATCGAGCTTGCTATAAGGCAAAATATTAAGTGAGCAATAGAGCTCATAGACGGAGCCCGTCAAGTCAGTCCTAAAAATATGATTTTAGATGCTTCTCAAAAAGAAGAGATAAGAATCTATGTTTCTGAATGAAAGACAAATAAGGAAAAACAAATAAGAAGGGAAGAGATGTCAATAAGGCATAACGTATGATTAAGGGTAATCTCAGCCATCACCGCTTGGGATACCATAAGAAAAAACAGATCTGATAAGGCTACTCCAGATTCTGCAGGATCATTTGAATTAAATGAAGCCGAAGTTGCACCTCCAGCAAGCCTGAATTTGAAACCCGACCTATTACAAATCGCTCAGATTCCACAGGTTATCGAGGGAATTTTAACTGAAGATGATGGAGAAAGCATACTTCCGACCATAGAAGAAATATATGCCGAAAATAATTGAGCTCATATAGATTATGATTTCGAATCGAAAAACAAATGGAGAGATAGACTGAAAGCATTCATGGAAAAAAATACCACTCCAGAGGAACGGAAAACTATGAAAGTGCTATGTCTTCCGGGAAAAAAATGTCTGGAGATACAGATATATCTGGAGCTGGGATTTCTGCCAGAAAATATTGTCTGAGTAGAATGATGAGACGATGATGCCATAGAAGAATTCAAAAAAAATGCCGAACTTTTATGAATATCCTACAGAATCTGAAGGCTTGAGAAGATATTGGAACATGAGAAACTAAGCTTCGATATTGTAAGCCTTGATTTCTTATGACCGCCAAGTTCTATAACAGAGAAGATATTCTATAATCTCAAAACATGAAAGAAATCAATAATAATGACTAATTTCCAATGAAGAAGGGAAAACCAATTTGGTAAAAAGATGAGAAACAGCATGTATGTAGAACAAAGATGATGACATCTTCAGATGGCCACTAGGCCGGTTCATGACCCGGATCTTGATATTAATCTGGACAATATAGATCATACACAGGCAAAAAACACAATACTTTACAGCAATGAGATCATGATAATGGCTCTCAAAAGGAAAAATGACCCTCTGAAAAATTACTTCGAAGAGCTTCTGGATAAGGAGACTTTGAAGAAGATGAGAGCTAATCTGCCGGGGTTCAATGAGCATAGAATGGAATTTTGCATTGATACGGTTAAGGTTACGATGCTGTCTCTGCTAAGACGCGACCTTGAAGGCATTGTATCAAAGAAATTGTGCGGATTATTCATAGTCGCAATCGACAGGATATTTTCTCATTTTTCAGCAAATCAGGCCCTTAAAGGCTTTGAATCTTTCAAGTACAGGTGATATAATTGAACGCCCATGATGACAGATATGTTTGTTTTTGAACAGCTTCCGGAATCATATTATTTTGAGATGAGGCATCTTGTCGATTTCCTATTCAAGCTTATCAATCTGCATGTTGATTATATGGCATGAAACCCAATATATCCAAAAATAAGCATTGAATTTGCGAAATGACACCGTAAGACAACTTTTAACTGAATCTCATATAAAAAGAAAGATAAGATCAAGCTGACATACAAATGAAAAGACATCTCAGAAATCACACTGTGAAAACTCTCTAATATCCTCAATATCCAGAATTCAATACTTTATAGGCATAAGTGAGATGGAAGCAGGGAAGAGTTGCTTTTGGAATAGGGACTAGAGATATTCTTGACAATAAGACTAGAACCCGCTCTGTAGCTCAAGCATCTTTGAATAGATTCAGTTTTTCTCCACTAGCTCGGTATGTCGTCATCTTTCCTTCACTTCTCAGTTTTCAAGTACGATGATGTCATCAGCTTCCTTCACCGTCTGCAGGCGGTGAGCTATCACGATTACCGTCCTTCCGCTGAAAAGATTGTGAAATGCCTCCGATATCTTCTCTTCAGAGAAACTATCGAGCGCTGAAGTCGGTTCATCAAGCACGATTATTTTCGGATTTTTAATGAATATCTTGGCAATGGCCAGGCGCTGGCGCTGTCATCAGCTAAGCCTGATTCATCTTTCTCAAATCTCAGTCATCAATCAATTTTTGAATTCATTTATGAACCCGCATTCAGCAAGCTTGATAGCTGTTTCCAGCTCCTCTTTCGTCACATTATGTTTCGCTCAATAAGTCAAATTCTCCAGTATCGATCAATCGAATACGCTAGGATCCTGAGTCAAATATCAGATATTTTCATAATATGACTGCAGGTCTATGTCCGAAATATTTTGAGAATCCACTAGTATATTTCATTTTTCAGCTTTAAGATATCATATGATCAGCTTCACAAGAGTAGTCTTGCCAGATCACGAGTGTCCCACGAATGCGGTCTTCTTTCCTCATTCTATTTTTAGCGAAAAATCTTTAAAAACCATCTGGTCTCAATAAGTATAGTCCAGATCTTCAATCTCTATATCTCCAGATCTGAGTTTGAATTTTTTGAGTCATTTCTCAATCTGTACGAGTGGAGTTGAATCAAATGTATCCCATAGCTTGCGTATATATCAGAATATTTTTGTAAAATTTGTATAAAAATCCACAAATCTATAAAACGTATCTTCTATCACTCAGAGCAGCATGATGACTGCAATCAGCTCAGATATCTTGTGTGTTTTGGTGAATATCCCATATCAGATGACGAAGTAAATGACTATCCTGAATATAGATATGAATGCCTTAGGCCCTAGATATTGGTAATAATAATATTGGTTCAGAGATAGATTGAGACTCAGTGCCTCATCCGTAAAACCATCAAGCCTTTCTATCTCTTTTTGTGTTTTTGAATTCTGATAAATCTCAAATTTTGACATGATCATCTTCACAAATTGATTGTTGTATAGGACCTCTACGTCAGTCCGTAATTTCCTCTTCTCCAAGGATATGTATGTGACTTTATGAAGATAAATATAAAATATCACAAATATCAGAACAAAAATCAGAAGATAGATATATCCTACACTTTTGAATATGAACATAGCAAATATAAATGCAAGAGTAAGCTGGGTTATCGATCTGATTGCGTCAATAAGCCCGCTCGTCCAATTAGAGATACCAGAGTTTATTATTGCAATCATCTTACCTGTTCAGATGTTCTCAATTCTGTTATTATCAAGCTCTATGAATTTTGACATGTAAATTCTATGTATCTGTTTCATAAATGAGAATTGCATCTCGGCCCATCACCAATTCCTAGCGAAAAAATTTATAAGGAAAAATCAGATTACAGACGCTATAAACACAAATAGGGTTATCCTGAATCACTCCATATCTCATGATTCTATCCTAGATGTGATTTCTCTGATGATGTAGATATTAAAATATGTGTAACCATAGATCACAAGATAGATAAACACGCTTCTCACAAACATCCATCTATCAATCAGGGCAGGCGCTAAGAATCTTTTTGTATCCTTTAAAAACTGTTTCATTTATTTAGAGTTTATCTTTTATGTGTTTTAATATAGTTGCGGGTGTGTCGATGTCAAATGATTGTGGGGTAGATTATTTTTTGATTTTATTACCTTCCTGATCGAACAGATTCAGAAAGTATAATTAAAAATGGTAATCATAGGCAATTAAATGATTTCTCGCCTTTATGTGAGTGAAATTAATCAAGGGATTTTTGGTTAAAGACTCAGTAAGAGAGAATTGGAATATTATTGAATAAGCTAAACAAGCATATTTTATATATACCTAAAGTTAGATAAACACATATCTGTTTAAAATAACTCCACATTTGCCAAATAATCACACATATGATATGATAGAAACGATACAAATAGTATTATTCTATTTTTAAATGAATGAAACCAAAACAAAGATATTCAAGCTTCTTGATTCTTCTGTTCTTTTAAATGACAAGAACAAGTTTCTTTTATGGTCTATAGTGAATGATTCGCGCGATGAAGTTTTTCTTATAAGTATCATGGAGAAATTACAAACTGAAAAAAGATGCATAATTGAATCTTTAAAAGAAACAGTAAAGAATATCGATGATAATATTACAATATATGAACTTAAGGATATGTTGAGCAATGATTTTATACTAAGCATCAAAACAAATGAATCTAATGAAAGAATCGAAACTAACAATGAACTTAATAATCTATTAACCCAACTTGTCTAATGGCAGTAAGACACGAGGATTTCTGACATAAGCTGGATATACAACAAGAACTTCTTTCCCAACAAGAGGATTTCAAAGAAGCTGAAAAGAAAAGACTTGTGGAGCAATTTTCCAATGTAATTGATATCACATCTTTAATGGATTCTAAAGCTTGTAGAGATTTGAAAATAGGATTGATGAATAAATGCTTTGAATTAAATCCTGATAGCAAAAGATTATTTGCTGCAGCTTCAAAGGAATTCACCGATGATATGCTGGAAATAGTTCAAGAAAGAAAAGCCCCTAAAGCAAGCAAGACACTTGAAATGACTCCAGCGCATGAGAAGCTTTCAAGGAAAGCAAGACTCGCTGAATATTCATATCTTGATCTTGAAAAGAAATGAAATGAGTTTGTAACTAAAGCAGAGAATATTAATAGTGAGATGTACGGAAGACTTTGTGAATTTGCATATGATATCGATAGCTGAGAAATGTGAAAGAAGTTTGCCTTGATTCTTCTTTGAAACCAAGATGACAAGAATCTCAGAGATGAGGAAAGAGTGCTTTTTCAATGCGTCAGGAATTCAATTGATATAAGAAACAATATCATTGCTTCTTCAGAGCAAGGATGAATGTGAGAGGTTCTTACTATGACTCAACTTGAAGTCGTAATAAACAAGAAACTTCGTCCAGTTTGAGATCTGACAAGAAAGATTTTATCTTGAATCAAAAGTGGTACTCAAAAGACTATCGGCTGAGCAATTGATGCAGTAAACAAATCTTCTTGGATGATAGATAATCTGTGATCCAAAGCCAAAGATTCGCTAATAGGAATATTTAAGGACTGAAAGACGGAAATACAGGAATTCTGAAAAGAATTCCTAAGCAAGTATGAAATCCTTTGAGAGCCAGTGAATGACCCAAGTACATGATTCCAAGCAGTGCTTGTTCAAGAAAGATGAGATGATCCAAAGAAATGAAACAAACCAAACAAAGAAAAGACTCTGCTTATTAGATGAACTGATGAATGGATTGATATCAAAAAAAGTGATGTTCAGCTTTGAAAATGATTTCTTCCAGATCAATTGAAACCTCTTATTAAGTTTTTTGAAAAAATCAAATCCCAATTTCCAAATGAAAAATTCAATATAGTCTGACATTCACTTTGATGAGCCTTAGCTCAGTTACTTTCAGCTATTTATAAGAAAGATTTCATAAATGAAGTCCATACTTTCAATGCACCTTGAATAGCAGATCTCAAGAAAGAGTTTGAATCTAAAGATGAAAAACCTGATCAAATGATTAATGGCAAGTTAAACGATTATAATACTAGCTGAGATTATAGTTTTGTGTACAACACTGTGAACTGAGATGAGATATGAAACCATTGACCACATTTATGAACAACATCTGAAAAGCTTCCATGAAAGCTTCATTTTATGAGAAACATGAGAGAAAATATTGAGTCAATGAAGAAAGAAGAGTTTGAAAAATATTTTGAGAAATTTTCTATAAAAAGAGAAGATAAAAATAAATATCGTCATTAATTTTAAAACTTATGTGAAATATCGAAAGTGGCAATAGCATAGATTCCACAGTAAAAATACTTGAACAAAGAGAAAAAAAAGTTTTTCCTGATGCAAAAGTTGTCTATATAAAACCAGATTTATATGCTGTTGATTCAAAAGAAGGGAATATACAGTATTTTCTTCACGAAAATGGAGAAATATATTTCAACATATGAGCAATGGCCGAATCTCCTTTTTATGAAGATTCTTTAAAAAAGGCTTGATATGTGGAAAGGAAGGAGAATTGAACTTATAATATGTATAGAGTTGATTCAAATTGAAGAATAGCGGATAAACCAGTAGATAAATATAGTATAGATTATTTTAATTTATGGAAGAATATTGATTTTTTCATTTGATATCATATGAACAGGCAAGTTCAAAGCAAACGATTATCTAGAGAACAATTTTTGGAGATTTTGCCGATGTATCAAAAAGAAGAAAGTTTCAGGATAAAAGATCTAATGATTTTTTATAGTCGATGACAGATAAACAAGATGGATGTCATAGGACTGCTTCCTGCTTTACAGAAACTTCTTGTAAAACAATGTAATCCAAATAGTGATCTCATCTTAAATTTCGAGAAAGTAAATGATCCTATCACTGAAGATGAACTGAGAAAATATTACAATGACCGCGAAATATTCAAGAACAAAGGACTCATAGATGAGAATACTTATTTAGC
>CAZUBA010000004.1:60019-67867 GCA_964618565.1 uncultured Candidatus Peribacteria bacterium | reverse complement strand
CATTTTTAAATATATGATTTCTATTGGCGCAACCACTTTGATTACTGCTGGAATCGTATATGCTGCAACTATATCCACTGTTACTACGCAAACCATAAATAGCGGTGATAATATTTGACCAGGATGGTATCAGGCTGTAAATGATAAATTATCTGATACAACAACTATTTATCAGTGCCCTAATACCTCACCTTGTGACTGAGGTGTCAATAGCTGTCATGGACAAGTAACAACAACTCCATGAACAACTTGTACTAAATACAGATTTATAACGTCTTGTATCGCTGATCAAATTGGGATAGCCTGTCCTGCTATAGGTAAAATACTGAAATAATTATTTCTTAAGCTGCCGGGTTAAAAATTTCAATAGTGGAAGAATTATATCACTCATATTGTTGCAAATCTTAAATACCTAACGATTATTATGTCTTAGGTGAATATTTAATCGTTAAAAAAATTCTTGTTATTTACAACTTCAACAAAATCAACTAAAAATCTCCTTGTAATCTCAAGGAGATTTTTTGTTGATTTTTTAAGATTATCAATTAAACTTAATTAGATTTATTTACAAACTATAAAAATGTCTTTATTTAAGTTAGTTTCAAATTATACCCCAATTGTTGATCAACAGCGCACGATAGATACGATCTTGAGTTGAATCGGGAGATGAGATAAAAAACAAACCATTCTTTGAGTTACGGGTTCGGGGAAGACTTTTACTATGGCTAATATCATAGCAAAATCAGATAGGCCAACACTGGTCATGGCACACAATAAGACACTTGCTGCTCAATTGGCCCAGGAATTCAAGGAGTTCTTTCCAGAAAACGCGGTGCATTATTTTGTTTCATATTATGATTATTATCAGCCAGAAGCTTATGTCGCAAAAACAGATACTTATATTGAAAAAGAGGCAACAATCAATGAGGAGATAGATAGGTTAAGACATGCAGCCACAGAGAGCCTGCTTACTCGGAAAGATGTGATAATCGTAGCATCTGTCAGTTGCATCTATTGAATCTGAGAAGTTGAAGATTATATGAGTCAGATCCTGACTCTTGAATCAGGCAAGAATTATGAGTTTGATGCTATTTTAAATAATTTGGTCGCATTGCAATTCAGGCGAGCAGGAGCTGATTTCAAGCCTTGAACATTTCATCTGATGTGAGATACCTTGGAGATTTTTCCTTCATCAAGCGAATCAGTATGGACATTAGAGTTCTTCTGAAATGAACTTGATAGGATTGCAAGAAGGCATCCCTTAACTTGAGAAGTTTATGAATATCGCAATAAGATAGATGTTTTTCCTGCGAAACATACTGTAACTACAGAGAATAAGATTCAGCAGATAGTTCCTCAAATTCAAACTGAACTAGAAAATAGGCTTGAAGTTTTTTTAGAAAGATGAGATTTGGTGAAAGCGGAAAGATTGAAAACCAAAGTCGAATACGATATTGAGATGATGATGGAAACTTGATATGTGAATTGAATTGAGAATTATTCAATGTATCTTTCAGGACGTATGCCATGAGATACTCCATCTACGCTCCTGAGCTTCTTCCCGAAGGATTTCCTGACTTTCATTGATGAGTCACATATGACAATCCCGCAAATAGGATGAATGTATGCTTGAGATAGAGCCAGAAAAGAAAGCCTTATTGAGAATGGTTTCCGATTGCCAAGCGCATTTGAGAATCGGCCTCTCAAGTTTCCGGAATTTGAGAAACTTACATGACAGACGATCTATGTCTCTGCCACACCTTCGGATTTTGAATTAAGAGAATCTTCTCAAGTTGTAGAGCAGATTATTCGCCCGACATGACTTCTTGATCCTCTGCTGGAAGTAAAAGATATGAAATTCATGGTCGATGATCTTATGAGGCATATCTCAGAAGTCAAACAAAGAAATGAAAGGGCGCTTGTAACGACGCTTACCAAAAAATCATCAGAGCAGCTTGCCGAATATCTGGCTTCCAATGGTGTAAAAGTCTCTTACCTTCATAGCGAAGTGGAAACTCTGGAAAGATTAGAGATTTTGAGAGATTTGCGTACTGGGAAGATAGAGGTCATCGTATGAGTCAATCTTCTCAGAGAGGGGCTTGATTTGCCGGAGGTTTCATTTATCTGAATAATAGATGCCGATAAGCAAGGTTTTTTGCGTTCAACAAAATCACTTCTGCAGATAATATGAAGAGCTGCGAGAAATGTGAATTGAACAGTCACGATGTACTCTCATTGAGCCAGATTATCTCATTCAATGGAAGAGGTGATCGATATAACCGTAAAGCGTAGGAAATTCCAAGAAGATTATAATAAAGCAAACAATATCGAGCCTTCTACCATATTATCGAAAATAAAGGAATTATGAATGACAGGAAAGAAATCCTATACAATTGAAAAATGAGAAAATCTTTCTTCAAAGATTAAGAGGCTAGAATTGGAAATGGATATTGCAGCCGTAAATCTAGAATTCGAGAGAGCGGCAGAGATAAGAGATGCACTTATAGAAATCAAGAAAACAAAAAAAAGATAAAGATCATCAAATAAAAAAATAAAGATGCAGATCCTGCATCTTTATTTTTGTTTTTTGAATTTTCTTTATTTTTTCAATATTTTTCTTCAATAAAAAAAATATCTTGAGCCAAACTTATTAATTTTTTTAAAATGAAGCTCCGATATTTTTTCTGGTTCGCCATATTTTTCTGCTCATATGTCGCAATTGTTTTCGCCCAAGGCCTCATGATTTCTTCCGTGTTTCCCAATACGGATGATGACGCCAATATGGAATACATAGAGATTTACAATTCAACTAGCGAGCCCTTTGCACTATCTTGATATTACTTAAAAGATAAATCAGAGAAAACCTTTACATACTGAGAAAATATTATATTGCAGCCTTGAGAAGCAAGAAAAATATACAGATCAGAATCAAAGATAATCTTAAATAATTCCGATGAAGAGATATGGCTGTATGATTCGTTTTGAAATGTTGCTGACAGCTTCAGTTATTCCACAAGCATCAAAAATTTGCCGATTTCAACCATGCACCAGCTTCCCGTCATAGAAGTTCCGCCTGTCATAATAGAAAATACCGGAGCCACTGCAACCTGAACGGAAATTCCTCCCATTATAGAGATTCCGCCTGTCATAATAGGAAACACTGGAACAACTGCAACTTGAGCAGATTCTCTTCCTCCTGTCAATAATCTGACTTGAGCCATATTATCTGATTCTGGCACAATTATGAATTCTTGATCAGAAATAATAAAACAACTCGAAGCCTTAAATTTATATTATTCGGATTCGGATTTCAACTGAAAAGTTGACAACTTAGAAATCGAATTCAATCAAGCAATCACCGGGGCACTTGTATTAGAGAATTTTAAGATATATTCCAATTCTTGAGGATTATCTTTATCAAGAATTGATTTATCATCTGAGCTTATCACTGAAAATCATATGTCATGAAGTTCCATTTTCCTCACTTTGCTTGAACAGGATAATTTTAAGCCCACTCTTAATATAAATAATTCAACATCAAGCGATCTTAGGATAAAAACCAGTCCTTGAGCAGGAATATTTGATTTATGATGAAATGAAATGAGGGCAATAACATTAACTGCTTCATTTTCTAATTACAGGAATGTATTCAAAAGAGAAAATATGGCTTGATTAGTCCAGACCGGTGCAATTCTGGATTTAAGCTGACAAACGGCTCCTTCTGCCTGATGAGATTCAGGCTCAAGCCAAACATCTTTAATTATTCCTGACATTTTTATAACGCTGCAACAGCCAAGTTATATCATCAAATCAGAAGACGGGGATGTTTATTTTTGTGACAATATTCATGAAGATTGTAGGGCCAATTTTTCTCTTGAGGCCTCATTTTCCTGAGCTTATGGCAATTTAAACTGTAGCATGTCGATCTGAACAGGGGACATTTCAGAAACTTGCAATCCATCTGCCATTATTTTCTGAACTTGAACAACAGAAATCGAGTTTAAGATATTTGAAAAATTGTATCCTCTGAATTTCAAAAGCAAGAAAATCACAATTTCTAATATGCCTCAAGTCATTGTTGTCCCAACTCCAATCATATCAATCCAAAGCTGACTTGATTCTGAAAATGTTTGCAATAAGGCTGAATGCAGCGTAAATTTCAATTGAAAAACTAGCTTCGAGGGAAATGAAAGCAAGTATGTTTGCTTATGGGATTTCTGATGATGAGTCTTTGCTGAATGAAACCAACTGAGCTGTAATCCCAATTACATTAAATATAGGCCATGAACTTACCTTATTATTTTGAGAATTTCAGAAAAGTGAAATGAAAATAATTACAAAGAAAAATACTTTAAATTAAAAAACAATTACATTTTCTGAAATCCCGTAGCTTCTGCAGGTGAAACAGTAAATTCATGAAGCATTTTCAAAATCAGGCTTGAATGAGTTACTGATTCTGAATTCAAAAAATTAGAAGGAAACGTCCTTCATTGCTCATCATATGATTTTTGCTCACTTAATTTCAATGTTGAAAATGCATTTTCATGAACAATAAGAGGCAAACTTACTTATCTGTGGGATTTTGGCAACTCCATTACTTCAGACAAAAGAAACCCTCCGACAATAAAATATTCTTCATGAAGCTATCAGATAAAATTGGTTGTTACTGACATTCTTTGAAACAAGCAAGAAGATTTCTTTTATGTGGAATTTCAGCCCAGAATCAAGGAAAAAAAAGCAAAAAAAGAAGCTGAACCAAAAGATGCCGCAAAGGATGAATTTAAAGAATTTTCAAATTTATTAAAGGAGATGTTAGAAGTGACCAAAGAGGAGCTGGAAGTAGAAAAATTATTGGATAAGCTTCTTGCAAGAACCCAAAAGGAAATCGATTTCATAGGCAATTTTCAATTAAAGCTCCAATGAAAAAAATCAAAAAACTTATATTTCAAAAAAAGCGACTCAATAGATTGCAAAACCAGAAAAGAATGCAGCATAAACCTTTGATTGGAAACATCAAAAATAGACTGATTCAAGTATCTATGGAATTTCGGCAATTGACTCACTTTTACCTGAGCAAACCCTAAAACTATCAACTATGCACCATGAAGATATCTTGCCACACTGAGCATATCTGATGAAAATGATATCGCTATACTTAAAAAAGCAATACATATCCATGTCTCCAAAATCCCTCCTGCAAAGAAGAAATTGAAGGCGAAAAAGAAGAAAGCGGCCAAGAAACAAAAGGCTCTTATTGTATCTGAAAAGAAATATAAAATAATTCCATCTTCATTTTTTGGCTCATTTGGCAAAGAAAAAGCATATGCTTCTTTCATGGTAATACTGAGCATTACTATCTTGTTCATTTATTTGAAGAGAAAACTTTAATTACCAGAAAAATCAAGAGGGGCATCAAAAAGTCTTTTAGTAAGTCAAGGCAAACTTATTATGCATCAACAAAAACCTTAAAAAATAATATTCTCTTGATTTGAATGTTTTTTGCTATAAAATATACAAGAATATTTTATAGCATACAAAATGAAAATGATTGAAAATGCCCAGTACATACAAGAAATAGAGAAATTAAAAAATTCTTGAGATTATACTACCGCAAGAGAAAAAGTACAAAAATACCTTTCTACCTATACGGATGATTACAGGCTCTATGAGGAGCTTGCAGATATTTATTTGTTTGAAGGCGAAATCGAGAAAGCCGAACACGCTATGCGTTTTGCACAGAATCTGAATCCTGATTCTGCAACAGGACTCTATCTTTCAGGTTATATCTATATTTCCAAGTGAAGCTTCAAGAGATGAGTGGAGCTGCTTGAAAAAGCTAATGAGATGTTCCCGAACAACCCTGAGATATTAAGGAATCTTTGATGGGGCTATAACATGATCGGGCAAGTGAAAAAAGGAATAACCATACTGAAAAGGGCTCTTAATCTGGCTCAAGAAGATCAATTGATAATGGAGGACCTATGAGTGGCTCTGATGTGAGACTGACAAACCGACCTATGAGAATTCTATCTACGCAAAGCGGGCAGGGAAGATAAAATTAAAGAAATGAAGAATTATCTTTAAGAAATTTTCGTATTAATCTAAATCTAAGAAGGATAAAGTAATTTCCGCTTAATCTTTCAATCAAAAAATAACTTTTGTCAAGTAATAGTAGGTGTAAAAAAAGCCTATTTATTTTGCATTATCCTTAATAATATGATTTAATATTAGAGATAGAATTATTTTAATACAAAAATAAAAAAGGAAAACCATGCTAAATAATCTTCTTGCCTATTTAAAGGCAAATAAAAGACAAATAAAAAAGCATATTCGTTCAAATCTTACTCGAGTAGTAAAGGATGCTGTCCATGACAAGGTTTTGGATATTAGGATATCCTACTTGAAAACCAGACTTTTCTTTTCTCAATTGCATAATCTGAGATTATTATGAATGTTCATCATAATGTTCTGGTTTTTCAGGGATTTGGCTTTTGCTGCAGAAAAACCTTCAGACCTTGCAGCATGAGCTGTAGAAATATTGAACTTCTGAATTTGATTGATGACATTTCTTATCGGGCCGCTCGTTATGCTTGCCTGATGGCTGCTTTCCCCAGACTGGACATACTGAGAAATATTCTGACTCAGGGCAGTTTTCCATGCATTATGGGTGACCATCGGTAATATAGTCTATGTTGCCTTTGCTTTCATTCTTATTTATATTGCATTCGTAAACATATTTTCAGAAAAGAAGAGCACTTTTCAGATTTCTCAAGCTCTTCCAAGGCTAATTGTGGGTATACTTATAGTGCCCTTTTCTTGGTTTCTGGTCAGCTGAGTTACGAGTCTTGCATCCATTCTTACAGCATCTGTAATAAGGCTTCCGATAGAAACGATAAATACAACTTCTTGATGAAATGGAACCCATTTTATTAATAAGAAAACAATACCTAAAAGCATAATATATGATCAGACAAGTACAAATACCTGAACATGAACTTCAAGTGCATGATCTGGAACTTCGGCAGTGAAAATGAATTGAAAATTCACAGCAAACGATTGCGAAAAAGATGAAACATGATGTATAAGCATAATGGATATGTTGACCTGACCGAAATGATCAGTCTTCAATCTTTTATCAGCATATGCATATTGAATATTTAAGCTTCCTGAAGCGCAGAAAATAGATATTACTGAAGTAAAATCACTTAATAGCATATTTGATCTGCTTTTGAAATGATGATTTTCAATCATATTCTTCATTATGTTCTGAATACTGCTGCTTGCAATAATATTCGCATTATTCAGCAGGATGGCGAAGCTATGGATATATATCATTTTCTCTCCGGCATTCTGACTTGCTTATTTTTTCAAAGAAGAATGAAAAATATGAGGCGAATTCAAAAAGGCGAATTTTTCTATATGAGAAATGATATCACTTGCAATGGTCCCAGTTTATGTGGCAGCTGCATTATCATTTTGATTAGTATTCCTTTCTGCGGTACAAAGCAACTGACCTTTGACTACGACCGAAAAACTTGAGTCAGATGTTGTCACAATAAATGATATTTGAGACTCAACACAGGAATTCATCTTTTGAGATGTATCTTTTAAGACTGTTTGAGTTCTTTCAAAGAAGACAGAAGCCAATGCCAATTGAGTGCTTACGACTTGAAGATGAATAATCTGAACGATAATAATCAATTTTCTGGCACTATGAGTATTATGGATGTCAGTAATGGCTGCATTATGAGCGAATAAGATTACTGAAACTGCCGCTGCACCATTTAAATCAATGTGAGATTCTGTATGAAAACTGATAAAAGAATCTCCAAAATATGCACCTATACC
>CAZUBA010000004.1:0-59919 GCA_964618565.1 uncultured Candidatus Peribacteria bacterium | reverse complement strand
TGTGAGATTCTGTATGAAAACTGATAAAAGAATCTCCAAAATATGCACCTATACCGTTGCCTGGCTGAAAGAGCATGTCTGTCGCATGAATGCAAAGAGTTGCAGATATGCCGAAGCAAGCGCTGGATACCAAGACAGGTAATTCAGTTGCTGATATACAAGATAGAATCAATAGAACTTTTTGAGTCAATACTATTCCCGCTTCTGTGAAAGATAAATTCATACAAGATGTAAGCAGTGCTGCTGCGACTAAAGAAATATTGAAAGAGAGAGGGGAGGAATTAAAGAATTATGCAGCAAAACATTGAAGAACAGATTCAAATGTTATCGCAATGGAAATGGCACTTGCAAAGGCCTTGGATGCAAATAAAAATAATAGAGCTGATATGCCGTGATTTATTGTCGCAGGTTGAGCCGGAGGTTCTGATATTATCAAAAATTGAAAAGTTGATGCAGAGCTATTATGAACGTTACTATATTGAGATAAAATAAAATGAAGAGAATATGCTCTTACCAAAAATAAGGATGGAGATGAGCCAGCTGCCGCTTCAGCTGTAAAACCGAAAGTTGATAGGGTAGAACATAGTATAACAGATAAACAAGCATGAACGCCAGCTGAAATCAAATTAAAATTAGAATGAGTAACTGAACATAAGGTCGTAGCTTTATCTAAAGATGCAATTATATCCGATAAAACTATAAGCATCTCAAAAGAAGATAAAGACGCATTAAGCTGAATCTTGGATTGATTATCAGACGACAAGGCAATTGAATTATTAGAGAAAATGTTCACGGGTGTGAAAAAAGAAAAAATACAAGAATTATTAACTAAAATCAGATAATATTTCAAATAAACAATCCTCAAGCTTGCTTGGGGATTGTTTATTTGAATGAATTATCGAAAGTTTGTAATTTGCAATATCCGCCATTTCACTATAATGTGCAAATCTAATTGAAATATGAAATCATGAATCCAAAAATAAAACAAGTCCTTAAAGAGTTAAGGGAATTCGGCCTTGCCAATGAAGTGCCTAATATAACAGATGAGAATGCAGAATTTCTGATGAATCTGGTCAAAGAGGGCAATGTTAAGAATATGCTTGAAATATGAACTGCAAACTGATATTCTGCAATTTGTTTCGGATCCGTATTATCTGAACAGGGCGGGCATATCACTTCAATAGAATTTTCAATATTATCTCATAATCAGGCAATTGAAAATGTAGCAAATGCAGGATTGGAAGAATATACGACGCTGATTCATTGACAGGCATTGGATATTATTCCTACGCTTGAGGATGATAGCTTTGATTTTATTTTCATTGATGGAATGAAAAGGCGAAGCAAGGATTTTCTTGAATTATCTTGGCCAAAAGCTAAAAATGGTGCCACTATAGTAATTGATGATGTAATAAAATTCAAAGAAAAGATGGTGGGGCTTTATGAATATCTTGAAGAAAATGGGATAAAATATGATGTATTGAAAATAGATGCAGATGATGGAATAATGGTGATAAAGAAGTAATGTCGGCAAAATGTTTTTGACAAAATATCTAATTTATTTATTATTTATTTTATAAATAATATTTTCCAGCTAAAATGAACAAACTAACACCTGAGGAATCAAGTAAAAACTTGCAAGAAACCATATTTAAGATAATAAACAATCCAGAATTGAATCAGGTTTCAAAATTTAAATTTTGAAAAGATTCTATGAGGCTCATATTAGGAAATAAAGAGAAAATCAGAATAATTCTTGGCAATAAGCAATTTGTTCATATCAGTAACTGAAATCTTCTGGATCAGAGATATATAGATGTATTCTACACTAATACTTTTGAATTTTCTGAAGCTCTGAATTCATTTCTGTCGGCTCATAAACTTCAAACCAACCAGATGATAGATTCAGAAATGATGAAAGCTAAAATATTTGATTTTCTTTGAATTAAGTGAGGTTGATGGGCACAAAAAATAAACCGATTCATCGCCGAAAAAACATTCAGAGATGACGTAGAGGAAACTTCGATATGATATGCAGTGATTATGAGAATAATGAATGAAATAGATGATATAATATCATTTTATGATAATCATAAAAACTCTACTAGGGTAAAATGAATCCCTGAACTGCTTAAATTGCTTAGAGATCTGAGATACACATTTCTCAATATTCTGAGAAGCCAAAAGAATTATCATAATTCATTGTGTGAAATGTGAGAACTTACATTCGGTCTGCAGATGGGCAAGCTTACGTCAAATATTTAATAAATTTAAAAATTCTTATAGAGCAATTGTAATGTTGGGAGAGTCTCTTCGTCGTAATAATTAATGAGATTCTGCTCTCTTTGCGGATCATTGTCATCATAAATTGATTTTATGGTATCCAAAACTCCAGCCAGATCCCTTAAAAGGCTCTTGAATCTTATTATTGTTTCCGATTCATTATCAAGATTCATATTAAGGCAATTCTTTTCACTATCATACCACAATAAAGAGTTGTCTTGCATATAATGAAGCAGTATCTGAGAAGTGTATACATATTTCCTGTATCTCGGCTCTTCCATGCGTGAAATATATCTTGTAAAATCTATAGTAAATGAATACATGATTCTTTTGATTTCTTGCAATTCAAGCTCAGCATTGGAAGCTACATATTTATTGTACAAGTGCAGCCAATAAAAAAGCGATGCTTTGGTCTCCTCAAGATCGGAGCTCTTAGATCAAAATAAAGAATGTCAATATTCATGGAAAGTCGTTTCTTTTTTCGATCATTCTACGATCTCATCCTTTAGGGCAATCATATCCGAGAGCTCAATATTGAATATCTTTGCAATCATTTTATAGTATTCATTGAAGGTCTTAGCAAATTCTCATTTTACGATTCAGATAAAGGTTCATAAATTCTTCTTAAGCTCTACGTCATTCGGAAATGTCTTTCATAAATATTGCTCAAAAGTTGCGTTTCATCATTTCAATATCTCTTCGACATAATAAGCCTTCACCTTGTCCATGCCATAGCTATTTCAATAAAATTTCATTGAAAGATTCTCAAATTCTGCTGGTGTGAATTCTGTTTTTTCCCTAAGAAGCACTAGAAATTCAGGATCCACAAAGTTCTTATGGATATAATTTTCCATCGGTGCCAAAAATACCAAATTACTGGTTCATCACCAATTATCAGACTCGCATTTCTCAGCCTTTATCCAATCATCATAATTATTGTTTCAAATGGAAGATAGGCAAATAAGCTCTGCCAAGTAGTTCCTTATGTTGTCGTTGTGGATATTGAGTATCTTTTTGGGATCAACATCTGAGGAAAGCAAAGAAGATTTGTATGATCATGCATTCATTCAATCGGGAAGCCCATAATACAATTTGCTTCATAAATCTATCTGATGATTGGTTTCGATCAGCTTTAGATATTTTCTATACAAAGAATCTTTCCATTCAAAGATTCAACTTCATATAAGATTTACTATATCATCAAGATCCTCTTTTGGAAAGTAGAAATTTCATCTTTCTATGCATTCAACCAACAATTTCTGAAACGCATATTTTTTCTTTTCGATAAGATCCATTATTTCTTCTTTTTCTTTATCATTTCATTTGAATGTTGAAATATTCGATGATTTAAAGGATTCTATGAATTTTTGCTCTTTGAGATTGAGTCTGTATCTGACAATGAATAATTCGTTTAAAGCCTCATTTGCAGATTTATTGAATGCTATAAAGCTGTTAAGGCTTTTTACCTGCATGGATAATATTCATTTGAAGCTCTCATCCTGAAGCAAACTTATGACATCTTGCTTCACTTTTTTCGTGTAAATATCTTCTTTAGGAATTGATGTGTAGCTTGGCATTATCGCGTCTGAAGTCTTATTCATTGTTGTTATTTAAAAATACATAATGATTTATAATGAAACATACGTTTATGTCAATAATAAATATGCCAAAATAATACTATCCTAAAGCAATTCAATAAATTATTCTTGTTTTTTTCAATATTTTTCTGCTTATGCCTCACTATTATATTTTTATAATATGATATTTTCATATTTTGAGTATACTCTTTTTATAACAATAAATTGCGAACAATGCTGAATCTGGAAAAAACGTTGAATGATGTATTTAAATTAGAAGCTTTCCATGAATGACAGAAGGAGATAGTTGATAGTGTAATAGCCAAAAAAGACACCCTCGTATTCATGCCTACATGATGATGAAAATCATTGACTTATCAGTTGCCATGAGTTGTAATGGAGTGACTGACAATCGTCATCTCTCCCCTGATTTCTTTGATGAAAGATCAGATAGATAAGTTGAATGAGCTATGAATAAGATCCGAAGTAATTAATTCTACAATTTCTCAAAGCGAACAGAATCAGATATTAAGCGAATTGGATTCAACTGATTTTTCTGAATGAAACCCTATAAAATTCCTATACATTGCTCCTGAAAGGCTTAATTCCGATGCATTTTTAAGCGTGATAAACAGATGTAAAATAGCTTTGATAGCAATTGATGAAGCTCATTGTATCAGCCAGTGGGGACATGATTTCAGGCCAAGTTACATGAGAATCAAATGATTCCTGGAAAAGATAAAGATAGGTAAGGATTTTCCTATAATGGCACTTACTGCAACTGCAACCAAGAAAGTAAGAGAGGATATAGTAGATAGATTATGACTCACTGATTACAATGTCTTCACAAGATGATTTGATAGAAAAAATATAATAATCCTTGTAAGGGAAATAAGCGAAAAAGATAATAAGCTAGAAAAAACCCTTGAAATTATTTCTAAGACCGCATGATCTTGAATAGTCTATTGCTCAAGCCGGAAAACTGTAGATGAGGTGACTGAGTATCTCAAGGGCAAATGAGTCCCTACGGCAATGTACACCTGAGCCATGAATACAGAAGATAGGGACAGGATACAGAATGATTTCATGAGCTCGAAAACCAAAGTTATAGTCGCGACAAATGCTTTTTGAATGTGAATCGACAAGAAAGATATAAGATTTGTAATTCACTATAATCTTCCTTGAAGCATTGAAAGTTATTATCAAGAAGTCGGTAGAGCATGAAGAGACGGGCTAAGGTCATTTTGAGTGGTACTGGCTAGCTATTGAGATACAAAAATCCAGGAATTTTTCATTGAGAATACATATCCTTCAAAAAACGAAGTTCTTGATTTCTATGATTATCTTTATAAAGATTTTGATATTTGAGGATGAAAAGGCGAGCAGATACTCAAGACACAGGCGGTAATGGCAAAGGAATCAAAAATAAGCTCAGATATGAGAGTATGAAGCATTATTAAGATATTGGAGAAATATTGAATCGTCAACAGATGATACACATCAGATTGAAGCGAAGAATTCAGATGAAGATGACTTACTTTATTGCAAGATAAAAGATCGTCTTCAGGGGTGCTTATCGATTGGAAGAAACAAGAGCTGCTTAAAACAGAAGCATATTTCAAGCTAGAACAGATCAAGAAATTGCTTTTTTATCCGAGCTGCAGAAAGAGATTCATTCTAGATTATTTCGGAGATGAGGAGGATTTGGCTACACTAGGAGATAACTGCTGAAAATGCGATTATTGTATCGATAAGAGCAAGATGCTTGACTGAAACATAGAAAATCCTGTAAATCTTTCTGTTTTTGAAATAGTCATGGACATTATCCAGAAATTCGATAATAGATTCTGACTCAATACGATAGCAAAATTCCTGCAATGAAGCAAAGATGCTAAGCTTGTAGAATGGGGTTTGGATGAGGATGATAAGTATTGAATCTTATGAGAATATTCCAAGGAACTTGTGCAGGCCGTAATAGAATCTCTAATCAGCCAGAGCTTCATCGAGAAATCTTTCTGACAATATCCTCTTCTTTCTCTGACTCAAAAATGAAAACAATCACTTAAATCCGAATGACTTCTTATCAATGAAGAATCTCTTCTTCAGACATTCGTTGCGATGAGAACGAGATGAAACATTTTCAAGAAAATAAAGGATAAACTGAAAATTTGAGGAGGTTCCGGTAAGAAAACTTCAAGCGATACTTATTCTGAAACCTTAAGCTTATTTGAATCAGGAAAAGGAATAAAAGAAATCGCAAAAGAACGTGAAATGTCAACTGTTACCATTGAATGACACATTGTAAGGCTATTCGAGGATTGACTGATAAGCGAAGAAGATCTTCTTAAACTTGTAGATCCTGTAAATCTTGAAAAGATAAAGGAATTCATAGAACCGGAAATGCTTGCAGAGAATATCAAGCTCAAGCCTATTAAGGATAAACTTGAGGATTCATGATTTCCAAATGTTTCATATTTTGATATAAAGGCTTATATTGCAATAATGAGTAAGAATTAAATTCATCCTGCATCCTGTCATCCTCGGGCTTGACCCGGGGACCTACCAGCAGACGGGACCATCAATGTAAAATGAACACTGATTAATTAAAGATTAGACAAGAACAAGAATTGGCACCTTATTATTTCTTGTTTTTTTCAATATTTTTCTGGATTCAGAGAATTATAATCACTCTTAATAGAATCAAAAACTATTGCAAAAAAGGAGGGGGAGATGAGTTGGACAAAGCCGGAGAAGACTAGCTGGGGTGGTTATAAATCTGAAAAAGAGGGATACGGAACTCTGTATTCCAGTGAAAGTGATGGCAAATCAATCGATCATCACAATCATGTCCATTTCCATGAAGATGGAGTAACAATCAAGAAGGATGGCCATGAATACACCATCCCGAAACCAAATCATTGAAGAAAAAAATCCAGTTCCTGAGGGAACTGGATTTTTCTAAATTTAATTTATACGAGTTAGCATCTTAAGATATGATTCAGTAGTTGAATCATCTGATTCCTTGCCTATCAGTCCTGCAATCATATCAGAATAATGATTCAATTCTTCCTCATTTTTAAATCATCTGATTTCAATATGATTTCATAAATCTATAGTCCGTTCTTCAGATGTCAATTTACCCGCAACTGACAAATCGATAACTACAGATATCTCATTTATTATAAATGGCATCCTTGTTTTTGTAATTTCTCAGATTTGTCTATATTCTCAATTCAATAATCATACAACTTTATCATTTATTTCAAAGCTAAGAACGGACTCTTCTCTATAATCTTGATTTACACGAGGATATTTATATGTCAAAACAGGATAATTGCAACAAAGCTCATTTATATCCTTATTTGTATATCTTAATCTGAAAACCTCTCAATTTCCGATAATGTCTTTTGAACTGTGATTATAATATATGTCGGATTCCTCTCTTGATATTCATTTCATAAAGCCAATAGATTCCAATCAGACAATTATGCTTTCAAGATCAAACTTTCCTAATTTGAATTTAATTTGAGATTCAGAATTTTTTATATTAGCACATTCAATTTGGGGATTGTGATCGTTATCGATTATAATGTGAGCATTTTTGATTTGAGGTTTAATATATTGTTTATCCATAGGCTCAACAGTGGACAGAATCTGCTCAAGAACATTCAAGTGGCTTTGTCAGGTTCTTCAGACTTCTCAAGAAGAGCCTCAAGCATCTCTTGTCAACCTTCTCATTACTCTTCAATGGCTTGAAACATCAACAAAAGCTCTTAAGTCACATCTTGATTTAAGGTCATCATCATATAAGATATAAAGTCATTCAAGAATATAGACTTGAGTTTTAGGAATATCCTGAGCGTCGATTTTCGGATCGTTTTTAAAATCATATGTATTTATTTTCACATCTTTTCCAACCATTAGCTCATTGAGCTTCGTTTTCCATAATTCCATATCATATGAATAAGGCGCATCAAAATTAAGGACATCTCACTCTTTCAATATTTTTTTCAAATATGTGGGTCAGAAACAGAAATCATCCATGGATATTTTTGTGACCGTCACTCATTCAGCCTCAAGTTTTCGTATAACCTCATCTGTTACTTTTGAAGTTTTTCATGAATTGGATCCTCATGAGATTCAGATGAAAATAGGTCTGTCTTTTTCTGTTTTTCCTATGAGATTAAGAGCTCATTTAATGATCCAACCTATTCAATCGGAAAGATTAAGTCTTATGGCTTCCAAATAGGGCCTTTCATTTTCTTTTTTCATCTTATCTATTACAGATTCTGTTAATCATTGCGAAGAAAGTGAGCCATTGCTGAAATCATCATCTTCTGTTACTTCTTCTCCGAACCAAGCAGGCGGAACAAAAGACTCTGCTTCCTCTGCGCTCGAGAATTCAACTTCTATAGTATACAATCAATCTAGATTGCCATGATATTCATCAGCTTCAAAAGTCAGTCATTCAACTTCCATATAGTATCTTGTTTTCCTTAGGCTTTTTTTATTTCACAATATCCAGAAATGTTCATATTCTTCTTTCGTGATATTTATTTCAAATTCCTGCCTCACGACTCATTTTCCTCTCTTGATTGTCAATTTGAATTCATCGCCTATTTGCCTTATCCTGAAACTAGGCAAATATCATTGCACGATTTCCTTACTTGGCTGAACTACCATGAATTCAGGCATATTTCTTAAAATGAATTTCCTTTCTATCTCAATGTTTTGTGGAGTATCTGAATCTGATTGCATGGTTTTAGAGATGATGATATAAAAATACTTCTATATTTTTATAATAAAAAAACCTTAATTGTAAAAACATATTGATGTTATTTGAGCTATTTTTGTAGAGCAAACAATATTAATTGATCAGATAAATATATTTTTTTAAAAAAAAGTTTTGACAAATGCAAGTATGTTCATATATTGAGTGTAAATATGACACACAAGAATAAGATCCTGATTCATATTTACTTCAATATTTTTTAAGAAATATATTATGAAAAAAGAAGCTTTGCTTATAGTTGATGCTCAGAAAGATTTCTGAGAAAAAGGATGAAGCTTATATGTAAATTGAGCTGAATCAATTGTGGCTGTGATTAATAGGCTCATAGATGAAGTAAAATCTAGAGCTGGAATCATTATAGCTAGCCGAGATTGGCATCCAGAAAACCACTCATCTTTTTCTATTTGGCCTCGGCACTGTGTAGAAAATACACCTTGAGCAGAATATATGGAATGATTAAATACAGGAGCAATCGATCATGAGGTAAAGAAATGATTTAATCCGGAAACAGATTCTTACTCTGCATTCTGAGGATTCGAATTCAGATGAGGGTATCCATTAAGAGAATTAAAAGAGTTGCTTCTGACTTATGAGATTAAAGTCCTTAAAATCGTATGACTTGCAACAGACTATTGTGTAAAGGCAACTGTGCTTGATGCTCTAGCTCTAGGATTTGAAGTCGAGGTTATAGATACATGAATAAAAGCAGTAAATGTAAATCCTAATGACGGGGAGGACGCAATACTGAAAATGAAAGAAGATTGAGCTAAATTTATTTAACGCATGTCATTCTGGATTTAACTGTCATTCTGGACTTGATCCAGAATCTATAAAAAACAATAACTTCAATAATGGAAGGAGCCAAGTGACAGATTCCAGGTCAAGCCTGGAATGACAAAAAACAAAAGGAATGGATAAGCACTTATTTGACGATAAGTATATAGAACATTAATTAAACATTTACCAAAAATATTATGAAAACAGCATTGAAATTTGATGTAGAAAGTTACAAAGAAAGGCAGATGTCTTTCCCTGAAATATCATTTCAAGAATATAGAGAGATTGATGATATGGAAATCAGAAAAGAGATAGCCATGAAGAATAAGATTCTTTCTACGGATGCCTATAATAGGACAATGACTCATCTGAAATGAGAGGAGAAAGCCAGATCAACTGAGACATATACTCTTACTTTCCGCAAATCTCCAAATTCTGTTTTCAATATTGTCTATTGAGTCAGGAATATCATAAAGAAAATAATAGCAAAGAAATTCACTCAAGCTGAATTGGATTTTGCTGCTGATTTCTATGCTGAACAGAATAGGATTTGAGCGAATGGCTATTTCAATAAAGGGCTTTGGCAAGAAGTTGTTGATAATTGAGGATATCTGCCATTGGAAATAATGGCAGTAGAAGATTGAGCAGCTTTAAAACCAGGTGAACCTATCATGAGCATTACTGGTCCTGGAGAATTAGCTGCGGTATTCGAGCCTGAACTTCTCAGGATATTCTTCCAAAGCGTTATAGCTACTGACATGAGATATATTGAAAACATCATATGAGAATGAAGGGTTGTGGAATTTGGCAAGAGAGCGTCAGTAAATGAACAAGCTCATATTGATGCAATGGAAGCCTTATATGTTTGAGGATGAGTAGTGGGCACATCTAATGATATCGCTGCACTTGCGGTTCCTCAACTTAAGGCTTCTGGCACAACTGCACACAGATATCTGGCAAGTTATGCAACTGAGGATGAGGCATTCAGAAATGCAATAGAAAAGGCCGATAAAATAGCCCTATTGGTTGATCTTGTAGATAGTTATAAATGAATCGACAAAATCATTGCCCTTAAAAAAGAGTACAGAGAAAAATGAAAAGTTATTTTTATGAGACTCGACAGCTGAGACTTAGTTGATCAGGCGATATATGCGCTTAACAGGCAAAAAGAGGCTGGGCTTCTAGATCCTAATAAAGATAAGATAGTAGTTGCTGATATAAGTGACGTTGATAAGATAAGGGAAATTGAAGCAAAAGTTAAGGATGCTTGATTTGAACCAAAAGATTTTATTGTCTATTGACTAGGCGGACTGCTTGTCGCTCGCAACAAATTAAGAGATGCGGTATCTGCGGGATTCAAGCTTACTAAGACTGCAGAGTTCGATACAGGCAAGCTATCTAATGATGCATGAAAAGAGGCGATTCCAGGTAAATTGAATATAGAATTGAGAGATTCTGCAAGAGTCATCGTCCAAGATGACGAAGAAATATTATGAGAAAGACTGCTTAAGAGGGTTTATCTAAATGGCAAAACATTCTTCAAATGAACAGATGTCGAAGCGATGGAAAATGCTAGAGCAATGGTTATAAAAAGCGAGAAACTCCTCGTTCTTCCGACTAAGAAAAGCGAGAAGACTGTCAGAATACAGAAAGAAGTCAAAGAGAGATTTATGAAGATTGCAGCTTAGGTATTATTATTTGCCCTTTCTTTTTTATATTCATTTGTCAATATCCTGATTCGCAATTAGTAGGCCTTACTCAAAAAATACAGAATCCATATGAACCCAAAAATAACAGGTGTGTGCAAAACATAAACCAATAATGATCTTCTTCATAAGAATTCAACTGTCTTTAATATTCTAGGGCTATTCAAAAAGAATTTTTCTGCATGCCTCTTTTCTGAAAGATATGATCAAAGGCAAAATCACAATAAGGCATATCAGAAATTAGGCAATAACGGGAAGTAATCCAGATAATCATAACCTATTGGTTTGAATCATAGCATGAAGAGAACTCATGTTTCAAAAGTCATCCTTTCAATATATATTCATATGATTATAAATAGAATGCCAAACAGCAGATTCCAGTATCTTAATTTTTTGAAAAGCAGAAGCAGTACATATGAAACAGCGAAATAATGAATGACTCAGAAATAAATGGGCGAGTCTTTTGCGAATACGATGCTCGCCGATGTTATGAGAAGGGATAAAATCAAGAGCTTTAAGATTTTTTTTGAATAAGCAAATGGAAGGTTGTTTTTATATTTGTTTTGAGCTAATGAAAATGTCATTCATGATAAAAATAGGAATCATAATTTTCAAAAATACTGCAGATTTACCCAAAAATATTCATTTTCAAAAATATTATTATCAAAAAAATTAACCAAAATAAAATTGAAATGGAATAGAATCATTCCTATGATAAAACCTCATCTTAAAACATCAAATATCTTATATCGCATATTTTTTAATTTAATTCTAACATTATATCTGCATTGCCTTTAATGTAAACATTTTAGAGTTTAAAATTTGATTAATCCTATAAAAATGAGTATAATATAAACTCTATTTTATTAATGTCAACGCATATGAAAAAAACATTTAAAATACTGCTTTTATCAGCAATTTTATTCCCTATTTTAGTATCGGCTCAAGTAATGTTTGAAAGTTGAACTGATAGGGGGGCAATGTTGTCCGGAGATGACAGATATGAAGCAGGATCCAACGTAAGTCTCGCAACGGATGTCGCAGGAGACTATTTTGCTGCAGGCTGAACCGTGGAAATTGCAAGAAACGTATCTCAAAATATATTTGCAGCAGGCTGAACTGTTATTATTAATGGAACATCCTGAAGGAATGTGAAAGCTGCATGATGAAATGTTATTATTGATTCTGTTGTAAATTGAGATCTCATGGTTTTTGGCTGACAGATAAATATAAAAAGATGAACCAGAGTAACTTGAAACATATTTTTGAATTGAGGAAATATAATCTATGAATGACAGACCTTATGAGATGCTTTCATAAACTGAAAAGAAGTTAATTTTGCATGACATATTTCTTGAAATGCAAATATGAATTCTCGTGAAATAAAAACAGCTTCAGGAGCAAGGATATCTTGAAATCTTTCATATTCTTCAGCAAACAATAATCCTCAATTGGAAGGTGTAACAACTTGACAAAAGGTATTTAAAGCAACGGAATTTGATAATAAGGATTTTTGAAAAACTATATTAGCCATATCATTTGCATATCTTCTTTATAGATTCCTGTTCTTACTTATTTTTGCCACAATATTATATTTCTGATTTCAGAGATTCTTTACTGAAACTTGATTGAATCTTGAAGCAAGTCCTTGAAAAAGCTTCTTGTACTGATTCTTGTATTTTGCGGCAATGCCTTTCGCAATTTTAATCATAATGCTGACTGTAATATGAATTCCTATTGGACTTCTTCTTCTTTTCATTTACATATTCAGCTTTGTTTTCTATAAATTGCTGACTGTAACTATTTTTTCAGCTTTCTTCATAAATAAATTCCTTCAAGATAAGAATTCAATTTGGAAGAAATTCTGAATAATTTTGCTTGTTTCAATATTTATAGCTCCTTGGTCTATAATTGATTTGATATTGGCATTTTTCGCTTTCTGAGCTTTGATGCAAAGAAAAACATGGATCCGAAATGAAGAAACGGTTGTTGTAAAGAAACAGTCAGCCTGATCAAAGAGTGCTTTATAAAAACCAAAATAATGATTGTAATGCTCTCTATTGAAGTCAAATCTCTATTGATTATTTATCAAGAGAAGTATTGATTTGACAAATTATTTATTTGTTGTAAATTTAGACAAAGAAAATTAGAATAATTAAATAAATAATAGAAGAAAAAGGAAAGGAAGTCTATCGGAAAAAAGTTCATCATTTAGCGTGAGCATTAACATAATTCATAATTTTCATTTTCATGAATCAATCAAAAAATGGCATTCAGGAGCCAGAGTCAAAACCCTCAGTAACAATCAAGGAATATGTAGATTTATTGGATAAATATATTCCAGATTGAAAATATTCTTGAACAAATAAGCTCATGCTTTTGCATAACGAAAAAGCGGTTTGAGAAATCAGCCTTGTACAATTCAAATATATGATAACTAAAACTGACAAGCTAATTGAAATTCATGAGGAACTATTGTTTTGGGCCACAACAACTCATCACAATACTTTAAAATTGGAAAAAATAAATTGAATTTGGCAAGAAACCGATACTTGAGAAGCTAAAAGTTGAGATTATGATAAAAGAGCAGTATTTGAATGACTCAGGAAAACTTTGGAAGCATTTGATGAATCTGATAAAAAGCATCAACCTTTGATGGATTGAAAAAGATGAGATGTAAATGAGATTCTTACAAAAGAAAATTTGAGCAGTACTATAGAAAAAACTTTCACGTGAAGATCTTTTGATACGGATAGGGTGCCTTTTTGAAAAAACCCGACATTCAGGACTTATCTTATTAATTGAGAGCAAAGGGAATTCACTTGAGAACTTCAGAAGGTGTTGTCCCCAATGACCTATATGAATTCAGAGTGAGTTCTCATAAATCATGAACTTCCTGGATATCCTCTGCTTTGAGAAAAAGAAGCTATGGAAGCGCTTGACGCCGCTGTCAATGCATATGATTCTTGAGAATGAGAATGGCCATCCGCCAAACCTCTTGAAAGAATAAATAAAGTAAAAGAATTCGCAGCTCAAATCGTAAAGGATAGAGAAAATATAATATTGTTTCTCATGTGGGAAATTGGGAAATCTAGGGAATATGCTGCAACTGAATTTGACAGGACAGTTGAGTATATTCTTGACACGACCGATGAATATGAGGCTCTCCTTGCTGAAGATGGCAAGATAAAGACTACAAAATGAATCACGACTACGGTAAGGAGGGCTCCAACCGGACCGACTCTTTGCATGGGTCCTTATAATTATCCATTCAATGAAACTTTCACAACATTGATTCCAGCGCTTCTGATGTGAAATACTATCATTTATAAACCGGCAAAATTCTGAGTTTTATTCAATTATTTCCTTCAGAAAGGATTTATGGATTGTTTCCCGAAATGAGCAGTGAATATCATTTATTGAAAATGAAAAGATATAATCTCGCCTATAATAAAATCAGGAAAAATAGCAAATTTGGCTTTTATCGGATCGGATAAGGTTGCTGATGATATAATTTCACAACATCCATATCCTCATAAGCTCAACTCTGTTTTATGATTATGAGCTAAAAATGCATGAGTCGTAATGGCTTGATGTGATATCAATTCAACTGTCAAGCAAGCCTTAGCAGGAAGCCTAAGCTTTAACTGACAAAGATGCACTGCTCTTAAGATATTATTCATACAAGATGAAGTTTTTGATGAGTTCGCAAAAGAATATTTGTTGCAATTATCAAAGTTGAAATTCTGATTCCCATTTGAAAAGTGAGTTAATCTGACTCCGATTCCAGATCTTGATCATCTTGATTTTTTGGAATCATTGATAGCTGACGCAAAGGGAAAATGAGCAACTATTATAAATGAATGCTGATGAAAAAGAGTCTGATCATATCTTCATCCAGCCGTAATGATATGAGTAGAGAAATGAATGCGGATATATGATACAGAACAATTCTGACCGATTGTGCCCATGGTCAGATTCGGTAAGCTTGATGAAGTTAAAGATTATATCAAAGAATCAAAATATTGACAACAATCAAGCGTGTTCTTCTGAGAAGATAGCAATGCCTGAGAAGTTAAAGAATTAATAAGATTTTTATCGAATCAAGTCTGCAGAGTCAACCTGAATACCCAATGTCAAAGGTCGCCTGATAGTCTTCCATTTTCAGGCAGAAAGGATTCTGCACTCAGAACGTTATCGCTTAAAGATGCTCTTGAGGTTTTCTCTATTCCGATGTTTGTGGCAAGTGATGAAAAGTCACAAATATGACTTAATGCTATTGATGATTTCAGAATATAAGAAAATAATATCACTAAAAACAATCATTATGCAAAATGCATAATGATTGTTTTTATTCTAAAATGACAATTCCTCCAATGCCTTATCAATCTTATACCTGAATTTTTGCTCCTGATCACGAGATATCTATTGCTCTTAAAAATCATTTTTCCAGAGGGAAAATCGTTTCAAATTCATCCAAATCTTTTTCTTTAAGAGTTTTAAGGTAATTCTGTATATCTCTCATTCCGCAAAGAGATAGTGGCATCAAGTTTTTGTTGCAGCAGCTCCTGTTTGCAGATAAATCAAAAGCAAGATTCATTATTTTCCATATATGATCCCCCAAATTATAAATTGATTAATAAAGTTCAGAAAGAAGAAATAATTTCTTGAATTCATCTTGCTTTCATTCGTATTTTCTTAATTTTGCGAGCATATGATAATTAAAATTTTCCTTATATTGTGAGGATGCGGATTCTTTTAATCTTTTTTCTGATACTCATAAATAATTTGCTATCTTTTTTATAGTATATTTTTCAATAGCAATTTGCACAGATATTCATGGATAATTTCTTAACATGAATTCCTTAGCAGTTTTATCCAGAGATAAACTTCATTTTTCCATAAGAGTAAAAAGAAGTTCTATCATATTTTTCGGTGAATATTCCTTAATGTATGATTTCAATTCTTCTCAAGTTATAATTCAGAGTTTTGAATCAGGATCATTGGCAAATAATGCCTCCACATTCTTATGGGCTCATTTGCATAATTGTTTCTTTATGAATCCGATATAGCATTCTTTGCTTAATACGAGTTTTTTGCCTTCTATTGCTTCAAATACTTCATCCATATCGTAATCTCGGAATTCTTGGATATTTTTAAGGCTTAAATCCATATCATATTCTTCTCAAGTTAGCGTTGAGAATTCTCTGATGTAACTGATTTTTCATTTATTCTTCCACTTATCAAGAATCCTTAAAATCATATCTTTCTTTTGTGATTCGTCATACTCAGAACTGAATTGATCAAAAGACATAATAGCAAAAATCGGTTTTGGTCCCACACATTCAAATCTATCAAAATTAAGTATTTTCTCTCTATGTTCCCATAATTTATCCATAAGATATTGAGGAAGCTTGGCTCATTTCAAATATGCGGTCAGGTATAAGGCAACTAAATCCATTTCAGGCCTCGAATAAGATCAGACAAAGTCAAACTCTCTCTTATGTACCTCTGAAGGATTCCTGAGCATTATTCTCATTGCAATGCCTGATTCTATCATGCTTAAGTTTATTCAATCAAGAGCTTCAGATTCAACTTGGCAAAATGCCTCATAATCACCATTTATCATTTCATCAAGGATATTCTTTTTTTCATAATCATTAATATTATTAAATCTTGACAATATTTCTCAGTAAACATACTTGCTTCTGATTTTTGAATAGGATGTGAGACCATATTCTGTTTTTCTTATCTCACTCAATAATTCTTCTTTTTCATCAGAGGTCAAGGATTCATATCACTCTTCAAGCGCTTGCTTGCTTAAGTTTTTTCTGAAATTTGAATTCCTGGTCTGGATTGGCTCTCTTTCTTCTTCCGCAGGGATAACTTGAAGCAGTTTTGAATCATCAGGCAAAACTCAATATCCTGCAAGTTTTTTTATTTCTTCGTAAAATATATCCTGTTCTGCCTTCTCAGCTGTTGCGATCTGATTCAGAATGAATTCTTCATCATTCAGAAGTATCTGGAGCCTGCATTTTTTATTTATGCTGTTGCATCAAAAAATATCTTGAACGAAAGTTTTTTCCTCTTCTGTTAAATTAATCATTGCAGAAGGAGCGGCTAAAAGTTTTTCTTTGATTGTCCTTCGTGTTATCAAATCAATTTTATCAATATTCAGAATAAGTGAAATGCTTCTGGAATAATCCCTAAGTAGCATATCAATTATTTTCGGTTTTTTATTAGCATGTTCGATAATGACTCTTTCTCAAACATCATTTCTGAGATGTGCAACAGATTTGAAATTTTCATTTACGTCTCAGCCTGTATTTGTTATGAATTTTCATTTATATCATCTGCTGACCAATTCTTGGATAACCTTGTCTCAATCTGCTTTTTTCGGCCCTTGAGCCAATCAGTGATCCATGAATATCAGATCAGGCATCAAAGTCAGTATTTCTCTGAATGTCTCATCTGTATCATAAAAAGGTTCAAATGGAATTATCTCAACCGATGATGATGTGATTCCTTTAAGCAGCTCTCTGACTTTAGCAATTTCATCGTCAACAAAAAGTACTTTTAATTTTTCTCTTTCAGGAAGCTCATTACTGATTGTTGTATTTTTCATCATATTGTCATTAAAATATATTTATCCTTTATTTTTAATATTAATGAAGAATCGATTATTTTGCAAATTTTCTATATTTTATAGAAGCAGAAAATCTAAATCTTAACTTAAATAAGCCTTTTTATAAATATTTTTCCTGTCATTCGCAAATGACAACCGAACATTTTCAGATAAATTTTAATCAAGTATTTCATCTATTTTATATCTGTTTTCTTGAGTGTCGTCTTTGGAATATCTAATTTTCAGATATCATTTTTCTAATGAATATAAACCCAAATATTTTTCAAGATCATTTTGTTCCACGGTTCTCATTACAATCCTATAGATTTGTCATTTTATAAAAATTACCGTTGCATCCAGCTCTTGTTCACTTGGGGTATCTTGTTTGTGCATATATCAATAAAATTGCACATCAGAAGGATAGATTCCTCGGTTGCTCATATTTTTTAAAGATGGTTAAATATTCAAATAGCTTCTGAATTCTATATTTTTCCTTGTTAATATATTAATAGCATCTGTGACACTGGGTATAGACCAGATTCAACTGATTCTAAAAGCATTCAGATCATTTAAAAAACAAAATGCCATTAAGGGATAAAGAGGAGCCTTGAGTATAATCTCATGAAGGAATATGTCTCTTGATTTTTCTGGAGATAAATTTATAAAATTCAAAAGAAGCAAATAAGTTCAATTTTCATAAAATTCAGCTACGGAATTTATATGAGAAGTTTCTTTATTGAGCATTTCAAAAAAAGCGGTCCAATCCTCAGTAGTTAGATTTTTTTTTCATAATAATTCAAATACGATTTCTGAATTGATTTTTCTTATCTCAGTTAAATTATCCTGTTGTTCGGGAGGAATTTCCTTATTCCCAAAAATGAAAGCTGGCTTGTGCATATCGGAAAATTTATCGTACTAATACATTTATTTTAGTCAGAAATTATTAAATGCAAATAAGAATACATTTTTGTCAATTGAGAGTGAGTCTGCCTTATTTTAAGCCAAATATTTCATTACGAACATGCTATGTCTTAGTTAATTAGGACTTTTTGATTTTATCAGATTCCAGATCAAGTCTGGAATGACAAAACATGCTATGTCTTAGTTAATTAGGACTTTTTGATTTTATCAGATTCCAGATCAAGTCTGGAATGACAATTGCCGGAAGCATGGATATTAACATCCCAGAATCATGCAAATATTTACCTAAGATTGATTATTCTGATTAATGAATATAATGCTCCACAATTAAGATTGGAAGCAAATCTTCCGGATAAGGGGGATAAATTATTTTTTAAACCTAAAAGATCATGATTTGAAATTTGCTGAAGCTGATGCTGACAAGCTGATTGTCTATGAAAAGATGGAATAATTATCCTAGAATCGAGTCGGTTTCACTTCTGGATAATCTGTGATTTTCCTTGCATACCGCATTATTCCTAGCCCATTTAGAGGAATCAGAATGAAAAACAGTCGATAAGGAATTCATTATCAAGAGGATGTTATTCAATTCTTTCAAAAGGCTTATCCTATCAGACATAAATTCTTGAACAAGAGATTATATATGAAAACAGGATAGAGATATACTTCTCACTATAGAAAATAAAGCAATCAAATACATATTATCTCTTGAATGACCCGATTACATGAGAGATGATATACGAGAAACGCTTTATAATGAAGACAAAGCATTGGAATTGAGGATAATCAGCGCAAGCAAGAAATACGCTTGATATAGGGAATGCATGGTTAATGAAAGGGTATTTCCTGATATTTATGATATTTCACTTCAAAACATAAAAATCAGCCTTGAAGAAAAATGAAAAGAATTGCAAAGCCTCAAGACACTTCTTCAAAATGATAATTATAATAAATATCTTTCTCAGATAAGAAGGCTGACTCACTCAATGAGGTGGAATCAGCACAATCGGATTTACCCAATTTCTGTAATGTCTCATTTGGTTGTCATAACTTTCATTACCTATGTTATGACAAGCATTGAAAAACATCATTGAAAAGATTTTGATATGCTTGATAATCTGATGAGGGCAATTTATCATGATATACCTGAATCAATAACCTGAGACATAATAACTCCTACAAAAAAAGCTGCTCCTTGATTTTCTGAAGTACTGGAAAAAGTGGAGATAAATATGATGAATGATTATTTTTTCTATTATATTTCCCCTGAATACAAAGAAGAGATTTTTGATTACATGTTGAATCCATTTCATTGAGATACATGAAAATTCGTGAAGCATGCTGATATCATAAGCGCTTTTATGGAGGCAAAGGTTGAATTGAATAATTGATGAATCAATTTTGAAGAAATATATAGAAGGCTTAAAAAGCAATTGAATGCCTTCAATCTGAAAAGTATAGATTATATACTAAAAGATTGTCTAGATAGTTTTGATGAAAAAACAAGTAGCGATCCTCATTTATCAAAAATCGATTAGAACCTATATCTTTGATTTTACAATCTGTTTTAAAATAAAAGATTTGCATATTTCAAATAATATGATTAAATCAAAGCCATAGATATATAATAATTTTCATTATGTTCAACGCAGAACCAATTAATGAAATAGGCCGATTCTATAAAAGGATCATGGCTTTTTTTATGGTAATTTTTTTATTAAGCCCTTTAATGGTTATGGCTCATCCTTGATCTAACTCTTGGGATGGCTGCCATTACTGCAGGACAAATTGCAGCAAATGGTGATATACAATCAATACTAGGCACTGCTCAAAAATTAAGTCAGTTCCTAAATTCGGCGTTCCTGATCCCAAGTACAAAAAGAAACAATATAAATAATCCCTTCCTTTATGAATCTGACATTTATAGATACGGAAACAACGTGAATTAAAGATGAAGATGTAATAATCCAATTATGACTTATAAATGAAGTGAATTGAGAATTTGCAAATTGACTAAATTCTTTTTTCAGTAACTGAGACAGGAAAATATCTCTGATGTCAAAAGCTACTCACGGAATTATGGAAGCTGAAATAATGAATCTGCCGGTTTTTTCGCCTGAAGTGTCTGAGTATAAGCTTATTGAATCACTTATTGATAAAACTATATTCATAGGTCATAATGTACTTTTTGATATTGGCATGATCTCTAAATTCTGACTCAAGATAGAGAAGTACATTGATTCTCTCCAGATTGCAAAACACCTGCTGCAAGAACAAGAAGATGAATTTGAAAACAGCTATAGACAGGAAATATTAAAATATTATCTCATGGAAAAATGAATAGTTTTTCCAGATGTGAAATCTCATGATGCAATAGGGGATGCACAAGTTGCAAAAGTTATTTTCCAATATCTGCATTCTCAAACCAAGATAAGATATAATCTTAATTCTGATTCTGAGACAATAGATAAAATGCTTGAGCTTACAAGATCCCCGATTCTGCTTCTTAAGATAAATTTTGGAAAATATAAATGAACGACTTTTGAAGAGATGGCTTGGAATGATCTTTCTTATGTTAATTGGCTGTACAAGAATACTCCTGATGAAAATGTGAGATTTACCTGTGGGAAGTATTTATAAGATTCTTATTCTAATGAAATTCCTTAAGCATTAATATTTTCTTTTGTATTCTATATGAAAAGATGTATAGCGTGTGATGAATTAATATGAAATGAGGCTCTAGTATGCATATACTGTTGAGAATCATTAGTTCCGGAAATAATAGAAGATTGAGAATATGTAATTATCCCTGAGCATAATTATGAAAAGAAATTAACCTCCTGGACAGATAATAAGCAGATATATAAAGATTTCTTGCCGATTTTCTGATGGGCGATAATAAAAGAAGAGCCAGAAGCGATTGAACCGAGAAAATTATGGTCTTGAATATGAGCGAATTGAGAACCAATCGAAACAATAAAGCAAAAAACAAATTTCATTCTGAAAAGGAAAAAATCCAGTGTAAAAAAGGAGATAAAGAATCTCGAATCTGATTTCTTCAATAATCTTCTTTGGGTCTGCTCAAAAAAATTCAATAGAACATATGGATTTGATATTTTAATCCTTGTATTACTGATTCTCTGATGACTTCAGATATATTGGGACTTCAAATTCATCAGCATTAATTTTTCTGTGATTTCAATTGCCGTCCTTCTATTATTCTATCATATAGATAATATCTCAGCCAAAGCAAAAAAATATGAGAAGAAACGCAATCTTTCCTTAAAAAAATTTTCTAAGCATATCCAAGAATTGAAGAAATTCGTTATTTCTGATGTATTGGACAAATATTTAAAAGAGAAAATCTAATAAATTCCTCATCTTGGATGATGAATAATTGATAAATATATAGTTTTTAATTAAAAAAAGAAACTACTTCTCAGCAAGTTCCTTAATTTTGGGTAAAATAATATCCCAAGATTTTTCTGTCATATCATAATATTTTTTTCCATCCGCCATAATTCAAAAATCGCCATGCATCATGTGGAGCTGGGTTTTTCCCTCTTTTTCTGAAAGTTCAAAAGTTACGCCATCATCCTCATCGACATCATATCTGCCTGATCCAACGTCAAAAACAGTATATCGTAAGAATTTTCAAGGTTCCACTTTGGTCACGTTGCCTTCAACATCAACCTTTCAATCTGGGGTTTTCCAGAGCACAGGGCTGTCAAGTTTCCAATCTGAAACCACAGTAACATCGGACCCAAATCATGAAGTCCATTCCTTTGTATATTCATTTTTTGTTATTACGTCCCAGACTTTTGAAGAAGGTGCATTTATCTCAACCTTCTTATCTATAAACATTTTTCACATATGATTATTTTTATTAATGGTAACTAAACATTATATCCGAATTGATCAATTTTTCAACATTTGCATAATATATCATTCGGACGAAATGACAGATGAAAATGCCACCTAACCCTTCCTAATCTAAAGGGAAATATATCAAAATTCATTTTTGCTTTAATTTAAACTTTATGTTAGAATAATTCTTAATATGAATTAAGATAACTTTATGAAACAACCAATACAAAACATCCATAAAAATCAGGACTTGAATTTTATCAGATTGAATGCGGATTTTATTCGTGAACTGCTTATTCCTTTATCTACTTTCATTGAGAATATAAATGGTCTGGAAAAAGTATTTTGAGAATTGGCGAAAATCTTGAATATGAATCATATAAGCTTATATAAAATCTTGGATTCTTGAGATTTTGAGATTTTGTGTGAATACTCAATTATGCCTAGCCAGATAAACAGGGATTTAACAGTAAAGAGAAATGCAAATCTTTTTATCGCTTCAAAGTTATGAAGAGTATCAGCAATTCCAATGCCTAATTTCTGAGATAATATTGTCATCCCCGTTTGAATAGACAATTTGTATTTAGCTGCATGAGATTCAAAAGTCTCTAGAGAAATAGCAAAGATTGAGAATTCGCTTTTTGAGCTTGTAGCATGAGTTGTAGCAAATACCATCAGGTCAATGAAGCTTATTCATCAGGCGAATACCGATAAGCTCACCGGGCTCCTTAACAGGAATGCTCTTGATAAATACATATATGAAGGAAAAAATCCATTTGATAGGGAACTTAGTAATCCAGAAGCACTTTGCATGCTTGATATAGACCATTTCAAAAAATTCAATGATACTTACTGACATGATATTTGAGATAAAGTCTTAAAGCATGTGGCAGATCTTTGCAAAGATTATTTCTGAGATGAGAATAAAGTTTATAGATTCGGATGAGAAGAGATAATTTTTATTATTCATAAATCCTGAAATAGCATTGCTGAATATGTAGATGGCGTAAGGAAGAAGATAGCTGATACTCCACTCGTCTTTGAAGGAGTTTCATATGAAGTCAAAGCTTCGATTGGAATCTATACGCTTCAAGAACATGATCTGCATAAGAAAGATTTCAAGTATTCCGCTTTGAAATTCGCGGATCAAGTCCTATATGAAGCCAAGGAGTCCTGAAGGAATCAAGTTAAGGTTTTTAAGAGAAGAGCAGGGGATTAAATCAATAATTACAATAAAAAATAGCCTTTTTAAGGCTATTTTTTATTTAATCTTCAATCACCTCAACATCAAGCATCTTATCAACCTTAAATATCCTATTTTCTTTCTTGAGGTGGCAGAATCATTCCAGTCATAGAAAGTTGACTCAGTCGCATTCCATTTCTCAGATATATTCTGGCTTCATAATACGCTTTGATTTCTCATCTGTTGAACGAAGAAATGTGACTTGGAGGTCTTTTTTTTCTTTGATTGCTTTGGTTATTTTTCGGAGTTTTTCAGATTTGTTGATATCTCTGTCCGCTAATTTGTATTGATATCTTGTAAGGAATTCTTGGACACGGGGATCCATCCTAATATCAGATTTGCGAAGCGGACGCTTAAGGACAAGTCATTCAAAAGTCGTGCATCTGGAAAGTGCAACATAGACTTGTCCATGAGCAAAAGATCATCTTCATAGATCTACTATTACCTTATCAAATGTCTTTCATTGTGATTTATGGATAGTGACAGCAAATGCGAGACGGAGAGGGAATTGTGTGAATTTGCCAAGAACTTGAGAATCGATATTTCCATCTTCATTCAGAAAGAATTTAAAAATCTCCCATGTGTGCGGAGTAATCTCAACTTCTTTGCCATCTGACAATTCTGCGATTATGATGTCATCTTCAAAAAAACAACTATCTATTCAAACTATTTTACCAATTGTTCAATTGACCCATCTTCATGCAGGATCATTATTCAGCATCATGATCTGCGCTCATATTTTGAGCCTTAGCTCGGCTGAAGTTGGGGCGCTTTCCATTCAGAATTCTCATTCTATTGATCATTTGAATGTGGAATATGAGTCTGGCAATTTTTCTAGCTCTGTCTCATTTATTATATCAGCATCCTTATTGGTTGTTGTCAGATGAATGCAAAAATCATTATATCTCTGCACATAATGCTTGGAATATCTTTCATTAAGCAAATTTATATCATCCCAATTAGCTGTATTATTTCGTATCTTATTCAAAAGCGAAATGAATTTATTATCAGTTTGACGATATATCTTCTCAAGTTCTATGAACTCCATCTCAAGTCAGTCAAATAGCTTTGCACTGAAGAAATAAGGACTCTCATAATGAAGTCAGAAGAGTTCTTTTTCATAAGAATTCACAACAGGGGATAGCTGATACAAATCTCAAATAAAAACCATCTGAATACCTCAAAATGGCTTATTTTCATATTTGCCGTTCAATCTCAAAAACCTGTCAGCGCAGTCCAGAAGATCGGCACGCACCATAGAAATCTCATCGATTATTATTATGTCTATCTTCTTATATATATTATGAACGTCATCATCTTTTTTTGTTTTTCTTACAGATTCTGGAGTTATATCGGGCTTGAATCAGAAGAAAGAATGAATAGTCTGACCTTTTACATTTATTGCAGATACTCATGTTGGAGCCAGGACAACGACTTTTTTCTTCGTATGATCACGAAAATGCTCAAGCAATGTTGATTTTCCTGTTCACGCCTTACCTGTGATAAAGACATTTTTTCATGATTCGATAATGGCAAAGGTCTTCTCAAAAACCTCATTTATCTCTATTTCCTTTACGGCTTCTTTTTTCTTCGGCATCACGTGTTTTTTTAAGTCTTGTTAATCTTAAATTGAAATAATTATCTTAAAATCAAAATTGACTTTAAGGTAAGTTTTGCTATAATTCTGAACGTTATTACGAGTCGGATCATATGGGTCAAGTGTTGGTGCTTGATTGGTGTGATCTTTTTTTGTATATTCTGTATTCAAGCTTCTTTCTCAGGTTTGAAAGGCTGTCTAGCTTTTCTTTTGCTGTGTTTTTGAGAAATATCGAATATCTTCTGTCATTTGGTACTATGAGTGTAAGTAATTTATCATTCTTATACAGATAGCTTATAAGACATGCAAAATCTCAATCTCAAGTCACTATCACCGCTTTTGTGTACTTATTATAATCTATCATCGCCTGCAACACGAGCTCTGCATCTACATTTCATTTTGTTTCTCAATCATGTAGCTGTAAAACGGATTTGAATACAAGCACATATCATAATTCTTGGAAAAATGTATACATGTCTTGATTCTCTGGTATGAATCAAATGAACATATATGCTCTCTCAACTTTATATTTTTCTGTAAGATAGATTCTGAATTTTTTCCAATCCAATTTCCATCTTTGGTTTTGGATTGCCATATTAACATTCTGAGCATCAATGTATGCATAATTGTTTTCTTCCATAATTTTGTTTTGTTAATTTATTAATTTAAATTATAGGCATTTACTTGGCAAATGAAAATTTTTTGTTGATAAATGCTGTTCATTAGTCCAAATGACATTTGACAAAAATAGTATTATCATCATAATCCAGTTATTGAATTTTAAGATACAACAATGGAAACCTTTCTTAGCAATGCTTATATAGGGCTTCATCTTGAGCCGGAGTCAGGGCTTGCGGTTATGAAATTAAATATCACTGAAAAACTAGGAAAAGTTTTAGGATATTCCAAAAAACATCATCTTACTCTTGATTATTTAGGTTCCATTCATCTGGATACTCTGGAAAGCCTTACCTTCTGAACTCGTGTCACGCTTCTGCTTGCAAATAAAGGATTGCCAATAAGGCTTGGAGCCCCAACCCATCTTCTGAGCGATGTGACATGAGAGGATATATTTTATCTTCCCGCAGAATCTGATAATTGATTATTCTGACATTTCCGTTATCAATGATATTCCATTCGCACTCCTCATGTAACGCTTCTGAAATGAAGAAATCTTACAGAAGCTCAAATCCATAAAACATTATTTGCAATCAAGGAAATAATTCCATCGTCATGATTGTCATTAATGACCAGTGAGGTGTTTTGTCATTGAAAGGATGAAAATTGAGATGATATAACAAAATCTTTCCATGTCATTTAAATCATATTCTCTTTTAAAAATAATCTGCCATTTCTGGCAGATTATTTTCTGATAATTATTATTTAGATGTATTGAATAGGGCTGCTGCTTCTGTGTCGGAAATGGCACGATTGTATATCCTGACTTCGTCTATAACTCCATTCCAGTCCCTTAATCTGCTGGATATGCCATTTCATCATAGGAAAGCATATTTATAGCTTGAGTCGGATTTGTTTGGTATGAAATTATTATCAATTACAGTAGCTATAAGTTTTCCGTCCACAAATAAATCTGCTTTTGTTTTTTTCAATCTCCATATTATTGTATGATAAGTTCATATTTGGATTGTATTTGAAATTCTTTTATTTGAAATCACGGCTGACGATTTTCACATGAATTGATTAGATGCTGCTAATATTCAATATCATGGTTCAAAAGAGCCTCATACCGGAAGTCAGGAAAAAGAAGAAAGGTCAGAATCAGGATTGGTACAATACTGATCAACTGATCATGAAAGCAAAAGATTCTTACAAGTGAACAATACATTCAGAGAAGGTGCCACGTCAATGATCCTTGGGAAAGGATTTGTAAACATATCAAGCTTTGCAACAGCAAATAGAGTCATTTCATTATTTTCTACAAAAAGTTTATTTGGATCGGGTATGGCTATCACTCATGAACTGAAATTCAATCATTCGCCGATTTTGGCGCCAACAGCCTGAGGTAAGATGCTTCAAGTGAATATCCCGTTATTTCATTTACCGCTAAGATCTTTCAATAATCAATTTGAAGTCATCGATTCCATATCCCAATATCATATAAGTCATTCTCATCATACAAGAGCCCTTAAGGCTGATCAGGTTCAAGATATCATCGTATCCTTATTGAATACTGCAGTGAAGCTTCAGGTAGAGTTTATAATATCTACACTTGTGAATGTCAGAGGATCATATTGCCTTTGTATGGGAACTAGGTTTCAGCTTCCAAGTAGGATTCAGATGCTGTCTCATTTTGTCAATATGGTTCTGCCTGAGTATGAACTTGCATCAGCGTTTGCCTTTTCTTTTTCAAAAGGATTCAGATTGAATGCAATGTTGTTCGGATTTTCAAGAAATTGAAGAATCTCAAATTTTGTGCGTTCTGAATTCACTGAATAAGTATAGTAACTTCAATCAAGAGGATCTTTTCATCCAGACATCTTAATCATATTCAGGGTATTTTGCCCTGCATTTCATTGATAACTTATTTGCGTTCATGATGCGGTTATGCTTATTGGTCACTCTGGCATTGGATAATTTCAAGACAGAGCATTATGCACGCTTAAGCCTTTTGAAATATTAGAGCCATCGGCAAGACGTGTTGAGTCACGAGCTGAGGAGGATTGAGAAGAGAAAGAAAGAAAAGCTATTGTTGCCAGAATCGCTAAAATGACAATAACAACTATAAGTTCAACTAGAGTGAATGCCTTAATATGTGCGTTGATTCTTTTATTTGATTTCAAATTCATGCAATAAAGTTACAAATTAATTTAAATGTAATAATCATACATTTTGCAGATAATACACTTATATTGATATTAAGTCAATAATTTTATTTAAATATTATCTTTTTTCTTAAGACTTCCATAAAGCATCTTAAAAAGCTTAAGCTGGAATCCTGCAATGAATGCATTTTCTATTATGATTGAAGCTTCAGAATTGAAATCTATAAAAGCTACCTTATTTCCATATATTATCATCTGAACATTGTCGGTGAACTCGTCCAGCTCTGGAGGAATTGTAACCATTTCTCGTTCTAATCTGGGCTTTTTGGCTGCGGAAGTTGTTTCTGACATTATGACATAACGCTCCAAATGCTTCTTATCCCTTTTTTCCCTGTAATCTTTTGGAATATATGAATTGGCTTTCTCTACGTCTTTTTCGGAACTGACCCTATAAAAGATATCTCATTTTGATAATGTATTAACGATATCAGAAAATATATAGGATATTGATTTTTTTCATTCCTGATACTTTACATTCGGACGTTTCATAGCATTCGAGTGCATGCTTATAAGGTCTGGGATGATATTCTGGAGATCATTTTCGAGATTCTCAAGAAGTCACAATAATTTTTCTGGAGATTCTGCTTCAAATAATCTTCTTTTTGATTTTTTTAGTTCAATTATGAATCATTCTTCGATAAGAAGAGGGATCAGCCTATAGGCTTCTGGCCTATGCAGTCAGGTTCTTTCTAATATGTCCGTTATGGATGAGGCTCCAAACTCTACCAGATCCAGATAAATCTGAACCTCTTTTTCTTTGAGTCCGAGTTTTTTGAGTACTCTAATATATCTTTTCATATGATTGTAACAAAATGTTATGAAATGAATAATATCAAAAGATGCTTTAAAATCAATAAAAAAATTAAATACATTAAAATAATATTACAAATCATTACAAAATTAAAGCAGGATTTCAGACTTGAGCTATAGTACTCGTGCATTTAACAATAACCTTTAAAAAAATGTTAACAGTACAACAAGCTCGTGAGTTATCTCAAGAAAAGAGACTCGAAATAGCAAGATGACTTGTAAGTAAGAAAGTAGAGGCAATACTTGATAAAGAAATCTTAGTGGCAATAGCAACTCATAAATTCAAGGTCTCCGTAGTCCTTAAAGCTAGCATCTGCAGAGATGATGATGACAAAATAAGAGGCTACCTTGCTGCCCTAGGATACGAAGATATAAAAGTAACTTCTGATTTCCCTTGATACAACGAAAGCTACGAATGATCTACTGATATAAAGTTCAGTGTCCCAAGATAATAATTTTTAATAAAATAACAATTAAACACTATGAAAAATTCAAGACTAATGGATCTATTGAATAACTATAGATCACTAGAATTAAAAGCTCATGTAAGCCTGGATGATGTAATGAATAAGGTTACCCAAGAAGTCGCAGAGCTCGTTGAAGCAATCGTGAATTGAGATATTCCTGAAATGAAAAAAGAAGCAGGAGACGCTATTGTAAACATATTATCTGCAAGTGCGGCAGCCTGAGCGGAAATCAGCGATATGAAATGAAGTTTTGATGGAGAGTTTGTGCCTTTAAGCTTTGAGAAGCTTTTTATGAATCTATGAAAATGGAATCAGGAGATACAAGCCCTTAGATGAAGATATTCTAGAGATGTATGATGTGTGGGTTCCATTAAGGATGCGACTGTTGATTTTGTAGAGAATATTCTCAGATATGTTGATAAGGAAGTCAATCTATCCGATGTGGTTGCTGTTAATTCTTTAAAATTCTCAAATAGGACCGATGCATATAAGGCAAAATTTGATATATATGATTTTGTAGATAATTATTCGGATTTTCCAAAAGAATGAATTGAATTCAAAGATATCTCTCCGATTCTCAGATCACAAGAAGCCATGAAATATGTATGTTTCGAACTGGCTGAAAAATGCAAAGAAGCAGATATAATAGCAGGCTTGGATGCCAGATGATTCTTGTTTTGAGTTGAGGTTGCAAAAATTCTTGGAAAGCCATTTGTAATGATTCGTAAAAAGGGGAAACTGCCAGGCGAGACTGTCTGAGTTGATTATTCTCTTGAATACTGAGAAAACGAGATAGAAATCCAAAAAAATGCTTTAGAGAAATGACAAAAAGTTGCACTGATCGATGATTTGCTTGCAACTTGATGAACTATGCTGGCAGCAGCGGGCTTGGTTGAGAAATTATGATGAATCATAAATAATATTTCTTGCGTGATTTCTCTTGATGATGAAGCTTTGAAATCAAGTGAGGCAAGAATCTCACTTGGGAAATATGATGTATGAAGCGTGATGAAATATTAATTAACGAATTTAATTCATAATAATTATATTGACAATTATCCTCCTTTAACTATAAATTAAATACAAGCTTTAAAGGAGATTGCTGATTAAAATATTTTCTATAGGAATCAATTTATTCTACCATACTAGCCTAGGAGGGCTCATGTACAAGTCAATCGTGATTTTCATCTGCTTATTGTCCTTGCTTCTACCGGTATATCTTTTGGTTTTTGAAGCGCCTGTCAACATGGGTTACGTTAGTGACCATGCCGGCCTTCTGTCAAAGGATTATATCTCAAAAAAATCCCGAGATCTGAGCCTTTATGAATCCAGCACCTCAAACAAGCTCTGCATTCTCACTGTTCCTGATCTGCAAGGCCAGCCAATATCATCTTTCTCGATCAAAGTTGCAGAAACATGGAAGACAGGCAGAAAAGATAGGGACAATGGCGTAATAATAACCATTGCCAAGGCTGAGAGAAAAGTAAGGATAGAAGTTGGACAAGGATTAGAGGGAAGGTTAACGGATAAGACATGCGGACAAATAATCCGCAACTACATGGCCCCAAAGCTCAAGGATTGGAAAACCGAAGAAGCTCTGGATGCAGCAATACCGCAAATCATGCTTGCTGTAAAAGGCGAATTCAAAGGTGATGGAAAGACTTCAGCATCAGTAAGCAAAAGTGATGAGGATATCGGAAAAATACTCCTCTCCATCGTCGGCTTCATTATCCTTATTTGCTTTGGGGCCTTGTTCCACTGCATCCTCTCAACATTGGCTGGCGGAATAAGCGCACCCTTCTTCGCTTTCATCATTTTTGATCTTGGCTTCGGATTGCTGTTGCTTCTAGCCCTACTCGGAGCCGTGATCGGATTTCTCGTGTTTCACCTGATCAGGAAGTTTACCGGCGGGAATGACGATGGCTACGGTGGGGGTTTCTTCGGCGGTTTCGGCGGTTTCGGCGGAGATGGCGGAGGTAGTGAGGGAATCAGTTCCAGCGGAGGCGACTTCAGCGGAGCCGGGGCTGATGGAGATTTCTGATAAGAAAATATTTTAATCCGAACTATCTTGCCTTGGAGGAGACAAGAGGAAAAAGAAAAGAACCCCATCGACAGCTGGGGTTCTTTTTGATATAAAAATAATATTGCATTTTAATTTAATTATCATTATACTATCATTGCTAAAATGATTTCTTCATAAACTTAATCAAGTTTAATTTATTTAAATCATACTTTATGATAAACACAAAACAAAAAGCCTTCACTCTCGTCGAACTCATAGTTGTAATAGTTATACTTGCCATACTAGCCACTATAGCCTTTTTAAGCTTTTCTTCCCAATCATCTTCTGCTAGAGATTCTACGAGATTATCTGACATAAGTAATATTGCAAAATGATTACTGGTATTTAATGCAACTGCAGGCAAATATCCAATCCCAAATAATTACATTTCAATTAACGCTTCTTGAGCTCAAATTTGAATGCAATGATATGCAGGGGCCTCGGTTCTTAATATGATTAAATTATCTAACTGATGAAAAGATCCATTGGATTGAACAACTTACACCTATTTAATTAATTCTGGACAGAACAAATTCCAAATAATGTGATTCTTGGAAGACTGAAACAATGCAGCATTAAGTTTTGTTCCTTTTAAATGAAATGAAGCAAATGCAGATGCATCAAGTTACAGCGGCAGATATGTTTATTCTAAATGAGATACATTGGGGATATTGTTAGATAGCCAAGATAAGTCTCCTTTGCAATCAAAATATAATGCCTCATCCTTTACTTGAGTTGATATAGTCAATACAACAAGCAATCTGATTGTTCAATTCAGCAATAAAGATTATATAAGCTGAAGCTGATCAAATCTTGTTGCCATAAAACAAACTTATGCCACTCAGAGGGATATATCATTAGTTTGAAGTTGGGATATGGAAACATGATTGCCTAACTGAACTCTGGCGGATTTAAGCTGAAATTGAAATAACTGAACAGCAAGCTGATGAATTATTTTATGATGAACAAATTGAAAATACTCTAAGGCCACATATTTTGATTGAATAAATGATATTTTTAATGCCTGAAGCTGAAATAATTTAAACATCACTAATGCTTTAACTTTATACGCATGGGTTAATATAAATAAAAGCTGAGACTTTAAGCTTATCTCAAAATCGCCATCAAATACTGATTGGAAATTTCAATTATGAACTATAGTAGCTAATAAAGCATCGTTTTGAATTAAAAGCACAACATGGAATTCCGTAAACTGAAACACCACATTGCAAACCTGAGTATGGTACCATTTATGTGGCACTTACGACGGTTCAAAAATAAAAATTTTTGTTAACGGTGTTCAAGATAACTCCACATCAATGACAGGTGCGATTGCCTCATCTACGGGTGACACATTGTGGATATGATCAAATTGAAATACAACACAATTTCTTAGCTGATCCCTAGATGATCTATGAATTTATAATAGAGCCCTTTCAGACTTGGAAGTTCAGAATATGTATAATTCAACTAAATAAATTTTTATCCTTCGATTAAAAGAAAATCAAAAAAATAAGCTCCAGAATTCTGGAGCTTATTTTTAAAAATCTTAATTATTGCTCATGCTCTGAAATATCAATTCTATGAATAGGAGGGCAACAAATAATAATGCTGCTGTTCTAATATTATAGACTCAGACCGAATAGAATGTTATAACTCATAATATATAGATAGTCATGAGTATTCATTGTCTTAGAGAGGAATTTAGATTTGATAGGAATATCTCTCATCTATAATATATCTTCTTGAAAAAATATATCAATAATGTCATGAATGATGCAAGAGTAAGAAAAGATGCCACACCGATTGTAGCAATCGCAACTCTTAGGTTTGACTCAGGATCCATGTAATAGAATAGAAGCATCATCGATAATGAGCTTGTTGCAAAAATAATTAGCAAAGTAAGCAAATATATCTTTATTGTTATTGATTTTTTCATGTTTATTATTTTGGTAAGATTTGTTTTATTTTACTTAGATCTTCTTTTATCAATTCTTTCTTTGTTGGATTATAAAGAGCTACTGCTGGGTGATAAACAGCAAGGACAGTAGGCGAGAAATCAAGCTTCTGTCAATTTATTTCATGTATTTTAAAAAAATTTCATCGTCATTCGGATATTGTAACATTTGGAACCAAGAAGTTGAAACTGAATCTTCAAAGGGTTATAATCAGTTCAGGCTTCATCTCTTCTATCTGCTTCCATAAGAAGGGCGAGCAAGCTTTTATTTCATCTGGCTTAGGATCTCTGTTATCCGGTGGCCTGCACTTGACTATATTCGTTATATAATAATCTGTTTCCCTATAGTATCAAAGTTCCTCAAGAATTTTGGTCAACAGCTTTCCGCTTCTTCATACAAAAGGCTTTCCTTGAATGTCCTCTTCCTTTCAAGGTGCCTCTCATATTATCATTATCTTGGAATTGAAGTTACCATCTCAGGGGATTGGATTTCCGCAAGTTTCTCTGAGTATGCAATTTTTACAATTAATAATTTCTTCTTTAGGATTCATTTTAAAGTATTTAAAAAGCTCTATTTCAATATATGTATAAGCCGATATTTCTCAAAAGTTTTTTATAAAATATAATGTTTCAGACAAATTAATTTTCTCCAAATCCACCTTGCTTTCAATTTTAAAATAGTATAGCATATGTTGGCGCGCCACTTTATTCTTTAACGTCAGGAATTATGTTCTTGATTTAAAAATTTATTCCTAATATTTTAATTCGTAATATATTTCCGTTATGACTTTACGACAAACGCATAGAGAAAAATTCCCAGGCAGAAGAGAGATACTGCAAGAAATCTGAGAAAGCTTCGAATTATCGGAACTTCAGAGAACCAGAAAAGAACTTGTAGCTCTGATACTAAACTGAAATATTTAGTTATTAAACTAATCGTTTAATTTAGGAATTTTAAATTCAATATATTTAACCTTTTTCGATCCGACAACTTGTCGGATCATTTTTTCATTTTTATTAAGAGTGGAACTTCCATACTTTATTTCCATGAAGATTATTTCTCTCAGGTCTCATTCATTGAGTCAATCAAGAATCAGATAATCGAATCATTTTCAGATGAATACCATGTCTTTTGGAGAATAAATGAAATTAGATAAAAAAGGAAGTATTTTTTCATATAATTCTCATAAAATTGCACTTCTCGATCTTTTTATAGCATCACCTCTGTGTCTTTTGATTTCAATATGCCTAGCGATTTTTCAGACATAAAAGCCGATGAGAATTCAAATAACTAGAATAAAAAGGAAAAATAAATACGTAAGCGGGCTTGAAAATATTGAATTTAGTTTTTCCATATAAAATTTGGTAACTAATTAATTTTGGCTATAATATGAAACAAGAACGCAAAGTAAAATTTATAAATCTAAACAGCAAATTATGATAACATTATTTTTTTCTACAGATCCTAAAATAACTGAAATTCTAGTTCGGAATCTTGATCTTAAGAAAATTGAACATCAAGAAGAATTAACCTGATTTGAGCTTTATAAAAAAGCAGGGCATGTCTTATGCCATTCAAGCACTTGAGAACATGTTTTCAGGCAGGCATTCCTTTATGCTTATTCTGAATTTGATCCGGAAATCATAATGTATGTTTCCTCTGCGGTAAAAGTAAGTACTGAAATTAAGGAATGAGATATCGTTCTTCCGAATGTATTCTTTGAGTTGAATAAAGATATAAAAACAATAGATCTGACAAAAGAAAATAGAGATTTGTTCCTTGCAAAGCCTTTATTTTTAGAACAATATACTCTTCAAAATGATTATGATTTTTGAGAATTCTGATTAAGGGTCGGTTGAATCTGCGTAACACAAACCGAGGATCAGGAAATCGATGAAGAAGTCTTAGAAAAAATTCAAATAGCATATGAGGCAGATATCATCGACGATTACTCTTATTGGTTTCTTGATGAGGCAAAAAAGCTCGATATATTGGATAAGACTTACGTAGTGCTTTGAGCAATAGCAAAAAATCCCGAAACCTCATTTATACATATCGTTCATATAATTTCTTTTTTGTTGGATAATCTGGATTGAAAGAATATGATTGAGGATGATGAAATTGAGGAAGAGATTGAATTATTGAATGACTTTGATGATAAGGATTTAAAATAAATTTATTTTTTATGTGAAGCGCAAGCAGATTTTCTTTTGATAATGAGCAAAAAGAGAAATCAGAAAGTGATATTTTAAAATGTTATCACGATTTTCTTCTTTTGATTGAAATGGAGCACGGGATAAAATTTTCTCATGAAGCTCGAAAACTTCATTCTGATTTTTTCAAATTGTGCTTCTTGTACCGGTGAAATCTCCATTGAATCAACCATCATATGGTTAAGAACGGATTTGATATAGTCTATAACATCTGAATAACAAAACTTGACGAAATCATAGAGGCTGAAAAATGTAAGATTGTTAAATGAGAGTTGTTGATAGGTGCTTATTTCAATGACAGGTTTGAGATAACAAGATATATCATCTGAAAAAAAGAGATCCTTCTCACTAAAATCATAAATAGGGTAAAAAGCCGTGTAAACTGAATGGGAAAAGTGCCCTGCAAACAATAGATTCTTATATTTGACAAATTATCATTTTTCAATATTACTAATACAGTAAAGCTAATTTCAGACAGATGACTTTCAATAATTACGCTAATCTTGCCACTGTAGACAAGACAGAATCTGAGATAACATATGAATATTGGTATGAATTTCTTTATCCTCGTGTCCTTGATTATGAAATAGAAATCGATATGAATTTTCTTGACAAGAATTATGAATTTTATAAGCTTTGCAGGAATTTTAGCGGTGATATGAACGATCTGACCTTATATCTTAAGGATTTAGGATACGGTATCAAAATTTTGGATGAGACACAGATGATTGTATTTATCAACAAATTCAGAACTAGGATTTCTAGATGAGATTATAACATTGCATTCAGGAAGGGGGTTTTTATACTTGCAATTAAATGTAATCCGACTAAAATCGTAGAAACGAAAGATGCTGTAAAATTGAGAGTAGATAGCATCTGAATGTGTTAAAGCTGAATAGAAAAATCACAAATGAAACATATAAGAATCAACATAAATCTATTTGAAACCAATAAAAAAGAGATATTGAAAGATATCTCATTTATTTTGAATGAAAAAGATAAGATTGCCATAGTCTGACCGAATTGAGTGGGGAAGACTACATTATTCAAGATATTATGCAATGAGATCAAGGAATATGATTGAAACATAGACAACTTATGAAGCTTGACTCTTGGATATCTTTCTCAGGTTTTTTTCGACGATGAAAAAAGAAAAGTCAAAGATGAGCTCAGATTGGCATTCAAGGAAATTTTGGAATTAGACGAAAGATTGCAGAAAGTAGAAGCTATAATGAAAGAATCAGACGATATTAAGATAATCGATGAATATGCTCAGCTTCTTGAACATTTCAATACCTTGGGCTGATACGGGATAGATTATGAGATCCATCGAGTGGCCAATTGACTCGGAATAACAGATCTTCTTGAGAATTGAATCTGACAAGTTAGCTGATGACAGAGAACTAAGATTGCTCTTGCAAAAGTGCTATTGGAAAAACCTGATATGCTGCTTCTCGATGAGCCTACGAATTTCATTGATCTTGCAAGCACCGAATGGCTTGAAAAATATCTTGCTACAACCTGGAAGGGCTGATATATGATTATCTCCCATGACAGGGATTTTCTGGATAAAACCTGTACAAAGACTTATGAGATGACAGGAGCTAGGGCGATGAATGTTTATAATGGGAATTATACATATTACGTAAATGAAAAAGAAAAGCTGGAAGCCATCCAAATAGAAGATTATGAGAGACAACAGGAATATATGAATTCTCAGACCCAGCTAGTCAATAGATTCAGAGCATGAAGCAGAGCATGATGGGCAAAATCACGTGAAAAGATGCTTGATAAGATGAAAATGCTAGAGCGCCCGATATCAACGAAAAAACCAAAATTCCAATTTTCATTTGAAGAATTGAGCTGAAATAAAGTTCTTCATTTCAAAGACATATTCATCTGAAGAACTGAGCCATTATTCTTTATAAATGAGCTTGAGCTGACAGTAGGACAAAAAATATGAATAATCTGAGAGAACTGAGTAGGGAAGTCAACATTCCTAAAAACAGTACTGGGTTCAATTGAGCCCCTTGAATGACATATAAGCAGGTGAAAATGACTTAAGATCAGTTATTTCTCTCAGCTTCATGAGGAACTTGATAGGGAATTGACTCTCAGAGAGAACTTTATAAAACATTGATTTGATTATTCTCCAGAAAAATTAACAGCAATCATTACTAATTATCTTTTTGAAAGGGAAGATATGAACAAGAAGGTAAAGGAATTTTCCTGAGGTCAGGTTAGCAAGCTTCTTTTTGCCATATTATGACAAAAAGAAAGTAACTTCTTGGTTTTTGACGAGCCTACGAATCATTTGGATTATGAATTCCGGGAAGCACTTGAAAAAGAACTTCAAAAATATAAATGAACAATACTTTTCATATCACATGACAGATATTTCGTAAACAAGATTGCAAGTCACCTTTGGATAATCAAAGACTGAGAGCTTATTGTCAGTTATTGAAATTATGAAGATTATATATACAAACTTGAAAATTGACTGAATTTCGATGCATCATTATTTGATGAAGAAGCCCATCTTAATTTCACCCTAGAAGAAAAGCTCTGAGCCGATGAAGCCAAGAGAATCAGGCAGAAATTCGGAAGAAGGAAGAGGTAAGCACATAAAAAATTAAACCCTTCGTGTTTAATGCGAAGGGTTTAATTAATTTTGTTTCTTAATAATTTATCCATAAATTCCTTATTGTATCATAAGATGAACTGGATGCGCTTGAAGTGCTCAATCTAGCAGATATAGAATAATTTCAGCTTGAGTATATTCATAAATCTTCAAATGAAACATGTGAATAAAGATCAGTGCATGCTCATGAATATAAATCTATATCCACATTTTTGCTTCTTGATCTTCAGGTATTGGCTGAATAGAAATTTACATATGCATTTGTTTTTACAGGAATATTTCAATCATTGCATATTTCCGCATTTAATCTTCTGTTTGCAACGTCGACTTTGATATTTTTCACTCGTATATCTGCATTTAATGAACTGCTGCTACTGCTGCCATTATTGTAATATCCGCTGCTGCCATTATAATTAGAGCCCGAATCGAAATAATAATAGTTTCAATTGCAGTAATATCTGTCGCTATACTCGCTAATGAGCCAGCTTCAATTGCAGTAATAGCTTCGTCATGAGGAATTGCTGACATTATCATCATACCTATTATACCATGTCCCATTGCAGAAATATCATGTAGAACTGCTTCAGTAATTATTCCAAACACCATTGCAGTAGTAGGAACTATCAGTATTATAGTTTGTTCTATTATACCATGTTCCATTACAATAATATCAAGTGGCACTGTTTGTGTAATTATACCATGTTCAATTGCAATAGTAAGAATTCTGTCAGCCATTATATCCGCTTCTGTTATACCAAATTCCATTGCAAGTGTATCAGCTTATATCATTGCTGTTATAGTTATACCAAATTCCATTGCATGTATATCAATCATTGCTGCTGTTATAACTATTTGAATAATTTGTTATATAAATTGATTTATACAAATAATTGTTTGACCTATTGCTATCGCTTATGAGATTTGTATCATCTATGGTCACGGCAACTCAATATGTTGCATTATTATAAATATTGAAGTTATTGACAGAAGACCAGATTTCTCTGCATTCTCATCTTCTCCAAGTTCAGAAAGGATTCAGATATATATTATCAGTTTTTCAATTCATTTCTATTTTTGCCCTAACTGAGCCATTATAATACAAATCATTTCAATAATTGCATATTTTTGCAACTATTGAGTTGTATGCTTCACGAGAATTTCAATTATAATTAACAGTTTTTCTATCATAATAATTTACTTCCGAGATGCTTAAATCTCAAGCTGTAGAATTATAATAATTTGAAGAGGAATAATTATCGCCGTAATTCAATGGAACATAATTATAGCTGGTATCATTATAATATAATTGAGGAGTATTATAATATGTGGAAGAATTCGTATTGTAATTTCTGACAAATAAGTCTTTGATCAAGATGTTATTATTCTGATTGGCCTCAAATCTTGTATAGTTCTCAAGCTTTACTGCTCACGCGAGTGAATAAGTCCGATTTCAATTAATTCAAAAATCAGAAGCATTTGCTATATTATATAAATTGCATTCCTTAGAATTAAATCTGATATTTTCAATTGAGATTGATTTTGATATTCAATTCCTCACGTTCAATCTTATTCAGACAGTAAGATCTCAGGAGCTATCCATTGCTCATCAGATATTACAGATATTTACATACAAATAATTTGAATTTGTTTCTTGTCAAATATCCTTAACGATGAAGTCCGGAACATTTCTATGCAATACATCAAAAGGGCCTGCAAATACTTGCGGAGATATCAGTAGAAAAGCTAATGCTGAAAGAAAATATTTTTTCATATTGACAAAAGTTATAATTTATGCTTGCTTGTATAAATGCATATTAGTTATGTTTCAAAAAAAGCAAGACTTTTTTTGATTTATTCACCGAAAAACTACATTTTCAAAAAAATTCCCTAGATTTAGGGAATTTTTTTTAAATGGATTTCTTTGATTATTAATCGATGCATTGAATAAGGATTTCCTCCTTTATTACATCTTTCAGATCAATTGTTCAGCCGCTCTTGTTGATGTATTTGATATCATCCGGATTAAGAGGATCAAAATTGCTCCTGAATTCTCTATCGATATTTTCCAGATCTATGAATTTAATAATATCTCAATATTTCACAGCAGTAGTCAATTTCTCTATTACCACATCTACTCAATTATCCAATCAGATGATCTTTATCTTGAGTTCAAGAGGCTTAGTGAAGTTGAATTCATCATAGAATCCATCCGGAATCTCTCATTTGAATTCTAGAATCTTACTATCTCCAGAATAGCTGGAAAGTATATCTCAAACAGGTATTTCAAACATAGCTGGAAAGAATTAGAGTTTAAAAGAATAAAAGATTGTAAAGAGGGCGTGCAATCGAATGCAACAATCACCACCCCCTTCAGCGGAGCGCTATATTAAAATTAAATCCTTATATTTATCATTATTTTCATTTGTGATTTCAATGAGTTCTAAGCTGATTTCTGATTCCAAATCTACAGGAAATACAAAAAATCTTATGTCATCAGGGCCAACTCTTACTCAAAATTCCATATCAGTTGAAAACTCATATTTAAGATATTGTATAACTGAGAGATTCGAAAATCCAAAATAGAACTTCACTGGGTTATTACATTTTACTCTCAGTACAGCAATATTATCCCAACTTTGAATTATCTCTTCTTTTTCTTCTGTCGATAAATCGCTTGGAATTTCTTTTTCTTCAGGAATTCATTTAACAAGCACAGAAGTGATATGTGGCCAGAAGCTTTCTCAGATGAGGTTCTTTATAATTTTAATATTTTGCATATTATACTATTTATTAGTTGAAAGGATTAGTAGTTCATAGCGAAAAAATCTGGATATTCTGGTGTCGTCGGCTCCGCGGGTGATTACAGAAATTCTCAAAAGCGAAGAAATTTGTGTGAAAAATGAGCCTGCCTGCCGGTAGGCAGGTACTGGAGCGAGGTGTGGCAGAGCCACTCTGAGCGAGGAAGTGGAGATTCAAACATAAAGTTCGCGCTTTTGAGAATTTCTAACTAATTGAAAAATCTGATTTTATCGGCACTAGGATGAGTTCTTAGCCTTTCTAATGTTTTAGCTTCGATTTGTCTTACACGCTCTCTTGTTACTCAGAATTCTTTACCTACTTCTTCAAGCGTATGGATATCTCATCCATCCAGTCAGAATCTCATAATGATTATCTTTCTTTCTCTTGGAGTAAGAAAATCAAGCATTTCATATAAATTTTCTTTCAATAACTGCAAGTTTGTCGCTTTATCTGGAGTCAGATATTTGTCATCTTCAACGAAATCTCATAGAGTCGTATCCTCTTCGCCTCAAACAGGGGAGTCAAGCGACAATATATCTTGGGATATTCTCATTATTTGCCTTACTTTTCTTATATCCATATCCAATTCCACTGCCAATTCTTCCATTAAAGGTTCACGAGCAAGTTCTTGAGTCAATCTTCTGAAAGTATGTGTAAATCTATTGATTGTTTCAACCATATGTACCGGAACCCTGATTGTACGGGCCTGATCTGCGATAGCACGTGTGACTCATTGCCTTATCCACCAAGTAGCATAAGTTGAGAACTTGAATCATTTCTCCGGATCGAATTTATCTACAGCACGGAAAAGTCATACATTTCATTCTTGAATCAGGTCAAGCAGTCATAATCAGCGACCCATATATTTTTTAGCGATACTTACAACCAATCTTAAATTGGCTTCAGCAAGACGTTTTCGGGCTTCTTGATCTCATTTTTTGATAAGTCTACCAAGCCTTACTTCTTCATCTGCATCAATTAAGGGGAACCTACCGATTTCATTTAGGTACATCCTTATCGAGTCGTCACTAATTTCTGATAATTCTATTTCTTGATCCTTACCTTCTGATCACTTGAACATCTCGTCTTTATCAAATGAATCGACTATTTCAATTCATAGCTTCATGAGACGCATATAAATATCATCCAATTTATCAAGATCTTCCTCAGCATTAGGAAAAGCAGTCATAAGCTCATCATGAGTGATTTTCCCTTCGGCTTTTCATTTTTTGAGAAGCAGCTGTTGATGTTCATTCAGTCATTCTAGGAATTCAGCAGGAATTGTATAGTCAATGAATTTTTGCAGTCATTTGCCCACACGTCTTTTGTCTTGATTTCTATCAATAGGCATTTTCTTAAGTCATTTCTCTTTTTTTCAATCTTTTCATTCTCATTCTTCTCATTCTTCAAATTCATCGAATTCTTCAAATTCATCGAATTCTTCGAATTCTTCAAATTCATCAAAATCTCAATCTGATCACTCAGTTTCATCTATTGCATCTTCACCTTTTGGGGTTTCAGGGCTATCTTTTTTAGAAGATTTCTTATTGTCTTTCTTATCATCTTTAAATTCTGGCTTTGGTGTTGAAGGAGTTATGTCTAAATCTGACAACTCAGCCAAATCGGCATCGTCAAAATCTAGACTGCTTAAATCTATTTCTTCAATATTATTATCATCTCTTTTTCTTGCCATAATTTTTGTTTAATTAATATAAATTATATATACGTATTTTATTTATTTTTTATTTTGATATTCACATTTTTTTTCATTTTTGCAGGAGTTCCATATAATCCTTAAGTATTTGAGGGTTTTTAGAATCATTTTTCATTATTTCCTCAAGCTTCCTTTTTTCACTTTCAAATAGATTTTTTTGAAGCTTAAAGACAAGATCTAGAAACTTTTTGGCTATAGTTTCCTTATTTAGTCAGGAATTTGATTCTTCAATATATAATTCGAGTGTTTTGAGCTTATCCACATCAATGGTATCATCCGCAAAAACCCCTTCTTTTTGAAGGAGAAACTTTTTAAGGATAATGACTGATTCGGAACCCTTTATGTTGTCTATATTATATGCAAAATTTTTTAAAAACAAATCAAAAAAATTGTAGAGATTCAAATAGGCTGTGATCTCTTGGTAAATATCTATTTTCTCTTTTTTATCTTCTGTCTTTTCCTCTCTATCATCAGGATGTTTTACTTTTGTATTTTTGAATTCTTCATAGAGGACATCCATGCTTATTCCAAGCATGCTTGATATTTCTTTAATATGTATATCCACCTCTATACGTGAAGACATCTTTTTGAGAAATTGAAAAACATCCTTTATTAAAGTTTTTTTACCTTGGATGGATTTCATGTCGTATTTTTTTCCTCATTCTCTGATGTAGAACGAAACGGGACTGAGCGCATTTTTTATAACATCGGCAAAATCTTTTCCGGATTTCAGATATTCATCGGGATCTTTTGCTTCTCAAAAACTGGCAATATTTACATCTATGTCTTCATTTATTGTATTTTCAAGACTTTGAAATGTTGCATTTATTCAGGCGTTATCATGATCCAGACATAGATATACTGTCTTTGTGAGCCTTTTGAGCAGCTTTATTTGCTCTTCAGTAAGCGCCGTTCAACTTATTGCTACTGTATTTGTGAATCATGCTTGATGAAGGGCAATCACATCCATCTGTCATTCTACGATTATGACGTATCCTTTTTTTGTGATTTCAGATTTGGCAAGGCTCAATCAGTATAATATTGAGCTTTTATCGAATATTTTTGTTGCAGGTGAATTAAGATATTTCGGAAGAGAGGTGTCGAGAACTCTTCAGGTAAAGGCAACAACATTGCCTGTATAATCGGAAATAGGGAAAACTATCCTTCAATAGAATTTGTCTTTGGATGCGGATATGAATATTCATGAATCTATTATATCTTTTTCTTGGAATCATTTCTCCTTCAATTTATTGAAAAGTCCCCTTGGATCTCATGAAAATCCAAGCTTGAATTTTTCGATTGTCTCTTGAGTAAGTCATCTCTCTCGCAAGTACTTTAATCTGCTCCTGTTATCTTCTTTTAATAATTCTTCATGATACCAAGCTGTAGTTACTTTATGCAGTTCATAAAAATCTCATTTATTGTCTTTATGTTCTTTATAATAATCGGTTTTTAATTCGATTCAAGCTTCGTGAGCCAATTTCTGCACCGCTTCTCAGAATGGTATCTTCTCTATTTCTGATAAGAATTTAACAGGTCCTCATCAGGTGTGGCATGAAAAACAATATGCGATATTCTTTGCGGGACTGATTACGAATGATGGTGTTTTTTCATTATGAAAAGGGCATAGGGCTTTATAGTTAGCTCATGCCTTTTTAACGTGCAAGTATCTGGAAGCCAAATCAACTATGCTTATTTTGCTATCTATTTCTTGGGAAAGCGACAAATTCCAATTGATTATTGACTAAAATATTTGTACAAGAACGGCACCTATTATATCCAAAAAAATAAAAATGAGAAGACGTACTTGACAGTTTATATTTTTTTGAATTATAGCTTGCAATTCACGCTTTTTTCATACAATGAAACTCGTTTAAAATAAACGATTTTTTGTGTATGTCCTTCCGTATTAGCAACATTCTGGATTACGATACTTTTTTGGCAATTGATATCTGAGCTTTCAAGATAAAAGTGCTTGTTTGTAAGATTGACTGACAAGAGCTCAAAATAATTTGATCCTCTACACTCAGACAAAGCAAAAAAGATATGTACAATGGTGAAATAACAGATATTTCATCAATTTCAAGATCGATTCAAAAAGCCATTACAAAAGCATGCCAAAATCTCGATTCCATACCAACCGATGCACTTGTCCTACTTAATTCAAGCGAGCTTATTTATGATTTCACTTCAATCAATTACGTTCGCAAATGAAATAGTTCACCAATAAGCATGAAGGAGATAGATGAGATGATAGAGGATGTGGAGATGAGGTCTCTCGACAAGATAAAAACAAAAACAGAAAGCAGGCTATGAATTATAGAAGCAGAGATGAAGCTCGTCACCACTTCAATAACTGGAATTTATGTAGACTGACAAAGAATCTCAAATCCTATTTGATTCACTTGAAAAAATATAAAATTCAATCTTATAAATGTTTTTTCTCCAGTTACAAGATTCATGATTCTCAAGAATATAATCCATGATCTTTGACTTAACCTGATATCGATAGTTCCTCTGCCTATAAGCTTGCCAAAGCTTACTGAAGATTCTCCTTATAATTACGATGCAAATATCTATATTGATTTCTGATATTCAAAAACAACTGTCATACTGCAGACAAATTCAGAGATACTATGATTCAATGTGCTTAATTTCTGATATTCTCTTTTGGAAGATGAGCTGAGAAGTCATCTGGATAAGGGTTATCTGGACATCGAGAATATCCTTAACTCTTTGGATGAAAAATATGAAGAATATAAAGTTATCATAGATTGAGCTTTGGATTTCATTTTTGATTCGCTCATAATAGCAATACAGGATATAGAAAAATCTTTTTTCGCAAAGAATGTATTTGTGAGCTGAGCTTGAATTTCAAAAGTGCTGAAAAAACAAATAGCCGAACACTTTGAAAAAAGCCATATCGGTAAAAATATCACTGTAATAGATGAATTCTTATCCGATGAATCCCTAAAAGAATATAATGCCAATTGAATGCTTTGAGTCCTCTCTCTTGCAAAAGCTTGAAAAGAGCTCATGGCAATAAAAAAAGATCCGCTTGTAAGGATATTAAGATATGTACTTTATAAATACGAATAGAAATGGAAGGTTACAAAAAAATAAAAATCGAAAATAGCGACTCTCTTTTTGATATCTGTAAAAAAGTCCAGAAATCTACCGCAGTAGACGGGTCTTTTTATTTGGAAGTTGAGGAGAATGAATCATTAAAGAACTATCTGAATCTAAAAATACTCTTATCAAAGTTTGCAGGAAAGAAATTTGCCATAGTAACCTGAAATAAGGAACTTAAGAAGGTTTGAGAAAAGCTCTGAATAAGATACTTCTTCAAGAGCGACGAGATAGAATTTGAAGAAAAATTCTCCAAAACTAATGTCTTAAGGCATAATTTCACATTCAATGAATACATGAAATATGAGCTTAAGAAGTATATGCTGAAGTATGTGTTCCTATTCAGAAAAAAGGCAAAAAAAACCTACAACAATAACTCATCTTGACCTGAATCACATGTATTCCTGCTTCTCATATGACTTATTCTTTCCTTTTCGTTATTATCATTTATCTTCTATTTTGCAGTTTCAAAGACCTATGTCTACATAACTCCGGAATTATGAGTTAAGACAGTATCAAGAAATATGATTTTCAGCGAAAAAGATAATGCCAACGTATTCGATAGCAAAAATATCATAAAGGTCAATACGATAACCCAGGATACGTCAATCGAATTTCCTTTCCATGTTTCTTCTATTGATATAAAATCAGCAAAGAATGCCTATGGTAAAGTTATGGTTTATAACGAAATGAATATAGAGCAGGTATTCAAGCCGAATACAAGATTTATGACGGAGGATTGATTGGTATTCAGAAGCAATGAATGGATAAAAGTGCCATGATCAAGAAAAGATGAGACTGGCAAAGTTGTAGTATGACAAGTTGAGTCCACTCTTGTCGCTGATATGTACGACAATTATTGAAAGATAACATGAGTCAGATGAAATATCGGAGAATGAATAATCCTTACCATTCCATGATTAAAATTCAACAGAGATAAGATTTATGCAAAAACCAGTGAAGCAATGCATGATTGACTTGATCCGAAGAATCACATCCTCACACAAGAGGAATTTGAAAAATTCGCATGAATCATAACTGAAAAGATAAAAACAAAATCCTTAGACGATCTTAAGGATAAGATAAAGCTCATGAATACCTCATGATGAAGCAATTTTCAGATAGCTCCGATAAATAACATACTGCAATATTCCATAAGCCCTCCAGTAACGCTTAAATGAATAAAAATATGAGATATAACAGATGAGGTAACTCTTACGGCAAGCTGAAGATTGTCCACATATGTTTATGATAAGAATGCCACTGTCTTTTTCTTGCGCACAGTCCTTAATGAGAATATCCTGCTTTGAACAGAAAAGCTTATTTGAATTAATGACGATTCTTTAAGAATAACGAATATACTTTCACAGAATGTAAACCCATTTTATATGAAAGCGACCACAGAACTTGATTCGACTATTTCATACAACTTTGAGGATTCTACAAATAATCTTACTCGCAAGCTCAAGAACCTTATTGCAAATACAGACAAGAAAGAAGCGACCTCGATCCTTCTCAATGATACCAATATCGCAAATGTAAAAATAGAGTTCTCACCATTCTGGCTTACCCATGTTTCAAATAATCCGGATAATATAGAATTCATTATCCAGAAATAAAAATAAGAAGCTAAAAGATAAATATCTTTCCAATCTTTAAATCTCTAACTCTTTCTAACTTTGTACATCCTTGCTTTTGAGACATCTTGTGACGATACATCAATCGCTATCTTCAGAGATAGCGAATTGTTGGCTATGGATACGAAATCTCAAATAAAAGAGCATCTTCCGACCTGTTGAGTTGTCCCGGAGGTCGCAGCCAGACTGCACGCTAATAATATTTTTTCAGTCTTGGAAACTGTTTTGCAGAAATCCTGAATCAGATTAGAAGAAATAGATTATATAGCTTGTACTGAGCAGCCATGACTTCAGCCTTCTTTATATGTAGGACTTACTGTTGCCCGAACATTATCGAAGCTTCTGGGTAAGCCTCTCCTGCCCATAAATCACATTCAAGCGCATATTTTTGCAAACCTGCTAGAGAGAAAAGTAGAAGAGGTGATTTTCCCTACGATATGCCTAACTGTATCAGGATGACATAATGAGATATATATTCTCAAGAGCCTTTTTGAGATGGAACTTATTGGACAGACTCAAGATGACAGTGCTTGAGAGGCTTTTGATAAAGTCGCTAAAATGATGTGACTATGATTCCCAGGCTGACCCGTAATTTCGAGATTCGCATCAGAGTACAGTTGATCATTCAAATGAATATTCCCAAGAGTGCTTCTAGAAAAATGAAGCCTTGATTTCTCATTTTCATGAATAAAGAGTGCTGTAAAAAGAGAAATCGACAGAAGAATCAAAGAGAATAAGAAATCGAATATTGAGTCTTCTTTCACAGAAATAAGTAATATTGAATCATGAGTATGAGATATTTTACCTGAAAAATTAAAATATTCTCAGGATATAGAAGAGGTGAATAAATATCTGAGCCATGATGATAAATTGGAAATCGCTTTTGAATTCCAAGAAACAGTGATCGATATACTTACTACGAAATTATTTCTAGCAGCTGAAAGATTCTCCATAAATTCTCTGGCCCTAGCAGGGTGAGTAAGTGCAAATGAAGCTCTAAAATCAAAAATATCAAAGTTGGCAAATGAAAAAGGATATACTTTCATACATCCTATAAAACCTGTTTATTCTCAAGATAATGCTGCAATGGTAGGTATTCTAGCCTATTACAAAATCATTAGCCAGATTTCATAACTTATTTTAATATTGTTCAGGTTGCTGCAGAAAACTCTGTAACAGTTGCAGTTTCTCAACTTCCGATGCTTACATCTTCAGGGACTTCAGTAGCCTCATTGCTTGTATCAGTGCTGACTGCAGATGAATTTTCAACATTGTTATTGGTTCATGTAGCCGAATATGATGAGCTATCCTTTGATGTATCTTCCGCATTATTTCAACAAGAAAACAATAGGAAGCTAGATAAAATGATTAAGAATATCTTATTTTTCATAAAAAATAATAATTAGTATTTCTATGAGAGATTATATTTAAGACTCCATTAAATCAAATTTTTTTATTTTAAATATTTCCTCAGTTCATTTTTAGCTAAAAGCAGCAGATATTTTAATTTTGAATGAATAAGTATTTTGCTTTCTGGAAAAATATGAATCTCATTTGTAAGTTTCATTTTAAAATCTGTAACTCAGGCTAATTTTGAATCTTTGTCTTCGGGATCTGCAATTCATAGGAAATCAAATACTTCAAATCCCATTTTTTTTGATTCTTGAATAATATTCCATTGGAGCAGATAAGCTGGCATATATTTCCTTTTTTCATTATCAGAAGTTGACGCTCAATAATAGTAAATCGCTATTTTTCAAAAGAATACGAATATTCAAGCTGCCAACACTTCATCGTCTTTTTTTGCAAAATATAATCCTCATAATGAATTCTCCTCAAGATAAGAACAGAAATCAAAGAAATACTTGCTTGAATTCACTGCAAACTCTCATCTATCCTTTGTTTCCGTAAGAAGGTTATAGAATGTTTCCACATTTTCTTTATTTGACTCGACCTTTTCGACATTAATTCCGTTCTTTTGAGCTATCTTGATATTATATCTTCATTTTTGCTTCATATTGGATAATATCTTTTCCTCATCCTCCATAAGGTTGATTATTGCGGTGTGCCTTTCTATAAATTTCTTGAATCATCCTTTCTTGAATAAATGAAAACCCATTTTATCTAGGTTTTCTATTTGTGTGAACACTGCATTTTCTTCTTTTCAGATTTTTTTGAGTTCATTTTCCAGCTTGTTTATTCATATATCACTATGAGGTCATCATATTATGAAATTTCAGAACATTCAGAATCAGACTTTTCTCTTTTCAATGATTGCATAATTGACAAGCTCATCTTCGTCATAAATTCATAAGAATATTCATTTTTTCGAATATGAAGTTTTTTGGAGCATCATATTCCATCATATTGTCTGCCAGATAGGAGAAAATAATTTTCCTTTTGCTAATGCCTCTATTTCAGATGCGGTTTCTAAGGGGAATTGCGAATCAATATTTATTTTTTTTATTTCCATTGATTTTTTTAAATCTATAATTAAAATCTTTTTAGCTTTACATGAAATATAAATAAAAACAAATTTAAAGCAAAATATTTGCATTTTATTTTATTATGTGATACTATAAATAAAAGTTAAAAGTTTAATAATTTATAAGGCATATGAACACACCAATCGACATCAAGAAGAAATGATATAATAATGTTGATATTTTCGAATTCATCGGAGAACTTGATGAAACAAATGCGGATAAGACATTTACTGCAATCTATAACGCCATAGGTGATTTTACATGAAAAAGAATAATATTCAATCTTTCAGGCTTGAAATACCTTAATTCAAAGTCAATAGGTTATATCGCTGATATCTTCAGTAATATAGAAGATGGAAATGGCCAGATGTTTTTGACTAATCTTACGGATGAAGTTAGAGATACTCTTGAGCTGGTCGGTATAACTACCATTATCACAACTCTTAACACTGAAAATGAGGCATTGATGAAGTTAGGTATTACTCCGCCTCCACAAGCTCCAACTTCACCACAAGCTCCAACTGCATAATAATGAATCAAAAAACCAGCATGAAAAATGCTGGTTTTTTTGTTTTTTTCTGATTTATATGATAGGATAATAGAGATATTAATTATTAAATCATCATATGACATCAAAAGAATCCAATAATACTCGAGAGAAGGCTCGAATTTACGAAAAAATTGATATTTCTTCTTCAAAAAGGCTTGAAGAAGAAATCATGTCAAATCCACAGGCCATTGAACATTCGACGAAATTAAAAATATTGAATGAGAAGATATGAATGCTTCAAAATCAGATAAAAAATACACCGGATATAGTTATCGCAAAAAAAGAACTGAAATCACAATTAAGGGATTTGAATAGGGAAAAGAACAGAATAATAAAATTCTATATCGTCATCAAAAATCCTGAAGTTTATTGAGATCTAAGCAAGAACTCTAATATTGATGCCATCAGCGCTAAAGATCTTTTAAAGATTGATTTGAAATCTAAATGATTCCTATCTTCAGCTTTTGCATTCAGACAAAGTGTGGAAGCAAATGGAAATATTATCGAAGAGCCATTGGATTATGGTAAGCTTCAATTATGAGATGATATTATGATAGATTTCTGAAAAAATAATCAGGCAAATAGAAAAATATGAGTCTGAGATATACTCCCAAGCAAGGCAAGGATAGTTGAAGTTATAGACAATAATTGAAAATCAAGAATTTGAATGAGGGATATTTCCTGATCAAGAATTTGATATTATGATGAAAATGCAAGATATATACCAGTCTTCAATGGATACAAGCTGCATATACCAAAAAATGAAGAGTTGAAAGATCCGAAATATGCAAAAATTCTTTCTGGTAAAAATATAAAATCAGCTTTTATTGATGATAAAGAATTAGCAGAAGTTGAAAAAAGCGAAGATCAAGCAAAATTGCAATATATTTGAAAATTAGAACAGTTTGCTCAAGCAGAAAAATACAATCAGATTACAGAAGAGCTTTCTGTCTGAATAGCTTCAAGTTCTTATAAGGATAAATTAGAACAAGTCATCAAAAAAGCCAAAATCATGATGGAATCATGAGATTCCAAATATTCAAAAGAAGACCTTATGACTGTTGTTTCAAGATTGGAAAAAACTCTTGAAGTGGTAGGTGACAAGAATCTGCTTTGACTTGATATAGATAAATATAAGGCAGCAATTTGCTCGCATGAAAGCGGATGAGATTATTTTGCAAGAAATGATGAAATTTGAAGAAAAAAATGAATTGTTCCAGCAAACTGGGCCTTTTGAAAATATCAATTCATTTCAGGCACTGCTAATGATTATTTGAAAAAACTATGAGCTCCAACCATAGATCCGACCAATGAGGAATCAATCCAAGCTTTTTTAAATAATCCATCTCTTCAAGAGCAGGTAATGGATTTACATATTGTAAACACAGTGGAGAGAATCATTATTCCTAGGATCAGCGATAATTCGATTTCTATTTCTGAAAATAAAGATATGAATTATTATCTTGCATTGACTCATATTGGCTGACCATGAGCTTTAAAAAATGAGTCAGCAAAAGATTGGCTAGGTACAAGCGCATCAAAATATGCTATGAATGTTGCTGAAATGGCAAGAAACTGAATCGGATGAAGAATAAAAACAGACACTAAAATCGAATTTCTTGCAAAAACAACACCGGATGCATTTATTGCAGCTGCAGGAACACATTTATGAGATACGTATTCATGGTGAGGATGAAGATGAGATAATACTGAGAAAACAGATTGCAGCTGATTAATACTTATGAGTATGAAACAATGTAAAGTATTAAATGATTCATACGATAACACTGCTGAATGACTTGCTAGATTAACCGTACAGAAACCAGTAAGTGAAGTCCAAAGATGAGATCTTGTATTCCTTCGTGATAAAACATGAAAAAGAAAATGAGCCATAACTCATGTTGAAATTGCAACTGGCCCCCTTACGTCGGAATGAATCCCAAAGATAGATGCTTCTTCATGAGCATGAAAAGTAATAGATAACAAGTTTCAGGCAATTGATTCAAATAAATATGAAATCATAGTATGAACACCGACATTCTATTCATAACAAAAAAATCCCTTCCGAAATCGGAAGGGATTTTTTGATTAGAATAAGCTAACCTGAAGCTCGCTTTTCGGTACCTTTTGTCATCTTCATTCTATATATCAATATATTTTTTTAAGATCTTCTTTTATATCAAATCATATAAGTTCAATATCATCTTCTAAAAGTCTCTTTAAGAAGATACTGATATCAACTTCGGAGGTATCGACATAATATATTTCCTTTTCTCAAACATAAAGATTTAAAGATTCAAGCTCAAATGCTGAGTCTCCATTTGCTGTTATGGCCACTTTTCAATGTTGGAATATCTTTTTCTCTAAGCCGTCAAGCTCTTTTAAGTCACAGATTCTTATTGGAGTAACTCATAAAGTATCAAAGTTCTTTATCTTATCTTGATGAGCAGTAGGAATAAGCGACTTGAATTCAAATTTCTTAAGAAGCTCTATTGCTTCTGCTGTAAAAATATCCTTAGTTTTAAATATGTGATTTTCTAAGCTGAATCAAGGCAACTCCAGTTCAGTATGGATGGATGCTAACTGTTTGCTCAAAAAAGCAATTTCACGACTTTCTATAAGGACTTCTTTTGTCTTTCAGGAAATATCTTCAATATTCTCATAAATCTTCTCAAGATTTCAATATTTATTTATTAGTTCTTGAGCTTTTTTTGGTCAGAATCATCTTATTCACGGAATATTATCGCTTGAATCTCAACAAATCGACAAATAATCTACAATATGCTCGGGCTCTACTCAGAATTTCTCTATTGCTTCTTTTCTGTGATAGATCTTCCTTTTCATCGTGTCATAGATTGCTACATTATCATCTACAAATTGATAAAGATCCTTATCTCAGCTCAAAATATAGATATCATTATCTTTATCTTTTCTAAGCCTCATGGCCAGAGTTCCGATAATATCATCAGCTTCATATCAAGCAACAGATATCATTGGCACGTCAAATGATCTGAGCACTTCAAACATAAGCTCTTCCTGAGATTTAAGATCCGTTGGCATCTTGTCACGTGTTCATTTATATTCCGAGTATATCTCTTCACGGAAAGTCTTACCCTTATGATCAAGAATAAAAACCAGATAATCCGGCCTATCTTCTTTGAACCATGATACGACCATCTTTGCCAATCAGAAAGTTGCATTTATCGGAGTTCAATCCTTAAGGGTAAATGGGGGAATTGCATAAAATAAGCGATATATGAAATTATATCAATCAATAAGATATATTTTATGTTTTGTAAGCATTAGGAATCAATGAAATTTTATTATTGATACATTTTAATTTTAACTCTAAAAATTGCAAAATATAATAAAACTTGGGAAACCGTACATCATAGAATAATCGTCTTGACAAACAAGACTATTTCCATATTAATTAAAAAACATTAATTGATCATTTTTATGAAGAACAAAATTATAGAAACCCCAATGATTGAAGTCTGAAAAGCTGAGCTCTTTATCAGACTTGCAGAACAAGATTCTAAGTCCAATGAGCTAGCTTCAAAAATAAGAGATGTAATTAAGCTGGTTTTCGATAGAGAAAAGGAATTTAAGGTTTACGTGAAAAGAATCAAATTAGATATGGACACTTATCATGAATTGTTCTTTTCAGATGAAGATACAGCCTCAATGCTGCTGAAGGATTGAGACAGTTTCGATAAGATATATTCAAGGGCAAAAAGTATATTGGAAGAATGAAGAGTTGATGTGCTTTACATCCCATTCGATTGAGGAAAGGAAACCGTGGTATTAAGCCGCCAGGATCTATTAAGATGAAGAGCAGGTATGATTTTGGCTTCTTGATTTTTTTCTGATAACAATGATCAATACTCATGAAAAACTCAATAACAGGATTTCGTAAAAATATAAAAATATCCAGACTTGATATCTTGGATAGATTATCCCTTCTTGAAGAAAGAAAAGATATTCTGAGAATTCGTTTGCTTGATGAGATAATAAACAGGTTTATGTCAGAAGAATACAGTGTATGAACCTATTTTGATGAAGTGGAGATATGAATAGATGAGTATGAGAAGCTGTTTTTAGAAGACAATATAGAGGCAAGCTTTCTTCTAAAAAAATGAGATAATCTTTTTAATATTGCATACAGGTCAAGAAAACTCATCGAAGATGCCTGAATAGATAAGCTTTTTATAAACTTCCCTCTATATGGCGAAAAAATAGCCATAACCAAAGAGATGAATTCTCAAAAGATACTGGAAATAATGAACGGAATGAAAAAAATATTAAGACCAGATTTCGAAAAAAAATGAATAGATTCAGCTGAAAAATCAAACCATTGAGTTAATGCTGATGATAGTGCCCTACTTATATATGATATCTCTTGAGTCGTCAAGGGGAAGACGGATAATCTATTTAAATTAGATGATTTGATTAAAGTGAAAATGAGTAAATCGCAGATTTATGATTTTTTGAATCCAAGCGAAGAGAATAAATGACTTTGGTTCGCTTTTTTTGATGAATTTATAGAATCAATAAGGGAGGATTTCATATATGATTATTCTGATGATGCTTGAATCGAAAAAATCGGAACAGTCTTTGATGAGCTAGTTGATTATTTTAAAAAGCTTTTCAATAGCCTATATGATTTTGATGAAAGATGAGAATTAATCGCACTCAATATGATCAATAGCAACAAAGATAAGGAGATCAATGCTGAAATACTTATTTATGAATATCTGCTTAATGAGGCGATAAGTGACGAAATGATTGAATATCCGAATAAGGAAATCGATATCATGAGTGATAAGTTCAGAAAACTTTTTGAGAATAAAAGAAAAAGGATTTTCAATCTTATATCCCTATATTGTGATTTCTTTATGCAGAAATTGTGAACTCTTGAACAGGTACGGACCTTATTGCAAGCAACTAGCTTTTATTCCCAAAAAAAGTATGACCAGATTTATGATGAGATATCGGAAGTGTTCGATGATGAAACAAATTTTTAGATTTTAAAAAATCCCTTCGGCTAGCCGAAGGGATTTTTTAAGTCAGTAATTTTATTTATGTCATGTGCTTCCTATTCAACCTGTTCATCTCTCTGAAGTAAAATGTTCATCGAATTTCTCATAAAGGTCCTTATCTACAATAAACTCTATTTCGGGTATGTAATCAGTTCAGAATTTTCATTCGTGCCAATATGGAGAAAATTCTATTTGGCAAAGCCTTGTATATTTTTCATGTTTTACTGCATCTTTTGTAAAATTATACATCTGCATAAGGTATTCTCATCTATAATCAGGATCCATTATTGCGATATTATTTCATTGCATAAGAAGTGATTTGGTTGGCATTCCGCTTCTGGCATAGAATTTTGCACACCACCCAAGGGGGATGTATGTTTTGAATCAGGCACTGACAAGCTTAACTTCTCCTGGCTGTACTTCAAAATCAACAGATGCCCTCATGTCCCAACAAACTGCTCCCGGTGTCTTTTTTTCTGGCAATAAAGCTTCATCATAAGTGCAAACTATAATCTTTTCCATATGGCTGTTTTATTAATTTTAAAGCTCAGCCATTGTATATAGGAAAACAAATTTTGCAATTATTTTTCTTCTTCTTCGCTGTACACCAGATAATTATTTTTCGCTCATTTTTTAACTTTATACATAGCGGTATCGGCATGATTTATGATTGAATCCACATCATCTCAATGTTCGGGGTATAGGCTTATTCAGATGCTCGATCAGATTTGGATAGTCTTTCATTCAATAATAAAAGGTTCGGAAAGTGATTTTATGATCCTTTGAGCAACTATTTCATAATCTTCTTTTTTCTGAATCGTTGGAAGTATTATTCAGAATTCATCTCATCCTAATCTGGAAACAATATCGGATCATCTAGTTGCGCTGAGCAATCTATGTCAAACTTCTTTTAGTACAGCATCTCAAACAGCATGCCCATAGCTATCATTTACATTTTTAAAAAGATCCAGATCAATAAACATTACTGCCAAATTATCTTCACCTGCTGCGTCGTTTATGATTTTTCTTAATCTTTCATTGAATGAGAATCTATTTAAGAGTCATGTCAAATTATCATGGTTGGCCATATGCTTTACCTCCTCATGTAATTCCATATCTTGTGTTACATCTCTCGTGATTATGACAACTTGATCGCTACTAAGGGTTTGGCAATTTCAAGAATATTTATAAACTTTATCATTTTCTACTATTGAATATTGAATTTTTTGATTCACCCCCGTTTCTATTGTCCTATTTATTCATTCAAGAATAAGTGTTGTATTTTCTTGATCAAAAATTTCATTAATATTCATTCAGACTCTTCTTGGTCAGATTCTGGAGCTGCCAGAAAGCTCTTTATAATTTCAGTTTTTATCAATAACAATAAGCAGATCAGGGATAGATCTTAGAATTGTTGTAAGTTTTTGTTCATTTTGCCTTAGATATCTTTTTATATTTGTAATTTCTGTTATATCCATATGGGTTCATATGGCCTTCAATGGTTTTCATCTCAAGTCCAATTCAATTACTTTCCCTGATGCGGTAACCCAAACATAATCTCAATTCAAGTTCAATAGCCTATAAGTGAATTGGAATGATTTATCTGCTTTTCTGGCACTTTTTTTGAGCTCTTTCAATACTATTTCTCTATCATCAGGATGTAGAATCGTTTCCCAAAAATCATAATTGAATTCCACTTCCTGATTGTTGTATCATAAAATCTTATAAAAATTTTCATCTGCCCTGACTTCTCAAGTTATAATATTCCATTCCCATGTTCATTGTTTAGAATTGCTCAATGCAGACGAAAGGAATTCATTAGTTCTGGTTAGTGTTTTATTTTGTTCTTCAATTAAGTTTTTTTGTCTCACTATTTCGCTTCTATCCTTATATATTTCAACATATCAGATGAAAATCCCATTATCATCCGTGACAATATTGGCTGATTTTTCAAGATGAATTCAATCGTAATCAACACATATGCTTTTATTTATTCATCTTTTTATTGATTCAATCGGACATCTTTCAGTGCATCATGATGAGCAAATTATCTCAAAACATTTTTTTCATATAATCTCTTCTTTTGGAAACCCCACAAATGTAGCGAATGCATCGTTACAATACCTGATTACATGATCTTCATCCTGAAAATTCACTAGCTCATCAGTGAAACTATTCAATAAGTTGCTTACGAAAGCCTCATGTTTAGCTTTTTCATTTAGTCTTTTTGAAATCTCTGCTGATACTTTTTCAATCAAATCTTGGTGTGAAACTCAAAAATTGGCCTGAAGTACTTCTTCAACCATCCTTGAGACCCTTTGTTCTGTGGGGCTTTTTAGCGTACTATTTGGATTTAATCAAGTGTAAACTTCTTCACGTTTTTCCATAATTATTTAAAATTTCAACATAAATGAAAACAAGTTTTCCTAATTTAGAAGCTTATTTTTTTAATATTTTACTATATAAACTTAATTTTGGCAAAAATATGCCATTTTTAGTATCTATTTGTTATAAAATCATTTCCTTAATTCAGTAAGCAGACGCTCAATTTCTGAGAATTCACCTGAAGCCAATAGTGTTTTAAGATTTATTAGGGCTTTTATATGCTCTTCAAATCTTTTATTGACTGCAGAATCTTTAGGAAAAATGAATTTTTTCAGAAAATCTTTTTTTGCCATATTGCTAAGATTTTTATTGATTCTTCTTGAAATGAATTCTCTGGCTTCATTCGATTTTTCTAATCTTTTTACATCAAGGCTTCATTCAAGTTTACTTATAAAAATCAGAAATCATTGTTCTTTGAGAAGCAAATTTATTGTAAGTATGGATTTTATTATTCAGATGATATCTTTCTTGGATCTGAAAGTATTGATTTTGTAGAATTCCATCCATACTCTTTCATATATTTTTGCAAAAGGATTGACGCAGAATTCAGGTTTTGATTTTAGATAAGTATCGATATCTGAAATTAATTTCCTCAAACTTCCATTAACTTCCAATTCATCAAATAAAGCTCAAGAATTCTCCATGAAATTTTTTTCCTTGCTTTTTGTTGTTTTCAATTCTTCAAAATATTCTCTTTTTTGCTTAAGAGCTTCAAAATATTGATGCTCCTGATACTTTTTTGAACTTGTATCCTTGCCTTGATTCGAGTCTTCCAACGCCCAAAAATATGCTTGTTCTTTTGCTGCTTCATCAAAATCAATTTTATCAATAATAGATAGAATATTTGAATTGTCATGCAAGATGCTCTCAATTCTTTCGGAAAAAGTTTTTTTGAAATCAGGATGCATCCCGCTGAAGCTATCAACTATATAATCAATCTTATCGTTATTGAATTTCTTTAATACAGATTTGAAATTCTTATAGAAATTCTTCCAATCCTCCTCAAGATTCCGCGTAATCTCTGTGATATTCTCAGAATGCTTATATACCGAGGTTTTCTGAGATATTATTTCTCGTAATTTAGAATCGATTCTTGTAATTGAAATTTCAAGATTCTCACTATCGGACTTAGCATCGATTCAGTTTATCTTTTTTAGATGTGAAGTAGCCAATTTCAACTGATAAGACTGATAAGCGCTTAATGGTTCTACCTGTTTTGCTATGGATTCAAGAAATGATTTATTTCAGATTTGAAATCTTAATTTTCTTAGATTTATCAAAATCTTACTAAGTCTTTTCTCTTTTCAATTAAGAGAAACTCGCGTATGTTTTTGGCTCCTTAAAAAGGAGTATATGTCATCATGAAATGTTAGGGTTTTTCTTTGTTTTTTGCTGCTCTCATCTCAAGATTCCACGCTTTGGATAAGTATGATTTTTCAATAAGCGGGATTCTGGACTTTTTTTGTCATCATTATCCTTCATGTATAATCATTTATTCATGATCCGACCTGAAGAGGGCGAGTATTTGCAAAAAATTCTTTTACCGCACTTATATGCTGAATTTTTCTTTTCAATTGTTCCGGATATTCGAGTTTCAAGAATTCCGCATCCTCCAATCATAGGGCAATCAGCAGTTCATCACTTATGAATTCGGCGTGTATTACAATTGAATTCATAAGCTTATTCTCATCTTCAATGCTTATATCTTTATCTCTGAATTCCTTATAATCTTTGCTTAAGCATAAAATTTCTTGAAGATAATATAATCTCCTGGATAATTTTCATCTGAATTTAT
>CAZUBA010000003.1:0-70266 GCA_964618565.1 uncultured Candidatus Peribacteria bacterium | reverse complement strand
TTTGATTATTTTTATCATTATAACATATTTCAGACATTAAACAAAACTACAGTGACTTTTTTGCAAATTCTTAAATTCTGTGATACCATTGCTAAAACAAAAATGAAATATGGAAGATAAATCAAAATTCACAGATTCAAAATTCGCATGAATGCTTGAGGGAGCGGAAGGCAGGGCTGCGATAAGACAAACATGACTTGAACATCTTGTGCTTCGGGATTTTTTTAGGGATAGTGTTGCTGCTCTTGTTGATAAAGGCACTCCGTATATTCCAATAGATTCTTGAGATTTCATGAAAAACTCAAGAATGAAAAATGATTCGGATTCAGAATACCTCAATAATTCATTTTCTCAAGCTAGCGCATCGGAAATTCATGGCATGTATGAAAATCACTTCAATGCCCTGAAGAGTGATATTGCACTTATAGATGATTACATAAGGTTATTTGAACTTGATCCTGATGTGACACAAATCCAATATGAAAGAAGGGAATTGATTATGAGAATCGAAGAATTGGCTATCAGCATAATCCAAAGATCTATAAATGGCACTGTTTTGAAAGAAGACATTTCAAGAAAGTTATTTTTGGATAGCATACTTGATTGTTTTTCAAATGAAGATGATTCACAAGCAATAAGCGATCTTAATCTCATAAAGTCAAGGATTCATCTAAGATTATCTTCATGAAAGAAGGAACACTCACAGCTAAAAAGGACTCCTAATTTCAATGCATCAAATTATAGTATTAATCTATAGCTTTATCATACATCTACCCCAGCATTATTCACCATCCTGCATCTGCCTTAAAAACCTGAAAAGCGATTTAAATATCTTCTCTTCAAATTTTGCGAGAAGCCTGTTCTCTATGATAAATGAAGTAAGCGTATTGTAATCGATAATGGCTATTTTGTTTCAATAGATAAGCTTCCCCACATTCTCATCAAAAAGATCAAATCATGAAGGAATATATACAACTTCCCGATTAGGTTTGGATTGTTTGCTTTTTGCTCGGCTTTCGCTGGTTATTACATATCTCTCTATATTCTTCTTATCTCTTTGCTCATAATAATTAGTGGGCAAAAATTTGCCTCAAAAATTGACCCTTGAGCTATATCTGTAATAGACATCGTTTTTCTTAAGCGTCACAACAACATCCTCAAATATCTGCCTTATTCATTTTTTTCATTCTAGGACTTGTATGTTCGGCCTGGCATCATTTGAGGCGTACATATCTTCTAGATCTGGAATTATGGAATTGAAGCTTGTCGACAATTTCTCAAAAAGATTCTTGAGGTGTTCAGGAGACTCTGATTTGAAGTATTTGCGTTTTCATCTTATCACGCTAGATATGAGTCATGTTTCGACAAGCAAGGGGAGTATCTTGTAGAGCATCGGACGGTGAATTCCAGTCCTATTTGAAATGTCTACGATCGATGAGGTTCCATGCTCAAGAAGATCAAGGTAAACCGAACTTTCTCATTCAGAAAGGCCTAATTTTGACAGTATTTTCTTATATCTCATAAAAATGTATTAAAATGGTACACTTTTATTATATTAGTTTTATCTTTATTTAAAGCAAATAATTTATTTATTAAAAATCAATATTTTACATAAATGTACTATCATCATATCTTTATTTAAATTTATTACATAATGAAAGTGTTTAATATTTAATCAAAAAGCTTATGCGAATAGATATGCACTTCCATTCAAAACTTTCTGACTGAAGGCTGACTAATGGGGAAATAATAGCTCTAGCAAAGCAAAAGGGGGCGGGTTTCATAGCTTGCACTGAGCACGATATCATAAATACAGAATTTCCAAAGCTCGCCCAAGAAGCAGGATTCAAGAGTGTTGAAGCTGTGGAGATCTCTTGAATAGATTTAAAATATGATAAGCACCTGCACCTTACCTGTTATGCTCAAAAATTCTCACAAGAGGTACATAACATTCTTGATTCAAGCAGAGCCTGACGCCAAGATAAAATGAGAGCTCAGATAAGCCTGCTGCAAACCCATTGATTTGCAATAGACTGGGAAAATTTCCTTGAATTCTACAAAGTGAGATGAGTGAACGTGGATAATTTCAATTCTTCACATCTGTCTAGCTACATCTATATGCAAAATTCAAATATCTCTCTAATTGAAAAATTGACTTGAGAAAAGCTCGATAGGGACTCTTTCATAAAAAAATGCCTCAAGGACGAATGAAAATATTCATGGGTATGAGCCGTGAAAATCTCTGAATATGAGCCAAGCCTAGAGAAATGCTCAAAGATGGCGAAAGACAATAACGCGATTTTATCTCTGGCCCATCCCAATTTCAAGCTGACGCAGGAAGAGTTCAGAGAAAGAATTGCATATTTTCTGGATCTTGGCATAAATGCAGTTGAGATAAATGCAAAAGCGAGCAAATCTTGGGTTGATCTCATACTCGAATATAGAGAAAAATACGGATTTATCCTTACTTTCTGATCTGATTGCCATTTCAACGAGAATGATGATAAGGAACATTGAGAATTTCTGACTGTAAACCCATATATAAGTGAGCTAATGATAAACCTGAACATCTATTATCTCCAGAAAAAGACTTGAATTTTCGAGAACATAAATATTCCTGTTGAATTATGATGAGATCTTTGAAATGATATCATAGAATATGCAAGAATAAATAAAAAATAGAAAATAAAAAATAGAAAATAGGATTACCCGCCGGAGGCTCTGTCATTCCCGCGCGCCGGAGCAAGTACTCTTGGGGTAGAGGCGGGAATCTCCTATAAAATAAAATAGAAAATAGGATTACCCGCCGGAGGCTCTGTCATTCCCGCGGAGGCGGGAATCTCCTATAAAATAGAAAATATAAAATAGAAAAATGGAATGAGTTTATGTTTTAACAAGATCATATTTTGAGGTACTTTATATGTTATCATTAACAACTTTATAAATTTAATTAATAATATCATGAAAACAATATACTTCGTAAGGCATGCTGAAACGGAGATGAATGTGGCTGCAAATCTTATATGAGGACAATCTCCGCATGCAGCTCTTACAGAAAAAGGCATCTGGCAGGCGGAGAAGCTGTGAGAATACCTCAGAAAAAGTTGAATGGAATTTGATGATATATATTCTTCGGATGTAGTAAGGACAAGACACACTGCGAGAATAGTCTGAAAACATTTGGGATTCACGGAGGATGATCTCAAGATTAGAAGTGAGCTTATGGAAATCAGCCAATGAGATTGGGAATGATTATCGAGAGAGCTCATCTACACTCCCGAGACAATAAGTATGATTCATGCCGATAATCATAATTTCAAAGCTCCGAACGGAGAGTCACAAAAAGATGTCGAAATCAGAGTTCATAAGTTAATGGATGAGCTCCTGTCAGAAGAGAATCCAGCAGAGACAATTCTCATTTTCACACACTGATTCACTATAAGATGTTTTTTGAGGGGAATCCTGGATTCGGATGCGAAGATGTCATTTAGAATCGCAATAGATAATACGTCCATCACAAAAATCTCATTTGACTGAGATTTCTTCAGCATAGCAAAAATCAATGGAACCTCTCATTTAGGCTAAGACGCGGGGAATGGTGGGGGTGGACATATTAGATTGTCGACTTCTTCTGCGGATTCTCTAATTTTTTCCGTCAAATCAATGATGTCCAATAATCTGCAATCTTCTAATCTAAAACTCAGGCCCGTATATCCTTTATTTTCCTTTTCTAAATATTTGATAATTTGATTTTTGATTTTTTCATCTAATCATGTTTTTGATATTGCTTCAGTTAATTGATCAGTATAAATATACAAGCTTATTTCTGTAAAATCAGTAAGTCATGTCGATCAAATAAACTCAATATTTTTTAGCTCATTCATTAAAGCTTCCAAAATATTTTTTGGACAATTTTTAAATCCACTTCAATTTAATATCTTGAAATTAAAAAGATGATATGGATATAGCATCCCCGCTAAATTTATCAGTATTTGTTCCTCGGGATTAATTCATGATTTTACTTCCATATAGCTGACTTCCATAATTTTTGAAACTTTTTTTGCGATTTTTTTATCAGAAGCATTCGGTTTCTGATTTTTATAAATTTGAGCTATTGACTCCGCATCTAATTTCATATTTAAAAATTATTAAAATTACTCATCCATGCTAACATAAATTTATAAAATTGCAAAAAATCACTAGAAATATTATTTCTGGTGATTTTTCTTTTTAGATATCAGATAATAGAATAAAAGCCTAACATTGCCAATATTGGTCATCGCATATGGCATAAATGCAAGCTAGCTTTAGAAAATTTTTTTCACAAAAAACCCCAAGCTTTTGCTTGGGGTTTTTCTGGATTTTAAAGCGAATTATGCTAATGTAACATTACTTGCTTGTTTTGAACCTGGTTTTCTTCCATTGATAACGTCAAATTCAACTTTTTGACCAGCTTCAACTGATTCAAAAGTAGAAACTCAACCTTCTATTGCAGAAAAGTGAAAGAATAAATCTTCACCTCCGTTTTCTGGAGAAATAAATCCAAATCATTTATCCATGACTTTCTTCTTGATGATACCTAACATAGTAGTATAAAAGTAAAAAAAATTAAACATATTTAATGAAACATTGACCCCACTTTGTGAAATGTACTATTTACTAAATATGCTCTAAGCGTAACATAAAAAAGTTAAAAAGCAAATGATTTTTTAAAACTCTTTATAATTTCACTATCTGCTCAATAACATAAGGCAATGAGCAGATTTCAGTTATTGTAAAAAAATCCTAGTCTCTTTTATTCTTTAATTAATTTAGCCACAAAAAACCCTTCGCTTAAAGCTGATGGATTTATTCTGATTGTCTTATTCATATCTTTTGAATATTTTTTACTTCCGAATTCAGTAATTCATTTTATCGTCTTAGGCAAGGCAATATCTATTTCGCTTAATGAAATATTAAAATGTTTTTTCAGAATCGTGTCCACCACTTCCTCATTTTCTTCTGGAGCTAAAGTGCATGTGGAATACACAATTGTTCCTCATTTTTTAAGAAGGGGTATGACGTGTTCCAATAAACTTAATTGTAGCTCTTGTTTTTTTGCTATGTTATCTAAAGTCCAAAATCAGAAAGTTTTTTCATTTGACGTATTTATTCTTCATTCAGCGCTACATGGCGCATCTAAAAGTATCCTATCAAAAGTTCAAGGCTCAAAATTCTTATCCAGATCAAGAGCGTCTATCTTGACTGTCTGGGTGCAAGTCACTCATTGTAGCTTGAGGTTGTAATTCAGCTTATCAAATCGTATCTGATTTTTTTCAGCAGCAACTATCCTGCATGAATTTTTTGTCATAGCGGCTATTTGTGTGGTTTTTGATCATGGTGCAGCGGTAACGTCAAGTATGATATCTCATTTTTCCGGTGCAAGGACTAGGGCAGGAATCTGGCTGGCAATACCTTGAACATAAATTTTCCCGGAATAGAAAAGTCGGCTTCATTTAAGGGCAAATTCATGTTTTTTGTCGATTATATAAGTTATTTCTGAAAAATCTGAAATTCTGAAGGATATTTCATTTTCATTCAGATAATCCTCAACTTCTTTTTTATCAGATAATAAGGTGTTTATCCTGAAAGATGTTATCCTTTCAGCATCAAATCATGCAAGAATATCTTGATAATCTTTTTCTGTGTAGATTTTTTTTAATCTTTCTAGCAATTCTAGAGGCAAGTTAGTCATATTTTTTTAATTCATTTTATAAATAATGCCATTCAATTGTATATCAATTGGGTTTTTTGGCAAATAGAAAACAGACCACCCTCCGGGCGGTCTGTTTCTTGTTGTGCCGCCTGACGGGATTCCCTGTACGGGAAGCCTCATCAGGCTAGCGTATGCAGCCTTCTTTGCAGCGGCAGGTTTCAACGAACAGGCGCTTTTTCAATGGCGTTTCCTCCTTTTTTGGATTTTATGATTTATCTAAAGCAATAAACCATAAGAGAAATGGATCTATATTTGCAGCTCTGTAATAAGGGTTTCCAGATTACCCTCTCTGTCCGATGACTGCTTAGGATAGAGGATCATGATATGACCTCCTCCGAGAAAACGGACGTAGACATTGAAGTTGGACGGCTTTTTTCCAGCCTCATACGAATTAACGGGTATGAAGTTGCCGTCATCCAGCAGCAAGTACCAAATGCTTCTGTCTCCAGCAGCCTTGATTTCCCTGAATTTGTTCATGAGCTCGGGATTTTTGGATATTACCGCAGCAGCTTCCTCCGAAGAGTCTGCATGGGCATTAAAGGTGAAAAGCAAAGAAACTAGGATTGCCGATAGGATTAAGTTGCCCATTTTCATTATAACGCCCTCATTTGTTTTTGTTTGATTTCATGGAATATCAAAAGTGTGAGATAGAATATAACAAAAGTATGCATATTGTCAAATAGTTTCGCATAATAAAAGAGCAGCCGTGAATCTGGGCTGCTCTTTATCTTAAACTGGACATCTTTCCTCCTTTAGAAATGGGGGTTGTAGTATTTGCCGATTTCAGGCGAGTCCGGTAGTTTTTTGTTTTTCGGATTGGCTTTAATGAGATTCCATGGAATTACAATCCTACTTTTTGATTCGCATCCTTTTGTGGGACAATTGGAATCGTTCATATACCAATCATCCGACATGTGTACTTGTCTGCAAGACTTGCAGAGCAGATATTCATTGATGTTGAGCAGCAGGAATTCTTCAATTGTATACTCGATTCCTGCAGCTTGCGCGGCCTTCTCTTTTTGTTTTTGTTTCCTGCTCATATGTCACCTCCTCTTTTTGGAATGATGATATTATATTGTTTTTATTCAAACTTCAATAATAAAAAAATAAGCCCTTAGTGATGGCTTATTTTAAAATTTTAAAGCAGTGGTTTTATCTGGTCATTCTCTTAAGCATCTTCAATCCGACTATCTTTCCGCTTATCTCTCATCTGATGACCTCTTCCATTTTGTCATTGAATCAAGTATATTCAAACGATACTGTCCTTTTTGTAATATCTTTGACTCTTCATGTGAGCCTGAAATCTGAACCTAATACAAGTTTTTTCCCTGAATATTTGCAGATGCTCGAATCAAAAGTCATTGTGCTTCATGTATCAAGGATGTCATTATTTTCATTTGTAGCATGTCATATTCTTCAACTGATCGCAACCACTCAGATTTGGGCAGCAAATTCTTCTATGAGAAAAGGCTCAACCGTTTTTATTCAGTTATCTTCTGTAAAGAATTTAAAATCTTCTGGAATTGCAAAATATCACTGGAATACATCTCAGATATTTACTTCAGAGTCTGCTGATTTTTTTAAAAAAGCGAGTCAGCTCACAAATCTGAATTCTAAATGCTGCAAAAGAATCCTATCTAGATCCGAATCAGACATGGCATCTTGAAAATCTATCCTATAGCCCATATCTTCATATCCTGGGCAAGAATCAGCTTTTTCTATCTTAACGGCAATTTTATTATCAGCATGCAGTAATTCAAATTCGCTTTGGCTTAGCTTGATTTCATCTCATCATAGTATGGGAGATCAGAAAGTCGTTTTAATTATTTCTTTTCAAGAATATATGTCTTCGGAGATTTTAAATGCTTTAAATAATAATCATTTCTGCACAACTCATGGAACAAGCGGGAGATGCCTCAAGTGTCATTTCATCACTGTGCTATTTTCCGGATTTTTCGCCTTGAATTCTTTTGTTCATGTTACTGTAAACGTATCTGATATCGCAGAATTTGAAGTATGCAGTATTTCGTTAGTTTTGGTTGGCGTATGTGTTAAAAGGAGTTGAGGAATTGATAGTTTTTGAGTTGAAGGGGATTCAGATAATCATGTATAATTTAACATGTTTTAGGGTTATTGATATTATAAGTTATTAACTTATAATTTTAAAATAGGATTTGTCAAACCAAAAACTCTCTTTAGAATATTATAGTATGAATACTATTTGACTTTTTTATTAACTTAAATTAAAATACCATCGGGTTTTATCCGATATTTTAGTTTTCATAATCCTTGAATCATGCCCTTATAAAAACAACCTAAATATCTGTACCTGATTCACTCAAGAGTGGCTTTCTAACACTGAATACAATTTTTTAATTAAGTCGTAGAATGTGCATATTTATAATAGAGCACTCACTGATGAAATTGTTCAGCCTTATGTAATAGGGGCGAAATAATTATTTCTTAAATCATATTAACATGAATTCTAAAATACATTGATTAGATTTTAAAAAAGCATTCACTCTTGTGGAATTGATAGTAGTGATTGTCATACTTGCAATACTTGCAACGATCGCTTTCCTTTCATTTTCTTCTCAGAGCGCTTGAGCCAGAGATTCGACCCGATTGGCCGATATGAGCAATATCGCCAAGTGATTGTCCGTAAATTATGGTCTGGCAGGCAAATATCCCATTCCAGATGATAATATTTCAATTATGGCTTCTTGAGCCAGTATTTGATTGCAATGATATGCATGAAATACTGTACTCAATGTGATAAAATTATCTGCTTGATGAAAAGATCCGTTAGACTCTTCTACATACTATACATATTCCGTTAATGCAGGACAAAGCAAGTTTCAATTGTTGGGTTTCTTAGAAGATTGAAACAGTTCAGCATTATCTCTAAAAGATGATAGCTTAAAGTTAATAGCTAACAACTTTAAGCCATTAGCTGATGTATTTGCAGATCCTAATTCATATTCTGGAAGATACGTATATACAAAATGAGATATATTGGGTGTTTTGTTAGATGGTATTACCAAGGTTCCTGTGCAAGCTAAAAAAAGTGCTTCATTCACTTGAGTGGATATCGTAAATGCCACATGAAGCTATGCAATGCAATTTGATAATAAAATCATGTCTTCATGAACATGATCGTCACTTACATACTGATATCTTACTTATAAACAAAAAGAAAGCTGATTGGTGTGATATTGGAATTTTGATGAGAAGTCTTGAAATACAATCAATGATACAAGTTGAAATAATAATAATTGAACCTTAAGCTGACTATTGAGCTGGTCCTGATGAAAAGTCTGATCAAGCTTATTTCTTAGCTGATGATACGTATTGATTCCTGATTCAAAAACATTAGATATGAAAGACAGTCTGACTGTCACTTCATGGATAAACAGTAATTCATGGACTGATACTGATAGGAAATGAATCTTTATTAATGGGCATGCCTACTATCTTACGGTTAATCCAGATTGAAATGTATGCGTTTATGCTTATTGAAAAAATCCAGAATGATATCATTGTGATACCAATGTATTAAGCCTAAATAGCTGGCAATTCATATGAATGACCATCAGCAGTCAAGAATTCAAGATATATGTCAATTGAGCAAATGTTAAAACATTTGCTTCAACCTGATCGATAACAAAGCGTCTTAATTCATCCACTAATGCAATTTGATCTGAATGGAATTGAAACAAAAGATATTATAATTGATTAATGGATGAGTTAAGGATATACAATAGGGCTTTATGAGACTCAGAAATATTATCCCTATATGATTCCACAAAATAAACAGACGGTAAGAACCCCCGAAATTCGGGGGTTCTTACCTGTTGTACAGAAACATCTTATTACCTTAGAAAAAAATTTTCCCATTCTTCTTGAAAAGTTGCATATTCTTTATTTCTTTTTTAGTGTAGTTTCATTTGTCGTTTATGAACCTGATAACCTCATCAATATTTCACTTTGTAAGGCCTATTGTTCAGAAATTTGTAATTTTGAAAATATAGGCGATGAGTTCCCTCTGCTTGAAAAGGGTTAAATTGTTAAATGCCTCTATTTCAAATGAATTATCAATAATTATCTTACTGATATCACCTTCTATATTGCTTTGCAATTCCTTGAAATATTCTATAAGATCGTCAAAGTTCTTCTTGTAATTCGGATTTATTGTCTCAAATTGAGGCAGAATATTCAGCCTTATATGATTCCTTAAAAAAGTGTCATCAGCATTTGAAGAATCATTTCTATATGGGATGCGCTCTAATTCACATTTTTTTAAGATCTCTTTTTTTGTGATATGAAGAAGCGGCCGTAATATATCATTATTCGATTCATCGATTCAAGTCAATCATCCAAGCTTCGTTCATCTTATGAGATTGAACATAAATGTCTCGATGCTGTCATCTAGATGATGCGCTGTGAAAATATATTTTGCCTCATTCTCTATTCTTATCTGCTCAAGGAATTCATATCTTTTAATTCTGGCAGCTTCTTCAATTCAAACCTTCCGCTCCGTCGAAAAATCCTTTATATTTCAACTTCAAACTTTAAATATAAGTCCCATGCCTTTGCAATAATCCTCTAGGAAATCTGAATCATTATCGCTTTCTTCTCATCTTAAATTATGATTGAAATGTGCAACGATAATCATGGGAATAGGGTGAACTTTTATTATTTCGTTCAACAAAAACATGCTATCAGCTCATCCGGAGCACGCAATAGCAATCTTATCTGTTTTAGAGATTTTATATTTTTCAAAAAATTCTTGTATCATCGAATTTGTTTCAAGTTAATTCTTTTGTCTGGACTCAGATACTCTTCATCTTGTCCATCTTGTTTCTGATATTAGTCATGACTCTGTATGGCTCGGGAATATGGAAGAGGGGTTTGGTTTCTGCTCTTTGCATCTCAATCATTATCTTTCAATAAGAAAGCATATTTGACAATAATCATTGGCAGACTATGCTCACCTTTGTTACCTTTCTGAGCTCTATGATTTCTATATCTTCTCTGAACAGCAACCAGCTTCGGATAATGTAAATATGAGAATCATTAATATATATAAGATTATTGAAATGAGCTATTATGTCAAGAATAAGGGCAAAAGCTATAAAATTGAAGAAGAACATGAATATTATGAAGATGTTTTGATTGAATATATTTCATTGTTTTGAATATCAGGTCAGCAACAGAAAAACAGATGCTATCGACAGGCAAATCAGCAGATATATAAGAAATTTTCAGAAAATATAGAAAAGTTTAATCTTATGTCTCCTCAAAAGCAAGGAGTTCTTGTATTCATGAATCATGTTACAACAAGATTAGGAATAAGAAAATAACCGAAGCTACAAATAATGATATCAGGCTTATTCTTATGTAATGGACCATTCTTTTGAAATTCTCTTCCAGAATCAAGTGACTTGATTGGGATAATCTTTCCATATTCTGCTTATGAAGCCTTTTGGCCATCAGCAAGAAAATATTATACATGCCAATAAGAAATATCGGATAAACAATAAGAAAAGCGATTGCAAATGGGCTCATGTTAATATCATTAAGGATTAATATTCGAGTTCTTTGTTTTAATGAAATTTAAAAAATCATCATCAGGAGCAATCTTATTAGGAATATCCTTATTGCAAATAATGCATTTGTGGATTATCATATATCATTTATTTTTCTTATGATCGATTCAAATCGGCTTCATAAGTCAATGACATTCGCTTTTTCTATCTCAAGGAAACTTATCATCCACATGTTTTGAATAGAGACAATTCGGACAATGATTCCTTGCGGATCATTCCGGGTGTTTCAGTATTTCCTTTCAGCAATTTTCGCATCTGAAGTCTTCGTTTCTCATTATGAATGCCATCCTCTTTTTTTATTCTATTAAAGTATGTATTATTTTATCGTTTCAGTAAAAAACCATTTCCTTAATAATTTCCTGGATATTGCTTAGAAGCTACCCATTTTTGCAAAATTATTTAAAAATGTATGAAATGAAATTTTAGTTCAGCTTGAAGAAATTAATATCTTGATTTGTATTTAGATATGCTGTTTTTTCTCTTAATAATTGGAGGGCTTTATATGGCTTGGGAACAAAATGAAGAATTCTAAGCTCATCTCTTTGTTGTTCGATCACCAGATTTCCGTATCACACAAGATTGGCAAAGAATCCATGGCATTGAACATCTATTTTCATTACTTTACTTGTATCTATCACTTCAAGATCGTCTTGGAGAAAGAGGGAGCTTTTCATGATTATTACCTTATCATGAATGAATATGATAAGGTCATTATAATAAAAAATATATCCTTGCGCAAGCTTTGAAAAAGCATATACAAGGATTATCATCTGGACGGGGTAGAGAAAAAAAAGTACTAGATCTTCTCTCAGAGAAGATCTGAAAAGATAGGAAATCAGGAATAATCATATCACAATCAGCATAGCGAAAACAAATCTTGCCAATATATATAAAATCACGATACCGTGTTTTTTTATTATGACGTAATCTTTTTGTAGAATGAATCCCATATTTATAAAAGTAAGAGACTAATTGCAGCTCAACATATAAAAAGGATTACAAAGATTGTTCTTAGGATCAGCTTCAGTCTTCTGTGAAGGCTTAAAAGTCATACAGAAGCGTATCATCATCATATTTTTTCATTGTGCCTTTTTGTCAATAAATCAAGCCTCCTCTCAATAAGCAGTTCAGCAATGATTATAGCTATGGCATATATGACCAAAATGGCAACCTGTATTAGCATAATTTAACGCGTAAGTTTTGCAATAAGAATTTAAATATGATATAATTGAATATAACTAAAAATCCTTATATGTAAATAGTATTTTAAAAAATGGAAATAAAGAACGAAGAGCATTTTGATAAAGCTAAAACGGTACTTATGGGGGAGGCTGCAAGCTTCAAATCCGATAAGTTTTTGGAATTGGAAACTCATGTGAAAGAATCGCTTGATAAATCTCAGGACTCAGAAAAAGCCCTTGCATTGATAACCAAATGAGCATTATCTTTTTGAAGCTCAGACGTGCATTATGATATCAGGGAAAATTTCACTCAGTTAAGATTTCGTATCGATGGACATCTGACAGATATTTTTGAGCTTACGAAACACCATTATAAGCTGGTATTGGAAAGGTTGAAGTATAAATCCGATTTGAAGCTGAATATTACCAATGTTCCTCAGGACGGTAAGTATAGGATACTTGATGATGACAGGAAAATCGATGTGCGTATTTCAACTTTGCCCGTCAAACTCTGAGAAAATGTAGTCTGCCGTATTCTTGATTCATGAAATACAATACCATCCGTTGATGATCTGGGCTTTATGTGGGCTTCCAAAAGGCAAATAGAAAAAAGCGTAAAGAAGAAGAATTGAATGATTCTCGTCACTTGACCTACATGATCCGGTAAAACAACTACGCTTTATAGCATATTGAATACGCTTAACATCCCAGAGAAAAAAATTATAACACTTGAAGATCCGATAGAATATGAGCTTCCTTGAGTTGTTCAATCTGAGGTCAATGAAAAGAATTGATATACGTACTCCTCTTGACTTAAGGCACTCATGAGACAAGATCCTGATGTTATAATGATCTGAGAAATACGCGATCTTGATACCGCTCAGATTGCAGCGCAGGCTTCTCTTACATGACATCTCGTACTCGCAACGCTGCATACAAAATCCGCATCAGAGACATTAGAAAGACTTATCAATATCTGAGTGCCTCCTTACATCTTGTCTTCAGCTATTGATATAATCATCGCTCAAAGGCTTGTAAGAAAAAATTGTCCTCATTGTATAGAAGAACACGAGGCAACATCGGAACAAAATGAAATCATAAAATGGATGATGAAGGATATTGGTATTGAGGCTGTTACAAAAGCAAAAACCGATTGATTCAAGCTTTTTAAATCAAAATGATGCGAACATTGCTGATATTCTTGATATAAATGAAGAATTTGAGTTTATGAAGTATTGTCATTCAATGAAAAAACAAGAACTCTTATCCGTAATTGATCAAGTCCTGCAGAAATATTGGCAGAAGCCCGAAAGCAAGATATGATGACTATACGTGAAGATTGAGTCCTTAAGGCAATGAGGGGGAAAACAACACTTGAAGAACTATTTATGGTTATAGATTAATATAGATTTAATATCAAAAAACCAGCTACAAATTACGACTTATAGCTGGTTTTTTTATTTGATTTTTAATTTTAATAAGTTAAAATAAAAATAATAAAATTAAGCAACGATAAATGCCCCACAAAACAAAACATAAGGCCTTCACGCTTGTGGAACTTATAGTAGTCATAGTTATATTGGCTATCCTTGCAACCATCGCATTCCTTTCTTTTTCTTCTCAATCTGCCAGTGCCAGAGATTCAACGAGATTGGCAGATATGAGCAATATTGCAAAATGATTAGGAGTCTTGGCTGCAACATCAGGCAAATTGCCTATTCCAGAAAATAATATCACCATAAGCGCATCGTGAATAACCCTATGATATCAATGAAATGCCTGAACAAATGTCCTCAACATGATAAAGATCTCTTCATGAGGATGAAAAGATCCGCTGAATTGAACCCATTATACTTACTCAACAACTCTAAATCAGGATAAATTCCAATTATTATGATTCCTAGAAGACTGAAGCAATAGTGCCGTTTCTTTGCTTCCCCCTCGTCTATCGGGAGAGGGTTGGGTTAACGCAGATACGTCGTCTTATTCATGAAGATATGCTGTCACAAGGTGAGATATGGTTTGAATATTGCTGAATTCTTGAACACTGATTCCAGCTCAAGATAATTATAACATCTTGACTTTCACCTGAGTAGATGTAGTAAAAACAGACGCGTCTTATGTGCTTAGGCTTTCAAATGATTCTTCAATTACGTGAACCGGACAAGCCATAGCTCAGATGAATTCGAATTCCACATGCAAAAGGATCAAAGATATGAACCCATCAAGCAAGGATTGAAAATATACTATAAATCCTCAATGATGAGCCTGATTACAGGTTTATTGTGATATGACGACAGATTGAGGATGATGGACATTATTTTGGTCATTCAACTATAACAATTACAAGCTGCCGACTTGGGATGCCAGTAAAACTCCACTCTTGACCGATAATTATTATAATTCGGGTTGAGTCTATGATTATACCGATACCTCCTGAACCAACTCATTCAATATGGCGTTATCAAGATTTCCTCTTACGGAATGAAGTAAATTCAACATAATGGCAACTATTCCTTGAACTTGTGAAAAATATATTTGAAACGGTTATTATTTCACATCTTGAATATGACAAACAAGCATGGCGGTTTCCTATACAAGCTATCCCCATCCTAATTTTGCAACTTATTGATATAATATCAGTTATTGATGAGGGAACCATTTTTGGCATTTTTGAACAATGACAGCCTGACCATATTATTATACTGAAAAGCAGGACTGCTCTCTCGGGAAAATCTGACCATGAACTTCAAGCTTGCCGCAATTAAGGAATACCTATATAAGATTTTAAAATTAAAATAAGCAAACTATTTATGCACCTAAGTAAAAACAATAACGCATTCACTCTAGTAGAACTGATAGTAGTCATAGTCATATTGGCTATACTTGCAACCATCGCATTCCTTTCTTTTTCTTCTCAATCTGCCAGTGCCAGAGATTCTACAAGATTGGCAGACATGAGCAATATAGCCAAATGACTATCGGTATTCAATGCCATAGCAGGTAAGTTGCCCTTGCCCGATTCTAAGATAGACATTACTGCTTCCTGAACCATCGTATGATACCAATGATATGCCTGAACATCAGTTCTCAGTATGATAAAGCTGTCTAATTGATGAAAGGATCCTCTGGATAAGGAAGTTTACTACACATACTCAACCAATTCAAATCGGGCTAGGTATCAGATCCTCTGATTCCTGGAAGATGGGAATAACCAATCATTGAGCTACAGTCCTGATCTTATAAGAAATAGTCTCAAGGAGGCAAACGCCGATCCATCAAGCTACAGCTGAAGATACTCAATCATGAAATGAGATTCAGTATGAATTCTTCTGAACAGCACTACAATGGTTCCGGTGCAAACTGCTAATGCCAATATAGATCTCGTAACCACTAACAGCGGATCATCATACAAAGTTGTGTTTACAAAGGAACCAGCTGTGATTGCAACCGGAACATGAATATTCAGTAACATGCTTGTAAGAAGTCCTGAGCTGATGCAGGATAAAAGCCTTGCTTCAATGGATAACTCCTTAGTTGCATATTGGGATATGGAAACACTTGTCACAAGCTGAGCCCTGATGGTGCTCAAGGATCTCAGTAAATATTGAAATAATTGAATCTGCTACAATTCATGAGCGCAGGTAAGCTGTAATTCCACATGACAATGACCTAAAATAGCAATCGGAAATTGAAAAACAGGTAAAATGATGACTTTCGATGGGGTGGATGACTGGATAAAGGTCATAAATCCACAGTCTGTAAATTTTGATTACAATGAAAATCATACAGTATACATCAAGATGAAGATGGCCACAAATCAGCTGGATACCAATTATTCGTTTAATTACAATTGTATCTTGGAAAAATGGTGATCATGATGATATCCTTTCGTAGTAAGGCTAAATAATCAGAATAATGCGAATCCGAACAAGGTGTATTATGCAAGATATGATACCGTAAATCTCACAGCAGTTTACGATACCGTTGCATATAATGAATCTTCTTATAATGATTATGTCTTCATAAAAAGTAATTCTAACTTAAATCTATATAAAAATGGAATATACGGGTCCGGCATTACGGATATTTCCGTATCAACAACCAAGAATAACTGAGACCTCATCATATGAGCCGATAATGGCAATAAACGGAGGTTCACATGAGATATCGACGAGATAAGAATTTACAACAGGGCTCTGAGTGATTCAGAAATTTCAGCTCTGACAAATTCTGTTAAATAGTCATTTTTATCCGTTAATTTTTATTTATGGAACGTAATTCATCAGAAAAACATCCGGCAATTACAGTTAATTCTGCCCATGTCTCAAATAAGGCCTTCACCCTAGTAGAACTGATTGTAGTCATAGTCATATTGGCTATACTTGCAACCATCGCATTCCTGAGTTTTTCTTCTCAATCATCATCTGCCAGAGATAGTGGCAGGTTGGCAAATATTACCAATATTTCAAAATGACTTTCGATATTTTTTACCTTAGGATGAAGCTATCCGACTCCGGACAAAATGATTTCAATCACCGCATCCTGAACCCCGATAAGATATCAGGGAATAGTAGGTGATCAGACATCAAGAATGATCAAGATTTCTGTAGACGGATGAAAAGATCCCTTGGATGGGAATTATTTCAGCTATATAACAAATTCCAAAAAGACAAAATATCAGCTTGTCTGATTTTTGGAGAACAGTCAAAATTCAGAAATTTCACTTAATCCTATCATGTCTTTTGATTGAGTCAGTGCGGCATCAAATAGCTGAAGATATCTTATTACAAGATGAGATTCATTATGAATACTGATGACATCTTGATCTATAGACCCTATATATTCATCCTTAAGCAATACATGAATTGATATACTCAATACCGATAGCACCTATACCATATATTATTCAAAAGATGAAGTTGTCACATGAACATGAATCAAGCTGAAATCTTGAATTTCCGGATGATGAATAGTATGATATTGGTGATTTGATGAATGAACATGAACTTGAGTGAACGACTTGAGCATGAATGGGCATGACATGACTTTGATATGACCGAATTTCCCGACTTGGAACACTGGTCCCATTTGATGAAATCTTGATTTCAGCGCATGACAGTTTACAAGGATAATGTCATGAAGCATCGTGGATTATTGAGCGTGAGATTATACCTTATCTTTCAATCTTTATTACTCTTGAGCCCTTTGAGCCGGCGGATGCTGAGCTTGATATACAAGAGTCATTTCCAACGCATACAGTTATCCGAGCAGATGGTTTGTAGTTGATTTATGAACAAATTGTCTGGAATATGAATGATGAGTTCAGGCAAACTGAAATATGCTATATACAAATGGTCAGTTCAATCATACCCTGCAGCCTAATTCTTGGCATAACATAACATTTGTGTGAAATAGGTGAGCTAGCCAGATTTCTGCATATGTCAATTGAAATATAATCGGTACCAATAAATATAAGACATGATTTTTCCCTTCCGATCATGCGAATTATCGATCATGAAGCCTTACCGATACACCAGACGGGATCTTTTATGACAGCAATAAACAAATTGATATCTGAGCCACCAACGCCTTTACATGAATCCTTAAAATTGACGAAATGAGAATGTATAATAGGGTTCTTTCTGATTTTGAAGTGGAATCTGTAAGTGCTTTGGTGAGATAATTATTTGTCTAAGGCAATTCAGCTGCTGCTTAAGGATTCTCAATTCAAATTGATTTCAATATTGGAGTAAGGATTGCTTATCTCAAGCTTTGTTTTTGTCTGTTTCATTTCAATCACATATTTTTTTGATGCTTCTTTATTCAGTTCTTGGATATGAATATTCTTCTCATACATAAAACCCAACATAAAAGCCAGCAGTATTGAAAAGATATTCAGTCAGAAAAGAAATATTTTCTTATTCATGCAGGTTATTCAAATGGGCTAAATAAGTATTTTCTATAAGCATGGCAACTGTCATGGCGCCAACTCATCAGGGGACTGGAGTGATATAATTATCGGGCTCCAGTTCTGCAAAATCACAATCTCACACGAGCTTATCTCAAATCTTATTGAAACCGACATCAATTATCACAGTTCATGGACTGATCATTTCTTTTTTGACCAGATTCGGAATTCATGCGGCCGACACAACAATGTCAGATTTTAGGGTATGTTCGCTTAAATTCTTTGTCCTGCTGTTACATACTGTCACGGTTGCTGAATTATTGATGAAAAGAAGTGAAAGGGGCTTTCCTACAATATTGCTCTTTCCGATTATAGTTACATTCTTTCAGTTCAAGTCTATACCGTATTCATCCAAAAGTTTTTTTATTCATTTGGGAGTACAGCTTATCATTCCATCATCTTCTCATAAGAATAATTTACCGATGTTTTCTTTTGTGAATCAATCTACATCTTTTTCGGGGCTTATCTTGTCTATTATTTTCTGAGAATCAATATGGCTTGGTAAGGGCAATTGAACTATATATCCGCTAATTTTCTTGTCTATGTTCAAATCTTCTATAATGAGTAACAATTCTTCTTCTGTGATATTGAGGCTTAGCTCGATAAATACAAAATCCATTCAAACATATTCTGCGAATTTCTTCTTCTGTTTAATATATGATATGCTTGCAGGATTGTTTCAGACCAAAACAGCCGCTAAAGACGGCCTTTCCTTGAGTTTGGAAATTTTGATTTTCAAGTCATCATAAATTCCCGAAGCAACTTTTCTTCAATCTAGAATCATTATCCGATGTTATTTCTTAAATCTATCGTTCATTTTTTCTGAAGAGCCTTTTCGGCAGCAATTTTTTCTGGAGAATCGGCATCCTCATCCTCATTATCATCTTCTGGCTGGAGTCATTCCCTATCCAGATAATCCTTAATTACACCTTTTATGGTATTAAAAAACTTATCATTGAAAGTAATGTCCTTCTCCTTTTTCTTCTTTTCTTTATTTTCTAATACTCATTGTATATATCCAATCACTTCACTAGGGTTTTTGGCCTCCTCTAATACAAAAGTTGTTCATTCTCATTCCAGGTGAATGGCAATATCTCATTTTCCCAACATTCAATCCCATGCTGAATCCTGGCGTAGCTCTATTCATTTTACGTCATTATAGTCTATATATACGACATTTGTTTTCAATATTTGCCAATCCAGATCAATAATTCACTTATTTGTGATGATCCAAACATCATTGTACCAATCAAAAATTTTATATATCAGAAAAATATACGTTAAAAAAAGGTAGACTTCAAAAAACATAAATGGTATGAAATCCCTTGAGGCGAAAGAATTGTTGTAATAAAAAAAAGCAGGAAGAATAACCCAAAAAAACATTCAAATCACAACCGTATCTGTAATAGTAATTATGTGCTTATGGCAAACATCCAAAACCTCATCTCAGGAATCTTTCCTTAGATAATTTGAGAAGAATATTTCATCAAAATAATTAATCGACATTTTTTGCTGTTACAATGAAGAGAATATATCCAGATTAAGCAAAAAGGCAAGGTTTAAATTGTAGAGATAAGGCATTGCCTTATCTCTACAAAAAATATCCTAATCTAGTAATCAAAAACCTTTAAATCCCATTTTCATTCAGGAAGGCTATCTCATATTATCCAGACATTAAGCTGTTTTATATTTGCATAAATATATCATTTTTCATTTGACCAAGTTTTAAGGTTATCAATTTTTCAAACTTCGATTTCCTTTGTTTTAGGTGCCTCAAATTTTTCTCAAAGCTCTCAACTGTCGAATATCTTATACCTATTTTCCATAAGATACTTGATTGCAAGAATCCTAAAAACATATCTTGATGTTTCCTCATTAAGATAAAGATCGTAATATGATTTTACCTTTTGATCCTCTAGGGCTCTTCTTAATCAATTTTCTCATCTATTGAATGCTGCTGCGACAAGAGTCCAGTCATTAAAATATTCATATAGCTTTTTGAAATAGCGTATTGCAGCATCCGTTTCTTTTTCAAAATTATATCTTTCGTCTATCTTTTCATTTATAGTCAATCAGAATCTAGTACCTGTTTCTGGTATGAATTGCCATATTCCTCAAGCATTAGAATCAGATAATGCATCATTTTTCAATCCGCTTTCTGCAACTGCGAGATATTTGAAATCTTCTGGAATTCAGGCTTCTTTTAATTTTTTTTCTATTAACGGGAAATATATGGAATCCCTTTTATGATATAATACAAATTGATAAACATTAAATCTTGAGATACTAAGCTCTCTTATGAGCTTTTCTCTATTGAAGTAATGTTGGTTGTCCATAGGTGTCTTTTCACCTGCAAAATTGATATCTTTGAAATCAACAATCTTAGAGATATCAAGGCTGTTTATCTTTTCTGTTGAGCTTTGCCAAAAAAAGTAGCTTAAAGCAAGCACGATCAATGATAAGCCTAATGATATATAATATCGCATATTTTAAGTAAATTATTTTGTATATTATATGGAGTTTTTTTGAAAGTAAATCTCTTTCTGCTAATAATAAAAAAACCCAGGATTTTATTCCTGGGTTTTTGTCGGTTTATTTTCTTAGGCTTAATTTTTCTAGGATAACATCATATCTCTCTTGGCCTTTTCTCTTAAGGTAATTAAGAAGTTTTCTTCTTTTTGCAACCATAAGCATGATACCTCTTCTTGAGTGGTTATCTTTTTTATGCATTTCAAGGTGGTTTTTAAGGTTTTCGATTCTTGTAGTAAGAATTGCGATTTGTACCTCAGGAGAACCAGTATCTCCTTTATGAGTTGCGAACTTGTCCATAAGTTCTTTCTTGTTCTTTCTTTCCATATGGTATGTATATGATTAAAAATATATAATTGTAATCCGGTACATACACCAGAAAACGTGCGCATATTTTATAAAAACATTAAAAAAAATCAAATTATTCTTTTATTCCGTAGAAATTATTTCTTATTCTTTCAAGTATCCTATCTTTGATTTCTTGATATTGTCAGGATTTTTGGTATAGCATGATAAAGTCATCTTTATTCAATACCAATGCTTCAATATCATCTTTTGCCATAACGGTAGCTGTTCTAGGCTCATTTATGATTAAAGCTATCTCTCAAAAAATCTCTCATTCTCATAGAGTCGCTATTTTTTCTCAATCCTTATGAACTTCAACACTTCATTTTTCTATAATGTAAGCTTTATTATTAGACGTATCTCATTCTACAATGATTTTATCTCATTTTTTGAAATATTGGGTTTCTGACATTAATATGAAGTAAGAAATTTCCTCTTTAGAAAGCCCTTCAAAAATATAAATATTGTCTTTGGCCATGGTTGTTGTTATAAGGATATACTTCTTGAATATTAGCATATTTTTTTTGAATTTGCAAAAGAAAGTTTTTTTAAAATCTTTTTGATTTTAATGTGAACATATATTAGAATCAATCGGAATTATTTATTAAATTTAATTTAAACAATATGATCAACACAAAAAATAAACTTAATTTACATGCCTTCACCCTAGTGGAGCTCATTGTAGTCATAGTGATACTTGCCATACTCGCGACTATAGCATTCCTCTCTTTCTCCTCGCAATCCTCAAGCGCCAGGGATTCCACCCGCCTTTCTGATATATCGTCCATAAAGAAATGAATGGAGATGTATAATGTATGATCTTGACTGTATCCTGATCCTGATTATCCTACATCTTTCACTTACTCAGGATGAACAATATGGAACCAATGAACATTATGAGACACTGCATATAAGCTAATACAAAAGACATTATCGAAGAAAGTGAAGGATCCCTTTAAGGATTCGGAATACGATTATTCTCTTGCATCAAATAAAAGAGAATACCAGGTAGCCTGAAACTTCGAGAATCCTACATCATTTGAAAAAAGTTATAATCCGTTCGAATCGGATTTCCTCATCTCTCAGTTCTCAATTCTCAATTCTCCTAATGCGAATGCATTAGGTTGAACTTGAACTAATGTCTACATCTCTTGAAACTACAATTGAATAGCACTGAAAGTACAGACTTGATCAGCATATTATTATGTGCCAACCCCTACATTATTCTGAATCAATCCGACTAATCAACAGAATATAGTATTCAATAATACATTCAATTCTTGAACTATAATCCTTCCATGAATCAACAATTATGCAAATTATAAATCTGATCAAATCTATTCGACAGGTTCTGATAAGCTATGAGGCTCTGATATAACTGCATTGATGCAGAAATTGCAAGCCGCTTATACTTGAAGTAATATAAGTACAAATCAAGTCCTAGAGATTGTTTCTGCAGAAGGTACCGCATTGACTGATATATGAGCTGGACTCATAAAGAACTATTTAGGGTGAAATGCAGGTTCCAAAAATTGAAGCAATGAATGAGGATGAAGTTCTTTGCCTGATTCAAATACTGTATTGCTGCTACATTGAGATAACCTATCGAATTCAACAGCATTCATTGATAGCTCTGCAAGCGGCAAGACAATAACTGCAAATTGAGATGTTAACCAGATAGGTAGATTCTGATGAGTTGGTTATTTTGGATGATCAACTAGTAATCTTAGCATGAATGATTCTCAGGATTGGAATTTCTGAACTGGAAGTTTTTCTATAGATTTCTGGCTTAATACCAAAGATCCTAATTGAAATATCCTAGGCCAATGAACTTGGAACTGATGATCCAGTTATCATTATTGAATAATCTTGGTCACCAGTGGCTGAAAGCTGCGCTCTCAATGGTGATTATGAGTAGGAAGTGTGCCTAGCTGATTATATTGAAATATTGCAGTTGCAGACTGAAAATGGCATCATGTTGCTTTGGTGAGGAGTTGAAACACTTTAGGCTTATATGTTGATTGAGTTTTTGATAATTCAATAGATTTCACTTGAGTCAACATATATAATGATAATTCTGTCTTCAGGATATGACAGTCAAATGAGGTATGATGACCAAAATGTTATATCGATGAACTCAGAATCTCAAAATGAGTTGCGCGCTTTACTTGAAATTATGCATTGCCGACAGCACCATATACTCCTGATGCAAACGATGTGCTGCTTCTCCATTTTGATTGAAGCTGAAATTCAATAACTGATTCTTCCACAGTAAATCAAAAGACACTAACGTCAAATTGAAATGTAACACAATACGCTCCCAAATTCTGAAATTGAGCAATGATATTTGATTGAAATTGAGATTACCTCAATATCATTGACTCTAATTCATTTGACTTATGACTTTCCTGAGAGCCATTTACAATAGATTTTTGGATAAAATCTAGCTCAACATCAAATCAAATATTTTTAAATAGAGGCTGATGATTTGCTTGATGGAATGGCACAAGCGGACACGAGTATGTATTTTGACAATATTTATGAAATACATATTTCCAAGCATGGAATTGAGGTGCTCTTGAAAATATTATGATAACTTGAGACGTGTTTTCTGATTGAAATTATAATCATGCTGCAGTTTCATATGATTGATCTACAGTCAGAGTTTTTAAAAATTGAATAATCATATGAACAAGCTCAACAATGTCTTTTGCTAAACCGTCATGAGCTACTTTGACAAGAGTTTGAGAGAGTGTTTCAAGTGACTGATTTAATATGAACTGACTCTTGGACGAATTCAGGATTTCAAAATGAATAGCACGTTGGACAGAAAATTTCACTCCGCCGACTTCTCCTTATTAATACCAAAAAGCTGATTTGCAAAAAAGAGCTTTTTCATTATCATTCAAAAAAATCATTAAGCCCTTAAATTACCAGCAATTGAAAGCAGAGAATGTTACTATAGCATATTCCAATAAGAACATACTTAAAAACATAAATCTTGATATAAAACCTTGAGATTTTGTTTTCCTTATTTGAAATTCATGATCAGGGAAGACAAGTTTTATAAAGTGTCTTATTTGAGATTTGATTCCAAAAGCCTGAAAAATATTAGACAGCTCAGGTTATGATATATATACTTATACTTCAAAAGAACTGACTAAATTCAGAAGAAGCATTTGAGTGGTTTTCCAAGATTATAAGCTGCTGAAAAGCAAGACGGTCAGAGAGAATGTGGCTTTTGCTATGGAGGTATCTGGCTATAATGACAAGCAGATAATCCAACGAGTTCCGGAAGTATTATCACAAGTCTGACTTCTTAGCAAAAAAGATAATTTTATAGATACGCTTTCTGGTTGAGAGGCTCAGAGAGTCGGTATTGCAAGAGCCCTCATACATGATCCTGACGTGATACTTTGAGATGAGCCGACGTGAAATCTGGATCCGCATAATGCCGATGAGATAATGAAAATATTATTAGAGCTGAACAGATCCGGAAAGACAATAATAATAGCAACGCATGATGATAAGATAGTCAATAAGCTTAAAAAAAGAGTCATAACTTTTAAGGATTGACTGATAGTGAGTGACATAAAAGAGGGGACTTACAATCTTTAAGCAAAACAAATATAAAGAGGTGATGCCATGGCTAAAAATTCACATGATCAGGTTCTGAAATTGAGTGATCTTCTTTTAAAAGGTTCAGCTGCAAATGCTCCGATCGAATCTTTTGAAGAAGACAACATCCTTATCGAGGAGGGAACTTCTGTTGAACAGATTTTCCTTATTGAAGAAGGTGAAGTTGAGGTGTTCATCCGAGATAAGAAGGTATCATCTTTTCCGGCACCCGCGGTCGTCGGTGAGATGTCGCTTCTTTTCGGCAAAAGCGTAGCATGTGTGAAGTCAAGGACAAGAATTTTCTTCAGAAGAGTCAGTTATGACGCTCTGCTTGATGAGGAAAAAAGGCTTTTACGAGAGCTGGCTGAACTTCGGAACAGGTCAAACATGGAACAAGGCAGATACAATCTGAGATAATCCAAAAGCAAAAGGAGATAAAAAAACAAGTGCCGATTCGGGCACTTGTTTGCTTTTTAGGCAGATTCTCTTTACTTGAAGTATTTTGTTTATATAATCAGGATATTTATTAAAAATAAAAACATGTCAATGCAGGAAATGATTTTTATTGAGAAGAAAAGACAGGAGAAAATCCTAGAAAATAATATACTTGATTCATGACTGGTTACAAAGGAAGTTATTGATGAAGCCAGAAAATTATATCCTGCCAATCCTTTTCATAATTTCTTGCACGCGCTTAATGTCTCAAGTTATGTGCTTGAATTGCCTTGAGATATATTTTCAGCCTTAGAATTAAGATCCATGCTTGTTGCAGGATTGTTTCATGATGCATGACATACCTGAATAGCCCATCCTCTTGATGAATTCATTTCACTCAGCCTTCTTCAGGAAGCTCTAGAAAAGATTCAAGAGAAAGATAGAGATTTTATAATAGATTATTCAATTGTGAGAAATGCTGTGATGGGAACAGTGTTTAAAGAAAGATGAAAAAGGACTAACAGATATTCTGTAATCTTATCAGATTTTGATATTTGATATATATGAAAATGAATAGAAAGCTTCTTATATTATTGACCGCTTTTTGCACTTGAATTAAAAGTGAGCGTAGATGATTTTTTTACAAAAGTTGAAAAATGATACTTTAAGTTCCTGATGAACATAGAAAAGCAGGTATTGATATCGCCCTACTCAAGAAAAATCCTTCCTCATTCTCTGCAGACGATCAAGGATTTTTATTCAATTGATCTTGAAGTAAAGAAACAAATGTTTGAAACTCTTAAAGATGAGGATATAACTTTTGACGAATTCAAAAATAAATTCTTTAAAAAATCATAATGTTCAATTTCTTTTCAAATAATAAAGATTTCGGGCTTGCACTAGGATGATGAGCTGCAAGATGATTGGCCCATATCTGAGTCATAAAATATCTTGAAGAAAATCACTTTAAGCCATCAGAAATTTCTTGAACAAGTATGGGCTCTGTAATATGAGCTCTTTATGCTTTTTGAAAAACTTCATCTGAAATGAGGTCTATCGCATCAGAAATAAGATATTTTAAACTTATTGATATAGATATGAAGAAATGAATCATAGCTTGAAATAAGATAAGGAAATATCTTTATTCAATATTCTGAAACATAAATATTGAAGATCTGAGTATTCCGCTTAAGATAATCTCAACTGATTTAAGCAGCTGAGAAAAATTCGTATTTGATAAATGAAATTTGGCTGATGCGATAAGAGCATCAATTAGCATCCCTTGAATCATTATGCCATTCGAGTCCTCAAATCATGAGTTTATGGATTGATGACTTATAAATAATCTGCCCATTGAAGTCTTGAACCAAAAGAATATCCTAGCAGTTTCAGTGCTTAGAGATATTGATCGGCCGATAGAATCAAAGCTGAATGTATTATGACTTGAGTTTAAACATAATATATTCTGAATGAATTACCAGATTCTACAGAAAGCCATAGATATTATGATGAAACAAAATGAGGATAGATCTCTTGACATAAAAGAAAAGAATATCATATTCCTACATCCTGCATTCCCTTGAATAGATTATTATGAGTTCAATAAATTTGATGAGATAATAGAAATAGGCTACAATTGTGCCAAAGCAACTAGAATAAGCTTATAATTATTTTAATGCATAATCATTAATTATGAATCAATCAAAAATATTACTGTTTGCAATTGCATTTATTTTATTTTGAAATATTGCTTCTGCCGAAGACATAAATCCAAAATGTTTCAAAAATTATTCAAGCTTTGAAGCCAACTCAGACAGCACATTAAAAATTAAAATGCCAAATACAGCAAGCGATATTTTTTTTGTAGAGTGAGGCAATTTTGTGCCATATAAAGTATTTCAGGAATGAAAACCTGACTACATCCCTTATACCATAAGCAGCATTTCTTCTTGAGATAAGAATAAGACGAAATTTTTGCAGGATAATAATCCTACGACAACTTTTGCATTCGATGACTTGAATGACAAGAATAGGAATATAATAATTGATTTTGGGAAAAGCTTATCGAGATTGGATTTTTATTCTAATATTAATTATGATTACGACTCAATAGTGAAATTTGAAATATCTGAAGATGGTAAAAATTATTCTGAGGTTTTTGAAAGCAGCTTACAGGATTTCAATTTCAGGTATTTAAGGATAAGCTTCATAAATTCCGAAGAAGACGTGATACTTAAGAAGGCAGTGATCAGAGATATTATTTTTTATAGATCTTCAGATTCAATTTATCTGCTAAAGCCTTTTTTTGCTGGAAAGATTGATATTTATACAGATTACGATTGTTCTTGAAGCCAAATGCGTGAAATCTATGCAAAATATTTAAATAAGAGCATGAGGGCAACTTTTCCTATCGATTCAAGCACAATAGAAATAGAACCCAAATTAAATCCGAATCCTCTTTACCATAATGATTTTGATTCCGATAAAGTTACGAATGAAAAAGACAATTGTAAATATAAATCCAATACTGAGCAGAAAGATTCAGATTCAGATGGAATTTGAGATGAATGTGATTTTGATAATAAAACTAAGAATCCTCTAGATTCAGACACTGATAAAGATTGAGCGGGGGATAGCGTTGATAACTGTAAATATGTTTTTAATCCAGATCAAAAAGATTCGAATTGAGATTGATTCTGAGATTTATGCATGGATGATGATCACGACGGCATAATCTGAAGGCTTGACAATTGTCCTAATGTTTCAAATCCGAGTCAGGAGGATGTGAATATTAATAATATTTGAGATAAATGCGAATTTGATAAAGACAAGGATGGAATTTTTGACAGCATAGATAATTGTATTACAAATCCAAATGCCGACCAAAAGGATAATGATAATGATTGAATCTGAGACATTTGCGATAAGTGTAAGTTATATGACCCCGATCAGGCCGATAAAAACAGGAATTGAATCTGAGACAAATGCGATCAGCAGCTAGAATATGAAAAAACACATGATAAAGATAAGGATACCATACTTGATTCTATAGATAATTGTAAGGATATTCCTAATAAATGACAAGAAGATCTTGATAAGGATGGAATTTGAAACCTCTGTGACAATTGTTTAAGCATACAGAATAAAGATCAAAAAGATGAAGATAAGAATGCCGTGGGGGATATGTGTGAGGATGCGGACAAGGACGGGGTCGAATGATTCAAGGATAATTGTCTGACAGTTGCAAATGGCGACCAAAAGGATTCAGATAATAATTGAGTCTGAGACGTATGTGAAGATGCTGACCAAGATGATATTATATTCGCTAAGGATAATTGCCCTTATGAACATAATCCAGACCAGATAGATGTGGATAATGACTGAGAATGAGATATTTGCGACAAGAAGGACAATAGATTCATTGAATCTAACAGGACCTTCTTCATTGCTCTGCTTGCCTTATTGTCGGGAGCTTTCTGAGTCGGTATTGTAAGTATGATAAAGAAAATAAATAAGTAGTATTATTCATTCACTTTCTTATTATGATAAGCCTTATTAATCGAATATCTTGGATGTTAAGCATCTCATTATGACTATTATTATCCTTTGTCCTATTTGGAATGGATGCATCATATTGAGATGTTATTTTTTGAGTATTATTTGCCTGAATTGTTTTCTCCTTATTGATCAAGAAGTTTTTTCTGCCGCTTGATTTCATAAGAGACAGAGTTGTAGAATATACAAATAAAGTAATAGAAAGGACTTCCAAATGAGAAATTTTTAAAAAAGAACAAGCCACTGCAGCAGAAGAGGGTATTCGGAATATTCCTGCCGAAGCATATGAACAAGAGACTAATATTCCATCACTTCAATATGAGGAAGAATACGAGGAAGAGGAGGATACTCAAGTTAAAAATGCCATAAGGAAAGAATCGGAACCGTCAGCGCCTTCGGCTTTTGAGAGATTTTTCGCTGAGAATGCTCTTGCTAAAATCTGATGAATATTGCTTTTTCTGTGAGTCCTTTTCTTCCTAGGATTGGTTTTTGAGGCTGCATGAGCAAAATGAAAGCTTATAATATGATTCATAGCTTGATTCGCTTTTTTCGGGATTTGAGTTGTCCTGGATAAAAGATGATACGTTCAAGAATCAAGAACTATGCTCTGAGTCTGAATACTTGTAAATTATCTTGTAATACTTTCTTGAAGGTACCTCATATGAGAATCAGATGCCTCTTGAGCTGATAGCTTTTCTACAATTCTCTCTGAATGAATGACTTTCTTTTTCCTCATCCTTAATACCATTTTTGCAATCACAACCTCACTTGTCTATAAATCGAAGACTCTTCTTTTATTCTCATTTGCCTTTGCTTTTCTCAATCCGTTTCTCGTATGAGCTCCATGAGACGGAACTCCTTATACGATGGCGTGATATTCTGCAATCATATCCATGTGAGCGCTTTTCTTATCGAAAATCTTTTATGATAAACAAGAGAATCATTTTGCAAAATATCTCTCAATAACATGATTCATAGGATGAAATATCCTTTTTATATTGGCTCCTTTCACCTCAAGTTTCCATTGGTCATTGAAACTGGCTTTTATTGCCCTTATATCGATTCTCACATTATTCCTTGCATATAAGAATAATGAAAAGCAAAATATCTGATTTTTTCTTATCTGAGCTTATGTTGCTTTTGCATTGATGCTTTTTGCATGAAGCGCTGAGTGAATCATCAAGACTTCTGTAGCTTTCATAGCATATCTTGTATTTTTATGATGAATGTTGGCATGCAGTGTGTTTTTTATAACTGTCGCAAGCATCGCTTCAATCTGATTCATACTTTTTATGCCTTTGATTCTCCTGCTTTTCTTGCTTATTTCTGGATCATTGTTTATGGTAATTCCAGTAATCTTATGAACGCTTCTCGTATATCTTTTCGTTTTCACCCTGGTTTTTGAAACGATCTCACTTGGGCTTAAATATCTTTTTTTCATTCTGCTTTGAGTGTTCTTGGTAATTGCAAATTTGTCGATTTCTCTCTTTTCTCTTGTAGTGCTAGATTCCATCACGCATACCAGTGTGCTAATAGCATGATTTATTTTTCTTTTTGCAACTTATTATTTCTCTAAAAAAGAAGCAATGAGCTATCTGTTTTCTATCTGAAATATAGGCACAACATTATTGCTCCTCCCTATAATCCAAACTAAATGAGAATTTATGATACCAAGTGCCGCAGCAGTGATTATTTTTGCAATTTCAAATATGTTAGCGCCTTTTTTCATTGAAAGCATAAGAACAAAAGACCTTAAGAATCTGGTCATCTCCTTGGTTGCCTGAATTCTTTTTGTCGGATGAGAGCTTTATAATTATTGAGAGATTGCAAAGCTTTTCCCATGATTGATACTCGGTTACTGCTTTATGTGACTTGCAGCATCATATTTTGTACTATGATTTATCATGATGAATATAGTATGAGATGATATTTTTACAGAAGATAATTCAAAAAAAGATTCATGAAAAAATGCAATTTACTCATATCTTTGAATCTCAATTTCTCTTTTTTCTCTTGCGATACTTATAATTTTTGCAACAAGGCCAGCCGTTGTAGCTAGCATATGGTTTTTTGAGGCGACAGTCCTTTATTTCTTCTTTAAGAGGCTTAAAGATATTAAGATATATTTTGCTGCTTGTTTGCTTTTTGCAATCTGAATCATTAAATATTCAGCCTTCATACCGACTATCGATACAGGCGAATTCGTATCTCTCATACCAATTGTTTTTGTAGGCGCATCATTGATCATAAACCTATATCTATTGAAAGATGAAAATGATCAATCGCGAATTGTTCATGATATTCTTCATATAATAGGGATAATAATGGTCTGAATCGGAGTGGCAAGCATTGTTCCCCATACCGAGCAATGATATGTCTTCCTGGCTCTTTCGATAGTCTTTGTCATCATAGGATTTTTCTATAATCTTTTTGCATCAAGCTTGCTCTCTTATACCTTAGCTATAACCTTATGATTATTCTATATTAATCATCTATTCAGCATTGAAGACATCTTTTACGTTTTGGACTATGACAAAAAAGAGAATCTGAAGTATCTTCAATATGTTACTGTGCTCATCCCTTGAATTTGGTTATATTCCAGAAACAAGATTAAGGGGAAATTAGATAATATAAAGAGAACCCTTCTGATCCCTTTCTTGATATATCTATTCTTGTCTACAACAATATTCGTGTATGATTTTTCAGATGATAATGTTTTCTCAATTACAATCTATTGGGCATTATGGGCATATTTCTATCTATCGAATTGAATCAAAAATGATCTGCAGAAATGGCGGACAATTGGGCTTTATGTACTGGCTTTGGTATTGACTAAAATCCTATTATATGATGTTTGGTTCGGCATTGATGATGCAATCCTCAGGGTTGTCGCGCTTATGTTCGTGGGATGACTCATGATATATATTTCAACAATGTATTCAAAAAAACATCCTTGAAACTTGCTTAAGGAATTTGATGTCTCCAATCTTACACCAGATAAGGATAACTCTCAAGAAAAGGCGTCTCCGACCGATAATGGGAATTCTATTAATGAAACAATAAGAGATATTGATATCGGTGATGTGACAAGCGTGACATTTGAATTATTGAATTGAAAGAGATATATGATCCGTTCAAAGAATCTGATTAAGATATCGAAGCTTATTGAGAAGAACTTTTGAAAGTCAGAATTTTCCCCTTGAGAATTGCAGAAATATTATGATTTCATAATCAATAATTATAAAAGCGAATTATCAGAAGCTGAATATAAAAAGATAATTTGAGCGATGAAAGAGTTTGTGGACATATGATGAGCAGTCAAATTTTCATAATCGGAACGGGGAATTCATACTCCCCGTTTTTAATTGACTTTGAAGGGGATTTCCATAGAATTTCCGAGCTATAAATTACAGAAAATCAATGATTGATTTAAAAGAAACATTAAGTGAAAAATTTATAAAAAGATGAATGTGGTTGTATATATTTGCTTTTTTGACCGGCCCGATAGGATATTTCGTTAAGATCATATTATCGAATGATTTAAGCGTCGGTGAGATGTGAATATTATATTGAGTGATAAGCCTTGTGAGCCTCTTGTCCGTTTATCATGACTTGTGACTGACAGAAAGCCTTAATTTCTTCTTGCCGAAATTCATCGTCGAAGCTGATTACTCAAGATTTAAATCGGTTCTCGCATATGCTCTTTTTGTGCAACTTCCGACAAGCCTTTCGATATGACTTTTCTTATATTTGGGATCTGATTATATTGCTATAAATTATTTCCATGACGCTAATACGTGAAATATACTTCGTATTTTCTGTTATTTCTTTGTCTTGCTTAATCTTTATGGTATAGCTAGCACTGTCTATTGAGCAACTCAAAATACAAAATATCAAAAAGGCTTGGAACTCTTGAGAATGCTTGCAATTCTTGGTTTGACCCTATCCCTTTCTTTTACGTGATATTGAAATATCGTTAACTATTCTTGGAATTGGATTTTCTGAATATGAATCTGAACCGCAATCTCCTATGTTCTCTTTTATCATAAATATTATAAACCTTACCTTAAGTGAGTTAAGATTGTCTATGAAAAGCCTCTTATAAAAAAAGTCTTTTCATATGCTATTTGGGTTTTGCTTGCCGCAAATGTTTGAATGGTACTGAGCCAGGTCGATATGCAGCTGATAATATATCTTCTTTGACCCGAGACAGCATGATATTACACCAATTATCTCAGTATTATCTGAATACCTTTTCTGATGATTGTACCAATAATCTGATTCTTGTTTCCGGTGATTTCCGAGCTTCATGGAAAATGAGACGAAGAAAAGATAAAAACCATAAAAAACTTATTCTACAAATATTTCTGAGTCATCTGAATTATAGTTTCATGATTCATGTTCATTTTCGCAAGAGAATTGACCACTACTCTTTTCTGACAAAAATTTGCATTCTCTTGAGATATCCTGATGTTTTCAATATTTTTCATCGTATTCAATTTCCTATTGCAGATAAATTTCCAGATACTGGCTTGAACCTGAAGGATCAGAGATAGGGTGAAGATATTATGAGTGTGACTAGCGTGTAATATTCCTCTCAATCTGATACTCATTAAGGCTTTTGAATCAGCACAAAGCTGAACATGAGCGTTGGGTTCGTCTTTGGCAGTCGGGCTATCTTGGATTCCAATGTTTTATCTAAGCCACAGGGCGACAAAAAAATACTCTGGAAAATTCGATCTTAGGTTTTTCTTGAAAAATGCTTTATTATCAGCCATCTTGTGCTTGCTTTTATTGATATTTGGAAAACCTTTGTTTATCTGAGCGAATAGGATTGAATCGCTTTTTTTGATTTTGATTCTGTGAATTTTATATATAATGCCACTGATTGCCTTAAATCTTAAAGAATGAAAATTGTTCTTGGATGAACTTCTTAAGATAAAAAAATCTAAATAATTTATATTAATAATATTACCATGATAGAATTTTTCGTAAAATTGATACTTCTCATTTGAGTTGCATTCACTGTTATTATGAGTTATTACAATTGAATCCATTCAGAATCTTCCAGCTGATACATGGGTTATATAGTTGCGATAATATTGATTTATTGATCCTACAAGGCAGCAAAGACAGTATATTCCAAGGATAAGGTGGAATATACTATAGCTTGACTTATATGAATGACAATATTGCACATATTGATCTTATGCATGACTTTTTTCTCTCTTAATAATGTTCAATCCTGATCCGCATCGCTATTCTTCAAGATTTTATGATTTCTTGTTTTACCATCAATAGTAGTTCTTTTAAGCTACAGTTTTGCAAGAAGCATATTGAATAGGATAAACAGCTTCAAAGACCAGTCTGTAGCATTCAAATTCCTGATGTCTCTAGGATTCTGATTTGTCTTGTTCTCTTTATTGCTTTCCATAGCATCTTTTGTCTGATTATATAATTATTATTCAGTATTCTCAATATTATTGCTTTTTGGTATTTTATGAGCCAAAGAACTATTAAACAGCATCAAATCATTATATAGTTTCAAAATAACCTTTCCTAACCATAAGTTAGATTGAACTTTTTTTGAGGCGCTTAACATGAGGCTTCTCTCTGCAGAATTCGCTTTTATAGTGATGACTTTTCTAATTTGAGTTAATTTCATAAATATAATAAGGCCGATGCCTATCGGATGGGATGATCTTTGAGCATACATGAATTTTCCACAGATAATGGCAAATAGCTGATCTATATTGAATTGAGCCTGAATGCTCGCATGACAAATTTTCACTTGAATCTGATTCATGTTCCATAGCGCGCCTCAAGCCTTTTTCTTCAATCAGGTATGATGAATCTTATCTCTTGTTGTCTTGATGGTTGTATTTTCTGATGTTCTTGATAATGGAAAAAAGAGATACCTGTCTCTTCCAATCATTTTAGCGACAATGTTCTATGCCATGCCAATGGTAATATTCCAGCAAGCCAAAGATATGAAGCTTGATCCGGGATTATTCTTCGTAAGCGTTATCTGAATCTATCTTATATATGATTTATTTTCAAGATATTTATGACACGATGATGTGGATAACACTAATTCTCCTGATTCTGAAGATTCAGTTGCTCCGGTTCATCAGAATACCTTCAATAAGATAATAAATAAATTCACTTCCGTCTATAAATCTGTTGCCTGAAAGCAGGATTTGTTCGATAATAAGGATTTTCTCATATATCTTTTTATAATCTGAACTATTGTCTGATTGGCTTTTGCCATCAAGGTCACTACTTTGATGATGATTTTATGAATCTTGGGAGTAATATTCTATTCAAAGCTTGGGTTCTCCTGATTCTTATGATATTTTTTCATATTCATTTGAGTATTCACAAGATTTTGATTATGGGCAATGATGAATGTGAATTTCCCCATGGACAATGCCTCGCTCATTAATAATGTCTGATATTTGAGCATAGCTTTGTGAATCCTGATTCTGTCTTATTCATTTCAAAAATATAAAAGCAAATCCTTTAAGAATGCCTTTATATTGACTCTAGTGTTCTTGTTGTGAGTATTTGCATATCTATTGCCTTGGTTTGTAAAAAATATCTCAGAAATCAAGACAACAAAAATTTCAGTCTGAACTATACTAACATGAGAATGGAGCGGATTTAATGCCGATCTTACAAAAATTTACAATAAGGATGAGCTTAAGCAAATTGAAGATAAAAACATCACTCAATCCATAGATGAAAAATGAAAAACTCAAAATGAGGATTTCTGAAGATATTTCTGATACGAGGAAGGGCTTAATAATTATCTTAGGCTGCCTTGGAACCTGACACTTCAGAAGAATCAATGATGAGAATATACAGAAATAACTTATTTCTTTCTAGCATTGCTTCCTGTGATTCTATTGTTCTTGCCATACAAGAATATTGCAATTTCTTTTTGAGTGCTCGTGCCTATAGCGTTTGGAATAATATATTATGGAGATTCTGCACTGACGCCAACTCTGATATCATTTTTTGCCAAGCTTGATCTACCAGGATGATATATCTATATTATTTGAATATTTTTAGCTCTTCTGGCCTTTTTCCTATATAGCCTTTCAAACGGTAAGTTAAGCCAAATTTTCAAGCTTAATGCTGTATTTTTCACAATGTACGGACTTATATTCGCAGTCGCGGCTTTTTGAATAGTGTGGTATTGAATTGCAATGTATTTTGCTCTCCTTCTCATGATTTGAATCGGAGCATCTTATATTACGGAAGAGAAAGAAGATGAACTTGAGAATCTAGCGCATTTCTTTTGAAGCTTCATATTGATGATAATAATTTTGATTTATTTCTTCATGTCTACTATTCCTCATTGATTCAACAACTTGAAGCAGGCATCTTTTGTAGAGTATAAAGCTTGAATATATAACCAAGAAGAGGGAATATTTGCCAGTCATCCGGATTACTTCAAAATTCTAGCGAATCTTAATGTTAAGGATTCAGAAAAATATGCCGTAGATGTCATGAATTCTATCAATGATAGCATATTGAAGAAGATAGTTGTTTCAAATGTAGGGGATAAACCCGAAATCTCAAAAATAGAAGCTATCTTGAGAGAAATACGAAACACTGATCTGACTAAGATGTGATTGGATGCAATGAACTCAAACAAGGTTAGGGCAAGTGCTAAAAGCAAATTAAATGAAATATACCGAACAGTCCTTTATACGCCGAAAAATCTAAAAAATGATGAAAATATCTATAGAATATGAACATTCCTTACGTATTTCATAGATAATAATAGAAATAGGTTTTATGATGATAGCCTTGTTACAAATTTCGATAAGTACTTTTCAAATGAAAATCCGGACATAGCGGTTGAAAGAATGAAAAAAATATGACTTAAATATTTGCTTGTGGATTTGAATGCTGCAACCATAGACAAAGACCCTCGTCATGATCTTACAAGAAGATTTGAGAATCTTCTGCGTACTTTCAGAAGCTCCAAACTTGAGCTAATTCATACTGACAGCCTTTGCCTTCAGATAGCTCTTGATGAAAATAATGAGGATTATATGAGCCATGCATGAGTCAATTATGAATCTTACACGACTAGCTGACAAACAATAAACAGAGGAGAAAAACAGCTGCGGTGTTATAATCATATATTGGACCTTATAAGAAATGATAAAATAAATGATCAAAATTATCCTTATCTTAAGAATCTTGCCGATTACTTCAAGAAAAGCAATGTACAGGATCAGAATAAGGCTCTTGAAATTTTCCGGCAATATGTGACTCATGGCTGGTTGGTTTTATTCAGAATAAAATAATTTTAAAAATGGACACTAAAATACTTAATAAATCCTATGACTTGAGATGAGTTTACGGGAAAGATATCAACGAAGAATTGTATTATAAGATGTGATTTGCATTCGCAACACTACAGAGAAGAGCAGAGATATTCATAGTAGGATGTGATGCAAGATTATCATCAGAAAGCCTCAAACAAGCGCTTATAGAATGAATCCTAGACACTTGAAAAAATGTCATAGATATTTGATTGTGTTCAACGGACATGATATATTTTGCAACATGAGCATATGAAGAAGTCGATGTCTGATTAATGATTACCGCAAGTCATAATCCCAAAGAATACAATTGACTCAAGGCATGCTCAAAAAACGCAATTCCAATAAATATGAAATCATTCTGAGTTGAATTGCAAGATTTTATTGCCAAATGAGAACTTATAAAAAAGCCTATTCTTTGAAATTACAAATATACCGATATTTCAGATGATTTCATAGAACACATTGCTTCGTTTGTGGATTTAAGCAAATTAAAAAAATTTAAGGTTGTTGCTGATGCAGGCAATTGAGTCGCAGGAGTTTTTATGGAAAAGCTGGCCAAAAAATTTAATTTTGAATTAATTCCTCTTTTCTTTGAGCCGGATTGAGATTTTCCGAATCATCATCCGAGCCCTATAGAGCCGGAAAATGTTAAAGACATGATAAAAAAAGTCTTAGAAGCCCGGGCTGATTTATGAGTGGCATTTGATTGAGATGCAGATAGGATGAGCATCTGCGATGAAGCTTGAGTTGTGTGGTCATGAACAATAACAACTGCCATGATTGCCAAAGTGATGTTGGAAAAATTCCCAAAAAAGAAGATAATCTATAATTCAGTATGCGGGAATATCGTACCCGAGACTATAGAGAGAATGTGATGAATTCCCGTCAAAGAAAAAGTTGGCCATGTGTATATCAAGGAAAAGATGTATATAGACAATGAAATCATATTCTGATGAGAGCATTCCGGTCATTATTATTTCAGGAAAAATTGGAATGCAGACAGCTGAGTCATAGCTTTTGCAAAAATCCTGGATCTTCTATCTGAATGAGATTCAAAGCCGTCAGAAGTCAGAAAAGAATTTGAAACTTATCTTGCAGTACCTGAAATCAATTTTAAGGTATCGAACGTTTGAGATAAATTAGATGAACTTAGGTCAAAATATAGGGATTGAAGCCAAGACATGTTTGATTGATTGACAGTAAGATATCATAATTGGTGGTTCAATGTCAGGCCTTCATCAAATGAACCATTATTGAGATTAAACATTGAAGCCAGAAATGAAAGCCTCCTAAATGAAAAATTCTTGGAGTTGAAAGAAATTATAAGCAAATAAATAAAATCCCTTTTGAGGGATTTTATTTTTGATAAAGAAATGCATATGATAAATGAATTTAAAAACACAGTTAACGACAATAAATTCCAAGAACTTTTGGATTTTGGAAAGATAATTTCGTATATTTGTTGACAACTTAGCATTACGCCAATCTTATATTGAAGTCTTGCCTGCTTTTACCATACACAAGATAGGAATATGATTATAAAGGATTTGGATTTTCTTGTTAATGAAGATTCTTTCCCTGAATTAATATTATTGCTTGGACAATATGATATTTCCTATGAACTAAAGCCATGGCAAAGTATTGTAATATCAAAGGATGATTTGAAAATAGATATAGATTCGGCAGAGCGTTATCTATCTCCGAGGTCAGGCGAAACTATTTTGACCCAAATCGGAGATTCTAAATTCAATATCCTAAACATTATATCCTTGATCGATATATATCAGGAAGCAATAGATAACATGCCTTTAAATAATGATTTCCAGAAACAGAGATGATTATATGAAAAAAAATTAATCAATTTGAAAAAACATGTATCTTAGTTTTAGATGGCTAATTCATTTCAATATTTTCATGATGTATTATCTTATATTCTCAGTTTTCATTCGTAATAGAAATGAAATCCGCTCTTATGCATCATAAATTAAGATTCTTTTTTTTGCAATAATATTGGATACTCCTTAAGAGATGTCTTTTTTTGGCTTTTGTAAAAGCTGCTTCGGGGATTCAGAATTTTAGAGAATTCCTAAGTTTCACCTCAATAAAAACAGTAATATCACCGGATTTTCCGATGATATCTATTTCACCTCATTTTATGGTGTGGTTAGTCTCAAGTATCTTCATTCATTTATTCTGGAGATAGCTTATTGCTATGACCTCTCAAGAATCTCATATCCGTCTTTTATTTGCATCCATTATTCAACATTGATTTTTCAGATATCCTCTCTGACTTTTATCTCAGTGTTCACCCTTGGATTATAATAATTCATCATAAGCTTAATAAGGTCATCTTTCTGCACTTCTTCTGATTTTATTCATATCTGTTCTAGGCTTGTCTTTATTGTCATAACTCTTTCATGAGTCTCTTTTTTCAAAAAATCTATCTTCCTTCTTCTTTCTCTTATAGTTCAGACATTCTCTTCCTGTGTTATTGCAGCCCAGAAATTCTGAAATATTCAGACAATTCAAGTCTTTCGAACACTCTTATTCTCATCAGAATCATAAGGCACAACAATATAAAAATCCTTTTTCATTATCTGCGCCATATCAATCAGATTTACAAGAAAATCTATATATCTGTATGCCTGCTCCTGCAATAGAGGATTCTGCTGTTTTACCGCGAGATTTTTCAATTTGTTTATATATGCATCAATATCCACCTTAAGGGATCTTACGATGATCTGAATAGGGAATCTTAAGGAATTCAAGAATCTCTGATATGAGTATATGATAGAATCTTGCTCTTCTTCGCTCTTCAGATTGAAATTGATAGCTTTGACCTTGATCACCATCCTTGTAGATCCATCCTTCATTATAATCATATTATCCCTGATTTCAGAAAAAGGAAGATACCTTTGCGTGGTTGTATCAGAGGGTGCTTTTTGCTTTGATTTTACTGAGTCCACAGTCTTATCGGTCATATTTTTGATTATTAAGATTAGTTAAATTTTTTATATCTTTGATAATATATCATCATGTATATGTTTCGTAGTCTTTGAATGCATTTTTTCCTGTATGCTATCTTCAGGCGGCACATATCAGACCTCCACCTTAGAGAAGGATTCAACTCATTTTGACCAAACTCTCAATCAAGAATTCAGCTGCAATCTTATCAGGTTAAGCAAAAATGGCACGAATGTCATCTCAGTATGCTTAAAAACGGCAATTACAAATGTAATGAAGCCTATTATGATAGTAGGAAATAATGCAACAGTTCATCAAACGTTTTTCTCCAGAGATTTGAAAACCGTATATGCAACTGAAAACCCTATCATGAGTATCATGATTTGGCGAAGACTTAAATTAAGGAAAATTTTATCCTCATTTTCTATCTGGACAGGAATCTTGTATTGCATATTCTTTTATTTTTTATTTGAGAAACTAATAACTTCTATGGCTTAATGAAGGATAAAATAAGTAAGTTATATGTCTTAATCAACATTTACTTTCATATTATAATCTATTTTACCCATTTGTGCAATAAATTTAAGAATAAATATTTTGACTTTTTGCCTTTTCGTCTTATAAAAGGTTGGTACTTGAATTCTAAAAATTCGGGTTTTTGCCTTTTAAAAAATATCTCGGCAGTTTTACCTATTAATTAATATTAAAAATGAAATTCAATTTCATATCCAAGCGTTTCAGTTTCTATTCTGTTGCTGCATCCATTAGCCTGATTGCAATCATTGCAATATTTGCATTGCCGCTTAATCTCGGTATTGATATGACCGGAGGAGTTCAAGCTGAATATAGCTATACTAATGAGCTTGATATTAAAACCGTTTCAGAAGTTGTCCAAAGCGTGAAGAAAGAGATAGTTTATAATAATAAGGAGCTGGTCAACACTATTACTACTTACAAGATTGCATGAGAGGATAAATTTGTAATTGAAGCCTGATTGAACAAGATAGATAATTTGGACGGAAAAGAACTCGATAGCCTTAAGACATCCTTTAAAAACAAGCTAAGTGCAAAATTCGCTTCTATAAGCTCTTCTCAAATTGAACTTACGAAATACATCAACATCTGAGAATCTTTTGGAGATTATATCAAAAAAACAGCTTTCGTAACAATAATAATCACCATCCTAGCGATATCTTTATATATTTCATTCGCATTCAGATGATCAATCGAAGGATTTTCAAGCTATCCCTTTGCTTTTGTAACAATAATAACATTGGCTCATGATGTGCTTGCTGCACTCGGATTTTATCTGATTACATCATTCTTCTTTCCAGAATTCAAAGTGGATACATTCTTTATTACGGCAATGCTGACGGTTCTTGGTTATTCAGTAAGCGATACTATAGTCATCCTAGATAGAATACGCTCTAATCTTAAACAAAAGCTTAATAAGAAAATTGATTTTTGAGTGCTTATCAATAACTCTATAAACGAAACCCTTACTCGTTCTATATTCACTTCATTTACAGTATTCATTACCCTTCTTGCAATGTTCTTCTTTGGTCCCGTTGCGATAAAGGGCTTCATACTTGCGATGATATTCTGAACAATTTTCTGAACTTATTCATCTATCGCCATAGCTGCTCCTATGCTATATGATTTCAGCTGAAAGAAATAAGTCAATCATAAAAAACACCTTCCAGGGAAACCTTGGAAGGTGTTTTTTATTTCTTTTTTTCAAGTTCTTCTAATTCATCTATAAGATGCTCAAGAAGATTTTTATCTTCGATATTGCTTCCTTTTAGATCGAGTAAGGCACTCATTCATAACATGTTATCATCCTTTAATGTTTCTTCAGCAAGTAATGAAAATTGTCTTGTTCTTGAAGATATATCTTCCTTTAAAGTTGTTTCTATATTTGCAAGTTCAGACTCAATCTGATTTGGCAGATCGATTATTAATTTAGTTCTCTCTTTTAATTTTTCTTTGTATTTTTCTGTATCTCTACCATATAACGCTTCACGAGCTTCAATTTTTAGGCCATTGAATCTTTCAGAGGTGGTTTTCAATATTCTTTTTAAATTCTGCAGCGGCTGATATATAGGCTGCTCAAGTGGTTTTGTATTATCAGAATTAGGCATATTGACAAATTAATGTTTTATATTTAATATTAAATTATATATTTTTTAAATTTATTTGCAATGATTTTAAGAATAAAATTTGAGTTTTCTTGTCCTTGATATATACTTGTGCAGCAGTTCTTTATATATGCGCCCTTAGCTCAATCTAATAGAGTAGCGGTCTTCGAAGCCGCCCGGTTGCTCATTCGACCCCAGCAGGGCAATCATATGATTTCCATGATCAATGCAAGGATTATACAGAGAGAAATCTCAAAAAACAGTTTTTACGGCAAGTTATGCAATATTTGCGCCCTTAGCTCAATGGATAGAGTAGCGGTCTTCGAAGCCGTTGGTTGCTGGTTCGACCCCAGCAGGGCGTACCAATTGATTTGATCGAACTTTATACTTATTTAGAGTTTGAGATAAAGAAAGCTAATGTTTTAAAAAATATTTTTAAGCTAAAAACTATGAATTCAGCATTGATACTGGTAGATTTCATAAATGAAATTGTTCATGAAGATTGAAAACTAGCTAAAAAAGGTTATTCGGATTATATAAAAAATAATAATGTTTTTCAAAATCTTTCATACGCAATAAAAAACGCTCGTGAGAAAAAAATTTTAATTATTCATATAAGAATTGGTTTTTCTTCTACATATATAGAGCAACCTAAATCATCTTTGCTATTCGGCAAAGCTCATGAATTTCAAGTTCTAAAATTGGAAAACTGGTCAACTCAATTTCATGAACAGTTAGATATTGATAAAGATGATATAATTATAACGAAACATAGAGTAAGTGCCTTTTATTCAACATCTTTGGACCTGATTTTAAAAAATAATTGAATTGATACTGTTTATATAGCAGGAGTTGCGACTGATTTAGCAGTTTCAAATACTGTAAGAGATGCTCATGATAGGGACTACGATATAATAGTTTTGACTGATTGTTGTACTGCAGCTAATGAAGAGGATCATAAAAATGCTTTATTACCGTTAGGTAAAATAGCAAATTTAAAAAAATCTAATGAGGTTTTATAGACAGGTAAATAAATTTAACGGTCTATTAGGCTCTACCAATCAAAGCAAAAATTACTCCTTACGCAATAGGGGTAATTTGTTTTCTTATGACGATTAGAGGGGGGGCGAACCTGCCCACCGGCAGGCAGGCGTGAGGCAAATTTGTGCAGCAAATTTAGAAAGACAATGATTTGTCTTTCGGCCGAGGGCGCCCGCAGGAAGTACTCTTGGGGTGCGCCCGCAGGAAGTACTCTTGGGGTGCGCCCGCAGGAAGTACTCTTGGGGTACGGCCCGGAGGGCGACCCCAGCAGGGCGTACCATATAGGGCTAGAGATGAAAATAAAGAAACTCTAATCATAAAAGAGACTCTTTTTTTAAAGAGTCTCTTTTATATTGATTTTTAAGCTCATAAATTGACTTTTTTTAATCTATGCGATAAAATTAGAAATATGAAAATAATTAGGATCAGATATGAACTTTACTAAGGATGGGCATGAAAACCTAACAGATAGAAAAAGTGAAATCACATCTTTTGCTCCCAAGGTAATAGAAACTGTAAGAGAAAATTCTCAAGAAATACTTCTTGAGGATATTTTAAAGTATTTTCATTCTGAGGGAATGAATATCTCAATTAAATTGAAAGATATATCAAATAGAGAAAAAATGTTATCGATATTCGATGTTTTCTTCAAATATCATTATATAGAAGACCTTAATTACGATAACTTCCAAGAAATCATCTACAATTTCGAGGAACAGAAACAATGCTCTGAAGGATTAATACTTTGAAAGAAAATTTGCCCATTTTCATCTGTAAGAAGAGATGAGTATAAAAAATTCATTTTGAATAACTCAGAATATAATTGACAGTTGTTAAAAGTCGAATGCACCTTTTCAAGGATATATGTTGAATCTGAGAGTTGAAAGGAGGTCATTTTTGATTTTAAATTTGATGAATTTATTGCTTATATGTTCTCAAAATGATTAAGATTCTGATTGGATAAAAATGAAATCTGCAAGTGATTGTGAGTGCAATATTATAAATGAACAATTGCTAAAATTAAATCTCCTACCACATGAAATCCGTCTAGGCTTGAGACATTGATTGAAATGAAGCCAGATAAGAAACCTGTAGAAGTCTCCGAAAAAGAAAATGTTGATCTTAAGAGATTCAAATGTATTTTTCCTCAAATTGATTGTAATGTAAACGATTGATTGATGGCAATAAAATACAAACCGACCTTCTGAAGCAAGTGAATGCAAATAGATTGAAGAATAATTGATTGACTTATTTGAGAGGATAATATAAATCTTCAGATTCTGTGCTGAGAATGAATTGAGACTTCAGAAAATGATACGAAAGTGTACATAAAAGCTAATGTAAGTTGATTCATAAATGCTGAAACGGAATATCATTCTTCTTGAATTCATATACCAACTAAGATATCTGTAAGCAAGGAAATCAATTACAGATGAGATATCTGAAAGGAAACCCAAAGCCTTGAGATAACCTGCTGAGAAAAGATATCATTATTATGAAATGTAAGAAAATATTATGAACTTATATGAAATAATATAAGGGTTGAGAATTGAAATATCGAATGAAAGGTGACATCTGTCCGATGAAATATGAATGTATTCTGAAATGTTATAAATTGAAGTGCCATTGCACTTGATTGAAATATTTTCATAAATTGAAATGTTATCACTAGTTCATATATTGAATCATTCAGTTGAGATATTGAAATAGATTATGCTGAATATTCTACTATAATATGAAAAAATGTAAGAATCAATAAGAAGGCAGTCGGTTGCACCATAATATGTGATAATCTTCAAGCAGAGGAAATAAATGCTTGTAATTTATTGATTAAAAAGTCAGTAAATATAAATAAGCTTGATGCTAAATTCCATAAATGAGAACTTCAGGTTTTGAAAACAAAAGATACGAGAATAATTCTTCTTTTTAAAAAAGATGTTTTATGAAATATTGAAACACTCAAGAAAATCAAAAGAAAGATGGCTCTTTATTTAAATAAGGATACAAGTTCTCCGGATGCCTTGAAAAAAATGGAAGAGCTGAATTCATTTTTGGCACATGTGTCCGAAGAGCAAAGCATTAAAGAGTTACAAATCAATACCTCTGAATACGTCATTAATATAAATTATTGAACAAATGAGGAATTTTTAAGCATAAGATTAGCAGATTTCTTTGAATCTTTTGATATTGAGAATCTGAAAAACCTTAAATGAATGAGCGAGAAAGAATCATTCTTAGACAGGTTATCTCAACTTTTTAACGAATGGAATAATGATCATATCGGTAAACTCATGCTTTGAGATTTTGACTATGGCAGTTACACTGATTCTACAAATATTCTGAGATTAGATTTTGAAAAGATAAAGATTATTATTTTGGAAGAAATCAATGAGGTTTGAATTATAAGGGATACTAAAGAGTCAAGGATCGATTGAATGGATAGAAGGGAGGAATTCAGGATTGAGTTTTGAAGATTGAAGTTTGAAGATGGAAAAAATACAGATGTTTTACTTGATGAAATTATTCCTATTGAGATTGATCAAAAAGAATGTTTTCTAAAAGATATCAGTGTTTGATGAATCTGATTTTGTATCGATAAAGCAAAAATCAGTGACGAAGAACAAATATTTTATCAAGAGAATGATATAGTGGATTTATATATGAAATTAGTATGATTATGATGAAAAGAAAAAATATTCAATATAAAACTTATTTTAACCTTTAGAAAAGAAATTTGAAACAAAATATTATTTTGATCTAAATTCATATGATTGAGATGAAGTTTGGATACGGAATTGAGGTTATGCATCAGAAAATTTGAAATAGAAAGCATAAGAAAAAAGAAGGAATTACAGAAAACAAATATTGCAGATTAATATCATCGGAGTTTATCTACGATTTTAATTAATTTAATTTGCAACTTACAAAAAATTACATAAAATCTCTCCACCAATAGAAATTCCCCTTATGCCGAGATGGTGAAATGGTAGACCTGCCTACCGGCAGGCAGGCACGCAGCCTGAGGTGCACACCGTTCAAAGGCAAAACCTAAACGATATTTGTATTCCCCTCATGCCGAGGTGGTGAAATGGTAGACACGCAGCCTTGAGGTGGCTGTGTCCGCATGGATGTGAGAGTTCGAATCTCTTTCTCGGCACCAAGAAGACAAATAAAATCCTGTGACAGCAGGATTTTTTGTGTCTTTTGGTTTGCCGGAGAGAAAGGGATGAGAAGTTTATGCCCGGGAGCGAAGCGGACGAGTAAATCTCTTTCTCGGCACCAGGTTTGACAAAATTGAACTTTATTTGAATGATGATAAAATCATAGATTATAAATAGATTGTGTATAGAGAAAAATCACTAAAAATTCTATTTTTTTGATTTTTTTGTATATTGTGTTATAGTTTTTATATATAGAATTTAATATCTTTGTAAAAAATTTAAAAATGGCAAACAAGATAAAGGAATGCAAAAGCTGAATTGAAACTTTTCCAGAAAATAATATTAGTGTCATTGACTCAGTAAGAAGGCTTACGGGGGATCGAACAAAAAAATTGTGTGTGCAAAAAACAGAATTCGTAATTGAAGATAATCCAATGATTCTTGAAAGGCTAATCGCATCTTTAGATGCAAGATTGGATACAAGTAATAAATTGGTTGCAAAGAGAATGAAAAAATGTCTTTCAGATTTTTATACAACTCTTTTTGAAAAAAAATTAATAACTGAGTTTCTTGCATCATACATGTATAAACCTGCAACATTAAGCAATATATTCATTACAAGACATGCTTTTAACGTTGCATGTGAAAGTAATGGCTTTATCAAGGATATTCAATTTAAATATATAAAGGCAAAAGGAAAAATTCCAAACGAAGAAGAGATTGATAAAGTTGTCAAAGATATTATAGAAAAAAGCTCAACTGAGGAATTACTAATCTCTAACTGACATCGTAATCCAACTTATGTACTTGAAAAATTATGATTTAAAAGAGATTTAATAGATAAGATTTCTAGATCTGAATTAAAAATTTCTGATATTATTTGTGAACAACCCCTGATATTGTTAGGTATTGTATAATTAAGATTAAAAGAAGACAAATATAAATCCTGTGAAAGCAGGATTTTTTGTGTCTTTTGGTTTGCCGGAGAGAAAGGGATGAGAAGTTTATGCCCGGGAGCGAAGCGGACAGACACCAAGAATGGAATAATGGCTTCAAAATTGACTTTCATCATATTATGTGCTATAAATAATAGAATTAATCCTATTGCCGATATGTATGAAAAATGCTCCGAAAAATTTCACATCAATTGACGTTCGCCTTAAAGATACCAGTATATCTTTTATTGATGAGCTACGTGCTTTTGTAGGTAAAATCTTATCAACGCCTCAGGCTCAAATCGCAAAAATTGAGAATTCGACAGTTTTTAAGGTGACAGATATTGCATGAATTACTAGAAAGTACGAACATGATATCTTAAAAATCATAAACGACGCCAGAGAAAGCTCTCTAAGGACTTTATATCTTCGCTGAACCTCACTCAAGAATCTTGAATCCTCGATTCAATCTTGATTGATTTCAAAAAAACTGGTAGATGATTTTTTTGAGAATGATGTCGGAACGGTCGCTTGTTATAAGATTCCGACGTACGTTACGAATATCCAAAACGATGAATTTTTGTTCAGGTTCTTCATGACTGTCTTGTCTTCAGTCAGATATGCCTTTAATCATCCATTTTGATGAGATATGAGCCTAATATTATTTTCTCCAAAAATACCTACCGAATGGGATTTGGAAGATATAAGATTGGCAATCGAGTGAGTTCCTTTTAATTTGCCTGTATTCAGCGCCCATGAAAGAGAGTGCTTACAGATAAGCGACCTTAACATACCGCTTTTTAAAGAAAATACTTGAAAAGGCATTATGAATAGCTTGGATTTAAATGAATGACTGATTTTGAATATAACAAGAGAGGAATTTTATGATCTCAGAAAAAATATCTTAATTGAGAAAGAAAAATTAAACAAAAGGTGAATCCTTAATTGAGAAAGTAATATGGCAGTATTTCAATACATAATATCTGAACATTTTTTCTTTCAAATCCTTGATAATATAAGCTCTAGATTTTGAGGTTACAAGGATTGTTTTTTGAAAAAATACTGAACAGAGTTTTAATTGCTAACTTCGGAAACCAACAAAGGGTATCAATATTTTCACCTTAAAATATTGAAATCACTTATCTTTCTTGAATGCGTTTTTAAGAAAAAATTTGATTTTGGAATGTTTATTTCTATACTTTCCTCAGTAATTAAAAAATATATGCAACAATTAATTCTTACATCTTCTCATCATAATCATTCCGCTTGGAGTGATATTTTGGCAAAGTAAGAAATTCTTCTTAAAAACAAAATCAAATCTCCAAGAGGGTTAAATTCCTTTAATTGGGGATTTTTTTAATTTTCTTTTAATAATGATAATTTGAAAATGAAGAAAAAGAGACTTTATATGAATATCTGGCATCACTTCCTATCACATTGGCAGGAGTGATATTAAATGTAACTTTTTTTAAAAACCTGACCTCGATAATGGACGATTATTTTATAAATTAATTAAAAAATATAATATGAAAAAGAATTTATTGCCAGGATGATTTCCTGAGCTTAGCCCCTTGGATCAAGCAATTGAAAATCAAATAAAAGATATCATCAGGGAAACATATGAAACTTATTGATATTTTAATATAGAGACTCCAGCAATTGAATATAATGAAGTGTTGATTGCAAAATGATGAGAAGAAGTCTCAAAACAGATTTTTTGATTGTATTGACTGAAACAGTGAGCCGAAGACCTGAAAAACTATTCCCTAAGATTCGATCTTACAGTTCCGCTTGCTAGATATATAGTGCAAAATGAAGATAGCATTCAGTTTCCTTTTAAAAGATATCAAATACAGAAAGTTTGGAGATGAGAAAGGCAGCAAAAATGAAGATTCAAAGAATTCACACAATGTGATATTGATATAATCTGAACTGATTTAAGCTTAAATTACGATATCGAAATCATAGAAACCCTTGATATGACACTTAAAAATATTTTTAACAAACTGAGGATAGGTAAGAAGTTTGAAATCCGTGTAAACAATAAAAAATTCCTTGATTCAATAAGCGAATATTTTAAAATTAAATGAAAAGACAAGGATTTATTTTATAGGCTCTTGGATGATTATTATAAAATCTCAAAAGACGAATTTATGGACAGGTTAAAAGATATCACCTGTTCTTGAAAAATATTATTGGATATTCTAGAAACTTGAGAAATACGGGAAATAGAAAGCGAAAATATCATTAATTCATTCAAAGAAACGTTTTTACTTATTGATTCACTGAAAAATAAATGAGTAAATGTAAAATTTGATCCATTTATAACAAGATGACTTGATTATTACACCTGAACGGTCTTTGAAACATTTCTTGTCGATTATCCTGAATTTTGAAGCATTTGCAGCGGATGAAGCTACGATAATCTTGTAAATTCAATAAGAGAAATATCTTGAATGAAAGTTGTTTCAGATAAGAAAAATTATTGATGAGTAGGCTGATCAATTTGACTTACAAGGCTTTTCTCAAGGTTTAAAGACAATAATCTTATAAATACAGAAATCCCTCTCGCTCAGGCGATGATTTTCAATGTCCCATGAAATTCTACTTATTATATTGATAAGATAGCCAAAAAGCTGAGAGAATCATGAATATCAACCGATGTTTATTATGGCAATGAGAAATTAGCAAAACAATTTAGCTACGCAGAATCAAAAAAAATATTATTTTGAATATTTGCTGGAACTGAAGAAGAGAGGACAAACTCAGTAATACTAAAAGATTTAAAAAGCAAGCAAAATCAGACTATTGATTTTGATGCTATTTGCATTGAAATATTTAAAAAGTTAAACAGTGCTGCCTGAGCTTATGAATTATAGAAATCATTAAAAGATGCTTCCTATATCACAACATAATTTTGACATTTATCAATAGACTATTATATTGTCTTTCAGAATATTGTTTCAAAATTTCATGGAAAAATCTGTTAGTAATTCGGAAATAAATGCAAACCAGCCATTATCTTGACCAGAGACTGTTATTGCCGTACAAAAATATGCTATTGATATCCATAATATCTTATGCCACAGCGAAGATGCAGAGTGAAATGAAATATGCGTCCTAGAGTTATGAAGCTTGGTCACCAAGAGTATCATGGAGGCGCTTGATGCGAAAAGAAAGAAATGAGAAGATAAGACATTGTGACTTGCAGAATGCGATTATCCTATAATTCTGGATCCGGACTGAGATGACCCTGAAGTCATATATGGGCTTTATAGGAAAAAGCTTGAGAATTTTTGCGAAAATGCTGCCTCAGAATGAATGTCGCCGATTTTGGGATTCTCCTTTATATGAGCCTACTGAGAGCTTCCAAGATTCTCTAAGATAATAAAAGAGATGAAAGCGAAATACCCTAAATTGATATGCATCATAGGATGAACAGATTTCAGGACCATACCGGAAAAGACTTTCTTGGATAAGATATTCGGTTATTGAATGGATATTGTGAACATATGATGAGCTTCTGAATTTATAGATTTCTTCTGAGATATATCAAAAAGCGATGTTTTCTACAGGGATGAAAATTGACTTCTTAGACTGAAAACAGAAAGGAATTTCCCTCAGAATCTCGTCTTCGAATATCAGAAAGATGAGATGATTGAAGTAAGGCCATGAGAAGATATCAAAACTTCATCATACTACAGTCGTCTGAACAAGGCAATGCATTTCTCTATAAGGAATAACCCATGCCTCAATAATTGCTCTTATTGCGCAACATATCTCCATAAGCCGACACCATTGAGCGAGAAGGATTTAGAAGATTCTATTGCGGATTGCAACAGATATCTCTCTTTGATTGAAGAAACAGAAATATCGCTAAGGATAAATAATCCTAATCCTATGCAATATATCGATAAATTCACCAAGTTCCTCATGAGCCTCGATCTCTCGAAGGGTGCTAATGTAAATTTTTTCTGAGATTTCATGTGAATGGCAAATCCGAAAATTTATGAAAAGACAGTGAAGCTCATAGATGATATGCTAGAGAAATGGCCGAATCTGGAAATATTTATTCGTTTCTGAATCGATGCGCTTCATGCTAAAGATGATTGAGAATTCCTATGAAGGACTATCTGATCGAATATTGCAAAAGAAGAGAAATATGAATCCTGATTCAAGGCTCTCAGTGATTTTCATAAAAGATATGAAGGCAAAAGAGTGGGCTGCATCTTCAATCTGATCATGCACCCGAATATGAAATTGGAGGATTACAAGGAAAAATTCGAATTTGCGACCAAGTACAAGAATGTGCCGATGTGAGCCTTTCCTCTTGTCGCCCACTTCAATACTCAAATCGAGAGAGACCACAGGTGATTCTATATTCCTGAATATGAAACAGCCGACATTCCTCTGCTGGATTTCAATACCTGGTGACACCTATACTTGAATTCAAGATATTTGGATTGCTATGTTTTCCTGAAGAATACCTGAAGCCAATTCTTCTTTTCCGCCTTCCTTGATTTCTTTAATTCCATAGAAGATGAGAATAAAGACGAAAACATATTCTATTATTTTATGGTTTGGCATTACTGGGAGCTTAGGGAATTGGTCAAGGAACATAATTCGATCAAGCTGCTATTCTATAAGGGGAAAAGAGAAAAAATAAGAAAAGAACTTGATAAGCTTCTTGATTTCACATTCAGATATTTGGAGTTCATGAAAATTAGGGAAAACTACATAATAGGAATCAATCCTGGATATAGAACTGAGAAATTCGATGAGCTTTTCGGATTGATTGAGGAGAATTTATTAGAATTCAAAGAACTTTGACACTCTCGTGGCCATGGCATAAAAACTTTCTGGCATTTTCCGTTTTTCAGATATAATTACAAAAAATAATCAATCTCTATATGAGCAAATCAATCCATCCTGTGGAAATACAAGAAATAGCTGCCGATGAACAACTAGTATTTCTAGCTTGACCTATCCGCTGAATATCTGATTGGCGAAAGACTGCAATGGAAATCATAGAAGAATTATCGCCGTGAAAAAAATTGGTATTTGCAAGTCCTGATAGGGTTGATAATGCAAAACTTCACACCGAATGAAATGAGGATTTCTTCAGCCGGCAAAGGAATTGGGAACAGTATTATCTTCGCCAAGCCATCCAAAAATGAGTAGTCTTATTTTGGCTTGGGAAACAAGATAATCCTCTTGGGGAAAAAAATGGAATCCAGAAAAAGTCATACTGAGCGATAACTCACATCGAACTCTGACAAATCATGGTGACTCATTCTGGGAGGCTCATTGTGTGAATAGATTCTGAATATAATGAGCGCTCCACGATAATAAACGATCTGCAGCAATCCTCATATCTTGATCTGTCTATTCCCTATGACCACAATCAGAGTTCAGATTTTCCAGTGGAAAGCACTTTGGAGGCAACATGCTTCCGGACTTCAATCCTATTGAATTCATAGTCAAATTTCTTATAAATCATAAAAAAAACGGCCTTAAGGCCGTTTTTTTATGATTTTAAAATAAATTACAAGGAGCTTAATGTTCAAGAGACTTTTGCCTTGACTGATCCTTGAGAAACTTCAATTGTTCAATTCGTCCTATTTTTAAGTTCGATCAGTTTATTCAAAAGATTTTTTTTCAGATTGCTGAAAATCTTATTGCAAATCTTATACGATTCAAAATCTTTCTCATAGCTTTCAATGATATTATCCATAGTCCTAATCAGATGTTCTCATAATTCCAACCCCAAATCAATATTAGTCGTAAGGAAATGGAAAATATTGTTCTCACAGGTAATAATATCCGCAGACGTTCACTCGGAAATATATGTTATATAATTGTCTATGGCAAGAGAATAAGCATAGATTATCATAGAAAAATCTTTTTTCAGATTATCGAGGACGGGGCCATATGATATCTTATCCATTTTTTTGTTAGGCTTTATTCAAATAATTTTGCTATATCTTGTGCATCTGATCTTTGTTCGTGTGTCAATTCATTTCAAAAATTTGAGTGCAATTTCTCAGATGCAGCTACCATCATGCTTGTCTGTCTCTCCATCAATTCAAAGATTCTAATCAAGAGAATCTGATAGTTCGGATTTATTTTAGGATTGTCAAATACTATTTTTTTGAACTCATCTGCTTCAAAATTTATCCTGTTTGCATCTTTATTCAAAACATAAACACTAAGAAGTTCGATAAATCCTAATAGATGAGCCTGGATTTGTACATCTTTCTGTTCTTTTAATTTTTTCAAAAGGTCAATATACAGTTTTGTATCTCAAATATTTTTTGGATCAAATCATCAGAATAAAGAACTGACCTCGATATTATCTGAATTCAAATTTTGAAGCTCATCTGGTCCTGCATATTCCACGTTCATGATTGCTGCATCTATATAGGCGAATTGTTCTCAAAACATCACTTCGTATTTTTCTAAGCCTTCTGCAAGCTGGCTTGATAATCGGTCCAGCTGTTCCATCAGTGCGTTTCTTTTGACCTCAATGTCCTCATCTGGAACATGAGTTCAATCCATGACTCACTCCGCTTTTTGAGATGTGGAGACAAGTATTTCGCCAACTTCCTTAGGCATTGGCTTTTCCTGATTTTTCTGCTCCTGATTAAGAGGATATTCAGAATCCTCATTTCTAGTTATCGGTGACATATTCTTTAAAATTATAATTAATGCTATTTATTATAGGTAATTAATTAAATATGTCAAACTAATGCCTAGTCTTCTTGAAGTTCAAGGTTATATTTTTCTATTACTGATTTTTTAGCCCTATAATGTCAGGATTTATATCAATATTCATAATACTGAGCAATGGTTTGGCGATTCAGATATATTTGAAAGAATAGATAAAGCGACATCACAAGCCACATAGTTTTTAAATAAGGGAAGAATATCCTTATTGATATATCAATTACCATCCAGTGATAAATATATACGTATAGGCTATTATCTCAAAGGAATCTCATTACCGATAAAGTTGCATGGATTTTGCGGGATTTCACTTTCTCCAGCCACATAAATATCCTTATGAAAACAAAAAGGGCAAAGAAGCAGACGAAAATATAATAAGGCTGAAGCGGGAAAATATAAGGATTCAATAATAGAGATTCATTATTGAAAAACTTCATGGAACCTAAGATAATCGTAATTGTTGCAAAAAGTAGTGTCGCCTGATGCATTTTCTTTTCAAATCAATACATTGCAAGCAGGCTTCATATAAGATAAGGAATGGCCCAAAGCGCTACTGGGAATAAAACATAATTATTTGCATACAAGAAATCTAGTACAGGATTCTGATTTATTGGAAAGTAAGGATTGATAGGATTAAATGGAATGTAATTCGGAATCACTATTCAATAATTTATTACAAGAAGAGCCACAATAACTCATATGAGTATTCATTTCTTATGTTTTGAATTTTTATTAAGATATAATAAAATCGGTGATAAAGCCAAAAACATCGAATCCATGACAAGCACGGTAATAGGTGAGGTGAATGATCTGAATGTCAATAATCATCAGATATTGAAATATCATTTTTCCATGAACTGCTGATAAAATGCGGAAGTGGAAAAATCAAATATCATAAATTTGATCAAATTATAAGCAAAATATATCAAAGTTAAAATCAATATCCTCTTATAAAGCTTCTTTATGGGCTTCTTTAAATTGTCATAATTTCAATATGCCTGGATTATATTTGCTCCAGTCAAAGCGACAAAAAAAATCAAGCTGGTATGCAGTACCTCTTTAAGAAGGCTAGACGTCAACCCAAGCTGAAATTCAGACCAATCCAAAAGATGGATGATTATCATATAGATCAGAGCGAGTCATTTTGTATAAGAAATATAAAAATTCCTTTTTGGAGAGAATAAGTTGGTCATTTAGTGTTTTATATTATTTTTTTAATTAAGTAAGCTTCTTTAAGTGCATATTTTTGATGAAATTTTATTTTATATTTTTATATAGTTCCATTATTTCTTTTCCCATATTTTCCCATTTGAAATCTTCAATTCTTTTGTATCAATTTTTAATAAGTTTTTCTCGTGTAGACTTATCATCAAGAACGGTTTTAATTCATTGTTTTATGCTTTCTATGCTCATGGGATTAAAGAAGATGGCTCAATTTTCTCAAGCTATTTCAGGTATAGAAGATATATTTGAACATGTAATGGGGGTGCCTGTTGCCATTGCTTCCAATATAGGCAATCAGAATCATTCATATAGAGAAGGGAACACGAAAGCCTTCGATCATGCATAAAATCACACAAGCTCCTTATTTGTGACAAATCATGGCAGATGTATTCTTCATTGCAGTTTTTTTGCGATTATCATGTCACGCACTTCAAAATATGTGTAGTCTTCCTTTCAGGTGATCAGCAGATCCAAATCAAGTCATTCTTCAACTAATTCCGAGTAGGCCTTTATCAATCTGACAAGATTCTTGTGTTCCCTTAATACTCAAGTGTAATAGATATAGTCATTCTTGATATTGAATTTCAGCTTCTGATTGTCTATATCTTCCTGAGATGGCCTTATGAATTCTTCTTTATTGATTCCTTCATAGATCACACTGATTTTCTCTTCCGGTACATTAAGTATTTCTACTATGTCTTTTTTTGTATGTTCAGAAACGGCGATAACTTTTATAGCATTTTTGACTACTGTCTTTATTGTAAGATTATAGCCGAACCTATGATAGGATCTGGTCATTTTCTTCCCAGGGTAGAAAGACAGGGTGAGGTCATGTATCGTTACTACAAAAGGCTTCTTGTATAATATCGGAGCATTGAAATGAGTAAAATGCATGAGATCCAATTTTTCTCTAAGCAGTCTGAATAGGAATATGGTCTGCTCTTTGATTGTATAATGCCTAGTATTCGCCAGTACTTTTTTCCATTTGGGACTTGGCAACTTGAAATTCGTATAATGAGGTTCATTAAAAAAAAGAACATATTCATTTTCTTTATCATTTTTTGCAAGATAAGTTACTAATTCGTAGACATATCTTCCGATTCATGTAAAATTTGTCGAATACATTCGACAATCTATTCAAATTTTCATCTAAAAAGATTAAAAGATTAAAAGATTTTAAAGATTAAAAGATTAAATTCATTGATTATTTTGTGAATATCCTTATAAACACTATAACTTTCCGGTCTTTATATCTTTTATACTTTTACTCTGTAAATAATTTATGAAATTAAAAGAATATGTCAAGCTAGGAATCAGTCAAAAAAATTACCTCAGAATCAAGGTTACTACACGACAGCCGAAAACAGAATTTTATGCTTTAATGGACGATGAAACCCTTAAAATCAGACTGAAAGCTGTTCCAGAAAATTGAAAAGCGAATGAGGAACTCATTCGCTTCATATCTTCTGAATTATGATTGCCAAAAGCTAGCATCGAAATAATAAGCTGAGCAACGGATACTACAAAACTCATAAGGATAAGCCCTTAGGCAGCAATATCATAATCGGATTCACTGGCCAGATTGGATAAATAGCTATTAAGCGCGGCCTGTTCTTGTTTCTTCTTATTCTGCATTTGAACTTCCTTTTTTGAGATTCTCTTGTTTAGTATATCATCGATTTTCACTACTACTTCATTTTTCTTCTTTTCCAGATTTTCAAAGTTTTTACTTTCTCAAGATTTGTACTTATTATAGGCCTCATCCAATTTCCTCTGATAGATATCATCCAAATTTTTAGTTTCAAAATAAGTTCTCTCTTCTCTTGTGTAAATCCATAATCAGGTCTTGATAAGCTCTTTTCACCAATCTAGGTTCATAAGATCATCTCTTGATAGAGTAGTGCTTTCATATAGCCAAATTAGAATTTCCTTATTGAATTTCTTGAACATCTTCCTTTTTTGGTCTTCATCAAGATTCTTATCATCTTTTATTTTATTCAGATTCTTCAATAGGCTGTCAAAATTTTTCTTTGGTCATCATCATGGCATTGGTCTTTTTCAAGGATTCCCAAGGGCAGGCTTAAGATAATTCTGCGCTCATCAGGCAAGGAAAAGAAATGAATTATCATCATCATAAACTCAGCTGTCCGCATTGATTCATCCAGTATCTCAAGTATAATTATTTTTATGGAATCTGGCAGAAAGATTGGCATATAAGAAATATTCTTTTATATCAGGATCTTCTTCTGACCAAAGATACATCTGATTATCGTTTGTCAATAGCTTCGTGGCGAGTATTCAAGAGTATTTCTTCCAGAATTCTTCAGTGGCATTGAGAATCTTCAATTCTTCCGTCCCATCTTCCTTCATCTTTTTTATTGACATGACATCTTTTTCCATATCGGTATTATTGAGCTTTTGAGCTATTTTTATAACCACTTTTTCAAATAGGTTAACTTTTGCAGGAGTCTCACAACAGCTGAACATCGGGTTAAGATATTTCGGTCAAAGTCATGCGTATTTTTTTGCATCATCTTGATTTAAATTCCTTGTGACTCAACTAAGCGCAATCATAAAAGGAATTTTATTTTTTGCTGTTGCGCTTCATCATTTCTCCAATGTCGATTCCAGCGCTCAGATAGCATAGAGTATTCTTCATTTTTTAAGCATTTCAAGGCAATACGCTTCTCTTCAATCTCTGGTAACATTTCAACTATTGTCCTCCTTTCAGGCATCTTTCACTTTTCTTCATGTTGAAAAATTTCCTTCAAACTCTTGGCCTATAGTAGTTCTTCTTTTCGGATAGTATTTTGATTCTATGTCAGCTTGCTTAAATAGCAGAGCGGTTACCAATCATTCTTCACTTGCAGGTAATCAGTTCTGTATCTGTTCTTTGAAATATTCCGTATATAGAGAGTCTCAAATTCTTCAGCCAAGCTTCTTGTACCAAAGAAACGATCATTTATATTCATAAAGATCAGCAGGGTATAGGGTTCAATGTTTTTTTATGATATACATCAGCGCCGCTTCCAATTCATGCTGATAAGCATTTGACGTTCTAAGTATCTTTATAACTTGTTTCATTACAAGTCATGGATTCATATTTTCTAACTGAGTGATTTTTTCTCACATTTTTTTCTTTTGCACGGATTCAACTCTGCTTTGAAGATCGCTCTTCATGCTATCTGGCAAAGCAAATCATAAGCCTAGAGCAAATTCTGCAGCTTGAAGGTCATTGTTTTCTTTAAGCGTATCTTTTATGGATGTGTACCATTGTTTCACTCACATGGAAATGGTCAAATAATTCTGCATTCAGAAAAACCATTTTCAAGCACTTCTTCATTGTGGCAATTCTTTTTTATTTACAGATTCTGTAATTTTAACATCTTCTTCATAAATCTTTGCTAATAATTTATGTTTTTTCATGTAAGCAAAAAACACCTCATTTGTCATAGAAAAAGGCTTAGATCAAGAGAACTTGTCATTTTTTATCTTCTCTCATTTTTTTCAGACTTTCTCTCATTCGGTATATTCTCATATGCTTACAATAATCTCATTTCATTTAATTTTTTCAATTTTAAGAGCTTTTTTATCTTTATTGACAAAATATCTTACTCAAGGATGCTCCTTATTCTTCTCCTGGTTCTTTGGTAAAATCTTATTTATCTCCTTATCGTAGACGAGATCTTTAAATCAGTCTTTCGCATCTTTATCGTCCTTTAACGAATTGATTAGATCTTCTGTAGAATTGATTACGGCAACCCTTTTTCCTTCTTCCGCGCTAAATCATCCAAGGAATTCACTGAAGCTATATGATGGCTTCGCTCAATTGGTAATTGTTATCTTTTTATTTATCTCGTCAATTTGAAGAATTTTGCAAACTGCTACATCGTCAGTTTTATCTCATCATTTAAATGTGAAAATAGTTCAGATTTTTAGTCAGAACTTCTCTCATTCCTTATCTTTGATATTAATATTCTTTAAAAGGTCGCTCAGAGAATTGACAGTTTTTTCATCGGGTATTTCTTGCAGTCCTCAGTCCTCTATTTTTTTCTTGAATTCCTGGTTTGATAGGAATTTTCAATAATTTGGAGCATATATGAAATATGAAAGGATATTCTCGAATTGCTCGTAGTTTATGTTTTGGGCTTTTGTTTCACTCTCTCTTCTTATTCAGCTCTCATGAGTCAATTCTTTAATATCCAACGTTCAATTATCATGAATCCTCTCAATTTTCATATGCAATTTCTTGTCTATCCCATCTTTTATATGAACTCATTCAAAGATTATATCATCTCAAAAGATTTCCAAATTCCCCAAGGTGTTATATTCACCTGATTCTTTTATCCTTTTAAGGAACTCGAGCTTATTTTTTGGCTTTAATTGTTCTTTTTTCTCTTCGGATTTTTGTTCCAGTTTCTGCACATCCTCAAATAATCATTCAAATTTATTGTCAGCAATGATCTTATCCAGATTGTCAGGATTTGATAAAAAGCTGCTGCTCGAAACCACAAAATCCTCTTTTCTTATATAATCCACAAATTCTCCTCTTTTCTCCTCTTTTATATTTGGAAATTTGTTCTTGAGGCTTTCAAATATAATCTCACTCGCTTTCTTGTCATCGATAATTCATAGTTCAATCAGCTTAGCTAAAGTTATGGTTGGCATGAATGTCTGTATGAGCTTCTTTTTCTGATTAACATTCGCAGTTGAATTAACAAGCTCAAAAAGAGCATGCCTGTCCTGTAATCAAGAATGATAAAAATTCTTTGCAGCTTGCTTTTGTGTCTCTGATAGAGAATTGAAATCAAGTCATAGAAAATCGAATATTTTTCACTCTTCTTTTAATTTTGGAACATCATTTGGGAAGATTTTTTTTAAAAAATCTTTTCTTTCAACTTCTGAAACAAGCATGTCATCCAGATTTTTCTTAGATAGCTTCTTGATTTCGGCTGATAATTTTACAGCATTAGTAGCCACCCCTAAAATGTAAAGATCTTTTATGGCTTGCTCTAGCTCATCCCTTCTTGTCTGAAGGCCTATTCAGGCCTTGATTGTTTCTCTTTGGATATCAAAATAAGTAATGCCCTCTACATTCAGGCCTGTGAATTTTTCATTTTTGGATTTGAATTTTTCTATCTGCCTCAAGATATCCTCATCAAGCTTGCTCGTATCTTTAGTGGTAATCTCATCAAAAAATGCGGAAAATTCCACATCATTCCTTTTTGCTTTATCTTCTACGAAATCTCGAACCAAAGTTGCCAAAAGATCACTCTCATCTTTTTTTTGTTTAACATGATTGCTGGACTCTCTGTTCTCAGCGCTTTCTCTAGACATGCTCTTAATTTAAATTTTATCCTTCAAATTGTATCATATTTACTTTAAAAAGCAAAAAAATGAAGGATTTTTGACTTCTTTATAAAAATGTTCTTGACTTTGTAATTAGCACGTATATAATTTACGTGCTAGTCGAATAGGGAAATTATCCAGAAAAAACCAAACAAAAGCCATAAAAGAAAGAATTTCTTTAAAATATAATTAAAATCATTATGCAATTCGAAAGATTTACAATTTCAGCTTCAAAACGCCTGCAAGAAGCGCAGACAATGGCAATATCAAACTGAAATACGATGCTTGAGTCAACACATCTGCTTTTTGTGATATTAAGTGCCCAAGATAGTATAAATTTAGAGATTCTCTCGAGGCTTAAGGTCGATATCGACCTACTGTACCAGAAAACAAATTTTGCCATATCATCTCTGCCAAGGATAGAGTCGTGAATTACACAGCTGACTCTTTCTCCAGAACTCAATCAGGTTCTTGCTTTCGCAGACAATTTGGCGCGCACGATGCAGGATTCTTATGTGACGGAGGAGCATCTGTTTTTATGATTGATTGAAAAAGCCCATAGTCTTTCTGAAATATTCAGAGAATTCTCAATTGACTTTGCTTCATATAAAAAAGAGATTGAGAAAATGAGGCATTGAGAAAGGGTGACTTCAAACGATGCGGAAAACATGTATGAATCCCTTAAAAAATATTGCATCGATCTTGTTGAGCTTGCCAAGGAATGAAAAATAGATCCTGTAATCTGAAGAGAAGAGGAAACAAGAAGGACTATCCAAATATTATCCAGAAGACAGAAGAACAACCCAGTGATAATCTGAGATCCATGAGTCGGTAAGACGGCCATAGTAGAATGAATTGCTAGGAAAATAGTGGAGAATGACGTGCCGGATAACTTAAAAAATAAGAAAATCATGTCGCTTGACATGTGAGCGCTTATTGCGTGAGCGAAATTCAGGTGAGAATTTGAAGAAAGGCTCAAGACGGTATTGAAAGAGGTGGAAAAATCCGATTGAGATGTGATATTGTTTATTGATGAGGTTCACATGATTGTGGGAGCGGGAAGCACAGAATGATGATCTGATGCCTGAAATTTGCTCAAGCCTGCGTTGGCCAGATGACAGATAAGGGTCATTTGAGCAACCACCATAAATGAGTACAGGAAATTCATTGAAAAAGATCAGGCGCTAGAGAGAAGATTCCAACCGGTAATGATCGATGAGCCAAGCCAGGAAGATGCCATATCTATTTTACGTTGAATAAAAGACAAATATGAGGCATTCCATTGAATAAAGATTTCCGATAGGGCCATAGTTGGTGCTGTCGAGCTTAGCTTCAAATACATTTCAGACAGAAAGCTTCCAGATAAAGCCATAGACTTAATAGACGAGGCATCATCAAGCGTAAAGATGTCTTCAACATCTAAGCCTGTTGAGCTTGATACATTTGAAAAAGAGATAAGATCTCTTGAAATCGAGAAAGAAGCACTAAAGAATGAAAATAATCCTGATAATTTCCGTCTGGAAGAAATCGAAAGGGAACTAGCTGATAAGCAAGAGCAACTCAGAACAAAGCTCAGTAAATGGCTAAATGAAAAAAATCTTATTGCGAAGATCAAAGAGGATAAAGACAAGATAGAGAAACTGAAGAATGAAGCAGATGATTATGAAAGGAAATTCGATTATCAAGCTGTTGCTAGAATCAGATATTCCGAAATTCCAGCAGTGCAAAAAGAAATTGAAGATATAGAAAATGAATTTCATGAAAATCAAAAAAAGTGAAGTTCTTACCTAAAAGACAGGGTTGATCTGGAAGATATTGCAGAAATAGTATCAAAATGGACCTGAATCCCTGTTTGAAAACTTGTAGAGCACGAAAAAGAGAGGTATCTTCATCTTTTTGAAAGGATGAACAAAAGAGTAGTCTGACAAGATGAGGCTCTGAGGCTTGTAGCTGAGGCGATTCAAAGAAACAAAGCAGGACTGTCAGATGAGAAAAGACCAATATGAAGCTTCTTATTTTTGGGGCCGACATGAGTCGGTAAGACAGAAACAGCAAAAGCTCTCGCAATGGAACTTTTTAGCGATAGGAATGCTTTCATAAGAATAGACATGAGTGAATATATGGAGCCGCATTCAGTATCGAGGCTTATATGATCTCCTCCTTGATATGTCTGATATGAAGAATGATGACAGCTTACGGAGGCAGTAAGGAGAAAACCCTATTCTGTAATATTATTCGATGAGATAGAGAAAGCCCACAGGGATGTATTCAATATTTTCCTTCAGCTGCTTGATGATTGAAGATTGACTGACAGCAAATGAAGGACAGTGAACTTTAAGAATACGATTATAATTATGACTTCCAATTTTTGAAGTCAAGAATTCACCGACGAGGTAATACATATCTGATTTGATGTAGAAAGCGTATGAAAAGATAAGGATAAGCCAAAAATAATGAGAGATTTTGAGGAGATAAAAAAACGTGTAATGTGACAATTGAATAAGTTTTTTAAGCCTGAATTCATAAACAGGATAGATGATGTGATAATATTCAATGCCCTAGACAAAGATGCGCTCAATGGAATAATAGGCATACTGCTTGAAGAGATAGTCTGAATCTTGAGGCATAGGCATATAAAAGTATGATTTTCAGATAAGCTTAAAGAATATTTGATTAAAATATGATATGACCCCATATATTGAGCGAGGCCACTCAAAAGAGCAATAATCAAGCATGTTTTGAATCCTCTTTCAATGAAATTATTGGCTTGAGAGATTGTCGAAGGAGGTGAAATAAATCTTGATTTCGAAAATGATAAGCTGGAAGTCAATGTCATAAAATAATCTAATAATAAAAGCCCCGACTCGTCGGGGCTTTTATTATTTATCTTACAATATATATTTTTGCTTCATCATCAGTCAGCGGTTTGATTTGTCTGAATTCTTCCGATCAGGATTTTTTCCAGATTCTGACTTTTACCTCTTCTTCTTTTTTTCAATCTGAATATCTTGCGCATAATCATGCTGCAAAACCCAAAACATCATCAGTCATCGATCATTTTACAACAACAGCGGGAGTACCATAATCCTCAACTTCAAGAAGATATTCGTCATCTCAGGCAAGCCTTTCTATAGTATCATTTTCATCCTCTTTTCTTCATACGATAATTCTAGCATCTCAATAATTGAAGTGCCTTCAGATTGTAAGAAGTAGAATTTCATTTTCAGGAGGGATGGCATCGTCTTTTATTATATTCTTAAGCCTTGAGGAATATCATATATCAGTCAAAAGGCATCATCCTGCAGGAGTGGGGAAATCTTCCCATCAAATGCTTTTTGCCATGCTTATCTGATCTTTCCTTCATCTTCCTCAGATTCATAAGAGTTTTTCTCTGTCTACCCATCAGTTTTTCTCTGGAATTGTCTCATCCATTATCTTGGCACTTAATGGTCTCAAAACCAATCATTCAAGTTCCGCAGCCTTATCTATTATTGGGAAAGTATCTCTTCTTTGGCTTTTTGGCCTTTGTCCAAGCACTTCTCAAGTTATTATGAAATCCGCTCAGATCTCTTCCATTATCTTTTTGGCCTCCTTAAGCATGAGAATGTGACAATCAAGGCAAGGGTTCAAGTTTTTTCCGTGTCAGAATTTGGGATTTTTTATAATTTTGAATTGTTCTTCTGTAAAATTGTGAGTCATAAGCTTAAAGCCGAATCTATCAGCAGTTTTTTGATTTTTTTTCACAACATTCTCTTTGGATTTGCATCAGAAAGATGAGATGAATGTCAATCAGATGACTTCTATTCATTGTTTCCTAATGGTATTTATAGCCAATGATGAATCAAGTCATCATGAAAATAATGCTAATGCTTTCAAGTTTAATCCATTAATAATAAGTAAAGACAAGGTCTAGCCTTGTCTCAACATTACATTCACCTTAAGGTTATGCTCAGTTTTTGTATTCCTTGATGTGCTAATCCGACATTCGAATTTTTAACGATTGGATTGTCGGTATGGTTCGGCCAGTGCAGCACGGTGACCGCACTTCTGAGCTCGAGACCTCGCTAGGAAACTTGTTGTAAGGAAAAAAATTTGAGCAGTCACGCCAGAAAGGTAAATGCAATATTATTTTACTGATTTCATAAAAAAAGCAAAGGGAATATGATAATTTATTAAAAGTATTTCAATTAGATTTAAATTAATTTCAGCATATGAGCTAAATATATTAATTCCCCTTCATGCCCTTAACCAGAGCCTTAAATTTCAATAATTCCAAATAATAAAATTCGTTTCCTCTGATATTCTCAAGCTTTTTCATTGCTGCTATCCTTGTTTCATCTGGGTTCTTTGCATTGAATATTAATCAAATAAGGCTTCAACAAAAGTAATCCGCCTCTATCTTCAATTGTGCGTCAGTTCTTGAATCATCGCCAGAATTTGGCTTAAGAACTTCCTTGTAATCCTGTCTAGCACATTCTATGACTTTGCTTATTTCCTTCTCGTTCATCTCGTATTCGACTATTGCAAGATTTGACTTCAATTTTCATCTTGTTATTAATCAGATTTCAAGAGATTCAAGCATTGTTTCCTTCACATCTTTTCAGTGATTGCCATATATAAGTTCCCTTCTTAATACTATGAGGTTTTTCTCAAGCTCGACTATCAATTTATCTATATAAGCCTTTTCTGGACCTAGATCTTTTTTGGGTTTACAAATAGAGTTGACGATTTTTCTGTACAACTTAACCAAAATGTCTACCATTTCATTCTTAAGATTTTTTCTAGGAGAATCATCAATTGTATTTTTACCAGAGCTGTCTGGTATTTTCATATTTGCGTCAGGGGACATAATCCGAATATTAAAGATATGATAAATACTAACATAAAACCGGATATAAAGCAAAATTTGAATAGTTAGCACGTAGGTAAAAAAAGTGCTAAATTAAATTTGACATTAAAACACGCACAATTATAATAGTCAGCGTTAATGATAGGATTTACTTTTGTTAACATTAATTTAAATTGCATGAAATGGCTGAAGCATACGAGAAATATAAGATAAAGGATTATAAATATTGGACAATGTTCCTTCATGTTAATCAATATCCTTATATTTGAAGATGCTATGCTTGGGCTAAGAGAGAAAATGCAGATTTAACTACAGATATGACCAAAGAAGAGAGAGATGAGCTTTTTGATGAAGTGATCCCTAGTTGGTCAAATTGCGTTAAAGGCTTATTCTCAAATGACCGAATTAATGTATCATCTCTCGGAAATACTTCTAACCATCTGCATTGGCATATGATTCCAAGATACTTCGCGCCAAGGGAATTCGATTGAATCAAATTCCTCGATGCTAATCCGAATGCAAATTATGCGCCTTATGAAAAAAAGGAATTAAATGAAGATATTCTTCAAAAAATCAAACAAGCGCTAAAAAGCAAACTTGTAACTTATAATTTATAATTTTTTAACTTTAAATATATTATGGCAAAAGTAATCTGAATCGACCTATGAACTACAAACTCTTGTGTGGCCTTCATGGAATGAGGTCAACCAAAAGTTATCCCGAATGCAGAATGAGGTCGTACGACTCCTTCTATAGTAGCTAATAAAAACTGAGAAATAATTGTGGGTATGCCTGCAAAAAGACAATCTGTTGTCAATCCGGCTCAAACAATTTATTCAGCAAAAAGATTCATCGGACGCAAATTTGATGAGGTTCAATCTGAGCTAAAAAACCTTCCTTTTAAGGTTGTAAAAGGTAGTGCTGGAGAATGTCTTATAGATTTCAATGGAAAAGAAGTGAGACCAGAAGAAATTTCTGCAAAAGTACTGGAAAAACTTAAAGAAGATGCTGAGAAATATCTATGAGAAAAAGTTACTGAAGCCGTAATTACAGTTCCTGCATATTTTAATGATGATCAACGTCAAGCGACAATCAATGCAGGTAAGATAGCAGGTCTAGATGTTAAGCGTATTGTTAATGAACCGACCGCAGCGGCGCTTTCATACTGATTAGACAAGAAAAAAGATGAAAAAGTGGCTGTTTATGACTTCTGAGGAGGTACATTCGATATATCCATATTAGAGATTTCTTCAGAATGAACTTTTGAAGTACTTGCCACAAATGGTAATACTCACTTAGGTTGAGATGATTTTGATCAGAGAATATTCGAATATGTGATGTCAGAGTTTCAAAGAACAGAATGAATCGATCTTCGCAAAGAGCCAATGGCAGTTCAAAGAGTAAGAATCGCATCAGAGAAAGCTAAAATGGAATTATCAAGCTCTACTGAAACAGAAATAAATGAGCCATTCATAGCACTCAATAATGGAATCCCAAGCAATTTGCACATTACATTATCCAGAGCAAAATTCGAAGAATTGATATATGATCTTGTAGAATGATCTCTAGAACCATGTAGGAAAGTATTGAAAGATGCAAATCTTCAAGCAAGTCAAATCGATGAGGTAATCCTAGTCTGAGGTTCTACTCGTGTTCCTCTTGTACTGAAGAAATTAGAAGAATTCTTCTGAAAAAAACCAAATTCATCTGTAAATCCAGATGAGGCAGTGGCGTTATGAGCTGCAATTCAAGCTTGAATCATAAGTTGAGATGTTAAAGATGTATTGCTACTTGATGTCACTCCTCTTTCGCTTGGAATAGAGACCCTTGGTTGAGTCATGACTCGCATGATCGAGAGAAATACGACTATCCCATCAAGCAAATCACAAGTTTATTCTACCGCTATGGACGGACAGCTATCTGTTGAAATCCATGTCCTTCAATGAGAACGCGAAATGGCACCAGACAACAAATCGCTTGGTAGATTCATCTTAGACGGAATCGCACAAGCTCCTAGATGAGTTCCGCAAATCGAAGTAACATTTGATATTGATGCATCTGGAGTTCTCCATGTTACCGCAAAAGATAAATGAACAGGCAAAGAGCAGAAGATTATGATCCAAGGTTCTACTGGTATGGATACTGCTGAAGTAGACAGGCTCGTCAAGGAAGCAGAGGCAAAGAGGGATGAAGACAAGAAGAAGAAAGAAATCATCGAAGCCAGGAATATGGCAGATTCTGCTGTATACCAATCAGAAAAAACCTTAAAAGACAATGAAGGTAAATTTGATGAAAAATTAGGTGAAGAAGCAAAAACGAAAATTGAAGAACTTAAGAAAGTCCTCGAAAACCAAGCTGCAACCAAAGAAGAAATCGATGCAGTATCAAACCCTCTCCAAGAAGTAATGATGAAAATCGGCCAGGAGATCTACTCCAAATGAGGAACTCCAGAATGAGACGAATGAGTGAAAGTAAAAGACAATAACGAGAAGAAGAAAGAGGATGACAGTGTTGAAGGGGAAGTTGAATAATGAGATTTTTAAATCGTCGGCGAAAGTCGACGATTTTTGTTTATATCTTAAGAATGATTATTATGGCTTGATTTTTGAAAGATCCAATGCTATTGGAGGATAGATATGATGTGCTTGATTTGTTTGATAATGAAATTACACAAAATGATATTTGGAAGAAAATCCAGTGATTACCCAATAAATCAATCTTAGCCCTAGTCTGAGCTTATTGATGTGGCAAAAGCACATGTATACACAACATTAAAATCAATAATTCAGGAGAGGCTCCAAAGCCTTTTTGGATTCACTTTGATGCATGGAAATATCCTGACCGAAGAGAGATGTGGGAATGATTTATACTAGATTTAGCAGATCAAATTTGAAAATGAAGGCATGAAACTGCTAGAGAAATAGATGGCGAAAATATGACGGTTGCTGATTGAATTTTTACAACAATATCAGCTATTCCATGATTATGAGCAGCCGATAAAATTGCTAAAATTTTTGAAAGCAAATGAGCAAAAAGGATTTTTGATTTGCAAGAGATTTTAAAAAAGATAATAACAAATTTTGATAGGAATTTAGTAATAGTGATTGAAGATATAGATAGATCTTGAGAATACTGATGTTTATTTCTGGAGACACTAAGTTATTTTATTAAGAATAACTTTTTTTGAGAAAAAAATATAAAAATTGTTGTGTTGATTTGAGATAAAAGTTATAAAGATTTTTTAGAATCTTATTTAAAATCAATAGATACTTTTGAATTTTTTACACCTAAGTATAAGAAATTTGAAAAATTTATTTTAAACATAATTGACGAATCTTTTATTCCATCTTGAACATTAATTCTTGGGCAATTATCTTCGTTCTTGTTTGAGCTATTTAAATTAAATATAAGTATAAGAAAAATTAAAAGCATATTAAAAAAAGCTGATTTAATCTATAGAAGGCAAAAAGATGATGGTCATAATCCAAATTTTTTGATAAATATCTGTATAGAAACGTTAAGATTTTGATATTCATGAGATGATAATTTATCTGACTACGATAGAAATATAAAAGAATGAAAAATTAGAATGGATACTATACCATGAAAATTTATTAAAATGTTATGTTTAAGAGTACCAGACTTTCAAACATTTTTTAAATATAGAGCAGAGCCAGCTGCAACATCTTACATGGATATCTGAACAGGTTGAGATTCAGATTATATAGTTGAAACTTTTTATTTTGATTATTAAAACATAACCTTTATTTTTAAAATCCTAAAAAATACTCTGATGCGGGGGTTTGGGGGCAGAGCAACATTCCGTCTAAACGTAGCGTAGCGGAGAGCGATTTGTGCAGCCCCCAAAGGTTTTGCTTACTTTTGGCTTCAAAAGTACTAAGATGATATTGATGCGGAAAATTAAAGTCTACAAAAAGAATAATCTATTTCGGAAAAAGGCATCTTTCAAATCTGATCATATCTTTCAACTCATCTTCATCAATAATACTTTTTATGTAAAAAGTATTCAAAAACATTGGGGACCGGCAGAAACTCACTCCGCTACGCTACGTATTGGCTCCAGCTCCGCCTCCGCTGACAGACTCGCCATCCCCAAACCCCTACTTTTAGAGGAGGATTTATTTCCTCTTTCTGAGAACTGGTATATTTCTTATCCCTTGATTTTATTTCCCCCCTAAACCTGCCTGCCGGTAGGCAGGGGTTTTGCCTACTTTTGGCTCCAAAAGTATTAAAGACGAGATTGATGCGAAAATTGAAGTTTACAGATAGCATAACCTTATTCGGGAAATCTTGAATTTTCTTTTATCTTAAATCATCTTCATCAATAATACTTTTTATGTAAAAAGTATGCAAAAACATATTTCCCTTTGTCATCCTGAACTTGCACCAAAGCATACATTTCAATAATTCAGGATCTATTAAAATAAGCTCAACTTTTAAAAAATAAGAACTTTTTATATTTTTACAGATTCCAGATCAAGTCTGGAATGACACCTAGCAAATAGACCTGCCTGC
>CAZUBA010000002.1:0-96271 GCA_964618565.1 uncultured Candidatus Peribacteria bacterium | reverse complement strand
TAGGTGGTACCTCTTGTGAGAATTGAGAAATGAGAAATGAGAACTAAGGAAAGTATTCCTCAGCCCTCAGTTCTTAACTCTCGGTTCTCTCAGGCCGAAAGCACATTATATTTTGTAGTGTGTTTATTTTTTGGCCTGTTTTTTTCCTTATCCCTTTTGCTGCTGATGATGCAAGATTATGGAGCCTTTTCTGAAATTATTAAATAAAATGTTTTTATGAATAAATTTAAAACCAATCCCATTCAGATATTTATATTTTTTTCCTTTTTTTCATCCCTCATTTCCTTCTTTATGTTTCCGGCATTCAAAATGAATCCTACGCCCCCGACCAAGCAAATAATTCAAATGAAAGAAGTTGATAAAGAACCGATTGCAGATATTAAGCCAATTGAGAATTCATCCGGATCAGTCAATAAGGCTAAAATAGAGGCGATATTGAAGAAAAGACGTGCACGAACTGCAACAGAAGAGGTCAAGACAACAGGAATAAGCTGAAAGGTAATCTGAAATGAAATAATATATTCCAAAGAAATTTTAACTGAAGCTGAAAAATCCAAATTAAAATTTAGCGATAAGACCTGAGTTCCGAATCTTATTCTGAATTTCAAAAATCAAGATATTTCAAATTCTGATTATAAGGTAAAATATGAGGATCTGAATTATACTATTGCAAAAGACTCACAAAAAGTGATTTGCTGAACTAAAAAAACTGATACTTCAGAATCGCAAAAGCATTCGTTATTTTATTCTTATCTGAAACAATCGGATCATACTAAAGCGGCCGCTGCAATCAATTGATTCTCAGATAATAGCAGTTATCCTTGCTTTGCTTGAACTGTTGATTATTGAAAATGATTCAAATCATGATTGATATGATTCAAATATGATGATGATAAATCTTATGAAGCACTGGATTTCATAATAAAGATATTCTACACTAAAGATTCAATGCTACATGTATCTCACAGGAACATCAGCTGAGAGCGTATCTTATATTTTCTTGAAACATGAAGTCAGGTGCCAGCTGAAAATATATATGAAAAATATTGACCGAAAGACATATCAACAAATAGCAAGAAGATAATCGAGCTTCTAAAAACAAAAATCAATTCGATGACAGAAGAAGATATGAAAATCATTATTGATAAAATCTAATAAATAATCAAAATAACATAATAACTTAAAATTTATAATCTAACTTAACCACCCATGTACCCACAAGTAAACCCAAAACAATCATTCCCAAAAATGGAAGACGCCATCTCTACTTTTTGGAAAGAGAATAAGACTTTTCAAAAATCTCTTGATATCCGCAAGTGAAATGAGGAATTCGTTTTTTTCGATGGACCTCCTTTTGCTTCCGGATTACCGCATTACGGGCATCTTTTAGGATGAACCCTTAAAGATATAATCCCGCGCTATCAGACAATGAAGGGCAAGTACGTAGAGCGCAGATTTGGTTGGGATTGCCACGGATTGCCTATCGAAAATATAGTTGAGAAGAAGCTCGGAATAAGCGGAAAAAAAGATATAGAAGAAAAAATCTGAGTATTTGAATTCAATGAAGCATGCCGAAAAGATATAATGGCCTATACTGATGAATGGAGAAGGATAGTGGAAAAAATGTGAAGATGGGTTGATATGGATAATGATTATAAGACAATGGATACCGATTTCATGGAATCTATCTGGTGGGTAATCAAATCACTTTATGATAAGGATTATATCTATGAATCAAAGAGAATAGTGCCTTATTGTCCTAGATGTTCCACACCTCTTTCTAATTTTGAAGTTAATCTAGGATATGAGGACAAACAAGATAAATCGATTACGGTTAAATTTAAAGTAAAAGATACAGCAAGCAAATATATCCTTGCTTGGACCACTACGCCTTGGACACTTCCTGCCAATCTTGGGCTTGCTGTCGGTAAGGATATAGATTATTCTGAGGTTCTGGATAAGGCTTCCGGAGAAACATATGTATTGGCTACTGAGAGAATAGGGAGTTATTATAAGAATGAGGATGAATATACTCTTCTTCGCACTTATAAATGAGAATGTTTGGAAGGGATAAGATATGAAGCATTATTCAATGATTTCCAATTATTGGATGAGGCTGGCGAATTGCCAAAATGACTTGAGCTTGGTAAGAATGTATATTCTGTAGTACTGGGTCATCATGTCACGACTGAGAGCGGTACCGGAGTCGTACATATCGCTCCTGCTTATTGAGAAGATGATTCGCTTATAGGTAAGAAAGAATGACTTGGTTATGTTGCACATATTGATGATACAGGAAATGTGGAGAATCTGTGAGAATACATGTGAGTCTATGTTTTTGATTTTAATGAAACAGTCATAAAGCTCCTTAAGGATAGGGGGGCAATCGTGAATATCACGACAATAGACCATTCATATCCACATTGCTACAGATGCAAGACTCCGCTTATCTACAGATGAATAAGTGCTTGGTATGTAAAGGTTGAAGAGTTTTCTGATAGGCTTATGAAGAACAATGAAGAGATAAATTGGGTTCCTGAAAATATAAAAACATGAAGATTTGGCAAATGGATAGAGAATGCTAGGGATTGGAATATATCTCGTAACAGATATTGGGGCTCTGCATTGCCTATCTGGAAATCAGAAGATAAGCTTGAACAACTTTGTATCGGTTCAATAGAAGAATTATATGAACTCAATAAAGAATTCTGACAGATAGAGAAAAGATGAGATAAGTATTTTTATACGGATTTTGATTGTGAAGTCGATCTGCATAAGCATTATGTGGACAAAATCAAGGTTAAGAGTCCTAAGACCGGAAGCACAATGTATCGTATTCCTGAGGTTCTGGATTGTTGGTTTGAATCTGGTGCTATGCCATATGCAAGCAAACATTATCCTTTTGCTGATTCAGAGAATTTTAAATATCCATGAGATTTCATCGCTGAATGAATCGATCAGACAAGAGGCTGGTTCTATACATTGCTTGTTTTATGAACTCTTCTTTATGATAGGACTCCTTTTCTTAATGTTGTCGTAAACTGAATGGTTCTTGCAGAAGATGGAAAGAAGATGAGCAAATCAGAAAGCAATTATCCGGATCCAGAATTATTGATAGCAAAGCACTGAGCTGATGCTATAAGATTTTATATGATGAATTCATGAGCCGTAAGGGCGGAGGATATGAAATTCTCTGAAGCATGAGTTGAAGAAACTGTCAAAAAAGTGATATTGCCATTCTGGAATACGTATTCATTTTTCACTACTTATGCAAATATAGATAAATTCAGCTGTGAAGACGGGGAGATATATAATCACCTCGATAATCCGAATTTCAATAATTTGGATAAATGGATGCTATCGATGCTGAACGAGCTAATAAAAGAAATCTCAGAAGGATTTGATAAGTATGATATGAATGCAGTAACGAGGCCCATTGTCAGTTTTATGGATAATCTTACAAATTGGTATATCAGACGTTCAAGAAGAAGATTCTGGAAATCAGAAAATGATATCGATAAATTACTAGCTTACAAGACTCTATATCAAGTGCTTGTTGATACTGCCAAAGTCATAGCTCCGCTTGTGCCATTTGTTTCTGAAGAAGTATTCAAATGAATGACAAACAAGGAATCTGTCCATCTTGAATTTTTTCCTGAGTATAGATCAGATATGATTGACCTTAAGCTAAATTCTGATATGGATAATGTCCAGAAGATAATCAATTTATGATTAGCCCTAAGGTGAAGCAAAAAAATAAGGGTAAGACAACCATTATCGAGCATAACAATCTGAGAGAAATTGAGCGACTATTATGTTGATATCATAAAAGAAGAGCTTAACGTCAAGGAAGTCATAGAACTAGATGACATGTGAAGCATTGCAAAGAAAATCTGCAAACCGAATGCTCGTCTTATCGGTCCTAGATTCGGATCTAAAGTTCAAGATATAATAAGGGAAGCAAAATCTGGCAATTTCATAGAGCTTGATAATTGATGAGTCAGGGTAGGGGAATTTGAACTTAATGAGGGAGAATTTGAAATAGCTTATGAAGTATCTGAGACAAGTGCTGCCGACATACAAGCAGGATTTGGAATGGTAATAGCAATGGATACTCAAGTCACTGATGAGCTTCTCACAGAAGGTTATACAAGAGATATCATAAGATCTATCCAAGATGCCCGTAAAGAAGCCTGATATAATGTTTCTGACAGGATTTTGCTAAATCTGACTTGAGAATTGAGAGATAAGATCCTTGACTCATTCAGATCATATATAGAATCTGAGACGTTGTCTTCCATAGATGATAATCTTACGACAGGAGATATAACTAAGGAACTAGAGCTTGATGAAGTTAAATTTCATATAACTTTAAAAAGAAGATAATTTTATTTTATTTTACAGGAAACTTATGAATTTCTTTAAGAAAGCAGAAGAAATATTATTTACCTGAAACGGATCGATATCTTATTGAGAATTCGGTGAAGTTAAAAAGAATATGGTAAAGATAGCTTATAGCGCTTTTCTTGGGAACAAATCAGAAAAGAAGCAATTGATTATTCGTGAAAAGACCACAAGCTATCTAGGCATGTCTGCAAGGTATTGCTATTTTGATAAAGATGCAGTCATCAGATTAAGGAAAATCTGTGATGATATACTACAAAAGATGGATTAATCGGACAATTTAATAAATAAACCTTCCATTCGGAAGGTTTATTTATTTGTTTTTATAGCCTGTCATTTATATTCATTCTTGCTTTGATCATTAGGAATCTATTTTCCGGAGTCAGATCGCACAATGGTTCCTGATCTTTATTATCCCGGTCACAACATATGTCTGATAAAGTGTTTCTCATCTTAATAATATTAAATGAATAATACGTGTTTTCATTATAATTCATTATATTAAATAATCATTAAGGCAGGTGATTATTTTTAATTTTATTGATGAGTAATTTTTTAGCTTCAGCTATTCTTTACTTTATGAGGAAAAAAAATATACTTGGATGCAAGCCTTCAGAAGGAGGATTTTTTCTTCCTTAATCAATTATTAAAAATTAAGATCAATGAACACAATCATATTAAATATTCTTTTGAATTTTCTGCCTGAAATTAAAGAATACAATCTTGAAAATATATTATCAGTTCCGCCGAATCCGGAAATGGGGGATATTTCAATTCCTTGTTTTCCTTTTGCCTCAATCCTTAAGATAAGTCCAGCTCAAGCGGCTAGTGATTTTGCAAAAAGGTTTGCTGATAATCCTGACATTCAAGCAAAAGTCATATGACCCTATCTTAATTTGACTTTTTCTGATTCATTTCTTTGGAATGAATTCCTTAAATCTAAAGTAATATCGGAATGAGAAAAAAAGAATCAAAAAGTAATGGTAGAATTCTCTTCGCCAAATACAAATAAGCCTCAGCATCTGTGACATGTAAGGACAAATCTAATCTGAATGGCATTATCAAGCATACTTAAAAGAGATTGATATGATGTTGTAAGAGCCAGTCTTTGCAATGATAGGTGAATTGCAATCTGTAAATCAATGTTGGCATATAAATATTTTTGAGAAGGGAAAACTCCAGAGGACGTATGAATGAAATGAGATCATTTCGTGTGAGATTTTTATGTCAGATATGGGGAATTGGCTCCATTATATTGAGCTGAGAGAATCGAGGCAGAAACCTCTGAGATGCTCCTGAAATGGGAGGCCTGAGACCAGGAAGTCTTGAAGCTGTGGAGAATGATGAACGACTGGACTCTGGCTTGATGGGAGGTGACATATAAGAAGATGTGATGCGAGTTTGATTTCGTATATTTTGAATCCGATACTTATCAGGATTGAAAAGATATAGTTTCCGAATGACTTAATAAATGAGTTTTTGGCAAAAAAGAAAATGGAGCAATTTTTGCTGATCTCTCAAAGTATGGCTTATGAGAGAAAATCCTTCAGAGATGAGATTGAACTTCAATTTATATAACTCAAGACATCGGCACGACTTTAAGGAAATTCAAAGAACATTCGCTTGATAAATCGGTTTGGGTTGTAGCAAGTGAACAGGATCATCATTTTAAATGCCTATTTGCAATTCTTGATATGCTGGGCTATTCTGAAATCGCAAAAAATTGTTTTCATCTGAGTTATTGATATATTTCTCTTCCAACCTGAAGAATGAAATCAAGAGAGTGAACTATTGTAGATGCAGACTGACTTATGGAAGAGCTGGAAGTCATCTCTCAGGAAATAATGAAAGAGCATGACGCTGAAATTTCCCAAGAAGATCTAGTCATTAAGACAGACATCATCGCGATGGCAGCACTCAAGTTCTTTATATTGCAATATGGATCATCAAAAGATTTTGTATTTGATCCGAAGGCATCTATAAGCTTTGAAGGAAAGACGGGGCCTTATATCTTGTATTCATATGCAAGAATCAAATCAATCTTAAGAAAAGCTTGAATCAATGAAATTTCAATCGGCCCAGAAGCTGCTTTATCGGAGCTTGCACCTCAAGAAAAGCTTCTTGTCAAAGATTTGCTGAATTATTCCGAAGCGATAAAAACCTCATCAAAAGAGTATGAGCCATCGATTCTAGTCAAATATTTATATGAGCTGGCTCAGGATTTCAATACTTTCTATCATCATCTTCCAATAATGACAGAGGAGAATGAAAAAATCAAAAATTCAAGATTGTATCTTATAATAAAGGTAGCCGAAGTCCTTAAGGATTGATTATCACTTCTTGGAATCAAGACTCTTGAAAGAATGTAATTATTATTTAAACAAATTAGCAACATGACAAATCTAGATAATTGGAATTGGGGTGAGGATGATTCCGCAGAACTGATCGTTAAAGACTGCAATTGAGCCATTCTCAGCAATTGAGACACAGTAGCTGCAATCAAAGATCTCAAAGTAAAATGATGAGTCGACATCAAGAGATGAGACAAATTCAAGAATATCAGGCTTACGGACAATGCCGAAGAGATAGAATCATGAAAAATGGTTCTTAAAACTGAATTCTTCAAAAAAGTATAACAAATAAAAATGCCTCTCCTGAGGCATTTTTATTTGTTATTAACCAAGCCCTCGCCCTGACCCCTCTGCCATTAATCAAAGCCTCACCCCTGACCCCTCTCCACGATATGGAGAGGGGAGAACTGTCATTTCAATCCCATCTGTGGGAGAGAAATCCTTTAATCATAACTCAATATGTCATCCTGATGCCGCAGACGGGACAGATAGCAATGACGGGCAAAAATAAAGGATTAACTTTTGTTAATCCTTTATTTTAATTTACTGAGGCCATATTTAGGATTTGATTCACAACCAACTTTGTCCCATCTATTTTTCTGGACACTGCTACCATTTCATTTATGATATTCTCTAATTCTTCAATTGTGAAATCACTGTCTTTAAATTTTGAATTCTTTGTTCAAGTGATCTTATTTTCAAGAAATAAAAAATATTTGAACAAGAACAATCTGAATTCTTCTTTGCGAAACCTGTTATAATTTCTTGAATGCATTCTCAATATTTCTTTTTTATAATCATCTTGAGAAAGATTTGGCGCGATAAGTTTTTGTTGCGTTTCCATATTTTTATATTAAGAAGATATTATGGTATTTCATTGAAAATAGCATCATCTCATATTATGCCACGGCTTAATTCAAATGCGGAACAATGCTTAATGAAATTCTTAAAAATTGAATTTATATCGGGTCGATCTGGATAATGTTCCAATGTTCTTTCAGATACCGATAGTTCTTTTCTTTTATCCGATGAACTGCGGTTTGAAGGGGTACATCGTTGGTATTGATTAATCCGATAATTATTGTTTAATATATCTTATTTATTTAAATGTCAATAATCTTTTCAAACAAAAAAAATATCGCTCAGGATGAGCGATATTTTTTGTATGGCAATTACGCTGCCGCTTCTTCTTCAGTAGCTGCTTCTGGAGCAGTTTCAGGAGTTTCTTCAGCAGTTGCTTCTGGAGCAGTTTCTTCAGTTACAACTTTTTTTACTTCTTCTGCTTCAATAGCAGTTGTTTCATCTGTCATAGTAAATAGCGGGTTATTCAAATAAACTTCCTCGCATTCAAATGAAACGAATTAAATCAGTATAAGGATTAATCTTCAATAAGCAATTAAGTTTCTTAGGGCAGTAAATATTTAATTTTGCTTGATGTTTCTGACGGAGATATGTCAATTATTCATGACAATCATATTTTATTTTTTAGCTTTAATAAACATTGCCATTGACTGAAAAAGTATCTCAATAAATAGTAAATTCAAAATCAGGCTTAAGATCGGCATTTCATTTATTCATTAATTCCCTGAAAGCCCTGACCCTATCTAAGGCTTCAGGATAATCGGATTTTAGAAATTCATATCTGTAGTCCATAAGTTTTCCCAGCCATTTTATTTCATCCGTATTATTTTTTGGAGTTCCGCCCATCGCCTTATTGGTTTTATTGATGATATCAAGTGCCCCATACTCTCAATGATTCACGACCATATCATAAATGAAAGCCCTAGACAGGGTATGTCTAACTCACATTTCTTTTGAAATTTTTACAGAAGGATTCCAATACATGCTATTCATAAGTTCAAGCTGAGCTTTTTTGAATAACGGATCTGAATTATTATTCACATCTTTTATGAAATTCTCCAGCCCTGAAATATTATCATTTTTGCCACCATCATCATGCTTGCCCTTATCTATTGCATCTAATGCGGAGATATATTTTTTTAAAACATTATTCGGATTCATTTCAGCATATCGATGTAGTAGCATATTCCCATCAAAAGTTCAAGTCGTAAAACCGATTATTCAGAATGTGATTCATCTTCAATCTCAGATATTTTCAGCATAATTATATTGGAATTTTGTATTGGAATTTTCACAAAGTGTTGTGAGCTGAAGTATTACGGATTTTTGTATTTCTGTAGGATCTGCTAAATTTGGCGATAGGGGATTCATCATTATATTCAATCGGCTTATAACTTGCTGCAGAATTAGCTGGATCCGTTCATTGCCATTGTGTTTTATCTTATATCCCTCTATCGCATTCAGATATTTTCAGAAATTCTTTTCTCATTTTTTTTCGATAATTTGGATTATCTGCTTTGCGGCATCTGAATCTTTTTGAGTCATTTCATATGCAAAGGCATTTGTTGCAATTAAGCATAAAATTATGCTGGCTGATAAGTTTTTTTTCATAATAATTATTTAGTAACGACTTTGTATTCTATCTAGAATCATATTAAAGTCAATTATGCCTCATTAAAGAATCTATACATCTTTCATGCTAAGCTGAATCTTGCCTGTTGTCTTATCAATGGAAGTCACCTTAACCTTGACCTTGTCGCCCACATTGACAATGTCCATTGGATTGCTGACAAATCTATCTGCCATCTGTGAAACATGGACAAGTCCGTCATTTTTGAGTCATATATCGACGAATGCTCAGAATGCAACAACATTCCTGACAACTCAGTCGAATATATCTCAGTCTTTGACGTCTTCTATCGCTACTTTTTTCTTAGCTTTCATATGAGTCGAATTAATTCTTTTCTCGTTTCAGGCGTTTTCATAAGCTTGTAGAATAAAGGCAACAGTATCTTTATTAGTATCTTCATAAAGCTCTTTGAGAATATTTTCATATGCATTGTAATTAATTATATTTATATCATGTTCTTTGATGTATTTTGCCAGCGCGTATTGATCCGGATGTATATCTGTATTATCAAGAAGCTCTTTGCTTTCTGGAACTCTCAGGAACCCTACTGCAAGCTTATAGGCTTTTGGCGAAAGGACTTTCTTCAGATTTTCGCGCGATTTATATGGCCGATGATTATATATTTTTTTCGCCTCTCTTTTATCTATTCATGATATGTGGCCAAGCACGTGCACAGACGCATTATTAACATTTATTCAAATTTCATTTACAACATCTTCAACTACATATCAGAGCTTTTCAGAGAGTTTCTTTTCTGATATGTCATGCTGATACATTCACACTCATATGCTTCCGACAGGAACTTTTACAAGCTCAGAAAGGGGATCGATATATCTTCTTCATATAGAGACAGTTCACCTATCTAGAGAATCCAGATCGGGGAATTCTTCTTGAGCAACCGGACTTGCACTATAAACAGATGCTCAAGATTCATTGACAACAAATATATCTCAAGCGAATACCGATCAAACCAGCGCACTGGTCTCATCACATCATGTTCCGTTTCATATGACAACCGCATCTATTTGATTTTTTTTGAAAATCTGATTCAGCTTCGATAAGAAGTTCTCTGGCTCATGAAGGTATATCTTATCAAATGATATAGGATTTCATAATTTATCGATAATGCATATTTTGCATCATGCTCTATAGCCAGGATCAATAGCTAGAATAACCTTACCATATTCAGGCTTAGTCATTAGCAAGGATTGAAGATTCGATTGGAATGTTCTTATTGAATCATCTTCTCCTATCTCGGATAATTCTCATCTGATCTCATTTTCAACAGAACCCCATAATGCGTCATATCCGATTTTGTATCATTCTTCCAGCTCATAAATAAATGATTTCCTTAATCATAAGACACCCGCATAAGCATCTCTTATATTATCTGAAATATCTTCATTTTTTTCAATTTTTACATTTAGGATTCCTAGATTTTCTCATCTATTCAAAGCCAGGATCTGATAAGGCTTTATTCTGCTTATTTTCAAGCTGAATTCAAAATACAGGGCGAATTTTGGAATCTGATCAGTATCTTTTTGATTAAGCTTTTCTAGCATCTTATCGCTTTTCTTGTTTGCAGCAATATTGCCACAGCCCTGAAGCTCATTTATAAGAGCATGCCGAAGAGTGGCATTTGCCGAAATTTCAGCACCTATGATCTCTATCGCTCAGGCAACGATCTCCTCTCTAGGATATTCATTTAATAGATCATCCGGAATCGATATATCATTTTGCTTTATGGAATCGGCAACAACTTGAAAACCCTTTTCAATGGCAATCATTGCTTTTGTCTTCTTCTTTGATTTATAGGGTTTATATATTTCTTCTACTTCTTTCAGTGTTTTTGCATCGATTATATTTTTCAGCAATTCAGGAGTCATCTTGCCTAACTCTTCAATTCAATTTATCGCCGTTTGCTTTGCCTTATGGAGATTTTCTTCTTTTGTGTTAAGTTCTATTATGGATCTTATCTCATTCTCATCAAGATTTCCTGTCCTCTCTTTTCTATATCTGGCAATAAATGGCACCGTTGCACCCTCTAGAGTAAAATCAAGAACTGTTTCAATCTGAGCTTTCTTTAGATTCAGAGCCTTGGATATGATTTCTATATAATTAGGTATCGGCAATATTGTCTCGGACATGATTCGTTTTTTAATTTAAATTATAATAATGTCCTTATATTATATTGATTTTTTTTAATTTGATAATTTAACTTCCATATAAATATTAATGCCTATTTTTTTATAAACATAAAAATAATACCCTTACCCGAATCCGCAATCAATATTCCTATGTTGCTATTTGTTACGATTTATAATTCTGACAAGGAATAATATAATGGCAACAACAAGCAGAATATGAATGAATCCATTAATTGTATATGACGATACGATTCCAAGCAGCCAAAGCACAATCAGAATCACGGCAATTGTTTCTAACATAAAATTAAGATTATGATTTAGAAATACATATTATACTCAAACTCAAATAAATGTAAAAAAATGACATCAAAACAATGTACAATTAAGGAAGTTGGCATATAATAAATTTTAATAATTATTTCTATGATGAAAATATGATTTATCTGATCGGCGGACCTCCCAAATGCTGAAAAACCACTTTAGCAAAAAAATTGTCAAAAGAGACGTGAATCCCTTGGGTTTCTACAGATACATTACAGGATGTCATCAAGCCTTACATACCTGAAAGTGATTATACAAAGCTATTCCCAGTCAATTATCAAAAAGGAAAATCGAATGATGATAAATATTCAAAGTACACGCTTGAAGATATCAAAGGTGCCTATATTACCCAATCTAAGACGGTATATAAGGCTGTTGATATGTTTGTAATATGCGAAATTACAGATGGGAATGATTACATTATTGAAGGTTATCACATTACGCCTGAACTAGCAGAAGTACTCAGTTCAAAATATCCTGACAAAATCAGAAGTGTGTTCATAGTAAAAACTGATGTGGAAAAATTCATCCGAAATATCAAAAATAGCTCTACTCCGAATGACTGGATAATCGCAAAAACTCTCAATGACGAGACTTATCGGAAAATTGCAGATATGATATGTGAATATGGAAAATATTTTATTGAAGAATCAGATCGTCATGGCCAAATGGTTTTGAATATAGATGAAGGATTTGAGATTAAGATAAAAGAAGCGATTAAGATCCTGTTAAAATAAATTTTATCTTCTGGCAGATTTTTTTGACAAAAAAATAAATTTCGCTATCCTATCCGTACTTATATAACTTTTGAAAAATGTTTAAAGCTTTTTCTACATCAAATAATAATAATTCCCTGCTAAACAATTAGTGGCTCTTTTTCAATACAAATTGAAAATCCCTGCTAATTGAAAAAGCGGGGATTTTTTTAAATAATTTTAACTTCAAAACCTTATGAAGAAAATCGATCTGAAGATATTTCTCAGGATGCAATATAAATTCTGGCATCTGAATAATCCGCTTGCGGATAAATAGATTCATTATCATAAACGGATGTTTATAGAATTTAATTTCATTTCTTAATATTTAAATTTATGAAAACAACCATAAGAGAAATAATCTCTTCAAAAACTAGTTGAGAAGTCATGATATCATGATTTATAGATATCATCCGCGAACATAAGAAATACATATTCCTGATATTGAGGCAGAAGACAGAATTCATACAAATCTTCATAGAAAAGGAGAAATTTGAGAAAATTGAATTCAGATTGGAATCTTTCATTGAAGTCACTTGAGTAATGCAATATAAGGAAGAGATAAAATTACATTCAATGGAACTTATCGCAGAACACATTGAAGTGCTTTCATATGCACAGGAAGAGCTCCCGATTTCTTGGAAATGAGAATGATACCCATCTATTTCAGAACGGCTTGACCATAGGCACTTAAGCCTGCGAGAACCAAAGATTATGCTTGCATTTGAAATGATGTCATGCTTTGATCTTAAAGTAAGGGAATTCTTCCATAAAAGATGATTCATGGAAATACACACTCCGAAAATCATTTGAACTTCTTCGGAATGATGAGCTGAACTGTTTGAAATGGAATATTTCGATAAAAAAGCCTATCTTGCCCAATCTCCTCAAATCTACAAACAAATGGCAATCGCCGCATGATTTGAAAAGGTATTGGAAGTAGCACCTGCCTTCAGGGCTGATCCCTCCTTCACCTCTCGGCATGTGACAGAGATAACTATGCTTGATATTGAGATGTGACCGATAAGCTCTTATCATGAGATTCTGGAACTAGAATCTGAAATGCTCGTTTACACAATTGCTGCCATAAAGGAGGAATTTGGAGAAAAAGTCAGAGAACTATATTGATTGGAAATAGAAGTGCCAACTCTGCCATTTCCTACAATGAAATTCAGAGAGTGCGTAGAAATATTGGAGAAAGAATTCTCAATATTGATTTGAGAAGGGGAAGATATGAGCTCTGAGTGAGAAAAGAAACTTGCGGAATATGCAAAGAAGGAATATGGGCATGATTTCTTGTACATTACAGAGTATCCCTCATCCGTCAGAGCATTCTATACTATGTCAAAAGATGGGGAAAGCCCGTATTCCACATGATTCGATCTTGTTTATAAATGACTTGAGATAACTTCTTGAGCACAAAGAGAGCATCGACATGATATTCTCAGAAGCAAAATCATTGAAAAATGAATGTGAGTCGAATGATTCCGTCATTATCTTGAAGCCTTTAAGCATTGAATACCTCCACACGGATGATTCTGATTCTGATTTGCCAGATTATTCAAGCAGATGCTATGATTTGAGACAATCAAAGAAATGATTCTCATGCCTAGAGATCCGAAAAGGATTTTTCCATAGATCCGCTTATTTCATTGCATCTTTATCAATAAAAAAATCTTAAAAAGATAAACTGTCCGTAAGGATAGTTTATCTTTGAAATTTCTGTCCTGATTAAATTATTTTTATATTAGAATTTTTTATCCTTTCAAGGTAAACTTCATATTCTTTGTGTTTTCATGTAAGAAAGTATCTTTCCAGATATGAATAAACTGTCTTTAGAGCCTCAAAAGTCGCGAGCTCCATCATTTTATGCAATATTTTCCTTTCCTTATCGTAACATCATGTTATCGATTATGCGATTATGAATTAACCCCCTCGTTTTTAACGAGGGGGTTTTGTTATTTTCATATTTTAGGAATAGCTATTTAAAAAAATTCAAAGCAGTAATATCAGCATATATTTATTTGAAGATGTTCATATATGCAGAATTGATTATTTCTTTATGCTGCATTTAAATGAATTATCTTTCCTTAGGAATATCAGGTTCTTATTTATCACTATATCAAGCAAAGCTAAATCTCATGATAATTCAGGATTTGATATTTCGTATTTATTGTTTAAGAGCAGAACTCTTGCGGTTTTTTTTATTTCTTATCATATATGCTTCATTGATAAAATTTCAGTTTCAAACTACCCATACTTTTCAGCCTTTTGTAAAAATTTAATAATCTTCACTAATTATTTTCAAACATAAATTTGACATTCTACAATAATAGGATAACCTACCCCCCAGGTAAATCATTAACTTAATCTGATGAAAAGAATTATTTGATTTTTGACATTGTTACTATTTTTAGTTGCATCTAATATGCAGCTTATTCATGCTTCAGAAATGAAAAATGAATCGATAAATAAAGAGCACGCAATGCATAATGAGGATGATTCAATTTTTTGTGATGTTTCTGAAGATGGTGAAAAACAGGAAAATGATGATTGCTATCAGGATATAATCTGAGATAGGTACATAAGCAGCAACCAACTGAAACTAGAATCAGTTAATGCATTTAATCTAGTTTCTTTTTCCTCTTTTCAATATGATGAACCGATAGTTGAAATTAATTTAAATTCAAGACCGCATTCACCGCCAGATATTTTTTTCCAAAAATCCAGCTATTCGAATCTTTTATGAATCATAAAAAACCTTAATTAATTTTTTTGAGCCATTTTATGGATTGTCTTACAGGGGACAGTTCTTTGGCTCTTTTTTGTCCCCAAATTTATATTTATTTATTTTAAAAAAACATTATGAAAGCAAAATCATTATTAATCGCATTATTAGCTATTTCCTCAATTTTTTTACTTAATTCATGCTGAACTGGAGCATCTCATAATATGGATGACGGTAAGCAGATGGAATGAGAAACTCATGAAGAAGCTGTGAAGGTAAACGAAGAATCAGAAAATCATCCTATGGATGACGGATCCTCTATGAGCTGAACTGTAGAAAGCATGAGCTGAACAGAAGTGGATGAAGAAAGCATAGTCTGAGAAGCTAAGGCTCCAGAAGCAAGTCATGAAATGGATGACGGGTCAGCTATGGAATGAGAAACTCATCAAGAATAATCTCAAGAATAAAGCAAAATTATTATCTTAAATTAATATTATGAAAAAAAGTAGAATGCTAAAAGTATTTCTGACTATTTTTGTCATATCATCGGTCGCCTATGCAGGAAATTATTATTTCAGTGATTCAAGCAAAAAGGAGATGCCAATGGCTGCAAAAACAACTGCAAAGAAAAGCAAGCTGATGAATGTCTGAGTCATAAATCCGACCCAAGCAAATAGCGGAAGCACAACGGAGACGACATATCTCTGAGAAGTCTTATCAGAAAAAAATTGAAAGATATATTCTTATAGAAGCTGAATTATCGACAAGTTTCTTGTCGATGTAGGAAGCACTGTAAAAGAATGACAAGTAGTCGCAAAACTGCTGCCAGCTGAATTCAATCCTGATTTGGCAAATATGGTTGTTGAAAGGAAGACAATGAAAATCAAGGCCCTATGAATGGTCAAATCAGCAGAGTTGACATTAAAATGAGCCGAAGAAAGAAGACTGCAGATGATCAAGGCAACGCAATTGATGATAGATTGAAGCAAGAAAACATTAGAAAGTGCCATATCTATTAAGTCCAGAGTCTGAGATAGTACTCAAAAACAGCTTGAAAGTACAATATTGGAACAAGATGCAAAGATAGAGAAGATGCAAGCAAACCTTGGACTGCTCAATACAGAAATTCTTGTTCAGCAGAAAAAGATTGAGAATATGACCGCCAAGACTGATGCTTGAGTCAATCTTGAAGACAGCAAATTAAAAATCGCATCTTGAAATATAAAATCCAGCGTTAAGAATGCTTATAATACTTTAACAAGAGTATTTTATGCATCGGCATATAATCTGAACAATAATCCGAATTATCTGAATGGCAGATATTATCTTTGAGCAAAAGAACCAGGCTCTATCAGTGCCCTAGGCGATGCCATGTCAGGAGTTTATCCTAGAATGAAGGCTATTGATTCGCTTTCACAGGACGAGATATTCTCACTAGCAAAAGATATGCTTTTGGCTGTCGATGCTTGACTTAAAGTTTTGGATAACACTCTGTTGAACGCAGAATATGATGAAGTTATGTTGAATGCAGATAAGACAATGCTTATTATGGCAAAAACAGATGAAATGAATGGTATTCAGACAAATCTTAATATGTATAATGAGCAACTTAGCATGCTTGCCAAAGAAAAGAATATGGCTTGAGCAGATGTTTCCGATGAAAAGCTTATGTTGCAGAAATTGGATTCCGAGAAAATTGTCATGGAAAAAGATCTCGCAATGGCAATAGCTGAAAAAGATAGAATGTCAGCTGAAACTCAAAATATGAAGACAATGGCAGATAATGAAGCTATCAAAATGGAAGCAGAAACGAATAAGATGCTTGCAAATGACAGTGCAAGCCAGCAGATGTCTATAGTTGAAGCTGATAAGATGGTCAATGAAGCTCAGAAGATGCTCATAGATGCCAAAGCCGATCTGGAAAGTGCTAATCTATGATTGAGCTTATTTGACTGAGCATGATTCTCAAATGACATAAAGGCTCCTTTCTCTTGAAAAATAACAAAAAGAACTATAAATGTTTGAGAATCCATTGGAATGACTTCTCCTATATTTGATATAGTTCAAGATGGAGTTCAAAGAAAAGCTAATATATTTGTAAGATTTGAAATTCCTGAGTCAGAATTCTCTAAAGTCAAAATCTGACAAGAGGTATCATTCATCAGAACCATAGAACCATTGAAGAAATATGCTGCAACGATAAAAAGAGTAGCTCCGGCCATAAATGTTGCATCTAAATGAGTAATAGTAGAAGCTATGGTTGAATGAGACGAATCAGAGGAAATCTTAATCTGAAGCAGCATAAGAGTCAGTCTATCTGATCCGAATAATGTTCAGTTAAGCATTCCTGTGAAGTCTATAAAACAAGATGAAAATTGAGAAATGTATGTTCTTAAAGTCTTGAAAGATACTATACAAAAACAGGTGATAAAGACTTCTAGAACATTCTGAGATCAGGTTATTGTAACTGAAGGATTGAAAATAGGTACTAAAGTTGTAATTGAAGATGGATGAATGAAGCTCGAGGTTTGACTTCCTGTTACATATACATTTGCTGATGCTGTAAAATGAGAAGCGGCTTCAGCTGATCAATTCTGAGCATGAGAGCATGCATGACACGACATGAAAAAGAAATAATATCCTAAAAATTATTAATTAAAACCGAAATATATGCTAAATGATATAATTAAGTTCTGTTTGAAAAATAGGCTTTTGATTGTTGCTGTATATGTCGTGCTTCTCTTATGGTGAGGCTTCACTTTGACTAAGTTGCCTATTGATGTATTGCCTGATCTGAATAGACCTACAGTTACGATATTTGCAGAAAAAGAATGATTAAGTCCAGAAGAGATTGAAAATCTTGTCACTTTTCCTATTGAAAGATGAATAAATGGTTCTCCATGAATAACTTCAATAAGAAGTGTCAGTTCAATCTGACTCTGAATAATCAATGTAGAGTTCGATTGGTGAAGTGACATATACAGAAACAGACAGATAATTACAGAAAAACTTCAATCTATAAATCTGCCTAAAAATTCCAAAACGACTCTAGGCCCTACCACTTCACTTCTTTGAGAGATAGTGTGGTGAGGCTTATCTTCCCCGAAATGAACCGTTTCTCCTATGGAATTAAGAAGCATTGCAGATTGGACAATAAGGCAAAGGCTTCTTACTATTCCATGAGTTGCGAATGTTCTGGTGATGTGATGAGAAGCAAAACAATATCAAGTCCTAGTGAAGCCTGAGAAGCTTATCCAATACGGAATAACTATCGATGAGGTTCTGAAATCTATTGAGCAATCGAACGAAAACAGATGATGAGGATTTCTGATCGAATGATCAAAGGAATCCCCTATACGTATAATCTGAAGAACAAATCTTGCAAGTGAGATAAAGAAGGTTGTTGTTAAAAACGTGCCCCTATGACAGGCTCAGATTGCCTGAGGAGGTTCTATGTGAGGAGGGGGTGCAGGTGTAAATTATTCAGACCTAAAGACAATTTCTGTCTGAGATGTTGCTGATGTCATATTTGCACCGGATCCGAATAGGAGATGAGATGCGCTTATTGCTTGAGAGCCCTGAGTTATTCTCAGGATTATCAAACAGCCTGATGTGAATACTCTTGAACTGACCAAGAATATAGATGCGGCTTTTGAAGATCTTCAGAAGAATATGCCAAAAGATACCATCCTTACATCAGATATATTCAAGCAGCAATGGTTCATCGAATGATGACTTAGCAATGTTGAAGAAGCATTAAGGGATTCTGCCATAATGGTTCTGATAATCTTAAGCCTTTTCTTGATGAATGTAAGAACTACTGCTATTACTCTTACGGCAATACCTATTTCAATTCTCATAACATTCATAATATTCAAATTCATGTGACTATGAATAAATGTCATGACACTGGGTTGACTTGTTGTTGCGATATGAGAATTGGTTGATGATGCGATTGTCGATGTTGAGAATGTCTTCAGGCGCTTGAGAGAGAATTCACTTCTGCCGTCAGATCAAAGGAGGAAATCTTTAACTGTGATATATGAAGCCTCTTCTGAGGTCAGGAATTCTATAGTTTATGCAACTATTCTTGTGGTAGTCGTATTCTTGCCGCTACTGTTCTTACCTTGAGTGGATGGTAAATTATTGGCTCCGATCTGAACGGCATATATCCTATCGCTCATTTCTTCATTATTTGTTTCTCTGACGATAGTGCCGGTATTATGCTATTATCTTTTGCCGAAATATATCCAAAGAAGAAGCGATAAGCTTAAATTTGATCCGGAAGAGAATAAGAATCTTCCTATTTGATTTGAGAGAGACGATACTGCAATGATCAAAAAAGTTAAAAATTGGGCTTTATTTCCGATTCATTTCAGTTTGAAACACCCAAAGAAAATATTGATATGAGCACTTTCAAGCATTGTGATAACTGTGACATTATTCATGCAAGCTTGAAAAGAATGACTACCAACTTTCAATGAACCGACATATACCACAATGATGTATGCTCCTATTTGAAGCTCGCTTGAGTACACTAAGAATATGGTTAAGGAAGTCAGTGCAAAAGTCCTTAATGTAAAATGAGTCAAATCTTTTGCTGCTACGGTGGGTAGGGCAGATGCTGACGCTCATGCCAGTGGAGTGAATAGCTCAGAATTCGAAATCTGGATAGACACGGATATCGCTAAAAAGAAAGATATAGAAAATGATATTCAAGCAATATATGATTCATATAAATGAAAGGCATTATTTACATTATGACAACCTATAACGCATAGATTGCAGATGTTAATATCATGAGTCAGAGCTCCGATAGTATTAAAATTATATTGAAAAGATCTGGACACTCTTCAGACTCAAGCACAAAATGTTCTTGCGGCCATGAAAAAAACTCCATGAGTCATAAATGCGCAAGTCGAGCAAGAATTAAAAGTTCCTCAAGTTGCAATTTATACCGATAGAGATGCTTCATTGTATAATTGAGTCAATATTTGAATGATGAATGAGCAGCTTGAAATGTCTTTCATGTGAATGCAGGCTACAGAAGTATTGGATTGAAACGAAAGATATCCCATAATCGTAAAATATGATCCTTCTTGGAAATGAGAAATGGCTGCTCTTGGAAATACTCTTGTTCCATCATGATATGAAAAACCGGTAACGCTCAATCAGCTTTCTGTAATCCAGAAGACCGAGTGACAGAATGCAATAAGCCATGATTGAGCTCAAAGAAGAATAATAATAAGCTGATTCGTAAAGGATAGGGATGTAGTGTCAGTTGTGGAAGAAATAAAAGCCAATATCGGCAATATCAAAATGCCCGATGGATATTTCGTTTCTTACGAATGAGATTATAAGAATCAGAAAGAGGCTAGCCAAAGACTATTTTTAATAAGCATAATTGTGATTATATGAGTAACTGCAATATTGTATTGGCATTTCAGAAGCATGCTTCTGGTGTGACAGATATTCCTTGATGTATTTACTGCATTCTTAGGCTGAATGATTGCAATTGCAATAACTTGAAATGTTGTTTCTACTGCTCATCTTGTCTGATTCATTTCTCTTATTTGAATCGTATCAAGAAATGGAATAATGCTGTTATCCCATTATCTGCATCTGCTTAAGGTTGATAAAATGGAATGGTCAGAAGAAATGGTAATAAAATGATCACTCGAAAGAGTGACTCCTGTAATGATGACTGCCTTGACTGCTTCGCTCGCACTTATTCCTCTTCTTATTGCCTGAGATGCGACATGAAAAGAGTTCTTGAATCCGCTTGCAACAGTGATATTCGGCTGAATAATACTTTCGACTATAGTTGAGCTGTTCATAAGGCCTTGAGTTTTCTATGCTTTCGGTAAAAAAGCAGCCCATGATTCCATTAACTTTTCAAAAGAAGATATTTAAAGGATATATCATTATTGCAAAAAAGAACCTGAAAATTCAGGTTCTTTTTTCAAATTATTTTAAATCCCATTTTACCGGCAATTGTCCAGTAAAAGGGTAATCTCAGAATATGACATCAGCAACACCTTGTCATTCGCTTCATGGAAGCCAGGCTGCGATTATGGCTCACCAATCTTTTTCTTGGTTCCTTATATTAATCGGTCTTCCAGAGATGATGATGACAACAAGCCTTCTGCATGATGATTTTGTTTTTTGTATGGCAGCCAAATCTTGATTACTTAAAACAAGCATTCTTTTATCTCAGACTCATTCAGCGTACGGATCTTCTCACACAATTGCAATTCCTACATCTGCAATTTCCGAACTTCAGAAATCTCATAATTCACTGAATTCAATATCGGTGTTCTTTGAAACGATATTTCTTATACCTGATAATATTGTTGTGCCTGGGAATTTATTTCAATCTACTCCTTGCCATTCTATTGTCCACCCTCAAGATTGCTTGCCCAGATTATTTGCAGCAGATCCTGAGATTATTATTTTTTTTGTTTCCTTTGATAATGGCAGAAGATTATCATTATTTTTTAATAAAACTAAGGATTTTCTAACTGCTTCTCTTGCAATATTTCGATGTTCAGTTGATCAAAATATTTGAAAATCTTTTTTTGGAATCAGATTTTTTTTAAATAATCATAATTCAATTTTTTTTGTCAGGATTCTTCTCACTGCATCATCAATCCGTTCCATTGAAACATCTCATTTTTTTACTGCAGTTTCCATATTGGCACTGAATGATTTGTAATCATATGGCAGCATTACCATGTCTATGCCTGCATTTATTGCCTTTATAAGGGACTTATACCCATTCCATTCTATTTCATATGCTCAGTACCAGTCAGAAATCACTATTCCATCAAATCACAGTTCTTTCTTAAGCAAATCTGTAATGAGATATTTATTTGCGCTTACCTTAACTCATTTCCAGCTATTGAGGCCTATCATCACAGATCAGACTTTTGCATCTACAGCTTTTTTGAAGGGGACCAGATGCACTTCTCTTAATTCCTTTTCACTTATGAATGATCATCATTTATCGATAAAATAATTGCTCTGTGAAGAGCTGCCCCATACCATAGAGCCGTTACCAAGATAATGCTTCGCAGTAGCCATTGCTCTTGCACCATTTGAGAGATTTGATTGAAATCATCCTATATAAGCTTGTCCCAGTTCTCATACTAAATTTGGATCAGACCCAAAAGATTCATAAAAACGTCCCCATCTTGGATCAATTGCTATATCAAGATTTGGAGAATATCACCAAAAGATATTTGTAGCCACCATTTCTTCGGCTGTAGCCTTTCCGATTCTTCTTACAAGATCTGCATCTCTGGTCGCTCACAATCAAATCGAATGAGGGAAGACTGTTGCGCCATGCACATTTGTATGTCAATGTGTTGTATCAACGCCATAAAGAAGCGGAATTCTTAATCTGCTTCTTTGAGCATACGCCTGCATATTATTTACCATTTCAAGCCAACCGGAAGAGGTGTTGAGAAATGGATTGTCCCCAGAGCCATTTAAGACAGCTCATATAGAATATTTTGCAATATCCAGAGGATCAAAGATACTTCCTCTTTCCACTAGAATCATCTGTCATATTTTTTCAGAAACGGTCATCTGCTCCATTAAAGCGGTCACCCTCTGTTCTGTAGTTAAATTTTCATCCATATAAGATAAGCTATCATCTTTAAATCAATTGAATGTTATTCTAAAGCTTAGAAATATTAAAAATCATAGGATTATGAAGACGATGATTAACAGTATTTTCAATGCCTTATTTTTTGAAGAAATAGTTGTATTTTTCATATATTTCAAATAAAAAGATAGTCATTTTATTTAATATAGAAATAGCTGATATTATACCTTTTTTTATATAGAAATCAAAAATCTGCCCTCTTTGCCAATATTGAAAATATTAATTAAATTGGGGTCAAAATTATCACTTGCAATTTTTGTTTTATGACTTTATTTGGATATAATTATATAAAGATTGTTTAATAAATAATCAATATGTGAATAGAGAACATTGATTCATTTGTTTCAAAAATAGTTTTTGTTTGAGATGACAATAATACATTGGAAAAAGTTTCAGATTTAAATAAAAGTTGAAAATTTGTAATATTTGCACCAAATCATATAACACCTCATTCTGATTTACGGCACAAAATTTTTACTATGCCGGATGATTTTTGAGCATTAAAAAATGTATTGGAAGTCAGATGAATAAAAAAATCAAAAGTGGTATTCAGATGAGATAGCGATATGGCCATAGACTCAAGAATGGCTGATCTTATTTATACCATTCATTCAAGATTTTCTCATGCTCTATTTGGCATTTTAATAGATTGATATCCTATTCATTTGAATGTACCTAACAATCAGATTGCCCAAAAGCGGAATTTTCATGATGTTAAACGGATCCTAAACTGACTCAAAGATAATAATATTATAATATTTCCATATTGAAATTGGTGGGGAAGCTGAAAACAAGATTTTATTCCAGAAACAGCATATGATACCAAAGATAAGAGGTTTTATTCAACTCGTCTGGACTCTATAAAGACTTGGCATGAGTGAATAAAGCCATGATTTGCAAAGATGGCAATCAAAAACAATAGCCCCATTATCCCTATTTATGTTTATAGAGATAAGCAAAATAAGTGGTATATAAATATTTGAAAAGCTCTTGAACCAGAATGAACGCTCATTGAAATCACTAAAGCCTATATAGGCTCAATGGCAGCTTTAAAGGATTTTATTTTTAATATCAAATAAACGTAAATATTTATATATCGTCAGATCCGTATACTGAATGGAATCTACATATAACAGTGATAAAAGGATTCATCTTTAAGGGAATAGGGTAGGGAATTAATCAATATTTGATAAATTCGATTCAATTTTTGAAATCATTTCAGAGAATCTTGTTTCACTTCCTTTTGCTCAAATAGGAACCCCTAAGAAAAAAACTCTGAAAGTTATCTTTTCAAGCAATTCATCCAGAGCATCAGAGTCAGTGTCTTCTATGAGATCGAGTATTTTCTTAGCCTCTTCAGTGAGGCAATTCACATCCGAAAATATGCTTTCCGGAATAGACATAATTGTTTCTTGTGATATGATTTTCTGCAATAAAAGTATGATATTCAATTGCTCAATGATTTTGTCTTTAGTTTGCTTTTGTATTGTCAATACCATCTTTCTTCTTTCTCTAGGCCTTTTCTCCAACAGCTGGACTATCTGCAAATTTATATTTTCAATAGCAGCATTTGACAGGAGCCATTTTTCTTCAGCCTCTTTAAGTCTTTTGACAATTTGGACTTCCATGCAGATAAAGAAGAATTAATGCTCTGACTATAGTGCTTTTGTTGAAAAAGTCAATACTCAAGCTCATTGCTGTGTGTAGTTCATATTTAGGCTGCATTTTTAAGGTTCTGCTTATGATGAAATAACAAAACCCCGCATTATGCGGGGTTTTGGTTAATCTGAGTTGGGTAGGAAGCTACGCGGGAACTGGTTCATAAAGGCGGATTTTCACCATGAGCCCTTCGTATTCCTCGATCAGCGAAGAGCTTTCCATGAAGTTGAAGCAGCAGGCGCACCGCATGACGAGACCCCTCAGCAGAGAGATTTTGTCGAGTTCTTTGTCGCCGAGCTCGAAGAGCCCCAACGCTTCCATCTCCTCGTACTGGGCATCGGCCCTGAGGAACTTCTTCATCTTGCAGCATTCTTCGAAGTAGATGAGCTCCTTGAGCTTCTTCTCAAATTCAGCAATCATAGCTTTGCAGTGTTCGAAGCTCTTATCGTGGTTGAATTTCCCGATGATGCAGTAGTAGATCGACTTCACGTCTGTGATGAGGCTCCCCATTTTTGCCAAGGGCTTCAGCTTGAACTCGAATTGGAAGCTGGATTGCCGAAGCCCTTCGTAAGTTTCCCTCGTTTCGAGCTCCTCTTTCATCATGGCTTCCAGATTCCTGAATTTGTTTTCCAGCATGAACCTGGACATTTCCTTGGCTTGAAAAAACTCATCCCACGCTTTCTTGTCCATGAAGCACCCCCTTCAAAAACTGCCCGTAAAGGTTAATGAACCAATCATCGCATAGCTTTTCCTTTAACCAGACCTCCTCCTTTTTAAACCTTTTTGTTTCAGTATTTATATTTTTATTAATTATTATGTCAAATCATATTATGAAGCAATTCATGATTGCAAATTCAACTGCGTATCTTGTACAATTTGAATTTTTATTCATAAATTAATTGGATAATTGAATAGCTAAGGATATAATTATTGTTTCATAACATCATTATTATGTTTTCAGAAGTAAAAGAGTGAAATATTATAAATTGCGGACTTATTTCTTACACGGAAAAAAATATAAAAGACAGCTATACTGTTTATTTTAATTTTTCAGTCAATGGTAAAGTGGCTTCCTTAGAATTAAATGAAAGCGAATATAATAAGCTAAAATCAAAAATATCTTTTAATTCATAAGCCTGTTCGATCTTTAGGGAAATACGATTCAAATTTTGCTTTTATCCTTAAAATAATATAGTATAGGATTGAAGCATAAATTTTATAATCAAGAACTGAATGACTGAAGAAAAAGACACACATGCAATTCCAAAATGGGAACTTATAAAAGATATTTACAATAATTATCTTCATATCAGAAAAAATTTCTGGTGGTTATTTTTATTGCTTTTGATAAATACGGCATTTCTTCTTGCAGAGCCTTATTTTTATAAATTATTCATTGATAATATTCAAGAGTTTTCAACGGATAAAATATCGTACGAAACAATAAAATCAAATTTTATCTATTTAGCGATCATATGGGGGATAATATCTGTAATTTTAATCCTTGCCCAATGATGATATGAATATTACACCGATCGAATCATGCATTTGGACTGGGCAAAGTATGCTGTTAAAATATGAAAAAGCTTTTTATTATTGCCTTATAACGATTTTGTCAATACAAATCCATGAACTCAACAAAATATCTTTAACAAAGGCACGGATGCTTTCTGGAGCTTTTGACATAATTTTCTCAATAAGATATTGCCGCAGATATTGATTTTCATAAGCTTATTTTCATTTTGACTTTATATTAATTGGAAGATGACTCTTGTTTCTTTGGTATTCATGCCAATAAGCATATATGCAACATTGAAGATATGAGGCAAGGTCTTTAATATACAGAAGGAAGCCTATAGTGCATGGAATAGGAGTTATCAGCGGCTAAATGATGCTCTTAATAATATCGGAATCATAAAGCTTTTTGCAAAAGAGAAACAAGAAAATGAAACACTTGAATCATATTTTTCAAAAAGCATGAAAATTCAGACCTCATCCAACTATTTATGGAATATTTTAAATACCATATTAAAATGAGTTCAAGCTTTCTCTAAGATTTCTGTTATGATTTTTTGAGTATTCTTTGTAGTAAAATGATTCCTGACGATAGGTGAGCTTCTTGTTTTCATCTATATTTCATGAAGGATATCATGACCCATAGATAGTCTCTTATCATCATATCAATCCGTCATAAGGGATCTTGCTGATTTTCATAAAACAAAACAAATTACCGATTCTCCGAAAGAATTGAATGAATGAAAAATCGAATTCTCTTGATTAAAAAACAATATAGTATTAAAAGATATAACTTTCAATTACAAAAAAAGCGACAGAGAAATACTTAAAAATCTAAATCTGGAAATAAAAAAATGACAAAAAGTCGCATTTGTATGACATACCTGATCTTGAAAGACGACAATATCAAATCTTGTGACAAGATTCTATGAGACTGAGTTTTGAGAAGTGATTGTTGATTGAATCAATATCAAAGATTATACTCTTGATAGCTACAGGGGGAAATTTGCGGCAGTATTTCAAGATACTACAGTATTTAATGAGACGATCTTAAGCAACCTTAAATATATTAAAGAAGACGCTACATTAGAAGAAGTAAGAATGGCTTGTAAAAAGGCGGAGATTCTTGATTTCATAGAGAAGCTGGAGGCTGGTTTTGAAACTGAAGTAGGTGAAAAGTGACTTAAGCTTTCTTGATGAGAAAGGCAAAGGCTTTCAATCGCAAGAGCCATATTAAGAGATCCTGATATCTTGATCCTTGATGAGCCGACTTCAGCTCTGGATTCCAAAACAGAAAGCATCATCCAGAAATCTTTGAACAACCTCATGAAATGAAGGACTTCAATAGTCATCGCCCACAGGCTATCAACTATAAAGAACTCAGATATAATATTCCTTCTTGAAAATTGAGAAGTAATCGATTCATGATCCCATGATTCCCTTTACAATAAAAATAAAGCCTATAAGGAAATGGTGGATTTTCAAAAAGATTGATTTTTAGAGGAATATGATACGAGCCTATAATTATGTATCAGATTTACTTTAAAGATCAGATTTCATAAGGAAGATCTGCTTTGTTATCAGGTGGCCTTAATTTGCTAAGAATCGGATAAGCATCCCTGAATGCTGTGAATGTGCGGAAAGAGCTTCAATTAAGAGGGAACCTGATTATATTTTTAATTCGCTGATTTGTAACGAAAATTTCACGTATGCTCTTATTTCATTTCAATGTCATGAATGAATATTTGCCGTTATCATTATCTTTCTCAGCATCAATGCTATCATCTAATAATTGTCAGACTGATCAAAAATGAAGCAAATCCAGAAATGCCGCCTTATCTTTTTCAGAAAATTCAGTAAGAAAATAGAATGGTGCTCAAGCCGAGAGCATGACTGAGGCCAATCACAAGCGTTCAGAAAGGAAAATCCAATCTTGTTCAACGCCTGAAAGTCAATTATATGTTCTGAGTTCACTTTTAATTTCGTCAAGATACCAGAAATCAAACGAACCTCTTGATCTGATTTCACCTCTTCTTTGTTCACATACAGAATTATAAAGAATCTCAAATATTTCTTGGAATAATTCTTTCTGAGGCAGCCTTGCAATGATCATTGCAATATTTCTTGCGATAATCTCTAATTCTTGAAATTTCGGTTGAGCATAAGGTAAATTTTTGACAGATCAACCCCTAGATAAGCTATAATAATGATCTAGAATCATAAAAAAAATATCATCAGTTACACTTTTATGATCTAAAATCTTATCAAGATTTGACCAAAGGATCGCAACATAAATTCATAGTTTTTCAGATTCATCGATCTGTTCGGGAGAAAGCTTTTGTTCTAAGGCGTCAAGCGTATCATGAACGCTGCTTAGGCATATTGAACTGGAAGTGTGATTCTTTAAAAAAGCTTGAACTTTTTTGTTTGCAGTTTGATAGGAAAGTGGCTCAATTATATTCAGAGCCTTTCTTTTAAATTTTTTAATGCAGATTAAAATACGTGCACATGCGCGGATGGTTTTCAGATTTCATTGCTGAAGAATATCCGGAGTTTGAATCATTTTTTTATTAAAAAAGCTAAACCTAAACAAATATGATTCATAATAAATATTTAATTGAATTTGTCAATTATGCAATCAAATTTAAATTAAATTGAAATTAGTCCCTTTTTTATATTGCTATTTTTTGCGCTTGAAACATTTTATGATATTATTTTCAGGAATTAATATTTATAAAAATGCATTTAAATAATAATATTCAAGCAAATCCCTTTCCCTTTGAGGATGAAATAGCAGAAGAAATGCTGGGGAAGTTATATATTAGAAAAATACAGTTAGATGAACTTGAGGTTTTACAAGAATATCTCGGATTAAATAATATGTATCCCACCTGACATTTATCGAAAAGGATAAATAAAGTCAATCTTATAGCAGCTCAAAATACCATTTTTTGATATATTGCTGCTGCAATCAGATATAAGATTAATCGGATTATCTCCAAAACAAATATAAAGAAAAAGCTTCTTGAGGATAAAAATGACCTTGCACTTCAAAAGGTTACTCAAGCAATCAAGTTGATGAAAGACAAGAGAATGCTTCCATTAGTTCAACTGGATTGAAAATATTATGCCTTATCCCTAGGACATATCTGACAGAACTTTATAGATGCAATAGCTGGAAAAGATGCGATAATCATAAATATTAAAGAGTTCACTGATATTGTAGCATTACAAGGGGCTCAAGATAGGAATCCAAATAAATTAACAATTAAAAAACCAATAACAGGCACAGTCGAGTTGAATTGAAAAAATTCAAAATCAGTTTCTGGTATTTCTTCACATTTCCCTTGAAGATGACAAAAAATTTTATATGATGACTGATTTTCTAACTTTTTGGCTTTTAATCTGATCAATCAGGGCGATGATGATACAGGTATTTCTTGAACCTGAGCAGATGGCGATTAATTACTCTTTGACTTTAAAAAATAGATAGCTTAAGCTATCTATTTTTTAAATTACGCAAATGAAACTCAACTTTAAGCCATATTTAAGAAAATGCTAAGAATATATTTACAAGATGCTTTAATTTGACATTAAAACTTATATATTTACTATTTGGTTAAATTATTTTTAATATATATACTTATTATGAACGGCGTAGGAAATATAATTAAATCAAATGATGATCCAAATAAGATTGCTGCTGAATTATGCGAGGGCGGCTTATTAAGTTCTCAAGAATTGCTAAGGATATTAAGCAGTAATCCAGATAAAGTAGCTGAATTATTAAATGCAATGTCTAAGGAAGAAATTAAATCAGCTTCCCCTGAAAATACTTGAATAAATATAAATACTCCAATTAGCAGGATATTACAGGGGGTACTTGAGAAAGTACCTTATTGAGTTTTATTGATTGATAAGGATTACACAATAAAGTATGTTAATCCGCCTATGTATTCAATAAGTTGAGATGAGAGCCATAAGCTTATCTGAAAAAATGTACAGAAAGATATCGAGCTGTATTTAGAAATAGGACTTTTGGATGCAATTCAATCATCCTGCACAAATTGAGAAATAAATTATTTGTATAATATTGATTACATATCTAAGTTCTGATGAAAGAGAACATGGAGAAATTTTACTGTCATACCTTATGATTGAATGGCAATGGTTATGGTTGAAGACATAACTGAGAAAAAAAAGCTCAAAGAGCTATTGCACCAATCGAATATTAATACCGAATTCGCAAATTCATTATGAGAATTATCGCATCTATTCAGTCAAGTCTTAACAGCAATCAATTCTTACACCCATTTCTGAGAATTACAATTGGAGGAAATATCTGAGATTATCCAAAATTTAAAAGATACATGAGAATTTAATTCTGAAATCGGAAAAATCGAATCAAGCACAAATTCATTTAAGGAAATAATCGAAAAAATTTATGCAGTTTGCATTAAGGGGGAAAAAATGACAAGAAGATTCAGTGAGGTAAGAAACATACAAAAAATTAAACTCAAGCCTCTTAAAGTTAATGAAATTTTTCATAACCTAGGATTATGGGATTGATCTACTCACAATGAAGTGACTTTTAATATCAATATACAAGATCCGAATGTTTTTGTACTTGGAGATCGAAATCATCTTGTAAAAGCAATAGCAAATCTGATAGAAAATTCAAAAGAGGCAATAAGGTGAAAGGGGACTATAACTTTGGATGTCTCAACTATCGTTGCTGATAGGAATATGACAAATACATTAAAATTAACTAAAGAGGGTGAGTATTTATGCATATCCATAAAAGATACTTGAAGCTGAATAAAAGAAGATGATTTTAAAAAAATATTCAAACCTTTTTTCTGAACAAGTTGAGATTTGAATACCGGCAGATGATTAGGGTTATTCATTACTCAGAGCATCATATTGAAACACGGTTGAAATATATCAGTCCATAGTGTTTGAGATAAAGGAACAACCTTTAATTTATATTTGCCAGTTATGGATGAGGGTAAAATTGAAATATTCACCGACGAAGAATAACTATATAATAATTCAAGTCTTCATTATACAATTTCAATTAATAAGAAAAGTCCTCGCTAGAGCGAGGACTAATCAGTTCATGTTTTCAAAACAGCATTAATACGAGCAGGCCACCGATGAAGATTGATTGCTCGATTGAGAATAGGCTTTCCTCCAAAATCGACATGACTCTCTTTTTTCGATTAAAGGCAAATTCATATTCTCTATCTTTCATTGCTATCTTCTTCATGAATCTTTCTACCACGAATACATTAATGACTGCGATAAGGAGAAACATTGCCCAGCCTAATAGTGTCTTGAGGCTGACAGGATCATGCACTCCTGCAAATTGCTTAATTTGCGGGTAGAAGGATATCATATCGACGAGGATGTTTCCGAAGTATAGTATCCTAGGATTGCTTTTCTTCGAACGCTGGTAGCATATAAACCATATTGTTCCTACAAGAATCGTACCTCCGAATAGGATATGCTCAGTAAATGTCAGATTCATCGTATATCCGCCTCGATACAACATGACTATCACAACTCCTATGTTGCCGATGAAGTATCCGAAGGGCATCCTCCAACCATCAAAACCTTGAGAGTGGGTTGCATAAAGGAATTGTCCTGCCAATAGAACCCATGCCAGAAAGCTAGGCATATTGAATTCTGCAGGTTTATTCCAGCTGCCGAGACCAAGAGGGATGTACGCCAAAAGAGTTAAAGCAAATACTGACCATCCTAAAATCTTAGAATTTCGGGTATCCATTTTTTCCTCCTAGGAAAAATTTATATGTTCATGAACTGTTATCAGTGAATTTGGATTGAAAATATCAACCATCTCACTGATTTTTTGTTTGAAATGGCGCATTAGCCAAAAGTAAAATTATTATATATAATATATAGCATATGTCAATATCATAGGTAAATTTCCACCCGGGCAAATGCTACATGATTCTTGCGGCAGCGTATAATATTGACTTTATAAATCTTTTCATTATAAGTTATATATAACCTATATTGTACCTCATTAATATTTATGAATGATCTAATCCTTATTAATCGTGCCCGTGAATTGAGCTGCCATATTTGAGAACAAAGCGTAGGACAACTTCTTTGATGAGTTAAAAGAGGAGTTAATAAATGAGCTGATTTACGTTTGGATGATGAGACTGATGTTGAAGTCAAATGCAGACTTTATGGTCAGCCTGTCAATATCCTCGTGGAACAGCTTTTGAAGCTGACTGACAATGATATTTATGCCCTTGCATTCTACAGGACAATAAGTGGCTTAAGACCGCTTTGAATATTGAGGCAAGCATCAAAAAATGATGATTTATTTGAACACTTTCAAAACTCAATTGCAATTTCAAAAATATTTCTCTTTCCAGCATGGCATATCAAACTTTTTTATGAAACGACACATATGAATGAGGTGACCATAAGTTCATCATGACAACGGCATAAGTGACTATCAGTCAAATCCGCAACCAAAATATATGATCAAGCAGATGAGATAAAAACTATTTTTGATACTCCTATTCTTAAGCCAAATAGTCCAGATGTGAGAACTTATGCTGTATGAGAGAAAGTAAATAGGATTTTAAATTTGAAATGATACTTGTGAACAAGCTGATCTTAGTTTTAATTTAATTATTTGTCATAAAGCCATAAGCTGAATTGGTTTTCATTGAACTTATAAAACGACATGAAGATGGACATATCATGATGATATGCCAACAGGTAAAATGATGATAATTCTACATTATTTGCATAAGTAATTATTATTGTTATAATATATTAATAAATTTTTTTAAAATTATCTATTTTGAGAGACATGCATAGAAATAATTTACCCAATATCATAGAGAAGCAATCTCTATCTGGCGCCAGAGGACCGGAGGCATATGAGAATGCAAAATCAATCGTTCAGAAGCGGACTGCGGAAATTATGCAAAAAAAACATATATCAGCAGTAAAAGAACAGCTAAATCGCTATTACATCATTGTCAAAAACAATGATTGTGAGGAAGCGGAGAAGATGCGGATAGAATTGGATGATATCGATCTGGTTAGCTTATTTGAAATCAAAAGATGATCTGCCGCTTATTACGAAATTCTAAACGATAATAGGGTCAATCTTTGCTTGATATTGAAAAAATATCTTTCTGAATTCGAATTGAAAATTGGCGAACTGCACTACAGAATATCATGAAAAAATCTCATAAAAAGAAATATCGATAAGCCACTAATCGAACCTCTGGATGATAATCTGTGATTATATAGAACAAGGTTGTTGCCTTCAGATTCACAAGAGGGAATTGTATTGAATTACAGAAAAGATGTTGAAAAAAGAGGCAATCTCATTCATGAAGAAACTGAAGAGCTTATAGATTATATTTTTTGGAAAAAACCTATTTCTGTTAAGGGGCAATTAAGATTCAAATACCTGATGATTAAAAATTACGAACCCAAAATAGCTGAGAACATACTCAATGAATTAACATTATTTGAATGAATTGAAACTGAATCTTCAAGAGGGGTTTTGGAGGCGAGTTTTGCATTTTATCGTAACGATATCCAAGATCTGGAATTAAACTTCAAAGGAAACATTTATAATGTTGAACATAATGGAATCTTAATAAAAAATTCCAAATTTCCAGATATAAATGACAATGAATTTGATAATAATGTCGGCGCGCCTAAATACAACAGTGTCTTGAGCGATTCTGAGAGAAAAGAGCTTCTTGACTACAGGATGAAACAGCCGACATCAGTTTTTTGACAATTAAGAAAAGCTTATCTTGAGGTTAAGATAATCTCGCCGAAGATAGCAGGGGAGATAATGGCAGAAATATCTCTTATTGATAAATCCGAAATTGAATCCTTAAAATGAATATTGAAGATTTGTGCCATATTCAAGAGGCACTATCCCAAATATCCATTTAAAATGAATTATGAGAACGATTCTTATTCTATTGCCCAGTCTTGATCGATATATAAGAATAATCATCATTATGAGCATCCCATTCATTCCAGTGTGAGTCCTCTTGTAGGCAAAACAATCAGTTTGATATGAGGAAAAACAATGACGGTGGAAGATTGGGCCGATCGACTGTTTTGAACTCCATACAGAAAAATAGATAATGATATTGTGAAAGATTATATAAAGAGAGAACAATCAGAATCTTATCCGAATGATAATGATGTTATCTGAGGACAAGTCGATGGTTTGCTTTATTTAGCGCATGTTTCTGAAATTAGAGCGGATATGCCTTCAGTCAAACATTCTGATTGTGATGATTTCAATACATTTCATAATCAATATTCCGAGTTGGAAAGAGAGGGTTATTTATATGTATGAAATGATGTGCTGTCATCAAATGATTACTTGAACTATGGAAAACAAAATTCTTTATTCGGTTTCTTTTCTGCTGTTTGGCATGACAAATATTGATATGTAGACTGAATAGTTCCTCAAATTGCAATTTCTCTTATCGAATCAAATTCATGAGATTTAAAAACTCTTACTGCATATGATTTGAATACGCGAAAGAAATTAGAATGAAATGCAATATTCATAAAAAGCTACACTAAAGGAATAGCTACTCTTAGGCGAAAGAATCTATTTGTTGTAACATACACAGAACATACGAGAAAAGAATTGTCCATGATAGATGACCTGCAAAATCTTTTGAAAAAGCTTTTTGAGGCACGCTTGCCTCCAGGGAGTTTCAGGTACGATTATGATACTTACTCAATGCCAAGAGGATACGAGCTCTCGGATATGAAAAACACACTTAAATACATTTATCGAATTCTATGGGCAGAGCAAAAATATATAAGTTCTAATCAAGAAGGCGAACATGATATCATACGAAAAGAAATAGTTGCCAAGTCCACATTATTATTATTGAGTATTATGAGACGAATTTAATTTGCCCTTCTTTTATTGTAATTACATTTATCTTATATCAGTACTAGAATCCAAACAATAAACTCCAGTTATTTGCAACTGGAGTTTTAAAATTTATTAGATTTCAATTATGTCATAAAAGAAAGCAATAAATATTGGTTTTTTAATCGATTGTAAATTCTCAAGTTTTAATTATGTCAGCCTTTTCGACATCCTGAGTTATAAAATAGTAATATTTTTTTCCTTTTTGAAGATTTTTAAACTCAGCGCTATATAATCAGTTCTTATTATAATCCAAATTTATTTTATTTATTGATTTTTGACTGTTATTGAACTGTATTGGAGAATCGAATATATATATTTCTGCCCTTGCGCCCTTACTGAATTCCCAATCAATTTTTGCTGTTGTATTTTCTGATTTGATTTTAACATTATCAATATTATCAATTGGCAAATTTAATTTATTAGAACATGATATCGTGCTATTATCATTTTTTGTTATAAAATAACCTGGAGCGAAATCATTTCTTATTTCTTGATTCCCGTTTTGTTTATCTTTAATATGAAATAAGAGCATTGAAAATGTATATTTGGTATCTGGAGTTAAATTATCTAAGCATAAGTTATAGATATTTTTCATATCAGAATTATCTGTAAAACCCAAAAACGATCTGCCAAACATATATTTCTCAGTAGAAGTTGTTCAATATAGAAATCTGACCTTTTCTAAATCCTTTTTCACATTTTCCAAACCCTTGGCAGTTCCATCTTTTAATTCAAGATTAATACCATTGCTATATATTTTGATATCATATGTTTTAAGCATATCGGCATAAGGTTCGTTATTGGATTTGGTGATATCTCAGCCACCTGTTGTTTTTTGATTTGCTTCAACAATCAATTCCTTAAGCGCAGTCAGTTGTACAGATACATTAATTTTTTTAGAATTTCATTTATATTTGTTCAATAAAATATCAATGTTAGTAACTAATGAATTTTTCTTCTGATCATTTAATTTTGTTAGCTTATCTCATAATTGTTTTTTGAAGATTTCTTTATAAGCATCTTTTTTTGATGAATTTCTATTTACAGCTGAATTTGAATCAGAATATGTGTTTGTGAGATTAAATACTCAAAACAATAATACTATAAATAAGATTAATGCATTTTTCATAATTAGTTATTGTTAATAATTTAAATTATACGAATTCTATCATTTATATCAGTTGTAGTCAAAAGATATTTGATCATTGAGATATAAGCCCACGTCGCTTAAAATTGAAAATTCCGGCTGTTACCGGAACTTTATTTAATCTTGAACTTTGATTGGGCATGTACTTACAAAGAAATGCACCTTTAGGAAGGAATATTTTCGTCTTCTCAAAGCGCTTCTATTTCTGTAATAATAGTTGAAAATCTTGTTTCTCCATCTTTGATTCATCTTGGTAATCAAAGCAATGACGCTTTAAACATTACATTGTCTAGTATCTGCTTAACATCACTAGCCACTGCATCAAGTATCTGCTTTTGTAATTTTTTCGCCTGTGCTGAAATATATTCTATGCTGTCGAATACATCTGGAGGATTGAGATCATCTTTCTGCCTTTTTGGTAACAATTCCGATAGTCAGGCAATCAGGGCTAGTTGTCGAAGAGTCCTTTCTCTTGTTCTTTCGGTCAACTCAATAATTGTTTCAGGGCATTCCGAGGAGGCAGGCTTACGGTTTTCTTGATCAATTTCCATGGAATCTTCTAGTTCCAGCCACTCGCATTCAGTCGCCCTTAATCTCTCTATTATTTCATTTTTCATATAATGGCTTATTTAAAATCACAATAATTATAAAGCCTTTTATTAAAATGTCAATCGGAGTTTAAAGGGTGCAAGTCTCTCAAGTTCGTTTCAGCTTGCCCCTAAGAAACGGGGGACATAATAGAAAGGGGCCTAGTGCAAGACTAGGCCCCGATTTCGACATGTTGCCAAACTTCTTCTGTTTTACTGCACTACAGTTTCTGCAGGCTGATAAAATCACTTTTCATTATTTTGCTCTAGGCGGACACTACATGCATCTGTAGCCATATGAGTATCCTCCCCCTGAGCAATAGGTGTTACATGCGGCAAGCACTACGTAGCCACTGAAGCACTTGGGCTCGACTGCGGTTGAAGGAGGGATGTATCCCCAGCAACCGCACGGCTGCATTATGGTTCCGGATGCGTAGTCCCAGGCGTTTCCTACTGCAACCACGATCGGCTCTGATGGTTCGCTCTGAAGGATGGACACATCCGGCGCATTTTTCAGGCCATTGCTGATTTTCCCGTCCTCAAGCTCGCCGGCGATTGCCTGCAAAGGCAGGATCAGACAGAAAACGAAAATTGCTACTAAGCCGCAGATTCTTGACATACTCATTCTCCTTTCGGTTTTTGATTCTGTTAGTTGCACCTAAAGATAGTTTCCCCGCGACTGCTGAAATTTCCATCATTCCTTTCTTCTCCCAGCTAGAGAAATATTTGTTTTTGTTCGATATCTTTAATCTCCTTTGAAAACAACTTATTATTTTATTTTTTATTAAGTTGGCTTTTTTGTTTAAAAAATAAATCAATTAATACCTTTTATTTATTTATCTCATTAAGTCAATATTTTCTTGAGGCATCTTAAAATCCAAAATACTTTTGACTATTGAATATAAATATGTAAAAGAGAATAACATTTTAATTAGTAAAACTCGAGTATGAATTATCTATTATCTGATTCTAGGTCTGACGAAAGATTAAATTTATCCGGTGCAATACAAACAAGTCAGCCATTATCATGAGGATTGTGGTCCATTACCGATTTTCCTCAAGTAACATCAGAGGAGATTCAGCATCTTGCTGGGAAAACATATCAAGAAGTGGCCTTAAGCATATTATTAAGATTTGATTTTTGAGTTTCTTGAGAAGAATTGAAAAAGATAATCAATGATGCTTATTGAGAGCAGTGGCATAGAAGTGAAATTACTCCTGTGAAACAAATATGAGATACAAATCTGCATTCGCTTCATTTGTGATATGGTCCTACTTTTGCTTTTAAGAATGTGGCCTTGGAATTTCTTCCTAGATTACTTTCTGTATTGACAAAATGAAAGATTGTAAATGTCTTATGAGCATCTTCATGAGATACTATAAACGCAGCTCATAGCGGAGTAAAATGAACAAATATCAGGTCTGTTTTTATGCTGCCTAATGTTTGACCTTCTCACGTCCAAGGCTTACAAGCTGTAAATGGGATTGTTGATAATCCAAATGCCCTAACTTTATTGGCAGATAAGCCTTTTGATCCGCTTCAAGATATTGTAAAAAAGGTTAATGGTCCAGAATTTGTAGATTTTAAAAAGGAGCATAATATAACTTCTTTTAATTCTATAAATATAGCAAGAATTTTAGCGCAGGTTGTCTATTATTTCAGGGCATATGCTGAATTATTGAAAAATTGAGCCATTAAAAATTGAGATGAAGTAATATTTTCTGTCCCATCTTGAAATTTTTGAGATGCGTTGGCTTGATATTATGCTAAAAAAATGTGACTGCCCATCAAAAAAATTGTGGTTGCAACAAATGAAAATGACATGCTGCATAAATTTTTCAAGACTTGAATTTATGAGCCTCCCAAGAGAGACTGAAAAGATTTTGTACAAGTCACAAACGCTCCATCTATGGATATAGCAAAATCAAGCAATTTTGAAAGGATGCTTTTTGATGCATGCTGATTTGATAATGCTAGAATAAAATGATTTTATGATGAGCTTTCTAAAAATGGTAAGTTTGAAGTTGGTACTGAAATTCTGAGAAAAATACAGGAAACCTTTATTTCGACAACTTCAACAGATACTGAAAGATTAAATGCTATTAAAGAATTTTGACAAGAATATAATCATTGAATAGATCCTCATACGGCATCGGCTGTGGCTCCGTGGCTTAGGTATAAGCAATTTGGAAAAAAGAGCGGAATTGATTATCATGATTTTATAACTTTTCACTCAGATACTCCAGTTATATTTTTAGAGACATCACATGTGGCACAATTCTGAGCAGAATTAAGAGAAAAATGAATCATTGTTCCTTGAATGGATGAATTCGATGAAACCTTGAATGCTATGAGACAAGCTAATCCTCAAGAATGAAGGGATTATTTAAGAGCTTCTTGAGATTTTGATGAGACATTTGCAAGGATTACAGAAGCCATTACAACTATTCTGCCAAAAAAATAAACAATAAGCCTCTTTAAATTTTTAAAGAGGCTTTATTTCAGGTAGGCTTTAATATTTAAAGTCTAACTTTTATTCTTGAGCTTTATCAAAAATGTCTAATGATTCAGTAATGGCCGCATAAATCAATGTTGGCTCACTTTGTCATGGAAATGAAAATTCTAAGGGTATAACAAACATTCAAGAGGGCATTTTCCTTCTTTTTGCCATATTTACAAAAATTTCAATTTGGGCTCCATTCTTTACAAGAGAATCAAAATCTATTTTCCCTGGTAGATTTTTAATTCTTTGCACATAACCAAAGCTATAGCCATTAGAACTATCAATCATATTAAATGTGCTGCTTTGTTTTACTAAGATATCGATAATAGTCGATATCTGCACAGGATACGATCTGCTAAATCATCTAAAAAAATTTTCACTTATTTCAGGATTTAATCAAAAGCTGTATCTATTCTCTTCTTTTTCTACTCTTTTTTCATAGAGCATTGTCGAAAAAAGATTGGCACTTCTTATTTCTTGAATCGGACTGGATGGATTTTCAATAACAAAAAACTCAATTCTTCTTCAATTACTTGTAGTGACAAAGCCTTTTGCACTAATCTTATCTTTTTTGAAATTAAATTTAGTTCAAGCTGAAATGTCCTGCGCATATATTTTCACCTCATTTTTAATCGGACTCAGAAGCTTTATTTCATCAATTACACTTAGTTTTTCATCTCTTTCCAATAATTTTTCAATAACTCAAATAACAGGATACATCAAATCGGCTGAATGAACAAATTTTACATGATTCTCTCTTAGAAGATGGGCTTCTGCAATTGCATAGGTCTTTCCATCTATTTCTACATCAGCAAGATCAGGCTTTGGGTTTGAATAATTTGTCCACGGCATTTTTGAAGTTGACAAACTTGTTGGTTCCAAATTTGGAACCAACAAGTTTCATTGATATATTAACTTTAAAACACCATTGATTACACCATTAGATTTTGACTTACTTAATAAAGTTGAAGCCTCTTCTCAACTTAAGGTAATTATATTTATTTGCATCTGTAAATTAAAAATCAATAATTTTATGGAAGGATATTATTTAACACTTGAACATTGTCAAATATATTTTATTATATAGTATATCTTATACAGAATTCCAGTAAATAAAACTCAAGAAATATTTAAAATAATATAAATACCCTAAGTCTTTAGGTTTGATTGTCCTTTCATTCAATATGATTCTTTAGGGCTATTCAGTTATAAATTCTTCTAAGTTTCATAATTGGAGTTATCGATCTTGGAATATAAATATAACCTCCTAGGAATTGCTCTCAGATAATATTTTTAACTTTTTCAATGCTTCAGGCCACATTTCCTCAAACATATCTTTGTATTCCTCCTTAGAATCAAGTTCAACTAATACTTGAGTAAAGCCATCCTTCTCAATGAATGTATAATTTTCTCGTGCATCCTGAGTTTCTGGCCAATATGTTTCTTTCCCATTGATTATTTCTCAAAGATGTTGTATAGACAAGTAGTCAAATGGGCGGACTTCTTTGATTTTACTGATCATCCCTGAAACTCAATTTTCATCCTGTCAAAGAAAAAGCATACTACTGCCTTCCTTCCATTCTCCTTTATAATATGAAACAGAACCAGGAGGATTGAAGACCTCTGTCCATTTTCGGTAAGTATCGTCATTTAGCATTGTCTCCCAAACTTTTTTCTTAGGAGCATGTATGTCTATTGAATATCTTAATTTTTCCATATATTCATATAAAAAGTAAATTGATTTGTTAATTTTCGTAACTATTCATTATATTCAATTGATGATATATATCAAAAAAAATCCTTGAATAAAAGTTGTACTATCTTAGTGCAGAATAATATAATAATAGCTCTAAATAAATAAACTTCAATGTTGCGATGCTAGAGCTGGAGAAGGCAAATCGTTGTCTTCTTAAGATCCGTCTATTGTGAATCATATAAACCTTAATTTTGCATTAAAACTTGATTTATGTTAAGCTTAAAGCAAATACTAACTTTTCATTAGGTATGACAGAATTCTTTGGCAAATACGAACAAAAAAAGATTTTTACATCAACACAACAGGAGGCTGATGCCTTTTCTTGTGTTAGAATTTCATACAGAGAGCATCTATCATCCGAAGTTGAGAAGAGAAGTAAAGGATATATACAAAAATATCTTAAAGAATGATGGGAAAAATTTTTTGATAACGATATTAATGATTTAAGCTTAGAGCCATATCTCTGTAAGGCAATTCTTGAATATTTGCTCAAAGAAAATACAGCAAAAATATTTGAATACGATTTTATCTTGAGAAAATATCCATTTGGTGAGAGCTTTATTAAGAAGGCTCTGTGCAAAGATGCCCTAAAGAGATTTGCCTTGAAAGATCCTGAAGGTTTTTGGCTTTTTAAGGAATTGAAATTAGATAATTATATGAAAGGATATGATATTGACTTTAATATTTTTAAAGATATTAAATTAAAATGAAAATTCCAAGAAATTAATGAAAAAAAACTTAATGTAGAAGATTTTTCTCAGGGAGAGAAGGAATGGTTAATACAAAAAGCTAAAACTAATCCTGCATTATTGGTACATAGCTTTTGTAAATATGAAGATACTATGCCGTTTATTAAAGAAATATCAAAAATTGTTATAACTGAAGAGAATTATCTAAAGTTTTCAAAAACTTATCCTGCCTTGGTATTTACCTCATATATGGACCGATTGATCCGAGAAAAGCCATTTACAAAAGAGGTTATAAAAAACGTAATTGCTCAAGATCCTATTCTTTATTATAAATACATATACACTCCGTATAATAACTGATTTAATTTTTGATTTGAAAAAAACAAAAAAGAAGAGAATGAAGTATTTGGCATTTCAGTTAATGAAGAAGCTTTAACAAGATGAATTTTAAGGCATCCCCATGATTATGAGTTAATCTTATGAAAGGATTCAGTTTTAGATAAGCCATATTTTTGAAAACTAGCTGAATTAAGCGCCAAACTCGATACTTGAGCTGCTTTATACATTCTCGGAAGTTCAAGATTACTTGATGTATTAAAAAAAACAGACCCATTATCAATTGAGAGAATAGTAAAAAGGGCCAAAGTAGATTTAATATGAAAGCCTATTGCTAATGATATGTATATAAAGCTTGTGGGAATTATAAATAATCTTCATGAAGAAAAAGACGAAATAAGATTTGCCATGATAGAAAATTTTGATTCCAAGGATTTGTACAACTGCATTATTAAAGGAAGAGAAGAGGTGTTCACTTCTTCTTATATTTGAATAATGAAAAGGTTAAATGATTGATTGAAAAAACAGTGAAAAGATTTTTATGATTTATTTCAAGAGCAAAGATTTGAGTGAGTAATTATTTTTTTAGAAGCAGTTAGTTCTTACTGACAAGTTGAGGTTTTTTTAAATCACATTAAAAAGGATAAATTGGTAAAACTTTTAGTTGAACTGGTTTTTTCTGTAAGAAATGATTTAAGAAATGCCATTGCCTTTACTGACCTGGTTTCTGTTATAAAAGATGAAAAACTGTTAGAATTAATTTGAAACACAATAAAGACAAGGTTTAAAAATATAAATACGACAGCCAATGAAAAAAATAGGCTTTGAGTAATAGGAAATAAGTTAAAAAATAAATTTAATGATCCATTTTTTAAAAATGAGCTAATTAAATATGAGCTCCCAAAACTCAATACAATAGAAACTAAAAATCTTTTTGATAAAAATTGAAGAAACATACAACAGTATTTTTTCTATAATGACCCTGATGGAAAAAGCTCTTATAAAAACTTTTTAGCAACGTATAAACAGTTGTGATGGAAAATAGAAGACCACAAGACCTTTGTAATTATAAAATCAAAGCAAATTAGCAGGAAACAGGCTATAATTTTTGCAAACAACCCAGAATTTGACCAAAAAACTAATGCTAATTGAATTGAAGATATCGAGAATTACATGAAAGATTATTCACCTGATTGACCAAATATTGTGGTACATAGATGACATAGTTATCATGTATGTAGCACAATCGAAAAAGTATATAAAAACACTAAGATGGTATTTTTATGATCTTGCGGATGATTTCAAAATGTTTCAAATGTTTTAGATAAATCAAAAGGAGCAACTATAATAACAACAAAGTGAACTTGAACCATGCTTGTAAATGACCCATTATTTTCTGAAATAAATCAATCAATCCTTCATTCAGATAAAATTTCATGGGATGATATTTGGCAGAAAGTAAGAAAGAAAATTGAAAACGACCCCAAAGCACAATATAATTTCAAATCTTATGTCAGACCAGATCAGAACCTTTGAGTATTGTTTATAAAGAAACTTGAAAGTTTTGAAAATTAAACATTAACGGTTCAGTAAGCTCCATTTTAGAGTTTTGACTATAACATAATTATTTTAATTTAAAATATCTTCTCTGATTCAAAGTTTTTTTGCTACTGCAATTGCCTGAGAAGGTGCGTGTCAATCTTCTATTTCATAATCAAAAGCTATTTGTCAATCTTCTCAAATATGAGTTTTGAAATGATATGTTCTTGATTTATTTAAATTTGTATCATTAAAATCTCTCAAGAAATCATGACTATGTGAAGCTATGGCTACAAATTGTCATTTCTTCAATAAATCCTCATTTACTCAATATGTAAGTGCTGTTTGATATTTTGCTGAAGTTGTTGAGAAAGTTTCATCAAATGCAAATATGTTCATTTTGGAGTCAATTCAAACTCAAAATACTTTTTTCCAGTATTCGACTTCATTTCAGAACGCGCTTAATTCTTCTTTTGTTTTTCAATTAACTCTATCTAAATAAACGATATTATCGAAAACTGGCATTGTTGCAGAATCTGAAGGACAAAATCAAGTTGCTTGAGCACAAAGAATATTCCAAATAAGCTGTTTTAAGTAAAACGTCTTTCATGACATATTAGTTCAAGAAATCAGTTTTATTCTTTCATTTTCATCAAATATAATACTATTTCTGATTTGTTCATCTTTTGGTTTTGTCATGCTCCAGGCATTAGTAAGATCCAGTTTTCAATTTCCAGAAAAATTTACCTTTGCATAGCCATGTTCTCTAATAAGTCTTGCAAACGTGAATAATGAAAATAATTTCCTAAATTCATGATATAATTTATCTCTATCTTCAAAACTATAATGTGGTAAGAAATCAAATCACTTAGACCTTCTGCTTACAGAAAATATTTCTTCATCCTCATCATCTTTAATTTTTTCTGAAGCTTTTGAGTTAATTTGTGTTTTTAATTTTTCAAAGAAATCAATTCAAGACCTTATATCTCAAAATAACATTCAAAAAACATTATCAAAATAATTAGCAATTTGATGCAAATGAACCGAATCAAAACTTTTTAGGTAATTTTCAAAATCTTTAATTGGATTTCATTTATTAGTTAATGACATGATGTGTCAGATTTCCTTGATTCATATTCAAGAATACCAATCAACGGTTTTAGCATATTCAAAAGCATCCTTAAAAGCTTCTTGGATTTTTTCAGTTTCAAAATCTGTTATAGATAGAGGAATTAACAAATCAGTCGCTCTAGAATGAGTCTCTGTCGCATATTCCTTAATTTTTTTATATAATATTTTCTTAATCTCATCTTCATCCATTTCTGCGTTTACAAAAGAAATTCAAGACTCATTTATTATATTTAATCTTTTTTCTTTATGATTTCACCAATAAGCTTCTCTGTCCCAATCTTCTCTTTTATATAATTTATGTACTTCATCTCTTCCTTTTTCTTCATGTACACGCAAATCCTTTATAAGTTTATAAAATGAAATTATCTCTTTTTCAATTTTTTCAATATCAAAATCATTTATTTCACTATTCAATAACTTCATTACTCATTTAATCATTCATATAAATGACAATATTACTCAAGACCTATCCAGTACATTATGTCATTCATTAAGTTCTGCATATAATCAGCCGATTATTATTCTGTTGAATGATTTATAAAACTTTTCATCATATCTAAAATTCATTCAAAATATGAATTCATAAATCTGTCATAATATTGCTTCTAGTTTCTGATCTGCTCATTCTTTTGAGATTTCTTCAAACATATTTTGTCTTTCAAATATTTCTTTTGAATCAGAACTTGAGTAATGTAAAAGTATTTGTTGAATATATCTCGTACTTTCTCAGCTATGTAACCAACTAAAATTTCCAGGATTAAATCAATTATGGAAATCCCTGTCTTCACTTAGAAGAGTGAATGGACTGGTAAATTCAGGTCTTTTTTCAACTTTTCTTCATCATCTATTATTTCAATAGTCATCCCTTTCAGTATGATCTATGGTGTATCTCCAGTATAAATTATGACTTCTATGACCTCAATTTTCATTTTTAATTATTTCATCGCCTCATGGCATCAATCTCATAAAACTTCTAGTTTCACTCTTTTGTTTATTTCTTTCTACTTCAGTATATCTTTCTAATACTCATAAATGTTTCTGAATCTCAGTAATCTCAACAGATTCTCATTTCATATATCTTATTGCAGATTCTAAAGCATCTTTTGGGAATCACATCCTATGAGCAACTTCAAATGATTTCGATTCATCTATTCATTCTTTTATTGTATGATAGAAATCAATATCTCAATTAGATTTGAAACCTGTGTCAAAATGATAGAAACCAAACGAATCCTGTCATGCTTTGCTTCTCATATAAGCATCATTATGATTGGCTAGCACAATCTTACCTCATGATCTAGTAATATGATCTCAGGTTTTCTCTAAAAGAATTGCCTGATCTTCTGCTGAGGTAGTTGAAAAAGCCTCATCTGAGAGTAATATCATATTTGAAACATCTCAATCTAAAATCTTTTTCCAATTCTCGATTTCCTTTCAAAAGGCGCTTAAATTATGGAATGAATCTGTAGAAGCTCTATCAACGAAAACTATCTTGTCAAAAACTCTGAATGAAGGATTTTCTGCTGGCACATATCAGAATGATTGAGCCAATAATTGCATATAGAAGTTCTGCAAAAGGAAGAATGATTTTCATGACATATTGCTTCAACTTAAAACAGTAACATCATGATCTTTTTTAAGTCAATTTCGTACCTGGTCTTTTGTTTTTTTATCCCGATCATTTTTACATTTCTGCCTTGCAAAACTCCACCCGTTATCATAAGTTTGTTTTACGTTTTTTAATCCAAGATTCTGAACTGGGGAATAAGAATCTCTTTTTACTAGATTTGCAAATCATAGGATAGCTCAAATTTTTGAAGTGAATTCAGATAATTCTTTTGATAAAGCTTTTATTATATCAAATCTTTTTTTATCTCAACTTCTTATCGCCGTCACTAATTCTTCTATAGTAGGGAAGCATCATCTATCTACTCAATCACTTATAATATTATCAAGCTTATATCATAAACCTAAAAATACAGGATGCTTGATTTCTTTTAAGAATGTTCCAAAAATTGTAAGGTTTATTTTTATATCTGCAATATTCACAAGATCCCAAAGAGTTCTTTCAAAAACACCACTAAATCACTCATTTTTAATTAATTCAATTCTTGATATTATTTCGGTATCAGACCATTTTTGATATTTAATAAATATTTCTAGCTTGTTATAACGATTTTCTTCTAAATCTTCTAGAATTTTTTCTCTATTAAATTCTATTCATAATTCTTTATAGTGGTGATAAATAGAGCCTAGAATCTCTCTTCTTCATTCTTTGTCCGGTCTTTCAAATATATGTTCAAGACTTTCGCCTAAAGCATAACCTCTGTTTTTATTTCTTATAAATTCTTCTAAACTTATGCTATCACTCAATAAGAAGCTAATTATTTCCTGTCTTTGTTTTATTAGATTTTGATTATTTAAAGGATTGAAGATTATTTCCTTTGTTATTCATGATTCTGTACAGGGAATTGAAGTATTAGGACTACTTATCTCACAATCATCTGACAGAATCAAAGGCTTAATAATATCTTTATTTCAAAAAAAGATAGATTCAAAATCATTTGTTGTTGTAACTATAGAGTTAATTACTATTTTTATTGATTGAGTATTTTGTCCGATTCCTAGATTTGTTTTAGCTCATTCGGCTAATCAAGCCTTAATTAAAGCTTCTTCCATTGCGTTAAATTTCATTTAATGTTTTCTAAAGAAATATCAAACTAAAAAATACCTAAGAATTATAGGACAATAATTAGTTTTTTATTTTTGTTTTTATATCCGCCAATATAGCTATTGCTTGCTTAATGTTAATATTCCGCCACATCCCATCCTGGCTGAATGGAAAGTCTGGCTGAAGCAAGTTTTAAATATTTTCTATGGTTGTTTTTCTTGCACCAATTTTCAAATACTTTCAGAAACCTCTTCTGTCAAGATTCATGCTTTCAACTGATCTTTCTCATCGGTCTTCTTGAATATGATATAGATCTGATCCTCTGCAATCTTATCCAAAAAGTCTTTCAAATCTTTTGCATCTTTCAATCATGGGGCTATAATTCCGAGTCGGTAAAGGGTTACTTGCAAAAGCTCTCAAGATCAAGCGGCTAGGGACATGATTTTATTATATAGCTCTTTTAAACCTCATTCATTTTCTTGTATTATTCGATTCAATAAATCCGCATCTTCTGAGCTTAACTCATTTTCTTTTATAAGTTGATCTGCAGTTTTATCCAATATAGCTTTCGACATTCCAACCTCAATTCTGACTCAGCTAAAAATCATTCAGTCAAGTGATTTGACTTTTTCATACAGTGCTTCTAAACCTCAATCATAATTGGAGCAATCGATCTTGGAGGTATAGGTATGACCTCATTTCAGGGATTGCATGACGAACCATCATTGAAAATTTATCCCTTCAAGCGCATGCTCCAATCATAAGATTCTTTTATCGAAACTTTCAGGAAAATGATTTCTTATCCCTTCCCAGATCCTATTTCAATATTCTTCTTCCAATTTTTCTTCAGATTTTCATTTTTCTTCTACGATTTCTCCAGATCTTCTCATTCGCTCTCTTTCCAAACTTTGATATTCTTTAAGAATCTCTCACATGTTTATGCTTGAGGAATCTTTTTCCGTGCTGCTTCTCATATTCTTATGATTAAGAAGTAAAACTATTGACAATATTAATAAAATAATCAAAAATACAAATTTTTTTGCAATTATCCATTATAGATTCAGGATAACACCTAAAAAGACCCCGTTTCAACTTCTCCGGCACGCTCATAAGAAGCAATGATAACCCCGCTGGGCGATGTCTTGGATTCCACAAGCGTGAAAGCGGCAGGAATAGTACCCTCACCAAATAAACGTTTTCCCGAACCAAGTGTGATTGGGAATATCTTGAGCCAAAGCTCATCTGCGAGATCATGCTTCAAAAGTGTCTGTATGAGATTGCTGCTACCATACACGTGCATATCGGGACCGGCTTGATTTTTCAGTTCTTTTATTTTCTTTACCACATCACCCGATATGAAGATAGAATTTTCCCAATCATGCTTTGTAAGCGTATTAGAAACCACATACTTGGTGGACTCGTTAATGCCGGGCCATTCATTCGCATGCATCGGCCAGTAAGATGCGAATATCTCAAAAGTCTTTCTGCCCAGGAGCAAACTGAAAGGTTGCTTCATCTGTTCTTCCATGGCTTTCCCAGCGAATTCATCGAAATAGGGGACAGTCCACCCTCCGTATTTGAAACCGTTTGATGTATCTTCTTCGGGTCCGCCAGGCGCCTGCATGACCCCGTCGAGCGTCATGAAAGTCAGAATAATGATTTTTCTCATAATATTTTCTCTTAATAATAAAGTGTTTTTTTTAATTCTTGACCAGAAAATTATTTCTTCTGGACTTATCATTATAAGCAAATCAGTCTTAAGTTCAAGATTTACAAGGTCATAATTTGTATTCTCAATTAATATTCAGCTTCAATTCACTATCGCCATGCACTTTTGATTTCGTTACATTGCTCAAATAAGCAAAAACCCCAGCTATTTTTAAATAGAGTTGTATTTTTTAATCTGTCCGGAGGCACTTAAAAGACCGCAATATATTTTTATCCCCCTTTATTTTGCACTATTTAAAGGGAAAGTTCAAAATCTTTAATTCTTTGGAAAACGTTCTTTTTCTGTGATTTTTCGCTCATGAATTCATGAAGACAAGTATTCATTGTTTATACCGTAAGCTTTTAAATATTGATTTTTAAGCTAAAAAATATATGATAAGCATCATTTATCTGAGCTTGATTATTGATGATTTTAATATGGAAATAGAAAGAAAATTTTTAATTAAAGATTTACCCGATTTAAAGAATATCAATCCCATAAGATATGAGAGACATTTTTTATTTATCTGAAATTGAATCGAATTCAGGATTCAATCTAAATGAGATATATATGAGCTTGAAAGAAAAGAAAAAATATCTGATCTATCAAGAGATTGAATAAAAATTAGGATTTCTAAAGATGAGTTTGAGGTTTTAAAATGAATTTCAAATAAGATATTAATCAGAGATTGATATAATCTCAGTGAAAATGTTTCAATCAAGATCTATCGTTGAGATCATGAATGACTGAAAAGAGCTGAAGTTGAATTTAAATCAGAAGAAGAAGCAAAAAATTTCATAAAACCAGATTGGATGTGAGAAGAAATTACAGATTCTCCTCTTTGAAAAGATTCTAAATTAATTCAACTGGATAAAAACGGTTTCAAAGAACAGATTGATAAATACCATAAATCATAAATAAAAAATTAGAATATGAATAAAATAATAAGGTCTATATGCTATTTCGGAGAAAGTTTCAATCATGATATGATTGAAAAATCTGCTGAGATTGAAAATATCCTAAGAACACATTGATTTGAAATTCAAACAAAAAGAATATGTCTTAAAAATAATGACTGAACAGTTGATCCCTGAATTTTACTTGAACAATGAATATTGTTATCTCTATGAGATTTTAGCTATAAAACCCTTGATCCAATATTTGAACAATTTTTAAATTCTCAAAATATTACAATCAATCTAGATTTGACAAACGAGACCATTGAAGAAAAACATATTAACTTACTATACGAGATCATAAATGAAAATCCCTCAAAAACATTTAATTTTACATACACATTCAACAATAAAACGGCAAGTCCATATTTCCCGTCAGCCAAATATGAGAAAAACTGATTCAGCATATGACTTCAGCCTACAGATTTGTCAGAAAATTGCAAGACACTGGATGAATGGCTTTTAAATATGGAGGAAGCATGGAACGAATTAATTGGATTATTTAAAAATGACAGTGAATTTTTGTGAATTGATTCTTCCGTTGCTCCACTTTTTGAATGAAAAAGCAGCTTGATTGATTTTATAAACAGACTTTGAGTTGATTTCAGCAGTTCAGTTACTACGGATATTTATACTCAAATTACTAATTTCATAAAAAGGCAAAACCCTAAACCTGTTTGACTCTGTTGATTGATGTTTCCATGCCTTGAAGATTTTGAACTTGCTTCAGAATATTCAGTCTGAAATTTCAGCATTGAGAGGAATATATTTTTAAGTCTACATTCTTGATTATGAATTGATACCTACCCAATTTGAATAAATCAAAATAAGAAAAAAGTTGCCGATATCCTTAAACTTGTTCAGGCACTAAGCAATAAATATTCAAAACCACTTTCAGTCAGATTCGTATCGGATTGAAAAGCAAAAATCTGAGAGATGACAGATTTTAAGAATCAATACCTTAAGGATGTTATAGTTAGAGAATTATAGTAAAATATTAATAATTATATTAAAAATAACCTTTTTTGTACATGGCACGACTACAGACAATAGAGGGCTAAAAAACATGGGAACAGCCTTTTCTGATGATTGGATTTATAAAATATAATTAAGATAAAAATATGAGGCAATCACAACAAACATATCCATCGGATGAAATCTACTATTTCAATGCTCACAGACCGTCAGAAACAGTACTTGCATTGAAAGATAGATATTTGGCTTTTTCTCAAATTAGAGATGAGGTAATTAGAGGTATATTTGAAGAAAAGGGTTATGAAATTAGAAATATAAAACTAAATGAAAATAGTTTTGGGACAGGTCATGTTATCTATTTTATTGAAACCCAAAAATGAGAACTTGTTTATAGATGAAATGTTTGATTAGAAACTTCAGAACACTACATGTCTCTTGAAAAAGGTTTTACTGATTTAGCAAAAATAGCTTGATTTCCTACAAATGAACTTTTAGAATCTGACACAACTAGATTAAAATTTGATTTTGATTATCAAATCATGAAAGTACTTCCAGGTTTAGATTTAGAAACACAATGGAATGGAACAAAAGAAGATTATGATAAACTTAGTTATGAATTAGGCAAATACATTGCACTTGAATACAAAATGCCTGTTGAATGATGGTGAAGATTTCAGAATCAACCTGACAGATTACAAGGTGCTAAAAATAGTGCTTTTGAGTACTTAACTGCATATTTGGATTATGATTTAAATGTTTTACAGGAAGCTTGAATATTTGATGAAAAAGCCAGAAATTTTATTTTAAATCACTTTGAATCTATAAAACCAATTATCAATAAAGATAGGCAAGCATATTTAGTACACCATGACCTTGCTGACCACAATATTAGATATAATCCTGACAACCATAAAATCCTTGCTTTATATGACTGGGAAAATGCAGTCGCTTTTGATCCAATTTCTGAAATAGGTAGTGCTCCGACTTGGGTTTGCCACTATCCAAGAGCAGAACAATTAAAACAATGATTTCTTAACCAGTTATGATTTAAACCAGAATATTTTGATGAAAAGATTGCTATCTATTTCCTTAGAACAATGCTTTGGAAAATGACTTTTGCTGTAAAAGGAAAAAGACTTAGCGAAAGACATCAACAATTATTAAACACAGCCTTTAAACAGAATAATTTAAAGATTGATTGGTTGTATTGAGTTAAATGAATAATTGAGATATAATATATTAAAACATGAAAAACTGCATAATAATACATTGAACTGGGTCAAACTCAGAATCATTCTGGCATCCATGGTTAAAATACGAATTAGAAAAAATTTGATATAATGTTTGGTTACCAGATATACCAAATGCTGAATTGCCTGAACTTTCTGAATGGTTACCATTTATTTTAAAAAACTGACATTTCAACTCTGAAACTGTTTTAGTCTGACATTCTGCCTGAGTTCCTACAATCTTGAGTGTTTTGGAAAATATTGATGTAATGATTAAGAAATCAATCTTAATTGCAGGTTTTATTGAGCCTTTAAACAATGAACCAAACCCAATTTTACAAAATGAGTATAACTGGGCTAAGATTAAAGAAAGTTGCAGTGAATTTATTATAATCAATTCAGATAATGACCCTTGGGGCTGTGATGATAAGAAAGGAAAGAAAATAGCCGATAATCTTGATTGAACATTTATTATTAAACATGACTGACATATGTGATCTATATCATTTAACCAGCCATACAAAGAGTTTCCAGAGTTGTTAAAATATATTAATTAAAAGATTTTTTTAACTGCAAAAATATGAACAATCTAAAAAAAATATTTAATTTCATTCAAGTTGTTTGAAATCTTAAAAATACTTACAGGTGGTGTAAGACCAACGATTGAAGAGAGGAATCAACAGCAGAACATACATGGAGACTTGTTATAATGGCTATTTTACTAGAGAAAGAGTTACAATTAGATATTGATTTAGAAAAAGCTTTAAAAATAGCTGTTATTCATGATATTGCAGAATCAATTACCTGAGATTTGGATGCAGCCTTGCTACATAAAAATTGATGACAAGATATTAAGACTCAAAATGAAGTAATGGCTATGAATAAGTTAAAAGATATGTTGCCAAATGAAATTTGAAAGGAAATATTCGATTTATGGAATGAATACGAAAAACATGAAACACAGGAATCCAAATATATAAAAGCCTTAGATAAACTTGAAACTCATACCTGAGTAATAGAAACATGATATAAATATTTTGATGAATGGCATTTAGATTTCACTGTTCATTATTGTGATAAAAGTGTTTCTGATTTTCCTGCTCTTATTTCCTATTATAGGATTCTAAAATTAAAACTTAAAGAAGAATATTTAAAATGATGATTTGAATGGAAAGATGAGTATGATATTATTAATGAAAATCTAATTTAAACCATAAAATCTACATAACATTAATCGAATCGGGATGAAAAATGAAGCTTTTACCCGTTTTATATTGATTCTCTGAAGAGATATTTTGACTTTTTTGCAATAAGATAATTGTATGATATAATATGATTATGATTATTATTTTAGTACATTTATATGGCAAATATAGTTGATGATAAATTTATACCTTCTAGTTCAGCATCAAACAATCCTGATTTACAAGGCAAGGCTAAAAAAAGTTTATTAGCAATACTTTCAAACAATGATCCAGAAGAACTTTGATCAGGTGAAATTTCATTAAATTCAATGCTTCAACAATATGATGTTACTGATTTTTCAAAAAAATTTGATAGGCAAAAAGAGGGAAAGGAAAATTATTTTGAAGTTGGAGAAAAAGTCGGCGCATCTTTTATTGTTGTAGATGCATACACAAAAGAAAATACTATAGATAGGGAAAGAATCTGATTATTGGTTCAGGGCTTTGATACAAGGGTCTCAGATACTTTCATTATTGATATTTCACCAGAAGAATATCAATTTTGTCAAAAACATAAATGAATGCAATTTGAGGGTATCGTAGAGGTTACCTGATCTGCTGAATATGTAATCTCTAATATGTTTAAGTATACTGCAAAAGTCATAAAACTTGAATTTAATTTGCCGATCAATCCAGAAAATATAGATAATATGAATTTTGGCGATAAAGTAATTATTGAATGAGAAGTGGTTGATTTTAGGGTGGTTGAAGATTGGTGATTTATTGCCAGTAATCAAACAAAAGCTAGCGAAAAAACAGCAATTATAACAATAAAAACTTGAGACGGTAAACATATTTGTGTTCAAATTGATCCTAACGTAAAAATTGAACAAAGTTCAGAACTTGAAAATATAGATGGTAAAGTCCCTGAAGTCAGTGATATTGTAAGAATTAATACTACCGTTATCAAACATGATATAAAAAACCCTAAGTTTGAGGTAATTTCAGGAAATATATTTGTACAAAATTATTTTTCAGACATTGATTATAAGTCACAATTAGCAGAACTCATTGATGATAATATAAATTCAGAAATTTTTTGAGCAAAACCATGAAAGAATAATGCCGGAAGTGAGACAGTACTAAGGAAATTACAAAATGCAAAAGAATGACTCGGCATTAAAATTCTTCATGCTCCTTGGTGTAGATCAGTATACCTCATTGAACCAAATCAGACCAGAAAAAATGAATATGACATTTTAAGAACTGATATTGAAAAATTCATTGAGGAAGTTAAAAATGAACTATTAAAATGAGATTTTCAGAAAGTTAGAGAAGTTATTGCAAAAACTATGAAATTTGAGGTTACAATTGCTGAAAGAAATGAATTAAATTCTATAGCTGAATTGATCCCTGAAAATGAGCGCCCACTAATGCATTGGGATAGGAACGAGGCTAATACGCTTAATTCTCTTTTTGACACAGATATAGATCAAATGACTCTCAATGAATATTATATTTTTGCACAAAAATGCGTTAAAACACCTTATTCTGAAGATGCAAAAGTAAAACAAGGAGACCATAGTTATTTGTTTAGAATAATGAAAGATATTTGAGTGCCCATTGAACAACAAGAATATCTTATGGCATTATCCGCAAATGTTAGATATAAGTATTTTCAAGGCCAGGCATTAAATGGAATTAAATATGATCACGATATAAATTGGTCTGATAGTTATATGCTTGAGCAATCCTTGAGTTATCTATGATGAATTAATACGCCTACGGCAATTGAAAAATTAATTGATTTTGCTTATAAGATAATTATAGACGAAAACCTCACAAATGAAGTTAATTCTGAATTTTCTTATAAGCCTCTTGCAAGCCTAAGTTATTGTTTTTGAAAATTTTTGGATTCTCCTGATCTTTTTAATGTATTTAAGAATAGTGAAGGAAGGATTAGGGAAATGGAGATAAAAATGAAAAAATTAAACAAAAGCTTTGAATTAAGAGAATTAGAACGAATATTAAACTGAATATCTGCATATAAAACACAAATTTCAGATCAGAATTAACCATGACTTAAAGCTACAAAAAAGCCCATGATTTCTCGCGGACTTCTTTTGAATCAATTTAGAGGCACCAATCAGAGCCAGATCTTGCAGGATTCTGGCTATTTTAAGATACTAAATACTCTGGGATATCCCTGAAGCAGGAAAAGCAGCTCTCATCTCTCGTACTCTCCGATTTCAAGAGAGTTTATAACTTGTTTCATTTCCTTTTTGTTCAGATCCTTTTCCCACTTCACACCTCATTTCCTCCATTTTTCAATTAAAGAATCAGAAAAATTGAAAGATATTTCTCACATTTCCGTCAGGGCATATATGATTCTTTGAAAGTCATATGAAAAGAATTTATCTTTGGTCAGCCTGATTTTTTCAGCAATTGTATCGAATATCTCTACTCTTTCAGGATGCTCTGAGTGGTGTCGTAAGGCATGAATCAGGTATGAGAGCTCGCTAAGCGATGCATTTCAATTGATTTGAGTCAATGTTTCCTTAATCTCATCAATGGTAAATGTCACCTCCTCTTCTTCCTGTTTTTCTATTATTAATGGAGTCATATCTTCCTCGTCTCATCTCATGAAATCATCCTCTGTCATGTGAAAAGCTTCTTTTGAGTCGCAGGCTAATCTGTAGACTGCCCTGCAGAATCTGTGTCAGCATTTAAGCCTCAAGATAATATCCCGTATCCTGCTTATTTTTTCGGAATCCAATCATTCTATTCATAATTTACATTTATCTATTATCGCACGCTGAAGTCTTGGGGGCACAAAAGTGAAATATCGCAATCATCAGAGGATCGTATCCAGGTCTCTTGATGTCAATCTTTCTTTCATGGATGCTATTCAATCTCAGAGTGTTTCAAGAAGGGAAATAGGGACACTGCAATGAGACATATTCCTTATTCATAAAAATATCATTATAATAAGCTGCATGCTGAAATCTCATTTCACCTCCTTTAGCCTTGTTGCCATACTGACGAAGAAATCCTTATTCACTTGATTATCGTTCATCATCTTCAATCAATAGATGCTTTTAGCGATGTCTGCACAAGAAAATTCTCTATCGAGTGAGATCATCTTTTCAGTAATTCTATTGAAACTCTCTTTTCTCAGATTTTTTGATCTGAATGCTTTAAATCAAAATAAGAAGTCTCAGCAAGCTTTTCAGTCGGAGATTGATATAAGCGATCAAATGTGCCCGTCTAAGAATGCCAAAAGCTCTTCTATATGCTCTTCATTTTTCTTTGCTTTGAGTTGGATCCTTTTCCTAAGATAATACATGAAGCTATTGAGCATCATGAGAGTGAATTTTTTCTCATATTTCAGATGTATTTCTTTGAATCCCAGAATGATTTTTCATAAATCGATATCATCATCTTTTATCAGATCTGCCTCATCTTTCATTTCGAGCAAAGCGGTTATGTCTTTCTTGAAGAATAAAAGAAGCTCATCTTCCGGTACGGTATCGATCCATTCTATTTTACTTTTAATAGCTTTTTTCGGATTTTTTTCTAAGGATTTCTTTTTTCATTTTACTGCAGTCCTGTTTTCTGAGTTCTTTTTATTTTTGGACGCTAAAGTTTTTCATGAAGATTTTCAAGTATTATTTATAATTTCACAAACCCTGCTTTTGCTTTTATCTATCGCTTTGATAACTGTTTCAAGATCTTTTCAGTTTTTTATAAGTTCAAGTATATTGAGAACTTCCTTTTTTCAGAGTCATACAATTTTAGTTAGGAGATCTGGGGTTAGGAATCAGGGTCTTTTCACGCATATTTCCGATATCTGATCAAGTATACCGTTCATTTTCTTCTTGATTATAAAAATAAAAATTGCCTAAATCATAGACAAAGCTTAAATTTTATTTTTATTTAATAGGTTTTAAATGAGTATATATACTCTAATTAATATGTCAAATAGGATTAGGGAATATAAAAAATTTTATTTTTAGTTAATATTTTAAAAGTCACATTTCTCGTTGAATGCTTTTGAATTAATTCAAGGTCAGGATTTTTTGGCAATTTCAGTTTATTTAAGGGTGCTGATTGTCTGATGTTTTTAAAATATATCATAAATTTTGTATATATGAAAAATATGATTATCATATATCTATCATTAAGACAGATATATGCATATTTCTAGATTAGATAAACAGCAGAAAAATTTCTGATTCTGGATTTGTATTCTAATGTCTATGATTACCATCATAGCATTCGGAATTGCAATTTTTACATTGCCGATATCATGACCTTTCTGTGCAGAATCGTGCATAAGCTATCCTTATACGCAGATCATATCACGTTTTCCTAGGGATTATATTTGGATGTATTTTGCAATTTTACTTATGATCTTATTTGTGATATTTTCTTCATTAATCAACAATCTTATTTCAAAAGAAAAGAGAGTTTTCAGCAATATATGATTTGCTTTTGCAATAATGTCCTCCACTGTATTATTGATTGATTTTTTTATTCAAATTTCAGTGATTCAGCCAAGCCTTTTAAGATGAGAGTCAGATTCCATATCAATATTTACACAATATAATCCGCATGGCATTTTCATTGTACTTGAAGAATTGGGATATCTCATAATGAGCATATCTTTTTTGTTTTTCTGAATGGCACTTGAAAATTTTTGAATAAGAAAATGGGTTAAGAGGATATTTTTTGCTTGATTTTCATTGACTATATCTTCATTTATCTTAATATCATTTTTTTTATGAATAAATAGGGAATATATTTTTGAAATTGCCGCAATATCAATAAATTGGGCTGTTTTGATTTTGAATTGAATTCTCATCTGATATTTATTTAAAGCTAATCAATAATTTATGAAAAAAAGCACATATGTTTCTGTACTGGTTTTGTTGATATTTATCTTGTCAACGATAGCTGCACTGACTTGAATATTTTCCAATGACGGAACTGACCCTTTCATATTCAAAACGATCTTATGAGAAAATATCGAAATATATGGAAAAGGCATCTATAAGCATATGTCAACGGATGTTGCGATACAATGAATAGCTCAGGATTATGTCACTCTATTTGTATGAGCCCCTCTTTTACTTATTTCTCTTTACCTGTACAGAAGAAATAATCTGAAATGAAAAATATTGTTATTATGAACTTTATTTTATTTCTTTCTGACCTACCTTTTTTATACAGCAATGGCAATGTATAATTCTATTTTTCTAGTGTATGTATCATTGCTTTGTTTTTCTTTTTTTGCCTTATTCACTATTTTTCCTGAAATAAGCAATAAGGATATCGAAAATATATATGAATGTAAAATAATAGTAAAATACATTAGTGCATTCCTGATCATCAATTGCATCATGATAGCTATTTTATGGTTGAATGTGATTTTGCCTCCATTATTTGACTGAACTATATATCCTGAATCGTTGCAGCATTATACAACTTTGATAGTCCAAGGTTTTGATTTATGATTATTTTTGCCAATCGGATTCGTCTCATCTATAATGGCCTTGAATAAAAACAGATATTGATTTGTTTTTGTATCAGCCTATATAGTTTTCCTTTCTATTTTGATGCTAGCACTTGTATCAAAGATAATCTTCATGGCCAATTCATGAGCAAACGTTGTACCTGTGATTTTCATAATATCCGTCATTTTTACTATTTCTTTGATTTTGACCTCTTTATTGTTCATGAAAATGAAAGAGAATTAGCCGAAGTTCCGATATAGCACAATGATGATTCCTAATATAAAAATTAAAGTAAAAATTGATTTATTACTTTCTGCAAGCCATTTCGGCAAAAAGATATCAAAGCCTGCCTCATGATTTTTTGAATATCTATAAGCTATTATCGTAAGTGGACATTTGCCTTTGAAGATGATTAGAATGATTCATTCGAATATAACCAAGATTATTGCTATATACAGATAAATATCTATCTTATCAAGAATTGCTGCAAAGAGGATATAAAAGATTATACAAACATAAAATAGCCAAATGATGGTATGTACAAGTTTTATGTAAAATAATTTTTTCATGAGCATTATTTAAAATATTGATATTATATAAATAAAATTATTTTTGCATCTCAAATTTATTTTTTTTGCGTTTAATTGAATTAACTATTTTGAAAATCAAGTAACAAAAAAAGCTTAAAATAAAGCCTTATCCTTTGCAAATATATTAATTTCCAGCGAAGAGCCCAATGGAGGTACCAAAAGGAGTCGGTCTTCCTTGGCTATCGTGCTGCCAGATCCGGGGCGAGGACGAAAGACAAAACTTGCTCCGCAAACCTCTCTATCCGACTCCGCTTTCTTACATTAGTTTTGCTTCAAAAAAGCCCACAATTTCTTGTGGACTTCTTTTGAATCAATTGGAGGCACCAAGCGGAGTCGAACCGCTCTACGAAGCTTTGCAGGCTCCTACATAACCGATCTGCCATGGCGCCATTGGTTGTCTTGGTGGCATTATTATAGGCAATTCTTTTAAAAATCAATATGATTTTGAATTTTTGTCTATAGGAATAAAAAACTCGGGAAATTTTTTCCCGAGTTTTTATTGATGATAATTATTTCTTACAGGTGAAAGATTTTAACAGGTTTGAATATTTTGCGACATTGGCATTGTCTGTGTTAATTCAGATTGTGATCAGATAGGCTTTATTTCAGCAGACTTTTGCAGTTTGCAAGAACTTGCGTTTTGGTGTTTGAGTCGAATATTTAGCCTCGAAAGTATATAGTTTTCATTCGTCATCATCGGAGAATTTAAAATCCTCTTCATTCAATTTTGTGAATTCTTGTACGCTTCAAGTTGTCCTTACATAATTTGTGATGGAATATTTTACAGAAGTTGTATTCTCTGAAAGATCCTCTGATAGGATTACAAGATTATTTGCAAATCAGGCACTTATCTCTGAAGAAGTAAGTGCGAGCTCTATCTTGCCGTTCTTGGTTACAGGCAAAGCTTTTTGCTCGACATCAACCCATGCGCTTGGTATGCTCATCGTAAATCAAGTTCATGAGAATTCTTTGGTTGCAGTATCATTGGTCGCGCCTCCGCATGAGACAAGCAGAATAAGCAGGGGAGTCAATAAAAGAAGTTTTTTCATAATAAAAATATGGATTAAATTTTTAAACCTAGATATATTGCTAAAATCGTACAATAGATCAGTCATAGGATAACTATCAGAGGAATCTTCATTTTGTTGGCCTTGTCTGAATATGTGTTTAGTAGATAGATGACCAAATCATATGCAAGCGCTACTATTGAAAAAAGGAATATAGGGAAAATTCATACTAATAGCTTTCAGAACAAATCGACTTGAAATCATGCAATCGTGCTTAAGTAAAAGAAAAAATACAAAGACGCTGAAATTGCAAAAAAAGCCTTTGATATATCAAGCTTTATCCTTATGTATGCATTTTCATCCGACGAAAATTTATCTTTGATCTTAGATAATAAATTCGCATTGATTTTTACCATATTTTACTATAATGCACTAAATTTATAACTGATTTTATATAAAAATGTCATTAACGCAAGAACAAGTTAAACATATTGCAAATTTATCACGCCTCCTGCTTTCTCCTGAAGACATTGAAAAATACCAAAAAGACTTGAATTCGATCGTGAATTATATAGATATGCTATCAAAAGTTGATGATAAGGAATTGGCATCCGTACAGATTGACGGATCAAAAATGCTTTCTCTTAGAGAAGATGAGGTCAAGACAGGTTTCCTCTCAACACGTGAGGAACTTCTCGCTTGTTCTCCGAAACCCATAATCAATCATCAGATTGCTATAAATAACATTATGAACTAATGCTTCGAAGTTTAGAGCTTCATGATTTCAAGATCCATAAGGATTCCAGATTCGACTTTTCCGATATGAATCTGATTATCTGAGCAAACGGCTCAGGTAAGACGAATATCCTGGAGGCGATATATCTGCTTCTCAATACCAGAGTTTACCAATCTCAGAATATAGAAAGATTGGTAAATTTTTTTGGTGAAAGTTTTCTTGTGAAATGAGAAATCTGAGAAGATTACCTTTCAAAAACCCCAAAAGTCACATATGACTCAAAAACCCAAAAATCTTCATTCCTGCTTAACTGAACCAAAAGCACTAGGCCTAAATATTTGGAAAACACAAAACATATCGCAGTCTTCTTCGCACCGCTTGAAATGAATATAATATATCTTTGACCTACGCTCAGAAGGGATTTTTTGGATGAGGTTTGCACTTTGTCTTCTATATCATTTTCAAAAATCAGATCTGATTATTCTAAGGTCTTAAGGAATAGGAATAAGCTTCTCAAGTGAATCCAAGAATGAAAAGCAACAAAAGAGGATCTGAAGTTCTGGAATTCAGCTTTCGTGAGGATTGCCAGCCAATATTATTCGCACAGGAAGCAATTTCTTGATTTCATTGAAGCGAATATGTCAGTGGTAGAAGATTTTTTAGAAAACAGATATAAGCTTGATTTCAATTATAAGACTAAAGTCGATTTCAATAATCTTGAGAATTCAATTTCCTCTTATATCGAAAAAAATACCGATAGGGACATAATTACAGGTTATACATATATTTGACCTCATCTTGATGATTTCCAATTTATGGTCAAGACTGCAAAAAGTGACGTAAGTTCTGAAGAATGCCTATCAAGAGGGGAGAATAAAAGCATACTTATTGGATTAAAATTCCTTGAGATCGAGTTCTATAAGAAATTCCATTCAGAAAATATAGTGATACTTTTAGATGATATCTTTTCGGAGCTTGATGACCAGCACATTAATTTAGTAATGAATTATTGCAATAGGTTCCAGACTTTTATAACAGCCCAAAATATGCCTCAATTTTTGCAAGATAAAGCCAATATGAATGCAATATACACTTAATTAAAAAATAAAAGTGTTTTTTGTAAAGCTTATTTACTTTGCTTAAATAAGCTTTTTTATTAATATAATGCCCGTTACTGACGAATATATTCCTAAAAATCACCATTTATGAAAAAATTGGTTTCTTTCTTAAGTGCTATTGCGATTGTTGCAAGCTCTTTTTCGTGAGCATTTGCTGCGACTGAAGGCGCTTCGGGAGCTCCGGCAAAAGCCGCATCAACTTCAAAAGTCGATCATTTTGAAGTCACAACAAAACCTGCTTCAGCTAAAATCTGAGAAGCAATGGACGTGACCGTCAAGGCTGTCGATAAAGAGGGCAATGTCAAAAAAGATTATGCTTGAACTATCTATATAACTGTAGATAATGATACAAAAGCAACAATTCCATATTCAGACGGTTATCAATTTACCGCTGCCGACCTTGGACAAAAAACATTTTCAAAATGACTTTCATTCACCAAAGAATGAAACATGAAAGTCATTGTTCTGGATATAGACAATGATCAATTAGAATGAAGTGTTGATGTTAATGTCTGAGCAGGTTCTTGAGACACTTGAGCAAGCACATGATGAGATATCACGATCACTAGCCCGGACAATGGAATGACGATAGCGGAAGGCAAAGTTACAATAAGCGGTTCAACAAAGAAAAATTCAAAGGTGACTTTTTATCTTAATTGAGCAGTACAAAAAGATCTAGAAACACAATCTGATGATAAGGGTACATTTGTAGTAGAAATGAAAAATATCAATCAATCTACAAATATTATTCAAGTAAAGGTTCTAGATGGTAATGATAAGCAAATTGCTGAATCAGAGAAGATCAATGTGACATTAGAATCAAACTGACCATTATTTAAGGATTTGAAAATTACTGAGTGAACTGAAGTTCCAGCAGGTTCTGTTGTTACTGTCACTGCCACTGCAGATCCTGGATTGACAGAATTCAATGCTTCAATAGGTGATTCTTCAAGTGTGCTTACAGAAGTCACTTCATCTCCAGGCACTTATTCATGAACTTTGACAATACCATCTCAAGCTTGAGATTATCAAGTCGATGTAAGCCTTAAGAACTCTTTAGGCAAGACTACAGATAAGAAATGAGTGGCAAGCCTTAAGGCAATAGAATCAAACATTTTTAAAAACATCAAATCAATAGTATCAGACAAAAAAGTCTCATTTACTTTTGAGCTGACTCAAGATAAGGCCGAATATGCGAAATTCAAATTCATATACGGTACATCTCCAGATACCCTTAAGACTGCTTGAGATACGCAAAATAAAGAATCAGTGACATTTGAGAAAGATAAAATAAAATCTGCCTCAGGCGGTTACAACTGGTATATTTCTGGACTTGATCCAGCAGTGGGGAAGTACTACTTCCAATTACAGCCTCTAAATAAGGATGGAGCTCAAATAAGCTGAATCCAATCCGATACTGTTGAAGTCGATTTCTCACTTAGCTCAGCAGGAGGTAAATGTATGATTTCAAATGTAAGCGGATTAAAAGCTACAAAGAATTGAGAAGTTGTTGATCTATCTTGGGATTCTCTTCCAGAAGCGACAAGCTATAATGTTTATAAAAAATCAGAAGATGGAACTTTTACCCTTATTGAAAATGTTCCTGTAACTAAATACACACTTAATATTTCCGGCGATAAAGTGAAGTATGAAGATTTTGCAATCAAAGCAGTTTGTGGAGATTGAGAAACAAAGGCTGAATCACAAGATTATTCAAATGCTACAAAAGTCCAGACAGGACCTGCTCAAATCATGTTTCTCCTATGAATATCTCTTGTAGTGTGATTCTTCTTTGTAAGGAGACGTTACGCAAAATAATTAAAGAAATAAATTCTAAAAAACCTCAATCTAGTCATTGAGGTTTTTTATTCATATGGTTTTAGTCCATATTTTCTTAAATGCCCTATGATGAACCTAAGTATTTCATCTTCATTTTTATTAAATATTAACTTTTTTTGCGTTTAAAGAAAATTTGTGATAAAATTTAAGCAGTGTAAATATAAAAACAAATTATGGTAAGAAAATCAAATGTTCTCATGCAGCTTCTAGGATTCAATCTTGTGCTTCTGTTATGCTTATTTGCTTCCGTATATTGAATAAAGTTCATCAAATCTTCTGTGATGGAATATTCAAATATCAAATCAGATGCATATGATGGAACAGCATATCCTATTGCATTTGTCCCCAATTGGCTGAAATCAAAAAATACCAATAAATCAATCGATTTTTCATCGGCCACATTAGGGGTAGACGAATTCATAGAGCTTCCGAAATATGATACCAGATTGCTTGATGATGCTTCTGGACAAAATAAAGAAGCCATTCTTGCCAGATATACTTATCCTGTAGTCTATATGGGCAATTATAAGTTGGATTATCAAGAATATGCATGAAGCCATCCGGGGGTCGATATCAGGGCTCCCATCTGAACGCCAGTATTATCCATAGCTAATTGAGTTGTTATTAAAGTCAAAAATACAGAAACTTGAGATGGTAAGTATGTGGTGATCCGTCATGATGATGTCAAGAATTGAGGCATCATAGAAACCCTTTACTCTTCTTATGAGCATTTGAATGATATATTCGTCGAAGAATGATCAAAGATTTCCAGAGGAGATGTCTTATGAAAAGTCTGAATGACATGAATCACTACAACTCCGCATCTGCATTTTCAGATAGATAAGAAAGTATCACCATTTCATCCGTACTGGCCATATACCTTCCAAGATGCAAAGAATGTAAGCCTGGATTTCTTCTGAGCGGTAGATGCATGACTAGGCAAGGAAAATGCAATTGCTTTTACAATACATCCTATGGAATTCATCCAAAACAATCTTGCAAAAGAGCCAAAAATGAATTCTGCTCCGATTATAGATACCATAAATGCTAGCGAACAAACTCCTAATCCTGTCGTATCACTGCAAGATCCTCCAAAGACAGCTGAAAGTCCCGTCTTAGCTATAGAGACGCCTGCAGTCAATGTTGCCGATACAACACCAGTAGTGCCCGCTCCAGTAATTGCTCCTGCGCCAATTGCGCTTCAGCCTCTTCCGGAATGAGTTGTTTTCAGAGATATACCAAAATCTTCAAAATTATTTTGAGCGACTAAATATCTTTATGATAAATCTATCACAAGAGGTTTTGAAGATTGAGAATTCAAACCATGAAATACCTTGACAAGACAGGAATGACTTATATTTGTATTCAAATTATATAATATAGCCCTAGATTCACAAAGGTCTCTTCCATTCAATGATATTAAAAGCTGAGCCTTCATAGTTCCTTATCTTCAAAAATGAATAGATCTTTGACTTATTGCAAGGAATAAACAGTTCAGGCCAAATGATACTATCTCCCGAGCTGAATTTGTCACAATGCTCATAAAGGCTTCAAATAAAATATTAATCAATTCTTGAAATGCCTGATTTATAGATGTGGTTTCAACAGACTGGTATTCTCCTTATATAGAGACATTCACTTCTGTATTCCCATCGACAGGAAAATGAAATAAGTTTGAACCTAATAATGTTTTTAATCGCGGACAAATAGCACAGATATTATATTATTTCTCTAAGAATAAATAGATATTGATATGGCAAAAATTTACCAATTCGATCAATATAAAAAACCAGACAGACATCTTGAACATCAAGATGTCTTTGATAATACCAAGGAAATCTCTTTGGCTGAAGGAGCTATTTCTTGAACCAAGAAAACAGTAAATAGGATTTCAAATTGAATGACCTCATTCAATAATGAAACAAAAGCTTATAATGCTATTCCAAAAAACAGAATCGAACGAGCGCGAGACCTGCTGGAAAAATGGAAATATGAAAATAGGCTTAACCTTAAGATAAGAAAGGATTTATCAGAACAAGTAGAGATTGATGAAAACTGATTAAGAATCTGAGAATTATATTGGGAGTTTTCTTATATATTTCTTGATTCTCTTGAAAAATGAGAAAAATACCTTAAAAAATTCAAATTAAAAATTCCTACTATTGATGAAATTGATCACTGTGCGCTTTTGCTGCCTTGAAAATCAATTGAAGAGAAAAGGATGAATTTGCTTAATCTATTGGGATTCCATATCAATGATAATTGAAATTGCAAATTGTGGACCTCAACAAAAAATGAGTCACCGGAAATGGATGATGAACTTTGATTAGATAGCAATGTATTAGAGATTGCCCATGTTTTCAGAACAAGGATCTCAAATTTTTTCAAAGACACTGATTCGTGTAATCTTCTGTACTTCTATTGAACATGAATCAATTATTATGAAGCTTCAAAAAATGAGGTATGAAATATATGCTGAACAAGAAAAATTCAATAATTCCAATTCTCAAACTTATAAGTTAAAACCCTTCTCATTCGAAAAGGGTTTTTCTTTGGCAAAGGGAATAGTAAGGATATTTGAACAATTGCAATAGGGCACGCGTGAAAATATGGTGAGATTACAGTGAATGAAATGTGAATTGATTTTTTAAATATATCTGTACAATGGGCAAGTTAATTTTTTAAACTATTATGATGTACTCTATACATGATGAAGAGAACCTAAAGAGAATCTTGATTGAAAACTGAGAAAAGCCTTTCAGATACGCTCAAATCGAAAATGCGATTTATAAGAATTTCATCAAAAAATATGATGATATCACCACGATTTCAAAAGTTTCAAAAACTATACTGAATAACAATTTCTTCTATTCTTGCCTTAAGCTTAAGAAAAACATTACTTCAGAAGATTGACAGACAACAAAACTGCTTTTTGAAACTACCGATTGAAATTTTCTGGAGGCTGTAATAATGCGACACCTTTCTTGAAGGAACACCCTTTGCGTATCAAGCCAAGTGGGTTGCCCGATGGCTTGTGCTTTTTGTGCAACATGAAAACTTTGATTTACTCGGAATCTTGAGTTTTATGAAATTGTCGAACAAATCCTTTTTGCCTCTAAGCTTCTTGATTCAGAATGAAAAAACCTAAGGAATATCGTGTACATGTGAATGTGAGAGCCATTTCTTAATTATGAGAATGTCAAGAAGTCTATAGAAATCGTATGCAGTCAAAATAAGTTGGATTTTTCCAACAGAAGAGTTACCATATCAACTTGCTGAATCGTGCCATGAATAAAGAAATTCTGAACTGATTTCCCTCAGACTTCTTTAGCCATAAGCCTGCATGCAGCAACTGATGAACTGAGGAAAAGCATTATGCCTTGCAACATAATGTACCCATTAAGCATGCTGATGCCAGCTTTGGAAGAATATGTGGCCAAAACCAATAAAAAGGTATTCTATGAGTATATAATGATTGCTTGAGTAAATGATTCGCTTGAAAATGCAAAAGATCTTGCCGAACTATTAAGATGAAAACTTGCCCATGTTAATTTCATCCCTTATAATGAAGGGGAAGGGGACAGTGAATCTGAAATGAAATCCACTTCAAAAAGCAGGATCAAAGAATTCCAGAATATCCTATTTGACGTATGATTACAATCAACTATCAGACACACAATGGGGGATGACATAGATGCGGCATGCTGACAATTGGCGACACGGGAATGAAGAGAAAGTGGCGATTTTTCTAGCATAGGATAAGCCCCTGAATAACTTAGTGCTCATATTTAATGAATAATAAAAAAAATATCCGGGAATTTCCCGGATATTTTTTTAGATGTATTTTATTGCCAGCTGCATTTTTTGGTGAACCAGCTTTTTTTACATACGTAATTTAATTCGAACTTATCGATAATCTGGAAATATCAAAAACGACCAAGATGCTGAAAAGATTCAAAAGGATACCTTTTATGAATATAAATTCAATTTCAAAATATTACTACATGAAATACATGTTTACAGGCTTTTTCCTTTCAGTCACACTTCACGCGTTCTATAACGCGTTTTGGGAGCTTGAAATGCCTATTTTTGCGATATTTACAGTACTCATAGGAATTGCCATCTTCCTTAAGCTGATCTTTGTAAAAAAACATAATAAGAATTATTTGGATCTCAAGAATAAGATACAAAGATTAAAGGAAATGAAGGAATTAAAAGATAAGGTCAATGAAATGAAAAACATTAATACAGCAATAAGAAGAACTTAATTTCAAATAGGGGAGAATAATCCTATTAATTTATAATCAATAAAAAACCGCCAGATTGCTCTGACGGTTTTTTGAGTGTATAATTATTTCACGAAATCAACGATATTCTTGAAAACTTCTGGATAAGCAATAGCTAGATTAGAAAGAGCTTTCCTATCGATTTTTACATTCTTCTTGTATAGAAGGTTGATGAAAGTCGAATAGTTAATATCATATTGTCTAACAGCTGTATTGATTCTTATAGTCCAAAGGCTTCTGAAATCTCTTTTCTTAAGTTTTCTACCGATGTACGCATTAGTTCATGCTTTTGCAAGAGCATTTTTTGCTCTAGAGAAAACATTTCCGTTCATCATTCTGAAACCTTTAACTTTTGCAAGTAGGTTGTTGTGTCTTTTGCGAGTCATAAGACCTCTCTTTACTCTTGTCATAATCTTTTTTGGTAAATAGTTATTAATCTATAATTTGAAAAATGGGGCAACCTTTCTTACTATAGTCCGTTTGGTAGGCTTTGTTTAAGTGATCTCTCATTTGCTGAGCTCGCTTCTACTCCATATTTGTTTCTTCCTTTAGCTTTTTTAGATTTATCGCTAAGCAAATGTCTTTTACAAGATTTTTCTAGGATATACTTACCAGTTCCGGTAACTTTTACTCTTTTTTTAGCTCCAGAGTGTGTCTTTGCTTTCATAAGATGTTATAAAAAATGATTAAATTAAATTATTTTTTCGGATGCAGCATTGCATAGAATGTGTTTCCGGCTTTTGTAACCCTTCAGTCAAGTTTGTATAATTCTTCTAGAGAATTGACGAACTCTGTAACTTTTTCTTGTGCCTGTGCGGCATATTGGTTTTCTCTTCATTTTAACATCAACACTACTTTTAGCGGATGTCAGTCTTTTGCGAATTTTATTGATTGATTTCTTCTTATATCAAGGTCATGATCTCAAATCCTATATGTCAATCTGATTGTCTTAAGTTCAGTTTTTTTGGAGTTGGTTTTTGCTTTTGAGATATTCTTCTGTTGTTTGAATAGAAGTTTTCAGTAGTCCAATATTTTGGTAAGTACCACTCAATCTTGTTCTCAAATCTCAACTAAATCCATTTCTGATGCTTCTGCCAGCTCTAGAGCTTTTTCTATGGGCAATACTCAAAGCTGTTCTCAGGTTGCGCTTATAACGCTTACTCTGGATGCCTTGATGTCTTCATTAATCCGTTTATTGTCTTTGGCCATTAATTATGCTTTTAGCGATAAAGATTTTGCCAACTTAGCGAATTTGGATTTTTTCCTGCTACCGTTGTTAGAGTGGATTATATTCTTTTTAGATAATTTATCAATAGAAGAATATACTTCAGCCAACAAAGCTGGAACTTCCTTAGTCTCTCACGCTTTTACAGCTTTTTCAAGAGCCTTCACGTTTTCTTTATATAATGCAGAGAAATGTTTATTTCTTGATCTGTTTGTAAGGCTTTGTTTCAAAGCTTTCTTTGCTGACGATGTATTTGGCATCTATAGTCTAATAATAAAAGTAAAAAACGAATAAAAAATGCTTGAATAAAGCTCTTTTTATTCAAAAGTGGTTGCATTGTATAGAAATAGGCACTTAAGTCAAATTTTTTTATAACTAATTTGTGGAGTGTAATTTTTAAAAAAAATATAAGTTTTTGAGTATTGACATATATCCAAAAAGTAGTATAAATCAGTGCATAATATATATCCTTTACATTATATACATGTCTGAAATTAGGAATCAAATATTAAGCAAGTTATCCGAGGGAAATGTTCCAGACGTTAAACATAAATGAGCGTATTCAGGGCAAGTGAAGGATGAAGTGTGATCAAAAGTTGCTGGAGTGATGTCTTGAAAAACAAGAGAGCTCAGTGCAAGTGTCCTAAGGGATTATATCAGATGAATAGTCAATAAAAACGATCTTCATAAAATAGATCCTGTCGAGGCTGTAATGTTCATTTATAAGGTTTTATTGAAAGAAAATGTAAATATTAATAGGGATTCCGTGCTTTTATTGAGAGAATTGTTCAATATTTGATGAGCACAACAATTCTCGCTTTTAGATAAGGCCAAACATGATCATATTAATTCTATGGCAGAATCAAATGATGCACAGGAGACGACTTGCCTGCCAGCTCAAATTGAAGCTGATTTAAAGGAGTTGCCAATCAAGAAGATTAAGAAAGAAAAGGCAAAAGATCCTGAAAAAGAAAAGTTAAAAGAAGAAAAAGAAAGACTTAGAATAAGTGATTTAGAGAGAATTGAAAAATTGAAGATCATCATTGCGTTCAGAAAAAGATTGATAAGCAAAATAAATAGCGATGAGCGGGCTTTCAAAAAAGCCAATAAGGAAAAAATGCCAAGAAAGTTAAAGAAGGGAAAGAAAGAGGAGCCAAGAGCCGCCGATCCTGTAAACTATAAGTTAACAAAGCCAGCGCATAATCCTAACTCAATAAAAGAGAGGAATGCCAGAGCCTACAACGAGCTTGTTTCTGAAATTGAAAATAGTATTGAGTCATCAAGGCAAAAGATAGGAGATATTAAGAATCCTGAAATCAGAAGCTCATATTCATCGCAACTTGAAATGATTATTAAAAAATTATTCAAATTGAAATCAGCTAATAAGCCATTGAAAGAATTAAAGGAAAAATTAAGGTTGCTTAATGTGAATATTTCAAAATCCAAGTAATTTAAGAAATCAATTATTTCAGATGCTCTAAAAGTCTGAAATTAGTTTTTTTTAAAGAAAAATTTCTTGGTCAAAAGTATTGACAAGCATACAAAAATGAGTATAAAAAAAATGTAAATCATAAATGCAAAAAATGAATTTAATGCCTTGATCAAATAACGATTCAAACGTACTTCCTTGATTTCAATTCAACTGAAGCATCTACACGCCTTGAATCCAAACAGATTGAAGCATTATGGATGTTGAATGAAAAATCATTCACAGAGAAGAAAGGGATCAGATCATCAAGTCAATATATGATTTGCCTTTTCATAACAAAAGTGCTGGAGATAAGACAAAGGAGATAATAGATAGCGTTCACTCAGAATTAATTACTGTTATAAACGGTAAGACATGATCAGGCAAGACAACAGAAACTCCTAAGCTTTTTTTATGAAAAGGCTTAAAGGTTGTCATATCGGAACCGAGAATCATCGCAGCCTTAAATGCATGTGAATTTACTTGTACAGGCTTATTTGCGACTACAGGGGATCCTTATTATTCAATTTGACATAAAGTCTGATATAGGACCTGAAAAGAAACAAAATCATCAAATTTTTCTGAACTGCTTTATGTGACAGATTGACTTCAGTTATTAAGGCAGTTCTTCACATGAATCAATCCTGATATACTTATAATGGATGAACTCCATACATATAGCGTTCCCACAGAGTTTCTTCTTAAGATGATGAAAGATTTTATCTTTGAGCAACTTAAAAAGAATGTTAAAGATCGGACAAAACTTGTCCTAATGTCAGCAACTATAGATTATGAGCTTATCACTGAATATTTTAAAGATATATCCACAAAAATCCCTCTTATCAAAATCGAATGAAGACCGCACAAGTTGACTCGCGAATATATCTCTGGTTGAGAATTTCTCTATAGTATAATAAATCAAGCTAAAAACAAGAAAAATGTACTAGCTTTTGTTGAATGAAAGAAGACAATTGAAGGTACTATGGAAGAATTGAGATTGCATCTGAATGATGAAGAATATGAAATCCTCCCGCTTCACTCAGAACTTCCTATTGACGAGCAAAAACGATTGATGCAGAAACATTGAGATAAGACTGTGGTCATAATAGCTACAAATGTTGCAAGAGAAAGCCTCACTATACCATATATCAATTCAGTTGTCGATAACTGATTAAAGAAGAGCCTTAAAGTAAACTCAAAAACATGAGTTCCAGAATTAAGGGTAGAAGTCATTTCAAAAGCAGAGGCTGATCAATGAGCGGGAAGAGCTGGAAGAATAGGAGAATGACTTTGAATCTTTGCAAATGACACCAAATATGAGGATCTGCCAGATTTCCCATCATGAGAAATAGAAGATGTCACATTAGAAAGATATATTTTACTATCTCTCTCTATCTGAAAAGATTTGATGAAAGAATTGAAATGAGAATTAGCAAAGGATGAATCAGAACGAAAAAGGATTTTTATACATGAGCCCAATATTGATCTTATTCAACTGTCTTATGATAATCTGCTCAAGATTTGAGCTATCTGAGAAGATCATGTACCGACTAAATTAGGTAGGGAATTATTGACACTTCCACTTGATCCATTTGTTTGAAAGATGCTTAAGGCATCATTCAAGTTGGATTGTTCTGGAGATATGATAGACATATGTTCAATCATATCCCATAAATGATTTCTTGGTAAGAATGAATCATGGAAAGAATTCGTACTTAAAAAATATAAGAGAAATTCCGATTTGATCGCCCAAAGGGAAATGTTCAAGTTCATTACAACCAGAGAACCCCTAAAAGATACTGATATAGCTAAATTAATAGAATTTTGAGTAAATAAACAGGAATTGAATCTTTTTAAGGAATATGCTATGAATTGAAAAGAGAAGATGCTCTTTGAACTTGTAGATCTTACCTCTATTTGAGTCAAGCAAAAGAAAATCCTAGAAATACTCGGTACGATAGACATACTTAAAGTCAGGCTTGAAAATTCTTGACATGAAATAAATTATCATAATAACAAGGACAAGAAAAATCAGAGTAAGCATTTTGAAAATATAGTTAAATCAATACTACATGGAATTCCTAATAATTTGTTTGAATACATGGAGGATGCTAATATTTTCCATAATAAGGGAATGGGTGATTTCATTAAGCCAAAAACTTCTGTGATTTTTGCAGATGAAAAACACAGATATGTCTGACTTCCGTTTATTATCTGATGAGTAGATGGCAATGAGGATACGCCTCTGCTTCTTTTCGTATCAAAAGTAGATGAGTCTATGCTTAATGAGGTTATCTATACCCATACCGATGGTGAATTCAAGGATCTTAATCAGGTATTCGATAAGAAAGCGGAAATCACAAAAAAGAAATGAAGAAGCTTTACTCCTAGAGAATTAGATGATCTGCAAGATGATTTCGGATGAATGAATATCATTGATCTTATAAATGATATTCCTAAAGAAAAACTCAGAGATATAAATTCTTTCCTATGGCTTCCTGAATATCTTGTCAAAAACAATTATGGCGTCAAGAAACTGATAAAATCATATTCTTGAACTGATAAATGAGAATTCAATATCGTGAGATTCACTAAACTGCTTGCAATTTTCTTGCCTCGGCTTATTAAGAGGTTCTATATGGAGGATATTCCTAAGACACTTACATTCTATAAAGATGATAAGAATTATCTTGTTGATACCATAATCCTCTCAAAAGATCCTAGAATCGTAGAATTCTTGGCAAACCCATACAAGAAACACTATGATACACCTATCTGAAGCTCGCAAAACAGAAGGATGAGCGATACGGATAAGCAAAGATTTGAAGAGATATGAGAAGCCTATGAAAGACATGTCCAATTAGAGAAGAAAATTGAAAAATCCAGAAAATGAGGTAAGAGCATTAAGCTGAATCTGCATATCAGCAAGATGCTTAAGGTATCCAAAGTAGATGCTAAGCTTCTTATAGATAATCAGCTCATAAGAGTAAATGGCAAAAATACATTCTATCTTCAGTCTTATAATCCAAGAAAAGATGATCTTGTCTTGTTATTTAATAAAGCGGAGATGAATGATATCCTGAAAGCACTCAAGGCAAAGGATGATCTCAAGCTGGTTGGTGTGTTTGATCTGAAAGAATACATAAGCCTTTTGTTTGAGATTCCTATTGAAGATGCAGATTTACTAATTGAAAACAATAAGATAAAAGTGAATTGAGCCTTAGCAGTTAATGAGCAGATATTTGATGCCGAGAAAGATGAACTCAATACTTATTTTGAAAAAGATAAGCTAAAAGAATTTATCGATCGCCTTAAAAGAAAATGAAAATCAGAAGGCAATGAGCCTGTTTGAGAAATATCCATTGAATCTGATCAGCTTGATGCATACATAAGTACAAAATATAAGATTTCAAAAGATGATGCTAAATTGCTTATTGAAAATGATTACATAATTGTTAACGATAAGGATACTTCTTGCTCACAATCATTTGATTCACAGAATGATTCTCTTGAATTAAGATTTAGAAAAGATGAATTGCTAGAGATATTGAAATCAATTAAGGAGAAAGAGTAAAAATCAAATAAAGAATAGAATAATCCGATATGATAATACATGCTCAAAGATTCTTAAATTTAAATTAAGCTTAGCCAATACATTAAGGAGAAGGATAATCATATTTTTATAAAATATTACTATGAGTAGAGAAGTTCAGAATGCTTTACCAGAGTGAGACATAGTTTCAACTCAAGAAATAAGTGAAGCAGTGGTGTGTGAACAAACGGATGCCTTAGTCAATAAGGTCAACAAGCAAGTGACTGAACTTCTTGATATCAAAATAACCTTACCTTGATGAAGTGATGGTGTTACTTGATCCTGTACAAGGATTGATATAAAGAGAAGTTGAAATGATAGCAAAAGCATAGTTATCGATTTATGAATTTTTCAGTGACAAAGAGAGACTGATTTTGAAAGGAATCAAGTACTGCCTTTCAGTCCAGCGAGCATAGATGCAATGGTATTTACGCATGCGCATATGGATCATTGCTGACGCGCTCCTATGATGATAACATGAAGCAATAAGATTACTGATGGAAATATAGTCACAACATCAAAAAAATCTTTTGAATGAGTTGCTTTTACTTCCCATGTTTGACGTGATCTTCTTGAAATAATGCTGAAAGATTCAGTTGATGTAATGAAGAAGGAAGCTGAAAAGAGGCTTAGAATTCTGGAAAAACAATGTTTGATGCTTAAAGAGCAAGCATCAATTCTATCTATCCTTTATAAGACTCTTAAGAAGCAAAAATTAAATGACCATGATAGAAAGTTGAAAAAGCAGCTTTTGCACAATAGAGACATAAGAACAAACGAGGCAATTCAAGAAGTAATAAATAAAATAGAAGCACAATTCAGACTTGCGTGAATACCTGATGTAAAGCAACTTGGAGGAATGTTCAGCAATACCAAGAAGCTTATTGAGAGCAGGATATTCTATACTGCAGATGATGTAAGCAAGCTTCTCAGTATGACGAAATGAACCAGATTTGAAAAAGAAAACCAAATTGTGCCTTGAGTAAAGCTTGTATTTCATAGAGCTGAGCATGTATTCGGTTCTTGCATTGCAACTCTGATAGTCGATGATTGAAAATGATGAGAGATAACACTTGGATTTTCTTGAGACTTGTGAAGGTTCTTCGATCCTCTTTATCTCAATAAGCCAGATATACCGCCTTTCAAATATGATTTTTTTCAGATAGAGTCCACGTATGGATGAAGACAACATGCGGAAAGAAAAGCTGAAAAAGCAAAGTTAGCAGTTATTATAAATGAAGCTTATGATCGGAAATGAAAAATATTGTTCCCGTGTTTCATGCTACAAAGACTTCAGGATGTTGCTAATCTTCTTCTAGAGATGCAGGATGAAGTGGATCAATTTAAAAAACCCTTGATTCCAAAGGATATTAAAATTTTCTATGATGGAGGAAGCACTCAATTGATAAATAATATCTATAAATCAAATGATAAGGATTGAGTTTATAAGAGGCTATTTGAAAAATGAAGGCTTACCTATATCTGATGATGAGCTGATGAGGTGCCTGAAGCAGAGGTTAAAACTTCAAAGAAAGAAGCCAAAACTACAAATCTTGCCATTGCACATGCTAATTCTTGCATAGTACTTTCTCCTAGTTGAATGTATCAGTGATGAGCGATTTCAAAATATAATGAATTATTGACTGATCCGAATAATATAATTATTTTCCCATGATATGTATCTGAATGAACTGCATGAAGGAAAATAATAGATATTGCTAAGACATGAGAACATATGATTCATCTTCCAGGTGGTGAATGAAAAGTTCCAGTTAATGCTAAGGTAATTCAACTTGGCTCAATGTCTTCACATGCTGACCAGTATGATATAATGCATTTCCTTGGAGAATTGAAATTTTCTGACGATGCATTGGTACACTTGAATCATTGAGATAAAGATGCAAAAGAAGAGTTGGCAAAAGAAATAATCAGAAAGAAGATTGTTAAAAAAGAAAATGTTGTAATAGCAGAATCTTGAAACAAACTTTCAAGAAAGACTAAGAAATGGAAGACAGAGAAGATAGTATATACCGATAAAGCTTGAAGGAAGATATCCCCTCATAAGCCAATTAAAAGATCTAATTTTGAAGAAAGGGCACGTCTTGATCAAGCTAAATTGAAAATTGCCCTGAGAACAATTTATCCAAACGAATCGTTTCATATATCATGATTACAAAATGATATATTAGGATGAAAAGTACATAGAGATAGCTATACTCAAAGACAACTGGATAAATCAAGACATCCTCTGATCAGAGAATACAAGGAAGCGAAATATGAAGAGCTTACTCAGTCCATTTTAACTGAAGAATCAGTTGGAGAGCTTCTTCAGCAAGACCTGCTTGATGAAGCGGTCAAATTAATAGAAAAAGAAAATGCATCAGAGATTTCTGTTTCTATCTCTATGAAAAGGATTTCAGGTTCTAATATTTATTATGCAATGGTTAGTATTGACTGATCAGTAGTTTTTCAAACTAATTCAGGTGATTTTAAAAAAATAAAAGATGAGCTAGCAAATTCAAAAATCATTCCGGAAAATGTAGAGCTTGATAAGAGAAAAACAAGTTATAATATTGATAAGAAAGAATTTGAAATAGGATTGCAGGCATTAAAATGAGCTAAAGCAGTTAAAGAAAATCTTGTAACGAAAGAGTTCATTGAAATCGAGTATAAAAAAGAATGAAGAGAATTCAAATGATTGGTTTCTTATAAGTGAAAAGCAATACTAAAACTTGGTTGAACTAGTAAAGTCCAAATCCAGAACTTACTTATCAGATTGAAAGTTATGGAAAAGGATTCAAAAGAAAATGAACGAATATATCTTACAAAGGATAATATCATGGCAATTGAATGATTAGAGTCAGCTGGTAAAGAAATTCAAGAACCTGAGGTTGTCGAAGTCAAGAACCCAAAACCAAAAAAACATCGTACAACTGAGACTCTGCCAAAGAGTTCTAAGAGATATAGTTGAGAGAAGGATTCTAGAAGACAAAAGAAGATAAAGGCAAAATAGTGTTATAGATACTAAGATTTATCAAATTACCCATATGACTTTGAGGCTATAGGAGAATTTAAGTACTGTAAAAAATGTGGATGGATTATATTCCGAAGTTGATAAAGATTATATTGATTACGATAGATTTAAAGAAGGGGATAGGAAAGATAGGGGGATTAGCAAATAAATATTTCCCCAAGAGTTGTATTCAAGTCATCCTCTTTGAATAATTTGAGTACAAGATATGAAACATGTTCAAGAGTACTAAACTCCAATTTTTAATTTTTTTTGTTTGATCATGCTGATATTTTACATTCGGTATCAATATCTAAAGAACATATTTCAAAAACAGATTCAGAAATCTGAATCTAAAAGCTAAAAATAGTAGAGAGTTTGTTGGGTTAAAAAATTAGACCTTGACACTTTTTTAAAAATAATTTTCTCACCTCACCTTTCTATTTTATTATTAAAACTATATAGAGGTCCAATAATCAATCAATAATTTTCAGTATAGAAATTATAATTTATCAAACTATATTTGATTGCTAAAACTATAAATAGTTGATTGCAATTATAAATAATTCATTTTTTCACTAATTTACAAATATCCACAATAAATTGATTATTGGAAATTAATCAATGAAGTAATAAGTTTACAGCATCAGTTGAATCTATTATTCTTTTATCTCATCTCGAATGTAAATTTTTTAACGTTTGTGTTTTGTTAGTGTAACAATCTTTTAATTCATTGCTTAAACCTAAATTTTGAAGATACACTTTTGGCATAGAAATCAACCATGCACTATCTCTTTCAGATAAAAATTTTACTCCTACATCAATTAAATCTAAAAAATCACAATAGACCACCTCTATAGTATTTAATAAATTTCTTATTGCTATAACATTATTATGTTTAATTTTTTCATTGAATATATATTTAATGAATACTTTTATTCTTTCATCAATAGGATAACTTAAAAGTCATTTAATTATTTTGATATCTACGGAAGATTCATGAGATACTGCAATACTGCATTGACTTAAACTTTCTTGTATTTGTTTTTTATTTAATAAATAAAATATATAATCAATTTGATCATGACTAAATTCTAATAATAACTTTATAAATTCTAATACTGAATTTAATCTTGCCTCTATTAAATTTTGCTTATGTCAATGTAAGCATTTTTCTATAAATTCCTTTGCAATATTAATATTTATCTGATTTCAACTTTTGAAAATTGACAATAAAATTTTTTCAATTTTATACTTTCTAAGTTTAAGAATATCTTCTTCAGCATTAATTTGATTCAATAAAATCGCAATATCATATTCATTAAAATATAAATTATTTTCAATTAATATATCTCTCAATTCTAATGATGTATCTATATAAGAATTTGTAAATTCTGATATAAGATCTTTGTAATTTAAGTCACTAAATATTATTAAGTGTTTAATTATATCATATAAAACAGATTTTTTATTATGAGTAATTAAATAATTTATCCATGTTTTAATCAAGTCTTCCTTTATATATACATTATCCTTAATGAGATTTAAAATTAACATTCTTACATTAAAAATGTCATTGCTGTTTAGGTATTGTAGATTTTGTATAATATATTCAGCTTCTTCTAAATAAAATTGCTTATCTTCTGAATTATATTTCGAGACATCTTTTCAATTAATGCAAAATTTATTTTTCTTTTTAAGAAAATCAATTTTTGCATTTATGAATTCTTCAAAATCTCCTCTATTTTTTCTAAGAAAGAATAGCAGGTTATTAATATCAAAAAAATCATTTTGTATTAATAAATCAATTTTTATCAAAACAAATTCAACAAATTTATCATTTTTTATTAATTCTCATAAAAATACAGATATTATAACGTAATCTTTTTTTTGAAATAATTCATTTAATGCTTCTTCTATTAATAAAAAGTCATTTTGATTAATTATATCATTAATAACTCATTGAACATGACTAATATCAAAACATTCTTCTCTATTTTTTGTTAAATAGTTTAAATAAATTTTAACTTGTTTTTTGTCTTTGGATTTTGTATTAAATTTATTTAAATACTTTGAAATATCTTTTTTGAAAGCTATTAAATCTATTGCATTAGAAAATATCTTTTCTGCTTCCAATACCCTTCTTTTTTTTATTAGAATGTTCATATAGTTAATGATGATTTTTTCTATTTGAACTTGCCAGTGCTTGAGAATCTTTTTATCTTCTTTTATTGATTTTAATAGACTTAAAACCAATGAATTAGAATTAGTCTGATTATTTAAGTTTTCATCAATATTTTTTAAAAATCATCAGCAAAATAATTTATTATTAAGCAAAATATTATTATTTCAAAAATCGAAAGAATCATTAAGTTTTAATTTAAACCAAAATCTATCAACAAAAATATTGTCTTGGTATTCAATATTTTTTTGAAATTTTTCAAACAACAATAATTTCTCAATACAATCTTCTGATTCCCAGTTATCAATTATTGTTAGATATTCATCTATTAATCTATGAGTATTTCCGTATTTTGCTCATTTGCTTATATAAAAAAGTATCTCCAACCCCATAAAAAACCCCTCACCAAAAATATCATCTTTCTCTAATAATCATTTCTCTCCTAATAATTCTTCCAACTTCTTCAAATCTTCTTCTTTTCATGAATTTCCAAGGATTTCTCAGTAAAATAAAACTACTGGTTTGAAGTTTCTCCATTCGTTCCAATTTGTTTCTCAAGCCTTCTCATCTCTAACCTTGAAAATTTCTTCATTTCAATTCCTTTCAGAGGCTAAATGTCTCGCTAAAAAATACTCTTCAAATGATTTTAAAATAAATGAGTATTCTCAATTATTAATCTTATAAAGTAGATATATTTGATCTAAAACAGAGTCTATGGCATTTTTTTTCTTCTGAGGGTCTCTATAATCTATCTTTTTTTCTAAATATTGCTTAATGACATTTTCTTCTAATCAACCATTTGCAAATTTAGAATATGCACAAAATGATAAAGTATCTAATATTAAATTAATATCATGCTCATTTCATCTTAATCATAAGCCCTTTTCTGCTTGATGGTCCTCTAAATTCTTTATTGATATCTCTTCATAAAGTGATGCCCTGTTTTTAATATTTTGTAATTTATTATCATGACTAAGTTTACATAAAAAAAACAAAATTAATGGTGTATTTTTAAGCTCCTCATCTAAAACTGCTCATTCAAGAAATCATTCTATTTCAACAATTTTTCATTCTATTTCATCCTCATTTATATTAAGGCTTATTAATCTCGATTTTAAAAATATATTTCTCGTGGTTTCGTTAATAGTCTCAAAACAAATTATTTGATATTCATTCGTTCAGAATTCTTCAAATCATGATTTTCTAGATCCTATGATCACCTTTACTGAATTTATATTTCCTTTTGAATTATCTTTTTTTGTAATATAATTTATCATATCAGTTCTTATTTCTCTATTAAGTTCATCAATTCAATCAAAAATAAGGATTATATTTCATGAATATGTTTCTTTGATGATATTAATTTCGTCTTCGATTCTTGATATCAATTCTCAGCTTTCTTTGCATTTTCAGATTTGCTTGCTTGAATAAAATAAAGAAATGCAATTTAACTCTTTATTCATTCGATTAGCAAAATCTGCAAGATAAGTGGATTTTCATTCTCAAACATTCCCCAATAATGCAAATACTCATTTTTCACTCAAAGCTATATCTTTTGAAGATATAGCTCTTTTGTTATATTTCTCAACCTCATCAAGATGATATCAATTTGTTCTTCCTTCTACTTCAAATGCTCTTATTTCTTCTTCATTTTTCCTTTCGTATGTTAATAATCATCTCTCAATTAAATCATGATTGTTAACAAGAGAATCAAGGGAATTATCAAATACATCATTAATATTTCCTAATGACTGTTCAACTATTTTCTTAGCTAAGTTAAATTTTGTTTCTAGGGCATTTATTTCATTCTGATTAATTCAAAGATCTGTTTCTGAAATGATAATTTCTTGAGTTCTTGCCTTAAAGTAGATTTGAAATATTAATGAATCATTATTCGTTCAATATTTTTTCAATAGCTTAATAATTTCGACCCATTCCTGTTTTGTTTTAGCTAAATCTCTACCTAAAAAAGATTTGATTGATTCTATTTCATTTCTTTCTAATAAATTAGATATACAGAATACATGGATATCATGGTTGATGATTGCTTTGTTTAAAAGAAATTGTGATAAGAGTTCAGGGTGAGTATGGAAGTAATTGTTAATTTGGTTTTGGAGTTCTAATAGTTTTATTTTTCATATTTTAACTTCTTCTATTATTTCAATAAACTTTCAGAAATTAAACAATTTAATTATTTCATCATTATTCTTGTGGTTAATTGATAATACTCGCGGATGCGATCTATATTGTTTACCGTTAGCAATATCATAATAATTTCACAAGAACCTACCTTCATCATTTATATTAACCTCAATTATTGATCAAGGCTCCATTTTGGATCAAGGGTCTATTCAGGGTACATCTGCTAAATATATAGCCTTTAAAACTCATGGTTTATTTGATTTATGTCCAATGACAATAATATTTTTATCGCGATTCAATCATGATAAAATTTGATTTTCTATACAAACTATTCAATCTATTGTCTCTTTCATAACCCTTATTTGTCATTGGATCCTTGTTGATAGGGAGTTATTGTTATCTTCTGATGTCTCAAATCTGGTATCGTCAATGATCTTTATATTTTTGTATTCATCCTGAACTTTTGCAATTAATGCTTTAAAATTTTCTTCTGAAAATTCTAATAGAGCACCTGAATTATATAATGATTTACTCAATATTATATATAAGCTTTCATTTACTCTTCTGGTTCATGATGAGTAATATATTATATTCTCTTGATACTTAATTTTTTTTATCAGTCAGATAGCTTCTTCTAGGTCATCATTTTTTCATACTTTAGTCAATGGTTCGTCTTTTTTTGATTTATTTCATGAAACTTCACTTTTTGTTCTTCAATGTCTAATTAAAATGAAGCTGCTCACAGAAAGTTCACATCATTTGAGTAATGTTGAATTAATTCATTCACTCGTGATTCTATTGATTTTATCAACTGAACATTCTTCATTAGAAGAAAGAATTTCATCTTGATTATTTTCAATTTCAGCTGATTTCTTCATTTTTTTGCATTAAGCAATTAAGTGCTGGGTGGATTTATGGTTTTTTTACAATTGATATTTTTACATCTGATTTATCGAGTTTAAGATAAAAATCAGTTAAACTTCATTTACATATCAATGATATTTTCTCTCAAGTTTTATCTTCTACTATTTTTACAAATGGCATCACTATTTTTCATAGCATTTCATTTTTATTTTTTGAATATGTAGATGACATTAATTCTTTGTTTGAAATCTCCTTGTCTATATTATTGAGTAAGTTTATTAAAAGTTCTATAGTGGTATTTTGTGAAGGGATATCTTTCGAAGTTAGCTTTTCTCAATTTATACTTATCTTTCAATTTATTAAATCAAGAAGTATTCATTCCTTTTCATTATTGATTATCTCATTATAATTTCATATATAAGACTCATTTTTATTATTTGTGCATATTAATTTATCTTTATCAATATAAGAAGAAAATATTTTTTCAGATATAAATTGCTCAATTTTTATTCAATCGCTACATTCTCAATCTAAATATGAACAATATTCAATTTCAATGTTTGGATATGAATTTCTTAACTCTACAATAGTTTGTCCCATTGTCTCTCTTGAAATAGAGCTTTTGGTAACAATTAAGTATCATCATCATATTTTTCACGAGTATGCAGGCATTATTCAAACCATCTCCTCTGAATTATTTTTATTTTTTCTAAATGCGTAAGTAAAGTCTTCCGCAAAAGAACTTTGATCTTCAACTAGAGAGATTGCTGACTTGCAGTCATTTATATGTCAAATTAACTCTTCAACATATGTTTTACTGTCTCAATTTTCATATAATTTTTTAAATAATTCAATTGTTTTCACGCTAAGTATGCTTAATATATTTATGAAGTTGCCGTATATTGGTTCATCTCATATGAATCTGTTTACATATAGATTTTTATTTCTATTTTTTTCAGAAATTAAATCCTGTTGTATGAATTCTTTATATTTTTCAAATTCTTTCAGGTCTCACTTCTTATATTGTTCAACTTGCTTTGTATCTGTGGGTATTCATGTGAAAACTAAACAATAATCTATTGGTAAATCAGAAGTAATGATATTTTCCTTATATTTTTGAGGAATTGAAGAATATTCATAATATATATCATCAAGTTTATCAACGTCAATATCACCCGAGAAGCTCTCGGTATAGAAATACGAAGGCTCTTTTTTATTATACAAAGTGTTTAAAATATTCTCTCATATGGTATTTCAATACCTTGAAATAAAATCAAGCTTCCAACTTTCAATAAATATATTCTTAAATATATCAGAAGTAATAAAATTTTCATAATCTTTAAGTTCATTGATGGATAATTTTCATGAAAGAATGTAAATTGCCGCTACTATCAACGAAAATGATGTTCATGAAAATCAAAGTGAATGTCATCTTGTAGTTTCTGACAATATTTCAATTTCAATTCAACCATCTAAATCTTTCTTAGTGATAATTTCCGATAATAATCTGATAACTTTATCAGCTTCCTTATTAACTTTTATAAAATTATAGGCCTCAAAATTCTTTTTTACAATATTATAAAATATTACATCTTTAATTTTTACATCTCTATTTTTAGTTTTTTTAATTCAAATATAACATTTCAATGGTATCTTTGACCTTATCCTCAAATGATTAGATCTGTGTCATAAACTTGAAGATCACCATGGAATATTAAAACATCCACTCAACACTAAATCATTTCTTGAATAAAAATTCCTATAGACATTACTAAAATTTTCTTGTAACGATTCTGTATTCATCGGAATCCTTTTTTCCATATTGTTATGTTTAGCTATTAAATAATTTATACTAAATATATTTTAATATTTATCTTTTGAACCCAATACTTCATTAACGTTTTTTGAAATAGTTAGCATTTGTACTAGGATATTGTAGTTACTAAGCAATATCGGCATATCTTCTGTATATAATTCCCTATTGTTTTCAATTTCCTCCTTAAGAAGTTCAATCGGTATCATTTTTTTATCTTGAGCTTCATTGTCGGTAAAATTCACTTCTCAATCATATATTCATATATATAATCATACATTCATTATTTTATACCAATAATCCTTTTCGGATAAAGTTGTACGTGTAGAAATGTAATTATTCAAGATTCAAACCTGCTTCAGCATGGCTTTATTTTTTAAGTCAAATCCTTGGATTGCATCCTCAATATTTGTTGTTTTATCAATGATCACAGAAGTTATTCATAGCTCTTCTGTTAATTCCTTAATTGCCGTTTTATCATAGCTATCTCATTTTACTACATGTCATCATATAGATTTGTCCCATAATCATGGATTTTCTGGTTTCTCATTTGACCTTTGGACCACATATGCATTTCATTTTAAGTCAAAAAGAAACATCATTACTGACTTTACTGAAATATTTTTTTCTGGAATTTCACTTTTTCAGACTAAAATTCTCTCAACAATTTTTTTTGTTAAGGATTTTCTTGAGATTATTTCTTGTTCCCTCAAGATTTTTTTTCTTTCTCAATTTCAAAGACAATTGCCTTTTAAATCATAAAAATCTATTATTTCTATACCCATAAAAAACATTATTTATTTAAATATTATCATAAATGATTATATTAATCAACTAAAAGAAAAATATTGAAAAAATAAAGAAAAATATTGTCAATATCATTTTAATGCTTTAGTTGTAGTGACAGAAGACAGTTTTTTATTTGAAATCTGCTAATTAAAATTAATAATGCTCCTAAAATTCATGTGAATTCCAGGAGCATTAATCTATTACACTTAATTACACATCCTTAACATCAATTTCTTTCTCACTTTTATCAGGCACTCCTAATAATATAATATCCTCAGCGACTATCTCTGTTTTGTATTTTTTCTGTTTCTTATCATCTTCCCAAGTTCTGGTTTGCAGATATCATTCTATGTATATCTTCTTGCCTTTGCTGACAAATTTCTCTACTATATCTGAAAGTTTTCACCATAAAACTACTGAATGATATTCTACATTCTCTTTCTTGTTTCAATCAGAATCCTTCCATTGCTTACTGGTGGCCATTTGCAAATTAGCCACATGTTGCCCTTTTGATATCTCTTTGATATCCGGATCTTTAACGACATTCCCTATTAACTGCACCTTATTAAGCGTACTCATAAAATAATAATTTATAAAAATAAAATGTAAGAATAAATAACTTACATAAGCATTATTAATTTTTAAGTAAGAAAAATATTGAAATAATAAAGAAATATATTTACCATTGAAATTATTTTATTTGGACAATAATAAAAATTTTATAATGCGCATCATATAAAATTTTCCCAAAACACATAAAACATGATACAATAATCCCATCTTACAAACACCACCCAAAACAATATGAACACCCCAAATTACTTGCTTAACCGTCTTTTCTTCCGGACATCAAGCATCATCAAGACATACCATGATATTTCAATCTTTGTCTTGGGGTTTTTCCTGACTGATAAGGTAACGGAATATATTGCAAAACTAAAAGATGCAGTAGAAAATTGTATTGATTGGAAAGCTTCAGGGAATACAACTCATATACATTTGACATAATAATAGAAATAGTTATAAATTATTAGTTTAAAAACTAATTTCATATTATGTCTAGAGATATGTTTAAATACTGAATTATTCAACCATTTGATGTCTTAGCTTGATCAAATAGGGAAGTGTCACCTGTGGAAAAAAGAGATTATCTTCATAGGCAAGAGATGGCAATAGAAAAAATGTGCAGAAATTGAGAAAGTAACGGAGAATTATTAGAAGAATTAGTTAGAATAAGAAAAGCTGAAGTAAGAAACATCGTGCAGAATAATTCATATTGAGACGAATTAAGCAGTAGCATATGAAGCCTGGACGATTGAATTTCAGAAATGTGAAATCAACTCAAATATATCTGAGATAGGATGTGAATGTCATATAGGATGAATTATGATTGATTCAATAATGTAATAAAATGATTATGAATTGCAAATAAGGGGATATTGAAAGTAGAAAGCACAATAAGGGATTGTACAAGCAGCCTTATTAGCTCAATAAGTTCAATAGCACGTATAAATGCAGGTGTGCTTGAATCGTTATTGTCAATTGATAATAAAATATGAAACCCGAAGAAAACGGCATGATTGGAACTCAAAAGAGATTGATTCAAATTCTATAAAAATTGATGGTATGATGAAGCACTAAGAGCCCTAAATGATGCAATTGAGTTCATATATACGGATTACGATGCTTTTTATCTGATTTGAATAATTTTATTGGAAGAGAAGAAGGATTATTGTGGGGCTAAAGCTGTTTTTGAGAAAGCTGCAATGTTTTCGGCGCCTGAAAATAAGAATATATACGCATCTTCACTTCAAAAGCTAGCAATGGCAAGCCATATTATCTGAGATTTCTGAATTGCTTTCTCAAGTCAGCTTGAGGCATCCAAAATTGATGATTCTGCAATTTGCTGGCTGAATCTTGCAAGATATAGTACTTTTGTCGGTAGGAAAGACGTATTTGAAGATTCTATTTACAGAACACTCAAGAAGGACAATCTATTGATCCTTAGACTTAGCACAGAAGAGGATTTTAATAACGATCCTTGGAAAACTGATATTATCACCAAAGTAATCAATACAATAGCTTCTGAAGATAAACAAGCAAGAGATAACAGAGTAACGGAGATAATTGATTGATGATTTTTTTGAGCTATTGATAAATGAGACTTTTCAGCAATTGAATTTTTAGTAAAAAACAATTATCCCATTAATTGTCAAGATTGAAAATTGAATACTCCACTTAATTATCTGATAAAAAATCGTTCAATTTCAGAGGATTTAAAAATTAAAATTGCAGAATTGCTTTTTTTGAATAATGCTTCGATGTCTATCGTTGATAATGAGTGAAACACACCTTTGCACAGTTATGCTATAAACCGAACTCATGGAAAACTCTTTAATTTAATAATAAAATATTCCGGATGATGAATAATCAATTCTAAGAATAAGAATTGAGATACACCAATAGTATTGCTATTCAATGCATTCCGTAGTGGTGATATGGATAATTATTCTGGCAATATAGGCTTATTTATCAAATCTTGAGCCATTATCCCAAAATGAGCAGGATGAGAAGTTTTAATATGGGCGGTTACGAATAAAGAAGAGTATGCGGTAGAGCAATTGATAAAATGAAAAATTGATTTGGATATAAAAGATCAACAAGGAATATGTATCTTAGCTAAAGCATTGCAGATGGAACACTTTTTCCTATTCACAATGATGGTGGATGGCTGAGCAAATGTCGATATCATCAGTAAGGAGATATGCCGCTGAGGCATTGTTGATGAATCCCCCCTTTCATCGACTGCATATTTTAAATTTAGAAATACTAGCAAAAATGTTGTACATAAAAAATTCACAGCTTTTCAATTTGCTAATTTACTTCAAAAATTATGAAACAGATCTAAATATGTTTTCGCTTCGAAATTATGGAGTGAAACAGTCAGCTGAAAGAGTGCCGCAGAAATAAAAGAAATTTATCGGATAGATGACCAATGACTTAATTTGCTGAATAATTTATTAGGATAAATATATCATTTCACTGTGCTCAAGGAGGAAACTATAATTAGTGTTTATGCTTTTTCAAGTCATCAAATAATCCAAGTATTGAATTCACCATTTCTGATATAGATATCTCTCAAGCTAAGCATTTCCTAGATAATTCATATCTCTTCAGCTCCATGTAATTATGATGTGACACTGAGAGCTTGACATTAAGCTCTTCTCTGTGGGCATGATTTTGCCTTCTATCCATTGCGTTAAAATAATGAATATTATATCAAATCGCTCGCTATAATCTCTAATGCTCCGCAAAGAGGAATCTGATGCGGGGTTTTTTTGAAGTTCTTGAAAGTATTTATTAGCTCAGGAATTGTTGATAAATCTGTCTCTTCTATCATGATTTCTCATTTGTCAGAATAGGCGACGGCATTATAGAATTGGTGATCATTTGCAGATTCCTTGAGGGGAATTATGAGCATCTTGATTCAAAATGCTTCTAGTTCGGCTAGGCTGGTTGCTCAAGCTCTTGTGATTGCAATATCAGTCTTTTCTAGGATTTTTCCTATTTTTTCTTGGCTTAGAAACTCATATACTGTGACATTCGAGAATTTCTCAAACTCTGGTTTGAGATACTTATTGAGGCTTCATAATACGACATCGATATTGAAATCAGAGAATGAATCCATATTATCTAAAATCATCTTAAAAATCCTCGTAGAACCCTGGCTTCATGCGATAATAAGAAGGTTGGTCTTCCTGTCCTCAGCTCTTATTTCTCAGTTCTCAGTTCTTAATAGTTTCTTCTTATCCTCAGTTCTTAGTAGTTCTGGATTCAATATCTGTCAGACTATGTTCACTTTCTCGGCATTAAAATATTTCCCAGCTTCTTCAAATCCAAGATACACTCTTGATGCGAATTTGCCCACGAATCTATTTGCCAGTCAAGGAATTGTGTCAGATTCATGAAGATAGAGCTCAGTTCATGTCAGTTTGGCGGCTAATGCAACAGGCAAGGAGACGAATCATCATTTTGAGAATATGAGAGCTGGTTTTTCGGATTTGATTATTCTTGCTGATTCTATAATTCAAAGGATTATATTGAACGGCTCAATAAGGGTTTTGAGAGAAAAATATCTTCTTAATTTTCATGCTTTTATTCAGTAGAATCTGATGTTTTTTTCTTGTGCTATTCTTTGTTCCATTGAATCTTTTTCTCCTATCCAAAGAAACTCTATAGCGGATTCTCTGAAATTCTCTGTCATATGGTTATAGAGAGATACGAGAGGCGTAATATGTCAGCCTGTTCAGCCTCAGACAAGCATTATTTTTTTCATTTGTTTATTTATCTTTTAATAACGATAAGTATATCCTCGTCGCATCTGATATAGGTGTCATCTTTCTTAATTCTTCCAAGCTCACGAATCTGCTCCATCTATGTTTCTGAGGCTCTTTATTCTGGAGCTCTCATTCCCAAGATGTGATTTCGAATATATGATTTCTGATTCTTGCCTTTAATCAATTATAGTCATAGGTTCACTCTTGTTCAATCAACTTATTGCAGCCTGTCACTGTAATGCCATTTTCTTCAAATACTTCCGCTCTCATTACTGCTTCAATATCTTCTCAGCTCTTGATTTTCCCGATCGGAATCGTATAGAAGTTAAGTTTCACATGATCCTGAATGAGTATCTTTCAATCTTTATCATAAATGACCGCTCAAATGGCATCTTTTGTTGTAAGGTCTTCTTCTGTGAAGGTATCTTTATTGATTGTTTCCATTTTTACTGATTCAAATGATATAATCATCAATTTCATAGCCTTACGATTCAATTGACTTCCATCATGGAAATCTTGCAGGAAATCGTCCGGATATCTGAATTCAGTTTATCGGTTATATATGATGCGTCAAGTGGATTTTCTCTCAAAAGTTCATGGATGCCTTGTTCAATAGGGTCTTCAAAACTCAGTTGGGTGATTTTTGCATCCTCTGATCGGCTATTCAAATCATATTCTATAAGTATATCTTCATATGTGATGACCGCTTTGGCAAGTCAGTCTCTCAGAAGGGAGTTCGTTCAGAGGCTGCTTTCTCTGGAGATATCACCAGGCACTACAAAGACATCTCTATTGAGTTCAAGGGCCAGCCTGGCTGTGATTAGTGTTCAGGATTTATCTGCAGCCTCTGTAATAAGCGTTCATTTTGAAATTCAGGCTATTATTTCATTCCTGATAGGGAAGTTGTGGCGTTCTCATAGGGTTCATAATCTGAATACGGATAATACCGCTCATCATCTCTCGATTATTTTGTCATACAGGACTGCATTTATTCTTGGATAGTCGATATCTATTCCCGTTCAGATTACTGAAATGGTATATCATCCATTGTCCAGAGTCAGATTATGGGCAATAGAATCGACTCAATAAGCTCCTCAGCTGACAATCGAGAAGCCAGCTCGGAGAAGTCATGGGATAAACTGCCTTAATGTCGTGTGCGAATAGGAGGTATTTTTTCTTGATCCGACAATGGATAATAGATTCTTTGAATTATCCAGGGTTCATCTGACATAGAGCAGGAATGGGGGAGTGTGGAGAAATCTTAGGCTTTCTGGATATTCATCATCATGAATTGTGACTATCTTTATTTTTCTCTGAGATAAAGCGACGTCTATCGAAGACACATCAAAATCAGAATAGCTTTTCATTATTAGCGCTATCCTGTTTTCGTCCAAGACAAATTCTCTAAGATCAAAAGTTCTGAGATTTTCAAAAAAATCCTTATAATCCGTATTATGCTTAAATATTCTTGCTAGATTTCTCTGTGTAAATCAAACCGAATGCAAATATGCTGCGTATTTTCTCATTATCGTCTATTTTAATTGCTAATGCCTGCTCATACTATATTAAATCCTGATTCATCTGCTACTTGCTGTATGCTTTCTTGTACTGAAGTCCTTATTTTGTCTTGAAGTTCTTGTGAGAGTTCTTCTTTTTCCAATCTTCATATTATCCTTTGGACGAGAATCTCCGTATGAACTCATCCGACAGGTATTGTCCTTACTTTGCCCATATTTTTATTTTAAGATTATAATTCTGTTTTTTTCTCTTCACTTGGAGCTTCATCAATAACATCATCAATCTTAGGAAGGTTCTTTGCGTTTTTACAATTCGGATAATTCGAACAAGCAAGAAATGGTCATCTGCGGGAATTCTTAACATGCATTATTCAATTTTCACATTGATCACAAGCTCATCCTCAGAATTTCTCTTCCAACATAGTTGTTTTTTCATCTGGAATCTTACCTATCCATTTTACTTCAGGATATAGAGAGCTCGCCAAGAATGGTCAGAATCTTCATACTTTCACAACTATTGTTCCTCAAGCTTCACACGGCTGTCATTCATATTTTTCTCTGAGCTCGTTCATTCTGTCATTTTGTGCCGGGGTCGCTGAATTCTCAATATATTTACATTTAGGAAAGTTTCCGCATCAGATGAATTTTCCTGTTTTTGAATATTTATAAACAAGCTTTCATCCGCATTCTGGACATTCCTTTCCTGTTTCTTCAACTATCTTTTCTGCATCAGTCATTGTTTTTTCAAGATAAACTTTGAAATCACCGTAGAAATCATTAAGAAATTTTATCCAATCCAATTTTCATTCTGCGATTTCATCGAATTCCTCCTCAATTTTTGCTGTGAATTTATAGTTCATAAGTTCAGGGAAATATTTTTCCAAGAAATCATTCACTACATATGGAATTCATTTCAAATCTTCAGGATCCTTCGGTGCAAGTTTTTTGGCAATTTTTTCTACATATCATCTATCGACTATTGTTTGGATTGTCGGAGCGTAAGTCGATGGACGGCCTATTCACTCAGATTCCAGCTTCTTTACAAGCATCGCTTCCGTATATCTTGAAGGCGGCTTAGAAAAATTTTGATTGCTTGATAATGATTTTGAAATTGCCGTTTCTCATTTTGCAAGAGGCGGAAGATTGATCGGACCCTCTTCGTCGCCATTCTCTTCATCAGTTCATTCTATATATAATTTCATGAATCATGCAAATTTGATGACTTCTCATTTTGATATCCATGATTGCTCTTCATTTCATTCCGGAGAAAAATTGTATGTTGTTGTTTCGATTATAGCTTCTTTCATTTGAGATGCTACCGTGCGTTCCCAAATAAGAGTATAGATTCTCAGGTCATTTCACTCTAGATCCACCTTATCGGGAGATTTATCTATATATGAAGGACGGATCGCCTCATGAGCCTCTTGTGCCGAAGCTTGTTTTGTCTTATATTTCCTTCAGTTCGGAAGAGAATATTCTGCCCCGAATTCTTCTTCTATATATTTTTTTGCAGCATTTATCGCCAAATCAGAAAGATTTACCGAATCAGTTCTCATATAAGTGATAAATCAATTCTGGTATAGATTCTGTGCAACTGACATTGTCTGGCTAACTCAGAACCCAAGCTTACGAGATGCTTCTTGCTGAAGAGTTGAAGTCGTGAAAGGCGCTCAAGGCATACGGATCGATTCTTTTTTCTCTGACTCAATTACCACGAAAGTGCGAAGCAGGGGAGTCTCAAAGAAAATATTGCCCTTCTTATCTTTTTTCGGTTGGATATCTTCAATTATTATGTTGAGAGTTGAAAGGAATTTTTTGACATCATCAGAAGATTTCATCTTTTTTCCCTTTCAATCGATCTTTGCAAGTTCAGCTACAAAATCCATTCATTTGGCATTAAGAAGGACTTTTATCTTCCAACTTTCTTCAGGTTTGAAATTTTGTATTTCACGCTCTCTTTCTACAATTAGCTTAACAGCGACAGATTGCACTCTTCAGGCGCTTAATCATTTTTGTATTTTTTTCCATAAAACAGGACTGGCCTTGAATCATACCAATCTATCAAGAAGCCTTCTTGATTGTTGCGCGTTAACAAGATTGAGGTCTATTTTACGAGGATTTTTTACAGCTTCTTCAATTGCGGATTTTGTGATTTCGTGAAAAACTATCCTATTGACTGTAGTTTCATCCAGGCCAAGAGCCTTGCAAAGATGCCATCCTATCGCTTCTCATTCGCGGTCCTCATCCGTTGCTATCCATACCGTTTGTGCTTCTTTTACGAGTTTTTTGAGTTCATTGACAACTTTTTTCTTTTCGTCAGATACATCATATGTGGGCGTGAAATTATTCTCTATATCGATTCATAATTCTTTTTTCGGAAGATCTCTGATATGTCAGAAGGAAGCCTTGACTACAAAATCAGATCAAAGGAATTTCTCTATTGTTTTTCATTTAGCAGGAGACTCTACTATTACTAGATTTTTCATGTAAAAATTTGTTTTAAAATTGCGACCACTTTATAAAATTGATTTTCATTGTCAAAAGATTTTGAAAAATACGTTCTTCATTTATAATAGAAATGTATTTTAAAATTCAAGCCTATTTTTATGAAAAAAATTACAACTCTAATTTTATTGTCTTCTCTATTATTAACTTCTTGCTGGTGATGAAAAGATGTCCCAAGAGAAAGAGATCCTGACCAAATTAATAATGAACCCAAAGCAGATACTGATACCGAAGTAAAAAGCGATACTGACACAGCTTCAAATTCCAGCTGAAGCGCATGAGATGATATTCCTGCCGCTATAAGTTGAGATTCAATCACAACTTCAAGCTGAACAGTGGATGAGAAAACTGACGAATCATTAAAAGAGATAGATAAGATAATCAATGATATCGCTAATGAAAATTAATTTTATAATGCCCAAGGAATTTTTCCTTGGGCATTATTTCTGTTTGATTTTTTTAAATTAATATACTAAAATAAAATTCAATATTTTTTAAACTATAATTTATGTCCAATTCCAAAAAAACAAATTATAAAAATTCTCAGCTTTCTACTATTAATAGAATCAATCCTGCCTTCACATTAGTAGAGCTGATTGTAGTAATTGTGATCCTAGCCATCCTGGCAACGATTGCATTCTTGAGTTTTTCATCTCAATCAGGCTCAGCTCGTGATTCTTCACGGCTCGCAGATACTACGAGCATCTCAAAATGATTATGAGTATTCAATGCAACAAGCTGAACTCTTCCCATGCCTGACGGAGCAATCATTATCACTGCATGAACCTGATACTCCATCTTCCAATGAACGGCATGAAAGAACGTGCTTAATATCCTCAAGATGTCAGAAGCCAAAGATAATCTGGATTCAAGTTACTACTCATACTCTCTCGATCAATCCAAAACCCATTACACCATCTGAACATTCCTAGAAAATCCTCCGACATCATTCAAAGACATCATGAACCCTTTCAATCTTTTATCCTCTGAATCTTTCAATCTTTCCTACGCAATCGACTACTCCAAGAGATACTTCTTTACCAAATGAGACTGAGTTTGAATACTCACAGAATCATGATCGAATTGAATCCAACCCATAGAGCAATCAAGAACTCCTAATTCTACAGTCAATCTTGCTACTGATTCATGAAATCTGATTCTTAATATTTCAAAAACTGCATCCATAACCTGAACAGGAAATATCTATTGAATAATTCAATCCCAAATTTCGGGTAACTTCAACTTCAATGCTCCATCCTCTTGTCCTACATGATTCATTCCTGTGCCATGAAACCAGGATTTCAGTCAACCAGGATTTTGTGTGATGAAGTATGAGGCTAAGGCATTGAATTGAATTGTCTGACCCGTTACATGAACCTCGTATCATACTCATGATTACAACACTTGAGATGTTATCGTGAGTAATGCACAGGATTATCCTATAGCAACAATAACTCAACCTCAGGCTATTACTGCATGTAAATCTCTTTGATCATGATATCATCTAGTAACAGAAAATGAGTGGATGACTGTGGCAAGAAATATAGAGCAACATTGAAATAACTGGTCTTCATGACTATCCTGAAGTGGATTTTTGTATTCATGACATAATGATGATTCTCCTGCCCGTGCTCTGACTTGAAGTTCTGACGATACACAATGATACATCAATACATGAGATGCTTCTATTGGTTCTTGAGACGGTATTTTTACTCGGTATAACAATATAAATATACAGCAGTCATCGATATGACAGAAAAGAACTTTAATACTTACTAATTGACAGATTATTTGGGATTTTGCTTGAAATGTATTCGAACTTGTCAATAAAATGAATACTATGGATTGATCAAATTTTGATGATGCAGTGATTTCATCAAGCATGTGTACACCTACAAGCTGGTATTGATATTCAACTTGAGAAACTATTCCTGCTCCTTGATATATTTATGCAAGTTGTGTTTTTCAAAACAATTATTCTTACTCAAACATATGACCAAAGATTGCGAATCTCAATGCAGATAATTGAGTTGGAAGAATATATTCTTCAGTTACTTCAAATTCCATTTTCATGAGATGAGGCAATTGGTCACAATGACCAACTGCTTGAATCTATGAACTACAGGCAAACTGGGTTGCAACTTCAAGCAATTTCAACTGATCATTTCGATGTGCGAAATAATTAACGAGTTAAAAAATTTTATTCAATAATCAAGGGGCTATGCATTACAAAAACGCTTACAATAACAACCTCAATCCTCTCCCGCCGCGGCGGGACTCACTCCTCACCCCTCGTAAATCCA
>CAZUBA010000001.1:124793-128798 GCA_964618565.1 uncultured Candidatus Peribacteria bacterium | reverse complement strand
ATTACAGAACCATTTACAAGAATTCACCTTAGAGAAAGTGAGGTGATAATGAGATGACTTGCAAAACATTTCTGAGAGGATGAAGAGCAGTGGTGAATTATTGGCTTCTTGCATGATCTTGATTGGGATATAACAAAGACTGATCAGCAGAATCACTGCGTATTAGTTCAAACTCTGCTTAGGGATGCAGGAGGTACTGATTTCCTTATAGACACAATTGCATCTCATTGATATGACAATGAAATGATACCAGCACTTCAAAATAAAAAGAGAACCTCTAGAATAGAATATTCTTTAGCAGCAGCAGAAACTCTCACTTGACTTATATTTGCGACAGCCATAATACAGCCGGAGAAAAAACTTGAAGTAGTTAAGATAGAATCACTTAAAAGCAAATTCAAGAATAAATGATTTGCATCTAGATGCAGTCGGGATATGATTCTTGAATGTGAAAAGGCATGAGTAAGCTTGGATGAATTCCTGCAAATCGGCCTCACATCTATGCAGAATATTGCGTGAGAAATAGGATTATAAAATAATTAAAAATCATAATATGAAAAAATACTTCGTATACATTTTAGATAATTGAGGAGGAACCTTGAACACTGGGATCACAAACTACATCACAAAAAAAATCCTTGAACACAAGAATAAAACAGCAGACTGACAAGTAAGCAAGATTAATCTGAACAAGATAGTTTATGTTGAAGAAATGAGGAATATCGATAGTGCTGTTAAAAGAGAAAAGCAGATAAAATCCTGGAGCAAACAATGGCAAAAAGAACTTATAGATTCAGTTAATCCTAAATGGCTGGATCTTACTGAAAAGAAATTACCTTCTAAGGATAGCGCTGAAAAGAATATTTAATAATAAAAATATGGAAAAAATGAATTACCCTCTTCAAGAAGGAGAAAAGGTAATACTTTCTCAAGAAGAACAAGAAGAAATGGATAATTTCATTAAACAGGAGCTTCCTGAAGAATTTGAAAATTATCAAAAATTCGTAAAAAAATGAAAACCAGCGTACAGACACACAATTAGGAATTTCATTATTTTATTCTTTTTTCCGATCGGGGTATATTTGTTTTTAGCTTTATTAATAAAACTTTGAGTGCTTCATTAATTTGATAACTGAAAATATTTTATGAAAAAACAATATGCAGAAGACACATATAATCAAGAAAAATGCAATCGGAATATGTCAATTGATAAACTTAATCAGGAAATTAATTCTTCAAGGCTGATGTTCATTTATCTTTTGCTAATACTTGTTGTTTTCGGTATATTATGGTACTATTTCAGCAATTGAATCTTGGAGAAACTTTAAATGTTTATGATATAAGATATGACAATAATATATTCAGATCTTGAAAAAGATAAGTTACACACAAACCAAAACATCAATAACATAAAACTTCCTCCTTCTTCTATTGAAAAAGAGCAAGCAATAAGAAAGCATTTTGATATTTGAAAAAATATTTTGTCTGATGAAGAAATGGGAGCTATGACGAAGCTTTATGAAGATGCCGTCACTTCTCCTTTAAAACTATCAGGCAACTCAAAAGGAATATCTGCCAAACAAATCTATGCTATATACATAGGCATATTGATAGCCATGATAATTACTGTGGTCATATATTTTTTGAATAAAATGCAAAGTTCTGGAATCAATGAAATATTATAACATAAAAATGACATTATTCTTATCGGTTGAACCTGACTGTCACAAGAAATAAGGAATTATTCACATTTTCGTCACCTCATTATCACTATAGCAGTATTTACTTTAGATAAAAAAAGATATTATATGAATAAGACTTCGAGTCTTAAAGAAAGGAGAAAACTTTTATCAATAATGCTTTAATTATGAACACTTGAACACTTCATACAATTTCCTTCATACTAGTATTGGTATGAGCATTGAATTGGCTATTAGTTTGAATTTTCGGGTTAGATCTTGTGGCGTATGTATTTTGAACAATGTCTGTAGTTTCAAGAATTATATATATTTTGATATGAGCAGGCTGAATATATTTAGCATTCTTCCCAAGGCCTATGATGAAGAAAAATATAATTTAAGCAGAAAGCGGATTACGTTACAATAAATTTTCATAAACAAAGGTTAATATGAATTCATTAGTCATATATTATTCATTGGATTGAAATACAAAGCGAATCTCTGAAATTATATGAAAAGAGATATGAGCAGACTTTGAGGCCCTAGAAACAATCAAACCTTTAGTGAAATCAGATAGTTTCATGAAATATATCTGGTGATGAAGAATGGTCATGATGAATGAAATACCTGAAATAAAACCATTAAAAAATGAATTTGAAAAATACGATCTTATTATAATCTGAACTCCAGTATGGGCATGGACTTATTCTCCGCCTATTGCAGCTTTTTTTGAAAAATACCATATCAAAGGTAAGAAAGTTGCAATTTTTTGCTGCCATTGATGATGACCGGGTAAGACTTTTGATAAAATGAAAGAGAAATTAAGATGAAATGAGATAATTTGAGAAATAAATTTCAATGAACCTCTAAAAAAAGATACAGAAATTCAATTCGAAAAAGCTATCGTATGGATTAAAGGGATAATCAAATATTTGACTTAATATTATAAATTGTTATAACTATGCAACAAAATAAATAAAAATAAAGCCGAGGAGAGTGCCTTATGAAAATAAATTACAAGATTATCCTCTGTACAATTGCTTTTGTTCTCATTGCACGTAGCCTCATGGATATCGCGATAGCTGCCATTGATATTAACTATCACGATATTCAGATACAAAGCATTCTCATGAGAGAGGAAATAAACATAAACAAAAACATGCCAGTAAATATCAAGAGGCTGAATGAAAAAATGGAACTCATCTCTCTGATACACAACTACATTAACCTAAGAAAAGCTAATCCTTTTGTATCTGGATACATAGGATTCGGCTCGGACGAAGTGCTGATTGTAGTTACGAAATACATGATGTATGAGGCGCTTGGATACGAACTAGAAAAGTCGCCTATCGTACTGATTGCCGAGTAACTACCAATATCCATATGGATTATTCAAAGGGGGGAAAGAAACCCGGAATCTCACGATTCCGGGTTTTCCTTATCTTAAGTAGATGTTTACATTCCTACTATGATCTTGAAGGGTCTTTCAATAATGGATTCATCAATCATTATCATGAAGATAGTAATAGTAAGGACTTCATTCTGGGGTAAAAGCCGCCTTGAATGTGTCATCTGACATATTTGAGATTGGAGTCGGAGGAAGTCATACCTTATTTCTCGTATTATATTCTGATTTTATATAGATTTTCTCATTGATGAAGTCAGGAGTGCATTCTTTAAATGTCTTCTCATAAGCATAACATACTGTCGCATCTGCTCATAAGGCTATACCCTCTTCCAACCTTTTTGATAATATTCAAGCGACTATCGGCTTATTGAGTGGATCTCTTTCCTCACGCTCAACTATGGAGGCCATAATAAGAGTATCGATAAAGTCCACTCAAACAAGCCTTGCAAACAAGAAATCCTTATATATCCTTTCCTCAAATGTATCTAATGCGATTCAAACAACATCTTCCAATTTAGAATCCAAAGCTATCCTGTAGGTCTCAGGATAAATAAATCATTCAAGAGATTTCGCACTTTTAAGAAAAGCATATTTTTCTTTAAGTCCTTTTGGAATATTATTTGAGTATTCAGTCAGATCGCCTGCTTTTATTACTCAGTTTTCTGCCAGCATCTCATCTATATCAAATATGTTCCAACCAGGAAGGATCATTATTTGCCTATCAAGTGAAACAGGTTTATTCAAATTTCTCTGAAATGCCTCCAAAAGCGTAGTGTTATATTTGATTTCATAACTTCAAGCCATAAGCTTTATATCTGGAGCCATGGTTTTTAACCAGATCTTATAAAAGATCAGATTTATGTCCAGCTTCAATCTGCTTGGAATCTGACTAATCGTATCATCCTTCTTGATAGTATA
>CAZUBA010000001.1:87850-124693 GCA_964618565.1 uncultured Candidatus Peribacteria bacterium | reverse complement strand
CCAGCTTCAATCTGCTTGGAATCTGACTAATCGTATCATCCTTCTTGATAGTATATGTGCCTTCTGCAACTTCTGTATTTCAAACGCTTATAATTGCATAGACCATTAGTGCTCATATGATGTGCACTGCTATAAGTAATAATTTCTTCATGTTGATTAGTTAAATGATTGCCTTAACTTTATAGCGTCTTGCAGGTCGACGATTTCTTCAACCAAAGAAATTTTAATAATAAATTCAAGAATTCTTTCTTTCTCAATATTTGGAAAAGAATTCATTAATAAAATAATTAAATCACTCTCTATCTTGTTAATATAATCTTTACCATGTAACTCCTCAAAATATTTCATTCTTGAACTTGTTGTTTTTCTTTTATTAAGTTTATTTTTAAACTCGGGGAATATTTTATTTGCATCTATATATATTACTGACAACAAATAATGAAAAAAAGTGAAAAAATTATCAAAAATTAATTCAAGAAACACAAAAGAGTCAATATTAAATTTTTCAGATAATAACTTAGATAATTCCTCAATTTTGAGATGTATTTCCTCCTTGGAACCATGATTATTTTCTATATCAATTAGCATATTTTTTGATGACTTAGATCTTTCACCACTTATTATTTTTTCCGCTAATGATTCGTTATTAATTGTCACCTTTGTCAGTCTGCTTCTTTTGAGGGCATTTCCAATATTTGTCCTTGTAGTTGTAAAAATTGCTAATAATCTCTCACTGAGTTTATTTTCTGGTTTAAGCCTTGAAATCTCTTCTTCAAAAACCCTTTTCTCATCTTCTGGAAGCTTTTCATAGATTACTCTGGCTTTCAATAGGTCTTTAGAAGGAATGTGTTCACTTGCGTTTTTAGCTTGCCCCATACTTAGTTCTTAAAAAAATATTTTTATATTTTAGCACAATTTATATGTATTGCAAATTTAGTGATTCTTTCTGATGAAGAGAGGTTCTAGAGTGCTTCAGGAAAAGCTAAATATATCAGAAGGAGGACAACTTTTTAAAGTTCCCTCAAATATCTTGATTCTTTTTTCATTTCAAAATTTACTTTCAAGTTCAATGCTTGAATATATTTCTGGAGCTCAGCTTTCATTGGCAGAAGTTAGGAACATTGGAAAAACAAGTTCATCATGAAGCATAGGATTTAAGCATCTCTCAGCAACTCTTACCGCAATTTTAGCATAATCAGCGACACTCAAGAACTCAGGCAACTCAAACGAATTAATCTTTCCTCACAATACTGTAAATGGATATGGGTAATTCCTTAGAAAATCTATTTGCTCAGAGTTAATATCAATAATTGATTTAAGATCACCAAAATCTTTAACAACAAAAGAGAGCCTTTTATCGCTCATTCTTCATTTCAGCTTGTAGATAAGATTAAATCAAGCCTCATCATAGAGGCTTGATGCAAATCAAAAGCAGGTATCAGTAGGTATTGCAAATATCATTTTGTTCTATTTCTTTTCTTTATTAATTGTTCAGCTTGAAGTAGCACCAGTGAATTCGGTCAGATCAGTAACGTTTTTCTGTACCTCATTTATTGAATCGCTCACCTTATTAACTGATTCAACAACTTTATTTGCTTGATCGATTTTTTGGTCAACAACCTCTTTAACTTGCCTGGCTTGGTTTATTGTTTCTTGAGCTTGCTTAATCTGAAGCATGCTATCGGTTATTTCTGAAGCTCCGCTTCAGAAATTATCAGCATTGCTTTTTAAATTCAGAAGAGCCTTATTAAGATTGCTTGTGCCTAATTTTTCTCAATATTCATCAACTGTATCTTTCGGCAGTAGGAATACTCACAAGATATACAAGGTAGCGATTATTAGAAATGCAGATATGAATTTTACTAGGAATTTCATTGACTATCTTTTATAATTTAAATAAATCTTCAATTGAAGAGCATTTTTTAAGATTCTCTCTTACATTAAGTATATCTGAGTCTTTTATTGATTCCACATTAAGCTGTTCTCATCATTCACGTATATTCTGCATAGTATTTTTCAAATTACTCAAAATTTCAGGCGTTCAAGTCTGATTCATGAAGCCAATTTCAGCTTTAACAATTCATTGGGTTTTGCAATTTGGACAATTTACCTCCATATTAATGCTATTTCAAGCCATTCAAAGCATATTTATATTACCGTCAGAAATTGTAGAAGAACATTCTTTACATCTGAAATTTACAACTGTTGCCTCTATAATACTTTTTAAGATCAAATAGTTCATAGGTTTGTTTTATATTTTACGAAAGAATTATACACTAATTATTTAAGACTATCAAGTAATTTGTTAATTCTTTCCCTTGACTTTTCAATTCATAGTATTCCAATTAATTCAAATGCTCAAGGAGAGAACTGTTCTCAGGATAGAGCAACGCGGACTGGCCACAATATTTGACCGTTTTTAAGCGATCTTGATTTGATTGTTTCCAAGAAGATTGACTTGATTGACTCCAAATCTTCTGATTTGCATTCTCACAAAATCTCCAGCGCCAATTCTAATGAATTTCTTGCAATGTCAAGTGAAGTCAATCACATCTTTTCATTTATCAGCAATTCGCAATTCAACTTGGCATCCTGATAGAAAAAAGTAGTAAGTTCAATAAATTCATCGAATTTCTTAAGCCTAGTTTGCAGTTCTTTTATAATCTTAAGATTATATTCCTTTGGAAATTTTAAGAAAACTGAATTAAGGAAATCGTTCTCATATTCACTCAGCCATTCCGAAAGAAGCCCGAATAATTCCTCAGGAGTCTTCTTCATTATATATTGAGAGTTCATCCAATTAAGCTTCTCCACATCAAATACGGCTCAAGCCTTATGGACATCCTTTATATCAAATCTTTCAATCAATTCATCAAGGGTAAATATTTCCTCGGTCGTTTTTGGGTTCCAGCCAAGAAATGCAAGATAATTTATCATTGCGTCAACGAGATATCATTTTCTGAAATAATTCTCAACTGCAACATCTCAAGTTCTTTTTGATAATTTTTTTCTGTCCATCCCTAGAATATTTGGCAAATGAGCATATTCCGGCAATTCGATTCAAAGCGCTCTTGCAACCAATATCTGCTTAGGGGTTGATGGAAGCCATTCTTCTCATCTAAAAGCATGAGTGACTTTCATTTCATAATCATCAACCACGACAGCTCCGTGATAAGTCGGATATCAATCTGATTTCATCAGTACAAAATCGTCAATTTCCGAAGTATTGAATTCAATTTTTCATTTAACAAGATCATTGAATATGAGCTTTTCTCATTTTGGAACTTTGAATCTGACTACATAATTTTCTCCTGCTTCTATTCTTGCCTTTGCTTCATCTAATAGCAAATCCCTGCAATGCTCATCATATTTTGTCGGCAGCTTAAGCTCTTCTTGTTCTTTTCTTACCTGAGCAAGCCTTTCTTGGGAACAAAAACAATAATAAGCTGATCAATTTTCAATCAATTTATTCGTATATTCCTTATATATATCCAATCGCTGAGACTGAACATAAGGTCAATTTCATAGATCCTTAAAAGGGGCGGGTCATTCATCTGGCATAATTCATGTTTTTTGAAATGTCTTAATAAGAGCGTCAATGCTTCATTCGACCAATCTTCCCTGATCAGTATCTTCAACTCTGACCAAAAAAATCCCATTATGTTTTTTTGCATAAAGATAATCGTAAAGCAAAGTGCGTAAATTTCATAAGTGAACGAATCAAGTTGGCGACGGTGCGGCCCTAGTTTTAATAATCATAATCTCTATAAAATAATAATCTGATTTATTGTATCCGAAAAAACCGAATTTGCAAGCAAAATGGCACAAAAATGAGCTTGCAATGATATTTTTAAATAGAAAACCTTTAGTTAAAGATGTAATTTTTCTATAATTTTTAACTCCAGAAAATATATGCAAATAACTTGCAGTTTTAAAATTTTTGGATAGGCTATCCGTACTTAATTTTGAATAATAAATATGTTAAAAGTCTCCTGATGACAGAAATTGTCATGAAAAGTAAGCATAAGCTGATCAAAAAATGCCAGTCTTCCGATTATTGCAGCAAGCCTGCTGTTTAAAAAAGTTACATTAAGAAATGTTCCAAGAATAGGTGATGTTTTTACCTTTTTGGAGATAATAAAAAGCCTTTGAGTAGATATTGAATTCATTTGAAATACACTGAAAATAGATAGCACAAATATGAATCTTAATAATTTTAATAGAGAACTGATTAATAAAATCAGGGTTTGAATCTTTCTTCTGCCTCCTATTCTTCAGAGATTTTGAGAAATAGACATTCCCTTCCCTGGTTGATGCAATATATGAAAGAGGCCTATTGACGAGCATACTAAATGATTAGTCAATCTTGGTTATAAGAATCTTAGCTGACCAGAAAACGTACACATTTCTTGAAAAATGGAATCTTGAGAAAAAGAAATCATCATTGATTGGTTTTCAGTTACCGCAACCGAAAATCTTATAATCGCAAGCGTGATGCGTCCATGAAAAACAATACTTAGGCTTTGTGCGATAGAGCCACATGTTATAAATCTTATAGATTTCCTGAATTCAGCATGAGCAAAGATAACACTTGATTATGATCATTCTATAATTATAGAGGGAATTGAAGAATTAGCTGCTGAAGTAGAATTCAATGTTTGCAGTGACTATATTGAGGCATGAACTTTTATTGTTTTATGAGCATTGACTAGCGATGAATATATCGATATCGAAAATGCGTGCATTATGGATTTGAAAAGTTTTTTAAGCAAATTAAATGAAGCATGAGTAAAATTTGAACAGATTTGAAATGATGAATTAAGAGTTTTCAACTCAATTGACAATCTTAAGGCTGTAAGATTCCAAACAAAAGTTTTCCCATGACTTCCTACTGATCTGCAATCCCCTCTTTGCGTGCTTCTGACTCAAGCCGAATGAATAAGCAAAGTTGAAGAAGTCATATATGAATGAAGGCTTAATTTTTTGGTTGAAATCGAAAAGATGAAATGACATCCTGCAATCCTAAATCCTCATGAAGCTCTTATCTTCTGAAAAACAAAACTGAAATGAGCAACAGTTTCCAGCTGGGATCTGCGAGCATGAGTTGCTATGATAATCGCATGACTTATAGCAAGCTGAGATACTTATATTACAAATGTTGAATATATCGAAAGATGATATGAAGACATAATATGAAAGATGGAGAAATTATGAGTGAAGATAGAAAGATGCACCTCCGATTAAATTCTTCTTACGGTTTGACAAAATCCTTTTTAGCTATCTAAAAAGGATTTTTCATTAAAAAATGGACATAATAAAGAAGTATGATAAAATAGCACAAATTTAATTTGTGCTATTTTTGCTATAAGGACGCCCCACATTTATATTTACCGATTAATCCATATTCCATAATGAAACCCCAAAACTCAATTGAAGTGCTGGAATCTATAATAAAAGAAGGAAAAGATCCGGTCTTAAATTCATCCAGCTTTAAAATATTATGAATATATCTTCTTGCAATACTTATTATCTGAATAATATTAGTAACCAGAACCTGAATCTTATTTATCATAATCTGAATGTGACTTTTGGGCGGAGCTGCTCATATGCTTCAGAATATTTATAATTCTATCAAAAAAGAAGAGAACTTCAGAATGATTGCCAAAAACTACAAGCTATTCCCTACTCCAGATGCATGCATTGAATATCTTTATCTTAACAACCTGATTTTCTGAAGATATAAGGAGGATTGGAAAATATGAATATATCTCCAGCCAGTGCTGAGCATAATTTCTTGAATGGCAATATACTTCATCTTAAGGAGCGTCATACAGATTTCACTTTGAGGCAATATAACTTGAGAGCCCAACATTTTCTTCTACGGTTTTTTTGCTTTCATAAGCTGATTTTTCTATGAGAAATTTTTAGAATATCTTAATGATGTCTCCCAGAAGATTTCTAAGACAAAATATTTGAATGATGAGATCTTCAATAAAATAAAAGATTTTGATGATTCAAAAGCAAGAGTAACCCTTAAGGTCAAAAAAGAACTTGAAAAATAATTTACTTTGCAGTAAATAATGTATAATGATAAATATCAAATAAATTATAACCAAATCCAATATGCCTCTTGTATGAGCTGTTCTAGCCACATTCTGACTTTTGATAATTCTTGTTCCCGCATTGCTTAATCTGCTTGTCTGATTAGTGCTTATATTTATCTGATGAAGCATTTTTGTCACAAGCATGGCTTTTAAGGGCTGAAAAAAAGAAAGCATCAAATTCTGAAGCTATGAAATATTTAGAAATAAAAAAACAAAATAAATGTCTTTGATCTTTAGTATTATAGGAATTCTTATTTTTGCTTTTATGCCTATTTTATGATGGGCATATCTTTTTTCATATCTTGATGACACCCCTCTTCATTCAAAAAGATTCATTGCATGAATATTGGCCTGAGCAATTTCAGTAGTTCCAGTGCTTTATCTTGAGGAAATAATGGAAGTAGTCTGACTTGAGAATCTGAATATACTTACATATATATCTGACAATGTATTTGCTCCAATCTGAATTTCATTATCTGTTATTGCTACAATCATAACAGTTGGAGTCTTCATGTTCTTTGCATGAATGTTATTTTTTGATCTTCTTTTGAAGATATGGAAGACTTACCTTAGAAATATCGTTATCTTATGTTTTTTTTCATTTATTTTCATTGCGATATATTACATAATAAATAAATTCTCGATTTTCGATTCAAAAATAAGCAGTGAGGTAACCATATGAAAAAATGTCTTTAATACGATATGACTCATCACGCTATATTACATAATCGTTTGACTTCTTGAGGAATCCAGCAAGCATTTCTCTTTTTTGCCTTCAAGCCTATTTTTCACTGATTCTGTAAAAAAGTGAGTCCTTCTAGCCGTATTCATAGCGCTATGATTCTGATTCATAGAAAATATCCTATATATGTGGAGCATCACAAAAGAAAGCTCTTTCTGATGAGAGGCGATATCAATATGAATATTCAGATGAATATTTTCTCTTTTCGTACATATCATATGCAGCATTATCGTTGCAAGATGATTCGTGGGCTGATATCTTAAATCAAAAGCTGATAAATCCATAATCCCTTATTCAAAAGCATTCCTCACTGCTATGTTTTTATCAATTTCAGTTCATGCTATTTATGATATATCATTAACTTTCTGATTCACTGCCATCATTTTCATATATTTCATTATCTGATATCTATACATAACTAGGCTATTTTACAAAGAAGCATAATTTTGCTTTTATAAAAAAAATAGTGTATAATTCCCATTGTATAAATAAAGCCATAGGAATTACATGAAACAGAATCTGAAAAGCATACATTCAGTAAATAAAATCCTAATGTTCTCATTCTTTACATTGAATGTATTTTTTGTTGTCTTCATTCTTTTCTCTATAGATCAAGTAAGCATACATTACCTTCTTTATACGAACATCCTGATAAATGTTCTTCTTGTCACATTATATCTTATTGCAAATAATAGATATCTTAAGGATTTTGAGAATCTTATGGAATTCTTCAAAAGCTACATAGAGGACAAAGATATTTTAGAGATACCGAAAAATACAAATTTCTCAGAAAATAAAAAAGTTGAATCCTTATTTAAGAAAGCTTACATAAAAGGCAATCTCATGAAGAAGGATTTCAATGACCTTAAAGGAGTATTCGATAAATTCATTCCTCAAGATATCTACAAAAAAATCGGTTTCAGATGATATGAAAAAATAGCTCTATGAAATTGCATATCAAAAGTGGTCACAATCATGTTCCTTGATATAATGTGATTTACCAAAATAAGTGAAAAATTCACACCCGAAAGATCACTTCTTCTCCTTAATATCTATTTTGATTGAATCTGAGATCTTGTCTATAGAAGATGATGATATATTGATAAGTTCCTATGAGATTGAATTATGATAATATTTGAGCAAGAAAGTACGGATGAGGCTCTTATGTGCGCAATAGAGATTCAAGAATTCATAAAAAAATTTCAAATATCAGCCATCTGAAGTAAAATTAACATCTGAATCTGAATAAATACAGGCGAAGTGATAATGTGAACCATATGAACAAAAAAAAGGATGGATGCCACTGTAATATGAGATAATGTAAATATTGCCTCCAGACTTCAAACATTAACAAGAAAACATAATAAAGCCATCATAATGAGTGAGAATACTCATGATTTGATTGAAAATCGAAATAAATTTTCACTTCATAAAATCTGAGAAGAGCAGCTTGTATGAAAAGATAATCCGGTTACCCTGTTTTGTTTGGAAGAATTTTACAAAATAGATCTATAAATAGAAAATAGAAAATTAAAAGTAGAAAATGATAAAACTGGTCATCCTCGCACGCGGGAATGACAATATATTTTATACTTGCTAGGCAATTGTAAATTGATAACTTTCCACTTTCTATTCTCTATTCCTTGCTTTCCACTTTTCTATTATTTATTTTTAACTTCTATTCCTATTTCCCTGCTATCCTCATCTCACTCAACTTTATCAAAAGTAATGACAATATCCGGTTTATAAGTCTTTTCCAGTACCTCCGGCCACTCTATAAATGAAATATAATCATCTGATTCGAGTATTTCTTCTCATCCGATATTAACGAAATCGTCATAGGATTCAAGCCTATAAAGATCAAAATGATATATGTTCGGATCATATTTTTTATAATGTATATATGTTGGACTAGTTACATTATCAGCAACAGAAAATTGATTTTTGAGAATATTTCTTACAAAAGATGTTTTCCCTGAACCAAGATCCCCATAAAGAAAAATTTTAAATCATGGTTTTATGTCTAATCTGAGGCTTTGCAAATCAAGAAGCGAGTACTTCATAAGAATAAAAAAATATAAACTGATAAATTTTTGCAATTATATTCATATTATGATAAAATTGAAATATATTATTATTTAACTATTAACGAATGGAAGCTATCAGCCATGAAAATTTGGCAACCAGTTGAGGTAAAAATACCTATTTCATAGTTTCAATCATTCTGCTTGTGGCAGTGATTTGTGTTTCTGTTTTCTTATGGTTCCTTAATTCCAATTTAGAAAAGCAAATAAGCGAATCAAATTTAAAAATTATTGAATACACAAAACAGGTCGATGAATTGAAATTGAATAATGAAATTGCCGCTTACGATATCATATTGGAAAATAAATCAGATATCATAAATAGCATAGAAAAATCAAAAGCCCAGGTCTATCTTACGGAAGTGCTTAACTTAAGCAAAAAATACAAGATGATGTTCACTGGATTCTCCTTTAATTGAGAAACAATCAGCACAAGTGCGGATTACATTAACAAAGATGCCAAAGATGATGCTATTGCCTGAGTTTCTAATTTCATAAAAGATTTCAGAACTTCAGATCAGAATATGTTCATCCTGAAGCCTATATCATCTGTAGCCTGAGATTCTCTAAAGAAATCCTTTGAAGTTACTTTTGAAATATCAAAAACTTTTAGCACTAACGCAAAAAAATATGACACCAGCATCACAAAATAATCCATTATATAAGAATGCAGACAAAAAAAGCATGTATGCAACTATAATATTATTAGTCACAATAATTTCCACTTTTCTGATCACATCTAATTTGTACGCAACTTATACCTCATCAAAAGAGGAAAAATCAAGCCTAGATAGTCGGACAGAATCACTTAAGTCTGAACTGGATGCCTTAAATAAGAAAAAAGATCAGGTCAGCAATGATACGGCCACTAAAGCGGCCATATCACAATTCGCTTGAGATTATAGAGAGGATATTATTTTGAATCAAATATATTCTAAATTCGATTGAATCATAGTTCATGATATAAATATGGATAAATGACAAAAGCTTCCGAGCTGATTGAATATGGCAAATATAAATATCAATATAGATGCCAAGAATATAGCTGAACTTAATAAATATCTTAATTATCTGACTCAAGAATCAAGCAGTATAAGATTTGTAATTAAAAGCGCTAGTTTCCCAATGAATTCAGAAAATACAAATTCATCTGTATCTACATGACTGAATCTTGGAATGTATTATTTCGAACAATAAAAATATGGAAAATCTACAAGAATTCCGTGAGGAACCGATTTACTTCTGGCAAACGATCACCCCTAGAGATAAGGCATTATTTTATGAACATTTATCTAATCTTATAGATTGATGAGTCACAGTAATAAGCGCCCTTAATGCATTTCTTGAAAAAACCTTAAATCCCAGACTGGCTAAAGAAATTTCAAATCTGCTTATTTTTATAGACTCTTGAGATAGTTTTAGCATAGCTATGAAAAAATTACCGACTGTTTTCAATAAGAAAGAGATTGCCATCATAGAAGCCTGAGAAAGCTCCGGTACGATGCAAAGATCTTTTGAGAGCCTAGGTAATCAGCTGAGAGAACAAGATGATCTTAAATTAAAAGCAAAAGCAGCACTTACTTATCCTATCATAATATTGGCATTCCTGATTGTAGCGATATTTGTCATAATGACTGCTGTAATCCCAAAATTAAAACCCTTGTTTTCAACTGCCGATGTGGAACTTCCTTATGCAACACTATCGCTTATTTATGCAAGTGATTTCTTTACATGAAATATCATAATAATTATAATTTGATTAGGCTTGATTGCACTTTGATTGAAGACTTATTCAAGAACTGATGACTGAAAAAGGACCTTTGATGAGTTATTCCTGAAGCTCCCCCTTGTCTGAAATGTATATAAAAATTATATAATAGCTCAAATTGCTTCAAATCTCGGATTGCTTATCGGAGCTGGAATACCGATCATCAAGACTCTCAGATTAACATGAGAAGCTAGTAATAATGTAATATATAATCAAGCTCTTGATATAGTGGCTGAAAAGGTTTCAAGCTGAAAAAAACTCACACAGAGCATCGAGGAAACTGATCCGGCACATAAATGCTTCCCTAATGACTTCATTCAGATTATTTGAGCCTGAGAAAAAACATCCACGGTAAATAAGGTTTGTTCAAAAATTCATAAACAATATACGCGTGAAGTAGAGCATTCCATTACAGTTATGATAAAATGGATCGAGCCGATGGCCATACTCATTGCATGAATATTTGTTTTGTGGTTTGCATTTGCAATATTTTCTGCGGTATTGAAAATTACCGAAACTGTAAACTAACATAAATAAAGACCCTTCTCCCCAGGGTCATTTTTTATTTGATTTTTTTAAAAGAACTATAGAATGATTTTTAATAATATAAATTCAATCTCAATGAGAAAAACAGCTAGCTATAACCGATGATTCACCTTGATTGAGTTGCTTATTGTGATAAGTATAATTTGAATTCTTTCAATTTGGGTTTTTGTTCCATATAATCTATATTCCAACATCGCTAAAGTAAGATTGAGCAGAGAAATCATGACTCAAACCCTTAGCGAAGCTAGAAATTCAGCTGCCTGACTTGTTGATATCTGAACGCATAAAAATCAAAATATCGCTCTCTTCATAAATAAATGAGACCCATCTTTCAGCGTTTACTCATTCCCATATGATTACAGCGGATCAATATCGACTGCGGCTGGAACTAAAATAAAGGATGTGGCACTTGAGGATTGAGTGAATATAAACTCCATACTGGATGATAGTCCTCAAGAAAAGAATAATGTAATTATTTATTTCACGGCTCCTGAATGAATCATGCATACTTATAAGGATTCTTCATTCACATGAAGCTTTAAAAATATCACAATTTGATTCTGAAAAGCAACGACTTGAGTCTTAAGTAAAACCTTAGAAATTAAATAATAAAAAATGGAATCAAGATTTAAAAACAAAAGAAGATGATTCACAATTGTAGAGCTTCTTGTTGCTATTCTAATTTTTACAATCTGATGATTGAGTGCATATCTTCTCGTTTATGCGGCTATCGGATCTTCATTAAAAGCAAAAAATGAGATAATCGCCTGAAATCTTGCAAGAGAAAAAATTGAGCTCATCAAAAATATGAGAGATACCAATTGGGTAAGGGTTCTGGATTGGAATAAATTGGATAATTCGATTATTGGGAATAATGCAGGCACAACTGATTTGACTTCAGGATATTTCAAAATAGAGAATGATTTTCAATTGGATACTAATTTAAGGCCTTCAATAAAATTGCAAAAGCTGAATGGCTTCATAGAAGATAGAGCACATATAACTGATCTTTCGAATTCACAAAACAGGACAATGCTTTGCCTTGACTCGAAATGAAGATATTCATATGTTTGTTCGCCCTGAGATAAGCCTACGAAATTTTATGCTTTCTTAAAAGTCAGCCCGCTTAATGTAAAGAATTCATCTGATGCTATTGTGGTTGTTGATAAAGCATTGAAAATAGATGCAATAGTATATAATTATGAGAAAAGCTTCAATAAATTCATAATCTCGACTATAATTACAGATTGGAAAAGATAATATCTAAAAAAACATATATGAATTCAAGATTAAAACAACATTGATTTACTCTAATTGAGCTTATAGTAGCGGTTACGATACTCGCTTTTGTAATGCTTTCGGTATTTGTAATTTATTCGAATATACTTCAGATAAACAAGAAGCTGGAATTGAACAGGATACTTCAAGAGAACACGAGAACAATGATAGAATGACTCGCCTCCGATATAAGAACCAAATGATTGGCATACTGATATTATAACAATGTAACAACACAGCCACTGGATTATTCCGGAAATTGAAATACTATTCTTGCAATAAAAGATAGAGATGATTTGGCAAACCCAAATGTATACTGCATGCAGAAGCAAAAGATCAATTGCGACAATTCTTGTTATACGAATCCAAAATGATGTTATCTTTGAAAGCTTAATTCAGATATAAAACTTAGCGATGATAGGGTTGAGGTCAATAATCTAAGGTTTTATATTTCTTGAAAACCTTCTCAGGATATCACAAATGAGGATAAAGAATGAAAGGTCACTGTGGTATTTGATTTAAGCCTTGCTCCTGGAAAATGAATAAGCAGAGCATTGGCAAAGGAAAATGAACTGCATATCCAAACTACAATAAGTGAAAAAGTTTATAAAAATATGAAATAATCACTATGAAAACAAATTATAACTCATGATTCTCTTCTATTGTTGCAATATTGCTTACTGCATTTTTGGTGGTAGTTTCGGCATGAGTATTATCAATAGTCTTGCAAGAATCAAGAAATACAAGGCTTGTCTATAATTCGATTTCAACTTACGCATGAGCTGAATGAGCACAAGAATACGCTCTTCTAAAAATTAAAAATCATGAAGAGTGATTTCAGGATAGCATAGTAGAGGGGCAAGATAGCGATTCAAAACTTTTAGCAGTGAACCCTGGTAGCATCAATAAAATAGACCAATATATCGAATACACAATGTCAACAAATTCAAAAAAATACTCATCTACTATTGCTTCTTGAGATTTTGAAATAATTCCCCTCTTCTTTGATCCTGGAAGTCCGATGCAAATTAATTCTAAACATCCTTCATTGACTTGAGCCTTGGTTAAGTCTGCTAGCCTAAAATTAGTATGAAATTGAAATTTTGTATGGAATATCATCTGAAATGATGCATCATGACAAACATTCGGAATGGCTTGAACATGATCAAATTGAGTAAGTATCTGAGGCGGATATAGCGTAAGTTCAGAAAACGGTCAAATAAAAAAAATAGTAGCTGATTCAGATATGTGATGAGACATTAAAAAAGTTACCTTCAGTACAATGAAAATTAAAGACTTCATTGCCATGTACAACCATAACTATCTAATCCTATATAATCCTACTAACAGCAGTTTTCCTTACTCGATAGAAAGCCTTGAATGATTCTCAACTCCAAAAACCAGTATAATTGCATCATCAAGAATCTGAAATTTCAAACAGAATGTATTATTTGAAGAGGATAAGAACAGATATTTCGAAGCTCTTAAATATAGTATCTTCAATAAATAATAATGATAAAAATATCCGGAGAATGAACTTCCCCGGATATTTTTTAATTTCTTCATTTAAAAGCATTGATAAGAGTGATTTCATCAGCATACTCAATATATCACGCATTAGGAAGTCATTTTGAAAGCTTTGTTATCTCTACTGGATATTTTGCTAAATGCTCCTTTATATACATTGAAGTCGCCTCTCATTCTATATTCGGATTGATTGCCAATATCAATTCTTTAAAAGTTCAGTTCCTTATCTTGATGAACAATTCTTCAAACTTCAGATCCTTTGGCAAGACTCAATTCACTGGAGATATCACCCCTCCTAATACATGATAATATCATCTGAATATCTTCAGCTTTTCTATGCTTACCAGATCCAGATAGTCTTCCACTACACATAATATAGTCCTGTCTCTGCCATCATCACTGCAAATTTCGCATACTCATGAATCTTTATCTGTGTATCAGAAGCAATTAGTGCATTCTCTTATCTCATTTTTGATCTTTTCTAGCTGCTTTGAGAAATTATGGATATATGCCGGATTAGCCTTCAATAAAAAGAATCCCAGTCTCATTGCGGTTTTTTCTCAAATTCAAGGAAGGTACGCAATTATGTCAATAAGTTTTTTAAGTGATTCTGGCAAAATAAATTTAATCAAGTATTATTAGATAGGCTTAAAGGATAAAAAATCTCTTGAAAAAATCAAGAGATAATTTATTTATTATTATATTATTTTTCAGTTATCGTATCGGCAAGGTTCATAATAGGCTGCATGATACCGACGGCGATGAATCATATTACGACCGCCATAACGACTATGATGACAGGCTCCAGAAGTTTCTGTATATTATTTATCGCCTGCTCTACCTCGTCATCATAAAAATCAGCTATCTTTAAGATAATCGTATCCAGTTTTGCCGTTTCTTCTCAGACTTTTATCATCTGAACCAGCATCTCAGGAAACAACGGATCATCTTCAAGGCTTTCTCATATTTTAACTCATTTTTTAATGTCCTCCCTTAAAAGAAGTATTCGTTGTTTATAAACTTCATTTCATACGACATCAGACACTATTCTCATTGATTCTACAATTGAAATACCGCTAGAAAGAAGATTTGAAAACACTCTTGCGAATTTCGATAGAATAACTTTTTTACTGATGTTTCAGAAGATCGGGAGTTTCAATATTACTCAATCAAGCCTATATTTTCAAATTGGGGTTTTGTACCAAAGATTTAAGAACATTATAGATCAGACAATCAATATGACAATCAGCCATAAATAATTTATAAAAAAATCACTGGTTGAAATAAGGAACAATGTTAAAGGCGGAAGTTTTGATTTGTCTCAGAATATCTCTACTATTTTTGGAACTACCATTGTCATAAGCACTGAAACTGATGCGAACATTATCACCACTATAGCTGCTGGATAAATAAGGGCTCATTTGAATTTCTTGGAAATATTTGAAACTTTTTCCGTCTGATCAGCAAGCTGGATAAGTGAGCCGTTCAATTTTCACGTTTTTTCTCATGATTCGATTATGGAGCACTCGGAATCTGAAAAATTTTCTCAATAATCCTTAAGGCATGAGCTAAGATTCTTTCCTTGCCTGATTCAGGTAATGATGCTCTGATATAATTTCTGGACTATAGGATCTTTTTCTTGTTTCTCGAGTATTCAGATTGATTTCAAAACTGGGATTCAAGCATTTACCATCGTCGCCAATAATCTGAAAAAAATCACTTTTGATTTAATATTGATATTTTGTTTGGACAGAAGCCATTCATTCAATCAATCAAGCGAAAAGTTGAAATTCGAAGATTTTTTTTCTACGTTTTCCGAAACTCAGGTTATAATAAAATCATTGTCTGTCATATATGGTAATTAATTATTTAATTTTCTTTTACTGCACCGTAAGATTCTTCAAGTGAAGTCATCCCATTCAAGGCTTTGATGATTCAATCCATTTCAAGAGATATCATTCATCATTCGATTGCGGCATCATTCATTGCTACCGAGCTCTCCCCTTTTATTATATATTCTTTCAGTATAGGAGTAATTTCCATTACCTCATATATTCAAACTCTTCAGCTATATCAAGTATTATCGCAATGTTCACATCAGACAGGAACATAGAATAATGGGTTTTTTAGTATTTCAGCAGGAACCCTTCTTGTGAGCTCCTCTTTTGTGATTTTTCAAATTGTCTTTTTGACCTGTGATTTAAGTTTTGGATCTAATTCTTCTACAGTAACTGATTTTTTACAATGCTTGCATAATCTTCTGATAAGCCTTTGCGCCATAATTGCATTGACCGAAGCTGGAAGCAAAAATGCTGGGATTCACATATTTAAGATACGAGTCAATGTTTCCGCTGCGGAATTCGTATGTATTGTTGAAAGCACCAAATGTCATGTCAGTGACGCTTCAATAGCAATATTTATAGTTTCTTTATCACGGATTTCTCAAACCATTATAATGTCAGGATCCTGACGTAGTGCTGTACGTAGTCCAGAAGCAAATGAATATCCTATATCTGGGAAAACTTGGCTTTGATTAACTCAATCGAGAGTATTTTCAACCGGATCCTCAAGAGTCATTATATTCACATCCGGAGTATTCAGGTTCATCAGACAAGAATAAAGCGTTGTTGATTTACCTGATCAAGTCGGTCAAGATGTAAGTACTATTCCATTGGGTTGTGAAATTGCTTTATCCAGAACATCTCAATTATGTCACTCGATTCATAGAACCTCTAAAGGCGGAACTTTTTTACTTTTATCGACAATACGCATTACTATCTTTTCTCAATGTACAGTCGGTAGCGTAGAAACACGCAAATCAAGTCATTTATCATTTATAACTGTTGATATACGACCATCTTGAGGCATTCTCGACTCATCGATCTTAAGGTTGGAGAGTATCTTGTAACGTGCTACAATCTGAGGATGGATGAAAGTCTGATATTCGACGATAACCTTCAGGATTCAATCAACCCTGAATCTCACTCTTACAACATTAGAAAGCGGTTCAATATGAATATCCGAGCTTCACGATTCAACAGCTGACGCTATTATCAAATCACAGATTCTCTGAGCATTATCTCACTTATATATTTCATCATTCAGTATATCTAATTGTCTCATTATTTGTTATAGTTATCTATATATGTAGCGGACTTTTTATAAGCGGTATCTATAGTGTCAATTGAGGCTCCGAGACTTAACCATGAGGTGAGAGCCTGATTAATATCAAGTCAGACCATATTTGTATCTTTTACCAGAGTATCCAGTCTTATTTTTACAGATGTGGCTTCTTTAAGTAATCCCCTTATGCTTCATACTGATTGGGATCCTACATTATCCTTACATATCGCAGCCTCCGCATTATCGCATAGTTTTGCTTTTGAAAGAATATTCGCATAAAGATTCGTGAATTTCTCATTTATTCATTTTTTAATTGCAGTCAGCTGTTCGTATCAAACTCAGCTTACATAAAACCTTAATTTTAATGCGCCCTTATTTGATTTATCTAAAACATTTATGGGCTCTTGAACAGTTAGAGAATCTATAGTGATTAGCAGGTTATCCAAACTTGAAAGAGAGGAATTTTCTTTATTTTTCTTTACTTTATTCATTAGCTTACCATTTTGAATATCCAATTTTCAAGATTTCTGTATAGAATCTATAAGATCCATGATATTCTTATTCTTAGCTTCAAAATCAAGATTAAAAGAAAAACTTCAGATTGTCTCATTTGTTTTCTGTACTTTTGCAACTCCTGGCTTTTCCTCAGAATCAAAACTGATATTCTCGATTCATACCGGAGAAAAGCTTATTATATCAAATTTCTTTAAGACTTCTTCTTCGATATAATTTGTAAACGAATCAAGAGTTATTTGTTCTCTAATTGTAGCGTCAGTAGCCTGACCCTTATTGGAATCTGAATATTTATAAAATACCGGTATGATATTTCAAACTATCTGATCATTATTTTGTGCCTCTTTTGAATAATCATTTCATTTAAGCACTTCCTGCTTGATCCAAGATAGGTAATCCTTTTGCCCAGTTTTTGTGATTACCTTATTGACTTTAGCCTTGTCTTTAAGTATTTCCTGCATTCATTGGGTCATCTTATTTTCTTCTGTCAATATTTTCTCAAGTCAATCTGCTTTAAGTCAATTTTCCTTTAGATCATTTAGGCTTAAATATAAAGCATTTGCATCAGCTATCTGTGTTTTAAGAGCATCATGTTGAGGGACAAGATAATATGCAATCACTAAAGAAATAACAGTAATGAGAGTTACATTAAACGATATCGTACTAACGATTTTTTGTTGTTCTTTCTTTTCCATAATTATAATTTAGTTGATAAAGGATAATATTTCAACCTTAAACCCAAAGAGGTTTTTGTTGAGAAAATAACTTTTATGTCTTCTCATCAATTGAATTTTGAAATTTCAATATTGCTTGGATAATCTGCTATAGTAAAACTGCTATTTTTTGATTGAAGATTTTTTAGGAAATCAAGAGCAACTCATCTTGAAGACATTGATTGTTCTGTATTTTCAGATTCATTTATAGAAGCTCCGTAAAAATCACAACTTACATTAAGATCTCATTTTTCATTTATATCAAATTGGCTGCATTCAATATTCTTTCATTGATAGCCTCAGCTGTTTTTTCTTATATATTCAAAATCCTCGAGTACTCTTGCTATTGAAATTCTAGCATTTCAAGTTTTTTCTTGTATGAATTTTACTTTCGGTGAAGAAAGGATGTAATTGGTTTTTATCTTTTCTGGAATAAGAATTGATAATTCCTGAGTCAGATTGGTTTCAATATTGGATTTATCTTTTTTTAATCATTCTATTATCTGATTTAATGTTTTGCAATCTGAATTATCATATCAGTCGATTGATGATCCTATATAATCACAAATCAAAGGCATTTTTGCAACGAAATCCGAATCTGTGCTTTTTGCAAAAATCGTTATGAAAAAACCGATGAATCAAAAAAGTACAAGCCAGAAAATCATTGAAGTTAATTTTAGCACAAAAACCAAAGGTTCAAATGGCGGTTTTTTGATTTCATTTTGGTTTTGTTCTCAAAAATTCAAGCTTCCCAATTCTAATTCTTGGAAGATATCAGCATTTGATATGGATTCGTCCAATGATATTGTCTCATTAACGATTAAATCATCTTTAGGAACTGAATCATTCTGAATAGATAATTCTTGCCCTGCTTTTTCTTTCTTTTTTAAAAAACCGAAAAGTCCTCAAGATTTTTTAGGTGCCATAGCCTCAGATCATGATAATTCAAGAATGTCATCTAAAGGTGAAATATCAGTATTCAATAAGTTTTCTTCTATTTCCGGTATCATATCGGACATAGTGTTATTTTCAGGAATTTCAGCTTGTACAGATATTTGATCCGTATTCTGTTCTTCTTGAATTGATTGCTCTTGTTCGCCCTGCACTTCAAATGCATTATGAACTACCACTTCGTCTTGGATTGCTAGTTCTTGTTCATTCTGAGCTGCCATAATTTGATCATATTGAACTGTTTCGGATACATCTCAAAACTTTCCTTCGTCTTGGATTGCCAATTGTTCATCTTGAACTACTATCTCTTTTTTCTTGAATAATCAGGAAAACCAAGATTTTTTTGGCTTAATTGTGTCATTCAATGATAACTCAAGCATATCATCTAGCGGTGAACTGCCAGTATTCAAATCTAAACTTGAATTTTCCACTGGAGCATCTAGAGTGTTTATATCTTTATTCTTATCATCGTCTGAAATTGATAATATTTCCTCCATATATTTTTGTTTTAATAAAATTACCTGTTTACATAATATCACACTATTTTTGATAATGCAAAAAAAGTAAAATTTTTTGTCTGACAAATTAATATTAATGGGGATAATTAATAAAGGCCTTGTCGGAAATATCCGACAAGGCCTTTATTAATGCTTAATATTATTATTTCATTTTGTTTCTTAAAAATGCAGGGACATCTAAATCAGAAGAACCGTCATCAAAAGTATTTTGCTGAGTAGGCCTAGGTGCAAAAGTTGTTTGAGGTCCTAGAACTCTTTTACCGAATCATGTGTTTGAAGTAGCCTTTGGCGTGTCATAGAATTTTTTATTGCTTTCTTCATTGAATCAAGTTGCAACAACTGTAATTTTGATTTCTCAAGTATAATTTTCATTTATTGTCGCACCGAATATAATATTTGCTTCTTGGTCGCAAGCTTCAGTTATGATTCTTGCTGCCTCATCAACTTCAAACATTGATAGGTCAGAACCTCAAGTGATATTAAATAGAAGACCTCTGGCTCCAGCTATTGAAAGCTCTAGCAAAGGACTGTCAATTGCACTGCGAGCAGCCTCTACAGCTCTATTTTCTCATGAACCGTATCCAATACCCATAAGTGCGCTTCATGCATTTTCCATGATTGATTTCACATCGGCAAAGTCGACGTTGATTAAGCCAGGATGTGTAATAAGATCTGAAATTCATTGAACTCATTGATTCAATACTTCATCAACTATATTGAATGCATCCAGAAGCGGTGTTTTTTTGTCGATAATAGAAAGGATCTTGTCGTTTGGTATTGTGATAAGCGTATCAACTTTATCTTTTAATTTCTCAAATCCATCAAGTCATTGGAAAGCTCTTCTTTGTCATTCGAATGCGAAAGGTTTTGTAACAACTCATACAACTAGGGCACCAAGTCATTTTGCGATTTCTGCGATTACAGGAGAAGCTCAAGTACCTGTTCAACCTCACATACCGCAAGTGATGAATACCATATCGGCTCCAGCAAGGGCTTGTTTGATTTCTTCAGAAGATTCCTCAGCAGCTTTTTTACCCATTTCAGGATTAGCTCAAGCTCAAAGTCCACGTGTAGTTGCTCTTCAGATATTGATTCTGATTTGCGCTTTTGATTGGAACAATGCTTGCGCATCTGTATTGATTGCAATGAATTCAACCCCATCAAGACCTGCTCAGATCATGCGATTCACAGCATTCTGTCAACCTCATCCAACTCATACCACTTTGATATTGGCAACTGGTGAAATGTAATCAGAAACATTGATTTCCTCGATTGGACTTTTAACAAAATCTCCACGTAAGTAAGATTTTAATTTGTCATCGGTTTTTCTTAATGTCATATTTGTATAAGTTATAGATTTAAAAAATGGGATTTTATTATTTATTTAGGAACAATTTTAGCAAATAGATTCTTTATCGAGTTCCAGAAACCTCAAATATCAAAGTTGCTTGATCATTTATGAGATCAGTATCTCTGAGAAAGAATAAGCGTACCGATTACTGATGAGAATTGTGGATCGCTTACTGAGGTACCGCTAATAAAATCAGAATCTTCAGGCAAGCCTATTGTTGCAGGAAGCCTAAGTACTTCTTTTGAAAGCTCTAATATTCACTTCATCTTAACTCAACCTCAAGTCAGGACAGCTCATTCTGGAAGCATTCAATCTTTTCAGATTTTCTTAAGTTCTGCTGATATGAAGTAGAACATTTCCGAATATCTTGCCCTTACTATTTCAGAAAGGTATTTTAAAGATATCTTCCCTGTTTCGTTTTTTGATAATTTATCCAATTCTATCTCTTCATCTCTTTTTTCAGTCTTGCAAAGCATCACATCTCCATATTCAACTTTAAGCTTTTCAGCTAAATCGATTGAAACTCTTGCTCATAATGCAATATCAGAAGTTACATTCTCTCAACCGAGAGGTATGACTGACGAGTAGATTAAAGCTCATTCTTCATAAACAGTGATTCAAGTCGTATTTGCTCAGATATCTATACAAACCACTCATAATTCTTTTTGTCTCTTTGTAAGCACGGCTTCTGGAGCAGTAATCAATCATGGATAAATATCAGTGATATCGACACCATTATCGAATACTCATTTTTTGATGTTATTCAGGATATTAGCGCCTATTGAAAAAATATGTGCAACTACCTCAAGCTTCTTTGCAGTCATTCATATTGGATTCTTGATTCAAGCTTCAAAATCCAAAGCAAATGTTTCAGGTATCACTTTCAATACTACCCTATTCTGAAGATCAACTCAGTTTTGAGCCATATCAAGACCTCTGTTGACATCATCTTCAGTGATTTCATGGTCCATGATCGCAACAATTCATTTGTTCGTAGAAATGTCGATTCATGTTCAAGACACTGTAAGGTAAGCATGTGCGACCTGTTCTCAAGTCATCTTCTCAGCCTCTTCCAAGGAATCGTTAATATTCTTCTTGAATTCCTCCATGTCTAGGATGTTTCATTTTCTTACTGCATGTGATGGTGTAACTCAAACTCAGAGCACGCGCAATTTCTTCTCTTCATTAAAAACTCAGATAATTGTTTTTATCTTATTGCTTCAAATATCTATGGCTGTAAAAGTTTCTCAAGATACCATTTTTTCTCTTAAAAAATTAGTAATAAAGTGGGTGTATAAAATTTTTATTCGGCAACTTTCCTTTATAAGAAAAGATTTTGTAAAATCACAAAACCCATATCTTCTTTTGCTTGTGGCATTATATGCGTGATGATGTTTTTTTCAATTGAAAATAAAAAATTTGTTCGCGAGATTCTTAAGTAACGTATTTATTTTAATTAAGCCAAAAATAAGAAGCCCCCAAATCATTATAATATGTACCTATAATTATAAAATCTATTAAAAAATATTTATCCTATAAGTCAAAAAAATACACAAAAAAATACCTGGTCAGAAGTATTTTAAAAAATCAATTTGTTATGATTTAAAAATTTCCAATCATGCAACAACAATAAATTGATGATTTCTTGGAATCTAAAATCTTATCTCAAAATCCAGAGCATCATTAAAATCGGGAACAAATTCAAGGAATTCCTCCAAGTGATCATATAGGATATGCCCTATCAGATTATTCAGTCGGTTCAGTTCATACCATGACATATAGCATCATCTGGAGAAAGTAAGGCATTGATTAAGAGAATTTCAAGATTTGATATATCGCACAAGAAAATAATCTCAGGCTACCTTGTCTCAGTATTTATCTAAAACTTTGTTTGGACACTCGTTGGATAAAAGCAACTCCCCCATTGCGGTATTCCTGCATATTTCATCTAAAAGATTTTGCATATATAGAAGGATGTGGGCATGCTCGAAAGATATTTTTAAATTCTTCTCATTCAGCTTGGCAAGATAATACTCTGAGAATTCTTTGGCATAATCACGGTGCAGCCGCCTGACTTTTACTTTGACTGCTTCCTTTGATTTGGAACAGCCATCGCATCATAAAACATGAACAGGCTTTTCTATCGGCTCAGGAATTGATAAAGGTTTTTTGAGTTCTATTATTTTGGCAGTCATTTGTTTTCAATTAAGATTTTATCGAATGCAGCTTTAACATCTCTATGGTAAGGTATGATATCAAAAATTCATGTAAGATTGAAGGCATCCTGTATATGGGGATTCACATTGACAAAACACATATATCATCAAATGTCTCTGCTTGTCTCAAAAAGATGGTACATATATCAGATGAATGTCGAGTTTACAAAATTCACTTTTGAAAGGTCTAGTATTATTTTACGGTTTTTAGCCATTTCTTCTATTTTTCTGAAGGTCCTCTCTACGAATTGCTGTTCAAGAGGTCATGTAAAAATGAAGATATGATATCAATTCTCTATCTTAAAATCAAAAACTTGAACCATAAATAGGAAGTTAACTGATAATCATATTAATAAACATCTCTAGGTTTACTTCAATCTCATGGTCATACGATTCACATCTCCTCCAATATATCAATAACCCTTGCGGCTCTTGCATATCAAAGCTTCAATCTTCTTTGAAGAAGCGAAGTGGAAGCCTTTCAGGCTTCCCTTACCACTCTTATGGCATCTTCTAGGATCTTAGGATCTTCATCATATTCTCATTCTATTCAAGGTATTGAAGATCAAGAGCTTTCTCAGGCTGTAATAGTATCATCGTATAGATCTTCCAACATCCTAGGATCGATTGTTCTCTTGATATGATTTATCACTGATTCAACCTCGTCTGTCTCCACAAGAACTCATTGTATTCTCTCGGGCTCTGAACCGATCGGAGAATAAAGCATATCTCAATATCAAACAAGATCCTCAGCTCAGATTTGGTCAAGAATAGTCCTCGAATCCACTTGGCTCGCAACAGTCAAAGCGATTCTTGAAGGAATATTAGCCTTTATAAGTCATGTAATTACATCAACTGAAGGCCTCTGTGTCGCAACAAGCAGATGCATTCAAGAAGCACGGCCTAATTGAGCCATTCTTGTTATCGCATTTTCAACATCTTTTTTATTATTCCTTCACATAAGCTCCGCCAACTCATCTATGACAATAACTATATTCGGCATTTTATCTTTTTTGTTCACTTTTGAATTATATTCCTCGAGATTACGAGCTCGCTGATGAGTCATTATGTCATATCTGCGCATCATCTCAGCCACGCACCACTTGAGGGAATTGAGAGCTTTCTCATGATCACTTATTATCGGAGCAAGAAGATGAGGGATTCAATTATAGATGCTTAGCTCGACTCTCTTCGGGTCTATCATTATCAGGCGAAGCATATCGGGTGAATTTTTGTAAAGAAGACTCACTATGAATCAGTTCATGGCAACTGATTTACCGCTTCAAGTCTGACCGGCAATCAGCAGATGAGGCATCTTTGCAAGATCGGCAATTATGCTTGATCAATTTATATTCTTTCAAACGACAAGGGCAAGATTTGATTTATGGTTTATGAATTCCTTGCTTTCTATAAGGTCTCTTATAGCTACCACTTCCCTCTTCTCATTAGGCACTTCAACTCAAACCAGTCACATTCCTGGAATAGGAGCCTGGATACGTATGCTTTTTGCCTTTAAGGCAAGCGTAAGATCTTTTTTAAGGTTCTCAATCTTATTGAGCTTAACTCATTCAGATGGCTTCAGCCTGTATTGGATGACAGTAGGTCAAACAGTATACTTATCCATTGAAACCTTAATATTGAATTCAAGTAGGGTTTTCTGGATTTCAAGAGATTGCTTCTCAACGAATTTTTCATCAACTTCATATTTCTTGAGATTCTTCTGAAGAAGCTCAGAAGATGGGAAATCCCAAGTTGCAAATTTCATTATTGTCTGAGAGGGTTTTTTCGGTTCTTCTTTTTTGGTGAAAAAATCAAGCACGCTTTTTTTCTCAACTTGGACTTTTTTGATATCTACAGGTTCTTTTTTCTCAATTTTGACAGGGACAGGTTTTTGTTTTCAGGACAATTCCTTTATTTTTTCATTTAATAATTCGATTTCATCTTTATATTCTCATTTTGCCCTTTTCTTATCTTTTTCTTTATCCTTCTCTTTATAATCCTTAGATATGTCTGCTTTTATCTCTTTGACATTATCTTTAATCGAATTCAATCATCATCAAACCCTCTTAAGAACGTCGATATATGAAATCTTAAAAAGGAGATATAAAGCTACTCATAATATGAACAAAAGAAATGCAAAAGTAGGAACTCATCAAAGATATCTGTTTAATAATCCTGAAAAATCAAAATATCAAGTCATTTTGGGACTAAAAAATCCAACTAAAGAAGCAGAAGCCATACAATAAAGCAGTATTCAAAGCACTCTAGCATAATTCCAATGGATTTTTCCAATAGATATAAGAACTCATAGCACCAGAAAAACAGGTGAAACAAGATAAGTATAATAATCACCGAAAAAAACCAATAGGATATCACCGAAAAAAGCTCAGAAAATTGAGTTTTTTCAAAATATCGTAATCGCTCATAGCGCACACAAAAACAATCATGCTATTATATTCTGCAACTTCTGAGTAAAAATAGGACGAGGTTGCGATTTCTTATTCTTTGCCATCAAAAAAAATTAGCTAATATCACTGATTTGATTATACAAAAAAAGAAAAAAAAGCAAAAAAATACGTAAGCAAAGAGATATTAAGATATCTTGCATTCAATTATTAATTGATTTTTAGAATAAAATAGATATAAAAAATGCGGTTTAATTTTTTAAAAATAAAATATGTTTAAATTTATAGAATTCCTCAAGAAAAGACCAAAAGACAAAACCATCAGGCTTTTGAGAGTTATTTATTGACTGATTATCATAGTATTGCTTGCGATACATTTCAATGATATGGATTTAAGCCTTACTGCTGCACTAGAGCCTTACAAGCTTAATATCAAATATTCATTATTCATTCTAGGAATGATACCTATCTTTATGTGAATAGATATCTGCTTTGCAAAAAGGAAAGTTGTAAAAATCATACAGATCATATTCTGATTGATTCTTATAATAGTCTGAAATATGATTTCAATAAATACAGTAAAGACTGCCGAATTGCCAATTGCACAAAGCGGATCAATTGATCTGGGAGACATCACTTCACAAGAAAAAACCTCAGCTCCGATAAATGTATGATTCTGGATAGCTCTGCTGTCTATCTTCCCAATAGTCTGATGAATCACAGGAAAATGCATTACGCAGAAATGCTACAAATATGGTGAAGTGATAACTAAAATAAGAGTGTAATAATAAACTGATAAAAAAAGAAGCCAATTCTTGGCTTCTTTTTTGTTAAAAATATCCCAAAATTGACAATAATTATCATTTATGTAAAATCATTATAAATATAATCTAAGCTACAAAATATGAACACGGACTCAATAATAGACCAGATCAAGAAAATCGAACAGGATTGAAATTGTGCAGTAATATCACTGCAAAATCCTGACAGCAGGCATTCAAAGAATATATGCTGAGAAATAGTATGAATAGAATCTCTAGAGTCTTATATGAGAGAAGAATTCGAAAATCTGACCACAAAAAATATATCGATTGAAATTTCCAGATGAAGGGAGTTCACTCGTGATACCGATATGCTTTTTCTTAAGAATCTGGAAGATAATCAGTCAATTTGAAACGCCCAAAAAAGGCTATTCCTTTTCAGTCCGGAAAGAGTAGTATATTCTCTAGAAAGATTGAAACACTACACCTCGACAGATCCAAAGGATTTCCAGAGATATATGGTTCTCACAAATTATGATATGCATATAGAGCTGCTTAAAGAGATATATTCTACAAAAGAAGGCTTTATTATCAAAGGATCTTCTTGAGCATGCCAAATGAATACAATACATATATCTGACACAAAAAGTTGATTCTGATTTTCAGTTATAAATATCGGAATAGGCCCTAGCAATGCAAAGACTATTACCGATCACCTTGCTGTCATGAGGCCAAAATTGTTTCTGATGATATGACATTGCGGCGGACTCAGGAATCATCAGGAAATATGAGAATTCGTGCTTGCCGATAAATTTGTCTCAGACTGTGGAATTCTTAATAAAATCCAGAGAACTGTTTATCCTTTGCCGATCATACCAACTTTTAATCTGAATATCTGACTCAAAGATATATTGGAAAAAAACAATATCAACTACAGGCTCTGAACAGTCTTTACAACCGAGGATAGAAATTGGGAATTGAATTATTCTGAATATAAAGAGTATTTCAATGAAGACAGATCTGTTGCAATAGATATGGAGAGTGCTATTATTTCTGCTCAATGATTCAAATATAAAGTTCCGAATGCCACCCTGCTGATGATAAGCGACAAGCCATTTCATTGAAAACTTAAGAAATCAAAAGAATCACAAGAATTCTATACTGATGGGAAAAAGATACATTTGAAGGTTTTATCTGAATTTCTAGAGGAAATATTTGTCAATGAGGAGTATTGTCTGCTGCATAATCATCTCTGATCCTTGCTATGAGCAAAGGATGACACTATTTTCAAATAGTTATTTCCAAACGCATCTTACATTAAACGGAGTTTCTTTTTTTGATGTTGCTATTCCAATATTTAAGATAAATCTTATCAACAAATTCCTTTGCTCATCAGGAATTTTATTGAATCAATCAATCTTGGCAGCATATATTCTAAAGCTGATTATCTTAAGTATTTCATAGCTTAGCATTCAAGACATCGGAAATAAATTATTGTTTAATATGAAGTTTATATTTTGATTTTTAATATAATTAGCTACTATATTGACTAATATAAATCATAATTTAAATATGGATATAAGACAATATTTTACAAAAAAATCGAATTCAACTGTGAAATTCGATTGAGATTTTGAGCCAGAGCTGAAGAAAACGGTTGAATATATTGAAAAAGCAATTGAAGAAGAATTAGTAGGCAGCTTAAAAATAGATTCTATCATTATCTGAAGGAATAACCTTAAAATTAAAGTTAAAGACGATATAAGGATGATAAACAGATCAGTTAACTGTATTTTCAGACATGATAATGAGGATAAGTGGTTTTGAAATTGTCATATAGAATTTGTAATATCGGAATTATCAGAAAAGCCAAGATTGCATTATGTATGAAAATTCAACCTTAACGACAAAGAAAAAATTAAAGAAAAGATTCTGAAAGATCTGGTAGTGGCTATAGAAAAAATATATTAATCGGGAATTTATTATTTTTTAATCAATCTATATATGCCAAAAAGAAAAATCGCAGAAACAAGGGTTTGTAAAAAATGTCAGGCTAATTTTGATATTACAGATGCGGATTTAGATTTTTATGATAAAGCTTCCCCGACCTTCAATTGAATCAAATACAATATATCATTACCTGTCTTCTGTCCTGATTGCAGTTTGCAGCGAAGGCTCGCATTCAGAAATGAAAGGAATCTATATAGAAGAAAAAGCGATTTGACTTGAAAAGATATCGTCTCGATATATTCACCTGATAAACCATATAAAGCTTATGAACAATCTGAATGGTGGTCAGATAAATGGAATCCTCTTGAATATGGAAGAGAATTTGATTTCAATAGATGATTCTTCGAGCAATTTGATGAATTGATCAAAGATGTTCCGGTCATTTCACTGATAATCCAAAATGGTGAAAACAGTGATTATACAAACTATACGAATAATCATAAGAATTGTTATTTAACTGTCTGATGAGAGGAATCGCAAAATTGCATGTACTGAAATTATCAATTTTACACTAATGACTGCCTTGATTTCTATTGGATTGTTTCTTGTACTAATTGCTATGAAGCATTAAAATGCTATGAATGCAATAATCTTTATTATTCTCAAGATTGCAAAAAAGTGACTGATGGCTATTTCTGCAAGAACTGCGTAGGATGCAATAATTGTATCTGATGCTATAATTTGACGAATAAATCATATCAGATCTTCAATAAGCAAGTTACAAAGGAAGAATATGATAAACTGGCTGAGCAGCTTTCAAACTATTGATTTTTGCAAGATTTCAAAAAAAAGGTTAATGAATTTTTTTCTAAACGGATTTGCAAATTTGCTGACATCACTTCAAGCGAGAACTGCTCTGGAGAAATGATCATCGGCTCAAAAAATTGCCAATCCTGTTACTCGCTAGATCATTGAGAAAACTGAAAAGATATATTCTTATGATTCAATTTTCAAGATGCACAAGATTCCACACTCATAGGTTTTTGATCTTCTACAGTAATCGGCTCGCTATGAATCATGTCTTGAACAAATATATATTATTCAGCTTACTGCTGGGGAAATAACAGCAATGTTTTTTATTCTATGCAATGCTATAATAATAATTCAAATATATTCTGATGCGTTTGACTTCGTGATAAGCAATATTGCATATTCAATAAGCAATACACCAAAGAACAATATGAAGAGCTGGTGCCGAAGATTATAGAACATATGAAAAAGGTGAGCCTGCCTGGCGGTAGGCAGGAATGGTGAGAATTTTTTCCGATGACTCTGAGCCCGTTCTGATATAATGAGACTGTCGCGATGGAATATTATCCGGAATCCTGTAGCGACACATTGCAATGTGTCGCTACTGCGGATGGCAGAACCACCTTCAACTGGTCCAATTATGAAAGTCCGAAACCAACCGTTGCAAAAGTAATTCCAGCATCAAAGCTCCCAGACGATACAATGCAAATTCCAGATGATATTACAAATTGGGCAATCGAATGTGAAATTACCAGTAAGCCATTCAGAATATTAAAGCAAGAGTTGGATTTCTATAGAAAGCACAATCTTCCTATCCCAAGAAGACATCCGGATCAGAGGCATTTGGATAGATTGGGACTTTGAAATCCAAAAAAATTACATGACAGAAAATGTGATAAATGCTGATCTGACATTAAGACAACATATTCTCCTGAAAGAGAGGAAATCATATATTGCGAGAATTGTTATAATGATATTATCTAAAAGACAATTATTTAATCTTTCATCTCTTAATTGCAATCTCCTTATTCTCTTGTATTCTTGTCTTGACCACCTTTCTTATAAGAGATTCCGGCAAGGGATTTTCTGGAGTGAAATGCAATGTTGAAACAGCTGCCTTAAATGGAGCTAGCTCATCTTTGAGATCGATCATTATTTTATTGCTCATTACAAAGAAGCTGCAATGTTTTTTGAATGCTGCGAATCCCACAAGCATTCCGTAATAATAGAATATCGGCATTCAGTAGCTTATTTTCTGAATGGCCTCCGGAGCCTCGGATCTTATTATTTTCTGGAGTTCAGCAAGCGCCAATCTTTTATCTGCTGAAACTTGGCTCATATATTCCTCAACTGTTTTAATGACATTATTATCATTTTTTAACATATTCTAAATATTTCAAAAATAAAAAGATATTATTTGATAAATTTGAATGTTCTTAATATTTTTTCTCACATTTCAATATCTTTTTCTCAAAGATAACTTATGGAAAACTCGTATCAGATATCTCATTTAAAGCAATATCTGTATAAGTGGCTACTGGTTTGCGTGACTCAGCATTCCATTCCAAATAAAGATACATCATCAAGAACCTTTGGATTGAATCTGATTTCTCTTTTTTTTATATTTGATTTCCATTCTGAAATTGTTGGAGTTTTTAATTCGCCATATTTCATTCTGCTGAAATTGTTTATCTTTACAGAAACAAGTCATCAATCTCAATCTTTACTGTTAGGGTACGTTATTGCCTTTCTTGGATTAGAGACAAAAATATGAGTATCAAGAGCATCCCGAGTTTCATCTTTATTCGTATCTTTAAATTTCCAATCTGAAGGATAACTTAATTCATAGTTGAAAGTTTTATTTGAATATGTCGTCCATCAAGTGGGAATTTCTGTTGTTTGGCTTTCTTTGTATTTTCTCAAATTCCTGATTTTTTCTCTGATCAAAGATTTTGAATCAATATTGCTTCATGTATCTGTATAATTTTTTCAAGTATTGGAATTAATTGAATATTCTTGAACTTTTTCTTTCTGAAGATCTATTTGTTCAACTTTAACCCCCTCTTTTCAACAAGAGAAAAGCAAGAATGGAATCAATGCATATAATATATTTTTTTTCATAAATTTGAAGTATACCCAATTAATAATGCCAAAAGAAGCAAGCTTTATCTTATTTTCTTCATGCGTTTCAAGTGCTTAAAATATAGCATAGTAAATCAGGAATGCAAATTTTTAATATATTATGACCATTTAAAAGCTAACCCATTTAATGTTATTTTTGACTAAAATTAATTTCTATGTTAATATTAAGCTATATTTAAACTAGAGATAAGTATCATGACTGAAGCAGAAAAACAGGATTACATACTAAAAAGGGATGTTATTCTTGAGACACTTGAAAAGCTTTTTGATTATTGGGAAATGGCAAGACCATTGTATAAACTTGTTAACAGCATAGATGTCACCGCAGAAATAATTGACGAAATAATAAATATTATCGATATTTCCTATAAAAAGCTTTATGATGATGAGCAAAAAGAGAAACTAGAATTAGCTATGAGCAACTTGAAATTAATCAAAACCAGAGAAATTAAAGAGAAGACTAATGAAAATGAAGAAGTAAATGTGATGGTTAATGATTTATTATTTTAGATATCAATATGACTCGCAATCAAGAACAGCAAACTCACTCAACTGAGCAACAAGGCAAGAAGATTGATGTTCAGCATATTCGCAAAAAGAATGAATCGCGTCTCAATGGTGAGAATGCGGCCGCAACTGCTGCAGTCATTAAACAGGCTTTTGAGAGCAATCCTCTGCCTCACACAAAAGCAAAACTGCTTTTCCAAACGAATAATTCAATCATTACAACAGAATCTAGCGCATATTATAAAGAAAGGGGCCTTGTAAAAGAAAAACCTTTTGTGCCCGCTTTTGACCAAAGAAATGAGCAGAAACGTGTTGAAGGGATTTTTCTGAAAAATCATAAATGAGAAATTTGAAAAAATGAAAAAAAGATGATTTCTGCGACGGTTACATATCTTGAGAATATTCAGGGTAAACTGGCACAAAATTGAAGGCCGAAATCAGAGAATGAATTCATCTACATGCTGATTAGCAGCAAAGCATTAAAAATAATATGAAACCCTGACATAAAGGAAAATAGCCTTAAAGCTGAATTATGAAATATAGTCAAAGATGTTTCAAAAGGAATAAATGAGGAAGTGTGATGATTAAAGGATAGCCTTAGCCCCTTGGATCCTACTTTATATATTACCTGATTGGTTAATTTCGCATTATCGATCTGATTTGAGCTTATTCCAAGCAGTAATGAGAAATTGGACTTCTGACTCAATGAGCAAACCAATGAGAAATGACATTGACTGATGTGAACGGTAGCATTATGAACTCTTGCCTGAACAATATTGGTTTTATATAAAAAATGAAAAATAAAAGAAGCTACAGAAAAACTTAAAGAATTTGCAAGATTGTCTTGAGCAAAATTGCAAAAGTTATGAACAGGAGTCAACGAGGGATGAACGACGAGGATTAATGACATTCCAGTTAAATCATCAAAAAAAGCAAAGCGACTGACTCGTTCTGAAAAGATATCAAAAGCGGAAGCAAGATCTTGAATTTCGAAAGATGTCGTTGAAACGAATGCTAAATTATGAAATGATGCACGTATTGCTAAGGCAGAAGAAATATTAAAAGGAAAAGGCCTGCTTGCAAAAGATGAGCATCTATCTGAAGTTCAAAAATCTGAAATCCTAGCTAACCATTTTGCCATCAAAGGTGAAGTATATGGCTTTGATAGTACAGGAATATTGCAAAAAACAAGGAAATGAAAAGAGGCGGCGAACAGGGCGATGAACAGGTGAAAAGAATGAAAAGGCCTTGAAAGAGAGGGGCGCAGAGCTCTTATGGAAAGCTGAATCATGTGAAGCATCGATTCAGCGATTCACAGGGCAGAATATCTCCCTGCATTAAGAAAAATAAAAGATGCCTCTCCCATTGCAAATACCCTAGAATCAATGTTAAGTCCGTATTCCATTTCTGCATCGGTGAAATGACTAAGAGGAGGCAAAATAGCGGATGCAGTTATTGATGGCCCCCTCAAAATGCTTAAAAAAACTGAAATGCTGGTTCAGAATAAACAGCTTGATCCAGAAACATATAAGCTTATAAGGATGGATGTTCATAATACAATAGAAACTGAATTAAAATCATTTATGGACAACACTCTCGATTATGCTTCCATTGCAGATTTAAATCCTAAAGAATGCCTTGAAAAATTATCAGAACACTGAGTGCATTTTCAAAAATTTGAAAAAATATGAAAACAGGCAAGCACAACGATTTTATTCAATGATATTCTGAAAAGGGTTGAGTTATCGAGGAATTGATTGAATATGTGAGAAAACGCTAGGAAAATAGCAGCAGAAATAATAGCAGACCGCAAACAACTTACAGCACAATTACTATGAAAAGAAATTACCAAAGATTCTCTAGAGGCAATAAAGGCTGGCTTGAATAATCATGCAGCAGGAATTAAGGAAAGAATTTCTGAGCTTAAAATTATTCTAGGTGATTTGAGTATTCTAAAAGAAGTCAGTAAGCAAGAAATGGATGCAAAAAAACTTATTGAAGATTGCATATCGGCACTTCAAAAAGAAGAGGCCTCTCTTATTGGCTTATGAAAGGGTTATGAAATTGCAACAGCCAAAAGAACGATAGAGGCGGCGGAGAGATTAACTGCAGAAAAAATCAAATCAGATGCAGCAAAGGCAGCAGAGCAAATTAAGGCAGAAGCTAAAATTGCCGCAGAAAAGCTGGCTGCAGAAAAATCCGTGAAAACTGAAAATATTGTAAGTGCTGCACCTATAAAAAGAGAGATGACTACGGCTGAAATAGAAATAAACGAAAGATTTGGAAAAATGACTAAAGATGAAAGGATAAATTATATACTGACTGAAAAGGATGATTTGAATCTCAATGGAGAAAATTTTCAAAAAATTCATCGTGCGATTCAAGCCAATATCGAAATGCGCGGCATAGCTTATCCGGAGGAAGCTCTTGCTCGTCTTGGCCTTCAGATTGACGGCAATCTCTCACCTTTAGCTAAAGAAAGGCAAGTTTGGATTAATTGAACTTGGGCCTTAAATCATTATTAATTAAAGAGAGGAGATAATTTAATTTTTCATCGAATAATTATTTTGCATTTTAAAAAAATATGATAATATTTTGAAAATAAGATTTTTTTAAAGTATTTGAATATGCTTGATAAAAAAATTAATCACACATTAAACTTATCAATAATCACAATTGCTATAGATATGGCAACTTGCCGAAAGAGGTTTTCTTCTTTCGGTATTTTTTATCATTAACCATTCAGATTATGTTCGCGCAAAAAAAACATTCTGATATTGGATCGTCTTGATCGGGAAATAAAAGTAAATTATCATCTCAAGAAGCAATTAATGCGTCTAAATTCGACAAATGAAAATCAGTAAAAAAAGACAAGGAAATTTTTAATTCTCTATATTCAAAATTTCTGATTACAAAAATCTGATTCACGCTTGTTGAGCTATTGGTTATCATAGTTATATTATCCATCCTGTCATTGATAGCTATTGTGGCATATAATAATTATATGTCTGCATCAAGAGATACGCTAAGGATCGTTGCCCTAAAGAATATACATAAGTGACTTTTGCTGTATAATTCACAATCATGAGAAGTGCCCGTGCCTGATAATGCCATCTATATCAATTGAGTTTGAAAGCAATGATACATTTGAGAAACAATCCGAAGCATGATTAATATATGATGATCATGGAAAGATCCTCTTGACGGCTCTTACTACATATACAGCTTGGATCTTCAAAATAGAAAGATGCAACTTTCATGATTTCTTGAAGATAAAAACACCATTCTTCTGACTTCAAAAACCTTTTTCGATCAAGCCTTAGCTTGAGATGTGAATTATAATGATAGATTCATATATACGGTTTGAGATCGCGTGTGAATTCTTTTGGATGATTGACAAGCTCCTGTAAACATGCAGATATCAACATGATCTATCGATCTGACAACAGACAGCGGCACTTATATTGCCGTCTTCTCAAATTCATACGATTCTTGATCCATCTCAGGTTCTTGAATAGATTTATTGACTCAAATTAGCTTGATTCAGAATTCTTGCTTGCTATGAAATACCGCAATAATCAACTGATGACTTATAAATGCTTATAATACCGAAACATTGCCGTATGATCAAGTTTGTGTCCCAAAAATAAGAAAATGCATCTTTTGATTTCTCGATGGAGATCCGGAATATAAGTTTGATAGTTGCTCTCCTCTAGAGCCACTTGCTTGCAGTGCAACAACGTATAATTCTTATGTTATACCCTTAACAGATCATAATGCTACCCGTTCCATAAATAAAGTTGTAAGCTGATGAATTGCAGATATTAATATTTCTTGTATAAATTGAAATTTAACTTATTGAGCCGAGAATATAAATTGCAACGTCAATTATGTATTGGACGGATGAGAATGCAAGCAAGATATATGTTCTTGAAGCGCACCTGACTTTAGCATTTCAAATTGAGTGCAAAGCTTCAATAAGCCATGGATTCATAATGCCTCCCCATGACAATGCACATTCATTTGCCAAGCAGGATATTATTGGAATTGATTGATTTGTGACGCTGCAACTCCATGATATTTTGTATCAAATAGCTGAGCCACTACTCAGACAGCTTGCGGAAATTCAAGCAAATATCAGAATCAGCATGGGCAAGTCATCTGTTTAGATGTTACTACTTGATACTACACAAATTGATGAACATGACCCTCTAATAGGACGTGACAAATCCTATGTGAGGCAAATAATTATTGCATAAACTGAGTGAAGGCATCATGCGACGTCTGATATTCCAGTCCGGAATGATCATCATCTCCATCAGCATGCACTCTCAACAGTCACACGATTAGCTGAAGTTTCTGAGGCAATGCAAACGGAGCTACCATAAACGTATGCTGAATAAGTACGACGGCAGATACCGGCTGAAACTTTTCCGTATCTAGATTATATTGAAGCGTGTGCAATACCATAACTGCAACTAGAGCATGATACACCTGCAGCACAACAACAAACTGACCAGCAAGTCTGTCTGGCAATTTTACATCGGTCGCTGGAAATTGCACTCTCAACAGCCACACGATCAGCTGAAGCTTCTGAGGCAATGCAAACGGAGCAACTATAAATGTATGCTGAACAAATGTCACTGCGAATACAAGTTGAGTTTTTACTGCCGCAAGAAATCATTGAAGCGTGTGCAATACCATAACTGCAACTAGAGTCTGATATACATGCAGTACGACAACAAACTGACCGGCAAGTCTGTCTGGTAATTTCACGTTGGTCGCTGGAAATTGCACTCTCAACAGCCACACGATCAGCTGAAGCTTCTGAGGC
>CAZUBA010000001.1:5908-87750 GCA_964618565.1 uncultured Candidatus Peribacteria bacterium | reverse complement strand
TGTCTGGTAATTTCACGTTGGTCGCTGGAAATTGCACTCTCAACAGCCACACGATTAGCTGAAGTTTCTGAAGCAATGCAAACGGAGCCACTATAAATGTATGCTGAACAAACACGACGGCAAACACTTCTGGATTTTTCACAATCTCTGGAATTCAATATTGAACAGCATGCAACAACTTATCGGCGATCCGATTGAATTATACATGTTCCACAACTGTAAACGGACCAGCAAGCCTTACGGCCAACTTCACAAATCTGGCTTGAAGTTGTACACCAAATACCAAGACATTCACATGCTCTAATACGAAACCTGCAAACACATCATGGAATACAGTATCTTCATTTACACAAATATGGGATTGATCTGCATGGACTCCTGCAGATTCCACAACAGCCTATAACACGACCGCTTCCACCAACAGTTGCCGGTATAAGTGCATAACATGATATCATACTGAAAACTCTTGAACTTCTTGCATATCGGATACTAAAGCATGCACAATAGTCAATTGAGCATGAACTCAAACGTGGTGAGGATCCTCTTGGTGAAGCTGTGCATTATCCAGTTGCAACTCAGGGTATGCGCAAAGCGGAAACACATGCATCCCTAAATGCAATACAAATCCAAGCTTCTCTAATATCTGAACGCTCTCTAACTGAATCCCCACGACTCCTAATCAGGCATGGACATACTCTGCAACACCAGGCAATTGCACATATACCTGCATAAACTGATTTGTATGAAGCAACTGTGCTACTGATATACAGCCGCCCACAATCACAGCCATAATATCACAAACGCGTTATTGCAATAAACTTGTCCTTAAGGTTCAATGATACGCTGATAATGGCCCTCTGCATACGATACCTTACAGCTGGGACTGATGAACCACTTGGCATTCAACGACAAATTCTGAAAGCTATAGCAGCATTGATACGGATCCTTTTATAAATATCATTTCCTGGGGCAGCTGAACATACTTATTGAAAGCCGGTAAATTTAAAGCGAGAGATGCTGCTTGAAATATATATACAAATCCATCAGATATCGCATGAGCAACCGATTGTTCTGTTTCGAATGAATATTGACCTCTTACTTATAGTGGAGCGATTACTCAATGCAGTAGCTTATGAGCATGATGGAAAGTTCCCGAGAGCTATGACTTCAGTATGTGAAATTATTCATGCACTGCTAATCCAAGTGGCATCAATTGCCTTTATCCGAGCTTATTTGCAATCGGCAAGATATATTGGTCTTCATCAAGCTTATGGTCAAATTGAAATTATGACCATATGTGAAGCCTTGCTCCATGATGAACATACAATTCTTATGATGCATGCAATAGAACATATACGTATTGCAGATCTTCAACTTATACAAATAAATGAATGTACAGTAACGCCTGAAATATGTATGTAAGATGCGTGAAATATGGCAATCCATTTTAATCTTTGGCTTTAAAATTAATAAAAGAGAGCTTTTCATTAAGCTCTCATCTGACAATTCTTTTCTGGACAGTAATTTCAATTCAGTTTTTATCTGTCATTAGCCCGATCTACATTACATAAAGGGCATTTCATCTTATTGTAAATTAAATTATTAAAATGAATTTTCTAATTTGTTAATCCTGTCATCTAAATCGGGATGTGAACTGAAAAGCATTGCAAATGATTTTTTTCAAGAAATCTTGAATGCGGCCAATTGCTCATCTTGTATCGGTTCTCTTACTGACGATAATTGCTTCAATCTTCTAAGTGCTTTTATCATGTTTTGTTTTGGTGTGAATATGCCAGAATCTTTATCTGCGGTGAATTCCCTTCTCCTAGAATATGCCATGACTACAATCAAAGCAAAGACCGAAAGAACCATATCCAAAATGATGACTGTGGCATGATATGCGATTCATGATCTTTCTTCATCCTTGCTGATGGCCATATCTATAAAATAAGCAATGACTCTAGCAAGGAAAATGACAAAAGTATTTATGACTCATTGAACTAAGGTCATCGTAACCATATCGCCATTTATAACATGTGACATTTCATGTGCAAGAACTCATTCCAGCTCATTTTGATCCATGTTCTCAATTGCTCATGCAGAGAAGGCTACCAATGATTTATTTTTGCTTGGTCAGGTGGCAAATGCATTGACTTCAGCTGATTCATAAATTCCGAATTCAGGCATATTAATTCATTTTTGATTTGCAAATTCTCTTGTTTTAAAAAAAAGATGCTGAACTTTTGGCGGATAATTTCTAATTTTTGATTCTTCTATCAATTCTATAGAATATGCTCTTTTTGCAATCCATCTTGAAATAGCAAGACTGATGAATGCTCAACTGAAACCATATATTGCAGAAAAAATCAATAACGGAACCATTCATGATCTCAAATTTGGAGAAATCTTGATTCAGAAATAACTGTCTAATATGAAAATGATAATTCATATAAGAAATAAAATAGCAATATTTGTCATTAAAAAGAGGAATATTCTCTTAAGGATTTTCATAATTTTTAATTAAATTTTTAAATGTCTTATTATTTTTTGTAACTCTTTTTAAAGAATTATTATATACATATTGCAGACAAATTCAAATATTTAGATTATTAATTAATATTGTGAATCAAAATAATTTTTAGATAATTATTAGTATAATATTGCTTTAAGTGCAAAATTATGCTAAAATTAAGATAAATTATTACTTGCCCAAAATATAATGATAAATAGTTGCACAGAAGATCTGGAACGGATTCCTTCTGAAAAAGTATGTGATACAACTCTTGAGGCTTTAAGATCAAAGCCAGCAAAACGAGTTTTAGAACTATCTTTAGAAAAATATTGATCAGATAAACAGGAAAGGGATTATATTCTTAGAATATTTGATGATATAATAAATAATCACGATATTTCTGAAGAAGACATTAAATCTTTTAAAAAAATTTTAAAAGATGAAAAATTTGTAAAAAATTATTATAAAATCCTCGATAGAATAGCTTTTAAGGATGTTACAAATGAAGAACTGAAAAATTTATTTGAAAAACTAGAATTTTTTAAAGTGGCATCAACTTTAAAGAATCTTATTGTGAAATCCAAATTGTTAGAAATATTGCGGATAAAAGAAACTGATTCAAAAAGTAATGAATGATATCCTGATAGCATTCCTGAACAAAACATACAAAAAGCTAGCATTGAAGCAGAAAAAATTGATAAAAACCATAAATGACGTACATTTGTTGAAATTGAAGGCAATATATATGAGCAAATACAAGAAGGTATTTTTAGAACCACATTAAACGAGGAAATAAAAATATATGATCTACAGGCTTGAAAATTGGTTGAAATTTTATGAATCAAAGAACCTGAAACAATTACAAGAGCAGAAAGGAATATAAAATGATTGGATAAAGATATTATTGCCTTTTATATATGATCATGAGATTTTATTTCATTAGGCTATTTATTTCGTCCTGAGAAAAAAATAATAGATTTTCGGTGAAGTTTTGCAGAGGCAAAATTAATAAGAGTATGAGAAGATGTTAAATTGGATAGAAAATGAAGGATATTCGTATCAATTCATTCTACTGATATCTTAATGATTGACCCTATTAATATGGAGATAATTGCACATAACGTGAATCATTCTTTTGATTACAACTGAAAAGAGTATTTTATAAACATTGACAGAATATCATTTTTTAGTGAAGTGTATTCAAAAGAAACATGATTCGTCTGTAGGCTAGATTGAATAAAAAATCTAGATGAACTTGAAATTGATGAAAAAAATTGAGTTATAACTTATGGATGAATAATTGGCCTTATGAAGAAAAAAATACAATTAATGTAAATATTAGAATAAATAAAAGAGTCCCAAGGACTCTTTTATTTTGCTTTTTGATATAGCTATCAATATTTCAAAAATTATTTGAAAAAATTATTTTATAGCTTCTTTGAATGTCTTTCAAGCTTTAAATGCAGGAGATTTTGAAGCAGGGATTTTTATAGCCTCTTTAGTTTTAGGATTGATTCCGTTTCTAGCAGCTCTATTAGAAACCTTAAAAACACCAAATCAAGTAATATTGATTTCTTCACCTTTTTTAAGCTCAGATGAAATCAATGAAATTGCTCCATCAAGGAATTTACCTGTAACATCTTGACCCATAGACAATTGATTTGCCAAAGCCTTTATAAAATCTAATTTCTTCATATAAAAATATGTAAATATAAAATAAAAATCAATGATATTTTCTTTAAAAACACCATCTGCAATTCATTATAAGCATTTTTTATTTTTTTATATATTAAAATTTAATTTAATCTAGCTTTTTTTGTAAAAATACTCAAAAAATAGAATGATTAATGGCTGTTTAATGGAATTTAATTTAAAAATTGCAGTAATACCAACTTAAAATATAAGATTTTTTCGAAGGTAGTTTTTTGGTAACTAAATGAAATTTGTTATTTGTGTGTAAATATATATCCTTTATTTCGTTTTACTACTTATCCTATAAATAATAAAACGCTTATATTATTTACTTTTGTCTTTTTATGAAAAAATTTACTGCATTAGCTGTATTTCCATTAATTGCATTGGCTTCATGTACAGAAACCAAAGAAACAACTCCAACAACAATCCTTGATGCTCCAAATAATGAAATCAAATCAGTTTCAACCGCTTGAACTGAAAATACGGAAAATCTAGATGAAAACATATCCAGCGTTACAACAGACTCTGCAACTGCTGAGTCAGAAAAAACATTTGAATTTTCATATGAAATTTGAGGGAAAAATGTTCCGGTTAAATGAAAATTCTTATTAAAAGATTGAAAAGTGACCTCAATGACTTTTGATTGAGTTGATCTTAATTGAAAATGACCCTTGGTTGAATTTGCAAAAAATGCCCCAGCTCAAGTTATCTGACATGAATTGAAATGATTGAAGATAGATGTTGTTTCATGAGCAAGCCTTACAACAGAATGATTCAATAAATTTTTATCAACAGTAAATTAATTTTCATTGGATGATATTTCTCAAGATATGAATTAAGCTAAGAGGTTATTTATAAAAATAGCCTTTTAATCTTTAATAAAAATTATGAACAATTACATCAAATATATCAAACTGATTTTGCTTTTATCTTCTTTAGCATTTATTCTGGTATTCATATCTCCAAGAGAAACATTTAAACAGTTCGGGACCGTTTCTTGGTTATTGTTGGTTTTGGTTATGATTATAAGACCGCTCAATGATATATTCTCAAGAAATAAATTGCTTAGTTTTATCATAAAATTCAGAAGAGAATTAGGGATTTTAGTTTGAGTTTTCTCTATTGCCCATGCAATCTGAGCATTCAGTGAAATCATGTACTGGGAAAATCTGAATTCTAGCATCGATGTCTTAAGGAATTCTATACTTTGGGACTATGAGCTTAATTACCTTTGGGGAATAATTGCTTTCCTGATTTCCCTGCCCCTATTGATCACATCAAATTCAATGGCGACATCAATATTAAAAACTAAATGGAAAATCCTGCAGAGATTGTCATATTTCATGTTCATATTTGTTGGCTTGCATATATTTATGATCAAATGAGATACTTGACCGCTTTATATCCTTTGATTCTGGATATCTATTTATATTTGAGCCTATATAAAAAATAAAAGGAAATTAAAAAAATCATCAAATTCGCCAAGATGGCTGTGTGTTCCATGTTCTTATATTTATGATGAGAGCATCTGAGATATAGATGGCTGAATCATGTCTTGAACAAAATTTGAAGATATCCCCATGGATTGGAGATGTCCAGTGTGTTGAGTGACTAAATCCGATTTCATATTGCTAGAATGAGAAATAACAACAGATGAATCCAAAATAGTTTCACTTAAATTTTTAAATACAGAAGTAATTGAATTAAAGCTTGAATTAAAAGACGATTATACACATGCGAGCTGACAATTCTTAAATTTTGCCTTAGAAGATCTGAATTGAAAATTCAATAGAAGCTATTCGATTGCTGATAAAAAATGAAATGTTCTAATGTTTTTAATAAAATTGAAGCAAAACTGAAGAGCTTGAGAAATATTCAAATCTTTAAAAGCTTGAGATAAGATTTATCACACATGAATTTCTTGAAATTTTGTTTTAAATAATACTCTGGAGCCAAAGGTCTTTATCGCAACTTGAACATGATTGGCTCCGATATATTCAATGCTCATAAACACTGAAGAAGATGTCATGAAAAAATTATATTTCTGAGTGTCCAAAGCCTCTGACTTGTTTTATACAGATGAATTAAAACAATTTAAAAACTTGGAGATTAACATTTTCTTATCCAAAGAAGAAACAAAGGGATATAACTATTGAAGGATAAGTTTAGAAAATATTGATTTTGGGGGAAATTGTGAATTTTATATATGTTGAAATCCTTGAACTACGGCTGATATTTCAAATAATCTTTTAAGCAGATGATTTGGAAAAGTATATTTTGAAAAATTCATATAGATGAAAAAATTTGAATACAATTTTAAGGCAATGTGAACTATTTGTTCAATAATTGTCATAAATGAAGATGATAAATCATTAAAAAAAATCATTAATGGCATTTATAAAAATATTGTTGATTTTGAAAATGAATTCTCTAGATTCAGAATAGATTCACAATTGTCAAAATTAAATCGGGATAAGAAAATGCCTGTAAGCGACATCTTTTTATTAATGCTTGACAGATCAAGAGAGATGTTCTCATTGACTGATTGATATTTTAATCCATTGATAGATCTAAGAAAAATATGATATTCAGACAGTTTTGAAATTTGAAGATTTGAAAAGATTAATCTTGTTGAAGATTTGAATTTCAATGATATTAAAAATTATTGAAACTTGCTTGAAATATGACAGGATATGAATCTGGATTTCTGAGCTATAGCAAAGTGATTTTTAGCTGACATATTATCAGGCGCATTAAAATCAGCATGATATAATGATCATATGATAAATCTATGAGGAGATATCTGTCTTTCTTGATATAATTTATTTTGAGGAAAATGGCAAGTCGGCATATCCTCACCTTTTGATAAGAATGAAATTTTCACAACTCTAGAACTATCAAGCAAAAGCATATCCACTTCATGAACCTTTATAAGAAAATGGAAAATAAATAATGAAGATTACCATCATATAAGAAATCCTCTTTCCGATAAATCAGAAAATGAACTAATTAGCGTTAGCGTGATAAATAGGTATTGATATAAATCTGATTCATTGGCCACTGCACTTATTGCAATGTGAAAAAGCAAGGCATTAGAATTCTGTGAGGATAATGATATCGATTACCTATTTATAATGAAGAATAGGGAGATATTAAGTAATCTTAGGTAAAAGAATCTTGACTGGCCTTATATCTTAATTCCGAATAATTCAATCAATATAAGATTTTTAAAAAATAATTATTTTCAAATACTTTTATAGTATTCTGGAAAATGCTTACAAATCAATTTAGGCAAATCAATGCTTGATCTGGCAATATATTTACACATAGCCAAAAACATCTTTTCCATATCTTCTCGGTTAATAATGAATTGCCTAGAAAATTTGCCATATCTTCATATTTCTACATCTCACTGCTTATCTTCAATATAAAAGCAAAGACTTCAATTTTCAATAACAGGAAAACATTGTCTTCTATTTGATAAGCTAAATCCGATACTCTCGGGATCTATTTCTGCTACATTAGCAGGAATCTTACTGCCAAGGCTATATAAGATTCACTTACATAAAGATTCATGTCAATAAGGAGGAATTCCTGAATTTCATTTCCATGGATTTCACCTGCAATCCAAAAAAACTTCTTCCCAGTTCCATTTTTTAAGGGTGTTATCAAGATTAACATCTATAGCTTTAATATAATGCATGAAGGTTTCTATAAGCGGTGATATATCTTGATGAAATGAAAGATGTCATTCAGTGGATTGTTCTGTGTCGTAGTTTGAAATAATGGTATCTCAATGAGTCATAAGATTGTATTCATATACGTATTTTGAATCGCAGCTTCTCCATATTTCACTAGAGTATCATTGTTTTGAAATTTCCGTAAGTACAAGAAGTCATATATTTTCTTGAATATCAACTTCAGTTCATTGTAATTTGAGAATTTTCAAAACAGCTTTTCAAATATATCTAGTATGTTTAAATAATACCCTATTCTCATCTCAAAAATAATCATCTTCCTTTAAGACCGCCTTTGGAATCCATGACATCAATCTTCTATTATTATGTTTAAGCGCATCAATTAATTGTTTTCTATGGACATTTTCAAAAAGGATGGGATAGCTATCTTGTAGATTTTTGTATTGTTCTGCATTCAAGAATCATTTTTCCATGTTCACTATTATTATTAGGGATTAAGTATTTAATATTAAAAATAAAACAATATACTATCTTCAAATTGATTTTATTTATATTACATCAAAAAGCAAACAGGGGTCTCCCTGAATTGGAGTTCTTCAACTTTATCGCCAGTGTTGGCGTCATTTAGGCATATTTTTGGTTATGATACAGAAAACGTCATCAAAAAAATAAAGTGATTATGTATGATCTATTTAATTTTTACATTTTTATATAAAAAAATATAATCGCATTAATTATCAAAAAATAAATGATTATCTATGGATAAAAAAGTTTATGAATACATCTCAAAAGTAACTTGAGAACAAATATTAGAATACAGAAAATGTAAGTGGTGTAATGAGGAATTTGCTTTTTATTCTCTACAAAAGGATATTGAAGATAAATTATGAGTAAACCATAAACACGAATTATGTTTTGATTGCACCTTTAGATCTATATTTGCTTATAGAAATGAAAGACATCTTTATAAAAGAAGAAGTGACAAAACTTGAAAGTCTATGGTTAGCAGATATCCAGAAAGCTTTGAATGAAAGGTTTTTGAAGCTATAAAATTGGCAGAAGAGGATTTTTCTATAAAAGATAATGTTAAAATTGAAAATCTTTCAGTTAATGAAATGTGGGAAGAATTTTTACGATTAAATAGTGAAATTCCTGAAGAATCGTTGGTTAATGATGGTTCTGAAAATTCTGAATATGCAAATCATGTGTGATGATCTAAGAATATATATTTAAGCACATCTGTATATTATGGGTCTGAAGATATATTGTACACAGATTATGCCTTTTATAGTAAAGATATAGTTGACTGAGCTTTTAACATAAAAACCACTAGAGCATATCAAAGTATAAATTTAAATAATTGTGATAATTGTTTTTATTGTGAAAATTTAAAAGATTCATCTAGTTGTTATTTTTCTTATGATCTGTTAAATTGTACCGATTGCCTATTCTCCTTTAACCTTGCAGGGAAAAAATATCACATTTTGAATAAGGAATACTCAAAGGCTGATTACGACAAGAAACTTTCTGAAATTAAAGAAAAAATGAGAAGTTATTCTTGATTAAAGGAAATAGAGAAAGAGTTTCAAAGAATTAAAAATAAAACAATACATAAGAATCTATTTAATCCGAATTCTCTAAATGTAGCTTGAGATAATATCACTGATTCAAAAAAAGCTATTTATTGTTTTGAATGAAATGGCATAGAAAATAGTTTAGTCTGCTGGTGAGACTGAAAGGATTGTTTTTGAGTTGTTTGAGCTTGAATGGAGGTAATATATAATTGAATTAGAATGGGCTGGAGTCAAAAAGTTTTGGCATCAGCAAACGTTTTAAGATCAAATAATGTTTTTCATTCACAAGGAATAAATAATTCAAGTAATATTATTTTTTCAAAATGATTACAAAACAAACAATATCATATTTTAAATAGAGAACTGGCAAAAGAAGATTGGGAAAAGCAAAAAGTAAGAATTATTAAAGAAATGGAATGAAGATGGTGAGAATTTTTCCCACCACTACTATCAACATTCCCTTACAATGATGCAGTTGCCTTAGAATGGTATCCCGTTAACAAAATTATACTTCTTGATCGAAACAAAAAACCTATAAATGAGGAAATATTTGATAAGGATTGAGAATGAATCGTATATGTCTTAGAAAGTGATAAATTCATATCTGAAGCAATTCTAGATTTATGATGAGAAGAAAAAATCAAGATTAAATGGAGAACTAAAGAAGTTGAAATAAATATTCCAGATTGAATTCAAATAATCCAAGCCATAGATATTCCTGATAGAATAGATGATATTGAAGATGATATTTTACAAAAGGCCTTAATTTGTGAAAAAAGTTGAAGGCCATTTAGAATCATAAAGGCTGAGTTAGAGTTTTATATAAAATATGGATTGCCAATACCTAGAATACATCCAGATATTAGACATTTGGAAAGATTAAAAAGAAAAACGCCAAAAAAACTTTATCTAAGAAAATGTGATAAATGTGAGTCTGAGATGCTTTCTGTATATGATGATAATGTAGAATTTAAAGTTTATTGTGAGGATTGTTATAACAAGGAAGTTATTTAAAGTAAATTTGCTTAAAATTTATTTTAAAATCTATGAAAGATGTTTAAATTAAAGATACATCTCCATAAGAATGTATGAGGAAAGAGCAAGAAATGGACAAAGAATTTGATAATGAAAAGAGATTGGCGGTGATACATTGTTATTAAAAATCGAGCATAAAAGAGGAATATTTTTATTTTTTTGAGAAAGGATAAATGAGTGTGAGTATTTCCAAAAACCTAGATTTTGTTTTATTTATTGCCCTAAGAAGCTCTTCCCTATTAACAGATTTAGCTTCATCGTGAATTCTTATTTCAGCTCAGAAAGGCGGAAGTATTCAAGTTTGTTCATAAATTTCTATCATTTTTGCATGAATATCTTCCATTCTTTGAGCTCGCAAATTTTCTGGGATTCAAGGAATATCCATGATTTTCGTAAAATTTTCAAACATCATGTATTGATTCCAGTTTTGCAAAAATTGAGGAGCCCTGAATTGATCCATAACTGCTTTCATCTCCTGAGTATCATTAAAAACTATAGAAAGATATTCGACTAAAAGCTCTTTTCCAGTGTTATAATCAAAAAGATTATTCAAGTATGATTCAAGAAGCGAATGCCTTCTTTTTAAACCAGACGTAGCCAAATCTAAACTTGCTATATCGCAAAATGCAATCTCGCTTTTGGATCTTATTTCATTTTCATCAATATACCTTATTTTAGCTCAAAAACCTGAAGCTTCTTGAGGGTTTATAAAAGAATAGTAGCTTGTCATATAGTTAGGAATCTGATCAAAGCTCGCATAAACATAATTTTGTGCTTTTACAAGAAAATCATGTATGCTTCATCACCCGCCAGTCTGATTTCAAGTATGAATCGGTGCCTTGAAAATATCGTGTGAATCATCAGATCTAACGACAAACAAACTATCTGCAAATTTTTGAAATTCTTTTTTATTTTTATGTTTGTAATTCTTTTTTAAATCATTTAGCTGTCTTTTTGACTTCCCCACTAAAGAAATTGGATCTTTTTTGATAATCGCCTTAATGTAAATTTCAAAAAGCTGTTGATTTTCTATCTTTAGCAGATCAACACAGCGTGCCACTTCATCTTCAAATTTTTCAAATTTTTCTGACATGATATGATTATTAGTTGTAATCATAATAACATAAATGTCACAAAAAAACAAAATGATGATAGAGAGCCTTTCAAAAGGTATGAGTTTATAGACACATACAGAACATTTAGAAAGTATAGATAATCTTCAATTTTTTTAACTGCTTTATGTATTTTTATTCTAGCGTTGTTATTTATACGATTTTGGAGTAAATATTATTACTCATTTAAATCAATATTTTTCTGCTTTCTCTTTTAGATCAATTGCGTGAGCCCCTCATGCTATTAAAGGAACAAAGTTTTTTCAATTGTTATTTCATGTTATCAATATATCACGAATATTATTAAGCCAAAGATTATTTCTTTGGCTAATAACATAATCATTTCCATTTTTATGCCACCAGTCAATTGCTTCTCAGATTGATATTCAAAATTTTTTCGCAATTTTTGGTATAATTTTAAATCAAGAAAGGTTTTTTAAATCTTTTCAATCCAAATCTATACCGCAAGTATTTAAATTACTTCAATAAAATTCTTCAATCGCTACAGATGAAAAACTTGCTTTTCAATTTAGTATAAAATCAACCGAATTTTTTACGTTTCATTGAAGCTTTAAAATATCTCATATGGCTTCAACCTCTTTGTTTGTTCATTCCGTTCAGAGAAAATTAAAATACTGCTTAAATTTTGTAAAAGCTTTGAAATTATCCAACTTTACATCGGCATTATCATGAATTTCTTTGAAAATCACCAAAACCGGTCAACTTGAAATATCTTTAAAGATAATGTATTCAGCTTTTCCAAATTTATCAAATCATTCTACTAATTTAAAGAAATCCTGAAAAGAAGCATTGTACTTACTAATATCATCCTTAGATTTTGATTTATCAATAGAACAACCTTTATCAGGCTTCTTTATGTCAACCGGCATATAATCCCTAGTTTCTGAATGCATAGATAAATTGAACTAATGTATTTCTAAATATACTCTATCATACTGCGACAGATTAATCAAATAATAGCATTTTCATTAATAATATATATTGAAAGTTTTTATTGGACGCCAAGTCACACAAAAATTTTCAAATCTTATTTTTTGTATATTTAAACTTATCGTTGATTTGTTAAGTGGTAGAATTGTTTTTGTTATCAGCAAATATGAATTTGATTAAATTGATTGAAAAAAGAAAGAGTAAAAATTTGTAAAATGCAGGTCAAAGATAACAAAGTTGAAAATGCAGAAAATATATGTTAAAATTACTTAAATTGAACCGCATATCTATAAATAAATGTGATATAACGATAGTTGGCACTCTGAAATATCGAAAACCGATGTTGTTGAAAGAACCTGAAAAGACATTAGATGAAATGGGGGAAAAGCTATACAGAATATGGCTATTAATTATTTGAACCAAGAAAGCATAAGAAAACTCCCGCCTCAAGAATTCAATACCTTAGTTGATAAGGTAAAGTCCTATCTGCATCATGTTGATCATGATAGAAATGCAATAGAACACAGGCTCAAAGAGTTGAAAGATTGAGTTACTGATGAAACAAGAACCAATACTTCTGCATTGAGAGATTATTATGAAAAACGGATAATAAATTCCCTTAATGAGACTAAATGACCTTGAGATATTTCAAGGTATTTTGAAGGAAAACTGGATAATTGAATGTCTAAACTGGAAGAATTTATCTGAAACGATAATATTGCAAAAATATTAATATTAACTTCATTCTGAACAGCGAAGGAAATTTGAAAATGATTACCATCTACCTTTAAATTCTGAGAAGAAATCAATATAACAGCTGAAGAATTCCTTAAATGAAGCGTTTCAGCTTGAAAAAAACTTATATTGATTTTAAAGACTGTATGAATAGAATGACTGAGAGCACTATCATTAATTCCTCAGTGAATGCTTTCCAAATGATTATCGTCGAGTCAAATCCTATCCAGTTTATGAAAGGCTTTGAATAAGATAAAAATAAGCAATAAATGAAAGATTATGCTGAGGCCTGTCTTGAATGAAAGATGATCTGTGGTGCTTAGAAGCTGAAAGGAAGCACTAAAGGAAAGTGAAATTGTCTATTCAAGATATCCTTTTCTCAACAAGTACAAAGAAGTTTTATGAGAAGATCTCAAAATGAGTGATGTAGTTTGAGAGTGAACTCAGGCAATCATCCTAAAACATCCTACTAATAAGAAACTAGTATTGAAAATAGCAAAAGACTGAAAAGTTGATGATATAGTTAAGGAATTTGAGAATCATAATTTATTTTCTTCTAAAATATTACAAGGAAAGGAAGAATGAATAATTCCTGACAACATCAGAACTCCTCATGTATATAAATGAAAAGATGATTGATGCTTCATTATGGAAAAGGTAGACTGACAAAGTTTATATACAAAAACTCTTCTTGATTATTACAAGAAACAACTTGATCCAAAGGAATTCTTGAGGCTCAATAATGTAACGGACATGGAAGTAAGAGAATATCTAAAGAGTGCATTCAATGTAAAAGATGATCATCTTAGTATGATACTTGAAGACTATTCATGAGGTAGACTTTGAGAACTGTTATGACGAGGCTCTGATTTGAGTAAAGCTTTTGATTATTTAGGTAAACAATGACTATATCATTGAGATTTACATCCTTGAAACATTATGCTAGATAAAAAATGAAATATCTATATAATAGATTTCGGGAGAATAAAATTATTTCCTAAAAAGTAGCAATGACAATATTGAAAGAAGACACAAGATGACTTACAGAAACCACCCCTATATCTTATCAGGCAGATGATATAGTTTTTCATGAAATGAAAATTACCTGAGTTTTTGCTCATGATATAAAAAACATGTTGAGATGAAAAGTGAATCTTGTTAATTTCGATCCTGAAAAAATAGACTTCAACGAATATGTGAAAGTTTATGATATCTGATGAAATAATTTCATTCTAGAATACACCTCACAGAAAGATAGAGATTTTGATATAAAGCTACTTAAAGAGAATTTCAAACCCACTAAACATTTTGCTGAAATACTGGAAAATTGAAGGCAAATACCATCTTTCGATTGATATTTTGAATATGAAGGAAAATTTTACACTATAGTGGATTGACTCAATAGCCTGACTGATGAAATTAATCCAGAAAAATGAATATATAAATGAGTGATTGTAAATCCTTCAAGATATTTCAATGAATGAGTAAATTCTGTAAAAAATGATACTTCCACTAAAGCCAATGATATTATAAGTTAATATTTGTATTATTCTGCGCATAATGTAATCCTCAATCATATCCTTAAGAGCTAGCTCATTATCAAATAAATGAGCTTTATTGTCACTGTGATAATTGCATATATATTTATCTTCTCTTTACAAAACTAACCAAAAATCCTCCCGAAGGAGAATTTCTTGTTAATTATATTTGGCAGCCTTAAAGTGTTTTTTCTCAACACTAATGGGCATGTTTGATGGGTGGGTGGAATTGTTTAATCAGATCAAAGACGAATACACTAATCTTCGCATGGATTGGATATAGTATGTTCGTAGATATTATATGTAAAATCATGGCAAGATGCCTTGGTTCAATAACAAATTTTACTATAAGGTAGGTCATATTTTGGATAAGCATAATATCCCGTTCAATATATGGATTTATATTTATCAGACTCTAATTGAAATCAAAATATATATGGCTTACCTCAATTGCTATTGCTTACATAATAACAATTTTTTATAGGTTTTATATTAGCATTATATTTTTGATTAAATTCCTTAAGTGTAAAAAACTTTTTATCATCTTTTCAAATATTAGATAATATTTGCTTAGCTTTAATTAATTGTTCAAAATTATATTCATCAATCTTCCTCTTAACTTGTTCTTCTGCGGTCACATTTCTTTCGAATCTATAATAATCGTATCAATATTTTCATATTAAAACCAATACAATTAGTGCTAATATTCATGCGATTACTTGTATATATTTTTTCATAGATTTTGAATTATTATTACTTGCTTTTTCACTTAATGAAATTATTCTCGAAATTGAGATTTATAACACTTTGTCAGTTATTAAGATAAAAATTATATTTACTGTTATTTGGCTTAATTGAATTCCAATTCTGATGTGGCACCTCAGCTATAATATAGCTTCATTTCTCCAGATTGTCGAATCTGTAATATCATTTATCATCTGTAACTTGGAACGGTTCTAAGTTTTCTTCCAATTTTCAATCATTATTTTTATCAATAAATACCTTCCATTCTGTCATAGAAGCATTTGTATCCCATTTTAAGAATATGATGTATCACTTCTCATTTTGAGATATTGGAAATGATGAGAAGTTGGATGAAAGATCATATATTCAGTGATGGTAATTATGAGAGTTTCTAAGGAGGTAGAATTGTTCCCGAGTATTTTCTCAGATCAAGATAGTATTGCATTTACTTTTTAGAGATTAGGAAGTTTAATCAATATTGAAATGGACTACTATTGAGAGTGATATCATAATATCATTTTTTAGGTGAAGTAATTTCGTATTTTTCAGGATATTTAATTCATATTTTATGAGTTATCAATGGATCGATATCTGCAAATTGATAGAAGCCGTTTCAATCAACCAATGTTATATTATAAGATATATTTGGGTCATCAATATATACAAATATATCTGTGATTATTCCTTCTCAAATATCAATTATTCAATTTTTATTCCTATCATTATATACTTGTCATGATATTCCTCAACGACATTGGTGAGATATTGTTGTTTCGAATATTTGTCTTGATCAATCTATGCATCATCATCAAGGTCATCATATGCAAAAATTTTTATAAGGCATATCATATTTAGGATATGCATAATATTTTCAAAAATATAAAAATTTGTATAATAAAGATTCAAGCTGAAATCAGAAGATAAAAGGATAATTTCAATTAAAGTCTGTGGTTACATAATAGCAATTTTTTTTTGGTATAATATCTTTGCCAAATTTTTTATTGAACTCATCCAAAGAGTAGAATCTATCAGCTGTTTTGGAGATTTTTTCAAGTATTGGCTTCACTTTCTCTAACTGCTCAAAATTATATCTATCTATGGCAATTTCATCTTGTTCAAATAATAAACTATATCCGATACCAATAATACATAATCATAAAATTAATATGACTGAATATGCAACTATTTTCTTGAGCATATTTGATTTTAAGAAATTCAAAATAATCATAAATTAGTGGTTTAAAAAGTAATCTACTTCTGTTTTCATTTAATGAAAATATTCTCAAGATCGAAATTTAGAACATTTTGTCAGCTATTCAAATAAAAGTCGTACTTCTTCTTGGGTTTTATTTGATTCCAGTTCTGATGAGGAATTTCAATAATTACATAATTTCATTTCTCCAGATTATCGAATGTGTAGTTTCAATTTTTATCTGTTGTAGTGAAAGACTCTTTATTTTCTTGTAATATTCAATCTCAATTTAAGTCTAAGAAAACTTTCCATCAAGCCATTGATGAATTAGTATTTCATTTTACATATCATGATATTGATCATTTTTCATTTATGGATTTTGGAACTGCTGAAAAAATGCTTGTCTGATTGTATGATCAATCGTTATCAGTATCTAATTAGTAGGATATTGAGTCATTTGTGTCATGTTTAATTTTAGACCAATCATATACATATTTCTGTGGTTGGGATAAAGATGTGATTCAAGAAAGGAATAGTGTTCAGGTTAGAGTATCTTGGAAATTAGCCGTTAGCAAATCATAGGTTCAGATTTTAGAATTATCAAAAAGTACTATCAGTCATATATTGGGAGAAATGAAAGTGTCTTTAAAATTGTAGATATTATCAAGCTAATCCTTACAGGGTTTGGATATCGTATTAACAAAATAATTATATGCTGCATCAGTGCAAGAGCTCTTTGTTCACATACAAATTTCACTACGAGGCAAGTCATATTTAGGATATATATAATTTTCAGTTCATAACTTGGCCTTATATTTATCTGATTCTAGCTTGAATCAGAAATTATATAATACTCTGTTGCTACTTGCATAATTTTTCACATAATAGCAATTTTTTATAGGCTTTATTTCAGCATTATATAATTTGTTGAACTCACTCAATGATAGGAATTCCTTATCAGATCTTTTCAGATTTTTCAATAAGTCTTTCACCTTTTCCAGTTGCTCGAAATTATATTCGTCTATCTTCCTTTTTGAATACTCTTCTGAAGTCACATTCCTTTCATACCTAAAATAATCATATCAATATCTTCATACCAATATCAGTAAAGACAATAGAAACACTCATGTCATTATCTGTTTATTTTTTTTCATGACCCTTGGATTAAGATTATTATTTACCTTTTCGCTTTGTAAAAGAATTTTCAAAATTAAGATTTATAAAATTCTGTCATTTATTCAAATATAAATTAAATATACTATTAGTCGGTTTAATCAGATTCCAGTTTTGATGAGGAATTTCTAATATTTTATAGTTTCATCTGTCCAGATTTGCAAACATATAGTATCATCTATTGTCCGTGACTGCAAAAGTCTCAGAATTTTCTTGCAATTTACCGTCTCAGTTTTTGTCAATAAAAACCTTCCATCAAGCCATAGAAGCGCTTGTATCTCATTTGACATATCAGGAAATGCTTCATTTTATATTTTCTTTATCTGGTATAACATTAAAATAACTTTCTATATCAAAAGTTCAATCTCAATCTGTATCAAACATGTACTTAACCGATTCCTTATCATTTTCTTTTACCTTTTTCCAATCTATATAATATCCTTGTAAATTTGTTTCTGATTTCATTTCTCATCTATATATCGATCCTGCTCAATCATTTAGAAAATCATCTACTAGCAAATCATATGCTCATATTTTTTTATTGTCAAAATCTATTAAAATATTATCTCTTGAAACATTATATATATCAGTTTGTCCTGAGCCAGATTCTACTCATGATATTCTTACATAATAATTTCATCATGCTATCATTAGATCGTAATTCTCTCCTGTTTTTCAATTTATTCCTATTGTTAATCAATCTATTTTTTCTGGGATGTATATCTGTTTCAGATTATTTTTTACCGTTCAACTAAGAGTAACATTTAAAGGGACTATCACATCTATTCATGGAATCTCCTCTAAAATCCCCGAGCTTGTAAATCATGAAATTCTTCATAACGAATCAGAGATATAAATATCAGAACTTCAAGAAAGAGTATATGACGCACCACTTCAGCTAAATCATATTGGTGCAGATTTGATTCAGCTATTATATATAGCATCTAAATTTATCAATTTCATTTTATCAAAACGATACTTAGTATAATCCAAATAGAATTGATCCCTCCATTTTCAATTGCTATCAATTTCAATAAACTGATTGTTAGAGTAATTTTTATCAGACTCCATTTCTCTATAGGGATATTGAATGTTATTATCCCATATATATATTCTATTTCATTCTACCTTATAAGGAATTACAGCATGTCATATATCTTTATTATTTTCATCTTTTCAATTTAAGATTAAAACATAATTATTTTTTAAATTTTTTTTCAGTTGAGCTATTATATCCTCTGGTATTTTTATACCATTAGACATTGCTTCGTGTATATGAGTACTATATTGAGAAAGCTGGAAAGATAAAATAGTTTCTAAAATTTTATTGCCATCATAATTATTCCAATGATCTTTTCAGTCTAAACTAAGTGGACTTATATTATCCCAAATAGTTCAATTTCAAATTTGACTAGAAAATTTTGGGTAATTTGATTGTATAAAACCAGAATGTGTAAATTGCATAGCAGGAGATACGGCCATACCATAACAATTTCATCATTGAAATAGTTCATCTGAATTAAGTCAAAGACCATTAAATGCATTTATCATTTTCCTCTCGTCTTTTTTTAACTCTGATGTATCAAATGCATTATTGAATATAGTCCATTTATTTCAATCAATTATTGCCGGTTCAAATATCTTAATTGGATTAGACGGAAATCATATAACTCTCGATCTAAATCCATTTCAATCCAATACTCAATCAGCAACACTTCTATTATAAAACTTAAAACCATAAGGATAAGGCTCAAATCAATCAAAATAAGAGAAATCAGATTCTCAGAAGAAGCTCATTCAGAAATCTGTCCAATCACTTGAATTTCATGAATCGTCAGAAGTCCTTACCCTCCAAGAATAATCTCAAGCTCACAAAAAATCAACTACCACTGTTCAGATTCAAAGATTCACCTCTGTAGATTTTGTATATATAGGTGTAAAATTTCATAATTTGTATACTTCAAAATCTAGCTTGTCTCAAGGATTATTATTTATGTTTGCGCTCAATATTATTCCTGAACCGGATTGATATTTTCAAATTTTTTCTCATAGATGCACTTCCCGAGGGTCTTCTTCCTCCATGTGTGGGCTCAGTATTTTTTGAGAAAGGTTATTTAACATCAATTCAGTTGTGAAACTGATGACTTTATCAGATCAGAAAGTATTTCAAGATATATCTTTTAAATCTTTTCAAATAGTCAGAGTGTAGGTTTTATTTTGACCGAAAGCTCAAGAAGTTGTCTTAATATATATTTCTTTTTTATCTTCACTTTGGGAAAATCAATATTCTATTTGAATTCCATTTGTAATAAGTGTGATATTATCTTTAATTGTCGCCGAATCTATTCATTCAGAAAAATTAAGAGTTATTGGAGAGGTTATCGGAAATTTGACAGCGGAATCTGATGGATCTGAAGATAAAAGGGAAAGTGATGATTTTTCAATAAAAGTATATACAGGGCTTATCTGATATGACCAAGGTATAGAGAATTGCCTTTGGCATGTCCAGAGATTTGCAAAGGAGTAATAATATACTTCTACATCTGCCTGGATGTTTATTGCTGTCTTACCATCAACCATTGATGCATATGAACGGCTTGTAGGCAATAATCTTGTTCCATATCTTGTTGGTAGCATGCAAGCTCAGCCGAAGGGGTTGAGCTGAGTCAGTCAAAGTGTTTCCCCGGTCTTGCTTATATATCTTACAAAGGTTGAGTTTATCTCCACACCCGTTATATCAAGATATCATCAATCAGAGAATGTACATCTGGTATTCATTGTGACGATGCAATTCTCGTTTGCGCCTGCAAACACGTCTCAAACAAAAAAGACCATAAATGATAATAGAATCAAAATGGTCTTAATAAAATGATATTTATTGAATTTACTTAGTATTGCATTAGACATAATCTTAATTTATTAAAAGATAATCCTGAAACAGAATACTTTTTAAATCAAAGAAAAATATTGAAAAGTTAAAGAAAAATAATGTAAGAATCAATTCTTGAACATTATTTAAAGCAACATTAGCCTATATTCCTTTAAAAGCAAGTTATTTTTGTAGTGGGGAAAAATATAAATCAATAATCCCCCCGCTTTTACCCCAGGAGTACTTCCTTTGGGTGCGCAGGAGGATTATTTGATTTTATATTGGCAGCCCCAGAGAGTTGTGGGTGAAACTTTGCTTATACTGAAGTTTCTAAAAGCGCTTCAGGAGTTTGATCTGGAGGGTTTGGAAAAAGTATCACAGTAGTTTTAAAATGATAACACTTCTTCTACTCTAACTTTCACTGGTAATGAAAGTATACTTTGTAAAATTTTAACAAGCTCGACATACAATTGACTAAAATATATGACTACTTTTTCCAGTTCTTCAGAATGGAACATTTCAAGGAGTTTGTAGGAATCTGGCTGATCTAAAGTAAGAAGTAAGTCAGCATTTATAATAATGTTTGAACCTATAATTTCTTGTGCAGATTCTATAATATCAGCTTTCCTATTTGAAAATGGTGATGATCCATTTTTAATTCGTACAATCAAAGAAAGAAGTCCAAAAATTTTCCTATAGGCTCAGAAAACTCGGACAATATCTGCATGATCACCGCTTTGTTTCACTGATTCCAGCCGAATAGTTTGATTTACGATTTTCCGAATATAGTGAGACATCATCGAAATGTCGTCATTTTTGAATTGTCGATTTTGAGCTATGCTATCAAGATATGTTGCATATCAATACGATGCAAACTCTCATTCTTTTGATTGTTTTGTCTCTTCGAGAAAAGGTTTTTCAGGGCAAAGAGGACTTCTTAGAATTGGCTCACTTGTCCAATGTATTTGAACTGGAACATTTGGATGAATATCTTCAAGTAATTTTCAAAATGCTACTACAGTTTCGAAGGAAGGAAGAATGCTATTCCTTTCAATAATAAATAAGTCTATATCACTGAATGGAATGCGTCTTTTTTGTTCTTTCCACCCTGATCAAAATATTGAGAACACTCGTTCATCAGTATTGAAATGGTTGCTAATCTTTACAAGAGCATCGTTATAATCAACCTCATCTGGAACTCGTGATTGCATCATAGTGCTTTGATAAATAAAAAAATCAGTATTAGTAATATACTGATTTTTATTAAATGTCAATGGCAGCCTTGAGATGATTTTTCTCACACACTAATGGATATGTTTGATAGGTGGGTGGAATTGTTTAATCAAATCAAAAGAAGAATATCCTAATCCTCGCAAGGGTTTGATATAATGGTGTCAAAATGGTCATATGCAAGGTCAGTACAAGATTTCTTTGTTCAGAAACAAACTTTGCTATAAGGCAAATCATATTTTGGATAGACATAATATACTGTCCCGTACTTGCCAATTAGTCAGTATTTATCTTTATATTTTTTCGATTCTAGTTTAAATCAAAAAGTATACAATACCCTATTGTTGTCTTCATAATTTTTTATATAATAACAATTTTTAATTGGGTTTATATCTGCATTATATATATGATTGAATTCCTTTAAAGATTGGAATTTTTTATCTGATCTTTTAATATCTTTTAATATTATTTTTACTTTTGTCAATTGTTCAAAATTATACTCATCAATCTTCCTTTTATTTTGTTCTTCTATAGTAACATTTCTTTCGTATCTGTAATAATCATATCAATATTTTCATAAAAGCACTAACATGACCAGTGTTAATATTCATATGAATACTTGTATATATATTTTCATAGTATTTTTATGTTAAAGTTATTTGCCTTTTCATTTTGTAAAAGTATTCACAAAATCAAGGTTAATGACATTCTGTCAGTTATTCAGATAAAGATTATATTTATAATTGGTTGGTTTGATTAAATTCCAGTTTTGATGTGGAATTTCAGCTATATTGTAGTTTCATTTCTCTAGATTATCGAATCTATAATATCATTTATTATCTGTAGTCGTAAAAATCTCAGAATATTCTTCCAGTTTTCAGTTATCGTTCTTGTCTATGAATACCTTCCATCATGCCATAGACGCATTTGTATCTCATTTCACATAACCTGATATTGATCATTTTTCATCTAGAGATTTAGGGACTGGTGAAAAATTGCTAGTCAGATCGTATATTCAATCGTTATCGATATCAATTTGATAAGATATAGCATTAGTAGAACCTTGCATCACTTTATTCCAATCAAATATATATTTCTGTGGTTGAATTATAGATTCAATTCAAGGTGAAAATACTGTTCATGTAAGAGTGTCTTGGAAATTATCTGTCAGTAAAGTGTATGTTCAGGTTTTAGAATCATCGAAATCTATAAATATTCATGAATTTGTTGTCGTGAATATATCTATTTGTCCTGTTAGAGTGTTTACTCAAGATATGTTAGTGTAATAATCTCATCATGCAATCTTCAGATCATAATTCTCTTCTTTTATTCAACTGACTTTAATAGTCAGTCAATCTATTTTTTCCGGTATATATATCTGTTTTAGATTACTTTTAGTTGCTCAGCTAAGTGTCACATTCAAAGGAACTATGACATCTACTCATGGAATATCTTCTATTACACCCGAGCTGGTAAATCAAGAAACTCTTCACAGAGAATCTGAAATATAGATACTAGAGCTTCAGGATAACGTATATGATGTGCCATTTCAATTAAATCACATTGGCACTGATTTATATCAATTGTTATATATATCGTCTAAATTTACTAATGACATTTCTGTAAATTCATTCCATTCATATGTTTTATCTTTCCACTTAATTTTTCAATCACTTCCTGTGTATAACTCTATATATTGATTATATGAATAAATTTCAGTATTATTTATTTCCCTAAATGGATATTGAAAATTGTTATCCCATACATAAATCCTATTTCATTCTACTTTATATGGGATTACAGCATGTCATACATCATCATTATTTTTATCTTTTCACCAAAAAAGTAATGCATAAGTATTATTAGAATTGTTTTTTAATTCTGTTAATATTTTATCTGGACTTTTTGTACCATTATGAATTGCTTTTTGAATATGTACGCTACTTTGAGAAAGCTGAAATGACAAGATAATTTCTAAGGTCTTGTTACCATCATAATTATTCCAATCATCTTTTCAATCTACATCAAGTGGAATTATATTATCCCAAATAGTTCAATTTCATATTTGATTTGAAAATTTAGAATAATTTGTCTGAATAAAACCGGAATGAGTAAACTGCATAGCAGGAGACATAGCCATTCCATAGCAATTTCATCATTGAAATTGCTCATCTGTATTAAGTCAAAGGCTTTCAAATGCATCAATCATTTTTCTATCATCATTTTTTAAAGTTGATGTATCAAATGCATTATTAAATAAATTCCATTTGTTTCAATCAATTATTGTGGGCTGATTAATCAAAAACGAATTTGGTGGGATTCATCTTACAATAGAGCTAAGTCACATTCAATTCAATACTCAATCCGCAACACTTGCATTAGGAAACCTGTATCCATAAGGATAAGGTTCAAATCAATAAAAATATGAAAAATCAGATTCTCAGAATAAGTTCATTCAGAAATCTGCCCAATCACTTGAATTTCATGAATCGTCAGAAGTCCTTACTCTCCAATAATAATCTCAAGCTCACAAAAAATCAACTACCACTGTTCAGATTCAAAGATTCACCTCTGTTGATCTTTTATATATAGGTAATGATTCTCATAATTTATATACCTCAAAATCAAGATTTAGATTTTTTCAAAAAGAATTATCAACTATGGCGCTCAGGATTATCCCTGATCCTGATTGAAACTTTCATATCTTCTCTCATAGATAAACATCATGGGGTTCTTCTTCCATTTGTGGACTATTGATCTGTTGAGAAAGACTATATGGCATCACTTCAGTTGTAAAGCTGATAACTTTATCAGTTCACAAAGTATTTCAAGATATGTCTTTTAAGTTTTTTCAGATAGTCAGAGCGTAAATTTTATTCTGGGCGAACCTTCAAGAAGTCAATTTGATATTGATTCCTTTTTTGTCATCACTTTGAGAAAATCAATATTCAATCTGATTTCCATTTAAAGTAAGCGATATATTATCTTTAATCGAAGTCGAATCTATTCATTCAGAAAAATCAAGAGTTATCGGAGAGTCAATAGGAACTTGAGTTGCAGAATCAATTGGATCAGATGATAAAAGCGATAAGGAGGATTTTTCTGTGAAGGTATACACTGGACTGGTCTGATATGACCAAGGTATGGAGAATTGCCTTTGACATGTCCAGAGGTTAGCAAAAGAATAATAATAAACTTCAACATCCGCTTGAATGTTTATTGTATTTTTGCCATCTAGTATTGATGTAAAAGAATGACTTGAGGGTAGCAATCTTGTCCCATATCTTGTAGGTAACATACAGGCTCAACCAAATGGGTTTAGTTGTGTCTGACCAATTGTTTCACCTGTTTTGCTTATATATCTTACAAAGGTTGAGTTTGTCTCTACACCTGTTATATCAAGATATCATCAATCTGAGAATGTACACCTAGTATTCATAGTGACAATACAATTTTCATTTGTATCTGCGAAAGCATCTCAAACAAAAAAGACCGTAAATGATAACATGATCAATGTAGCCTTAATAAGATGATATTTATTAAATTTACTTAGTATTGCATTAGACATAATCTTAATTTATTAAAAGATAATCCTAAAAGAGAATATTTATTAAAACAAAGAAAAATACTGAAAAGTTAAAGAAAAAATAATGTAAGATTTCTTCTTTAACATTATTTAAGGTAAGATTAGCTTTTATTCAATAAAAAGCAAGTTGTTTTTGTGATGGAAAAAATATAATCAATAATCCCCCCGCTTTCGCAGGAGGATTATTTGATTTTTCATGGCAGCCTTGAGACGAATTTCCCCACACACTTATTGAGATGTTTGATAGGTGGGTAGAGTTGTTTTTGTTATCAGTAAACTTGAATATTATTAATATAAGAAAAAATTAGAATGACTCTAAAAAGAATCATTCTAATTTATATTTGATAATATAATTATCCATTCTCCAAAAGATCGTGTTCAAATTCATCTTTACGATATCAAAAAGAAGGAAGTGAACCATATTTATCAAAATGCATCCTAAGTATAATGGGATCTTTTTCGTTACACTCCTCTACCACATATTCAAATTGAATGATATCCCCTTTTCTTAATTCAGATTCCAGAAGAATAATAGTATCAATATTGGCACCATATAAATCCTCTGTCTGTTTTTTGATTATTCACTGTTCATCCAATATACCAAGAAGTTTATCGATTGATTTATCATGATAACTCCACCTTTTTTTGCAATCAGCTCTAGTAAAGGTATTATGAGACTTTAGAAAATAAAATAATGAGCTTTTAAGTATACAATCAGTGTATGTCTTTATTGATGTAAAACATTCAAGACCATATTTTTCACTACTTGAAGCCACTACTTTTAGCCTTCCAGGATATTTAGCTGTCTCATCGCAAGCCCCCACGGATGTCTGTACCAAAAATGACTCATCTGAATAGGGTTCACAACTTACATAGGCTTTATGTGGAGTTAAATTTGCCAATTTTTCGGAATTAAGCCTGAAACGTTTACTTATTATTAAAGCATCCTCTGGTCAAACTGCAAAAGAGACCATAGTTCAAACATTCCCCAAAATAGCATTCAAAGTTTCAGGATTCTTCACACTCAACTGAGATAGAGATTGATTAGCTAAAACCAATGATAAACGATACTTTCTAGCCTCTGACAATATTTTTGAGAATTCGTCCGTTACAAACCTCTGACATTCATCAGCATAAATAGTAAAATCATGACGCTCATCTTCTCATATTCAAGCATTGCTCATTGAAAGATGAAAAATCAAGGAAACCATTATTGAACCCAATAAATTCCCCTCCTCAGACAATAATCCTGATCAAAGCCTGAATATTAATATTTTATTTGAATCCATTGCCTCTTTCAGACTAAATTTTGGAGTTCCTGAAAAAATATTTCTAAAGTATGCAACATTGAAAATTCCAAGACGGTTTTTTAATGGCTGAAACCACTCATCAGTAACTCTACTAGATTTTTGATTGAGTGAATCCAATTCTTCTTTTAACAAATGATCATCAATATTTGCCAATACACTTTTTCGAAATTCCTCAGAATTAAGGTACGCTGAAATATCCAATACCTCAGAGCACTCATATTTTAAAAGCTCAGATCATATTGACTTAATCAACATATCTAGCCTAGGTCACCATTGTTCCTTGCCTCCAATACTTATACTTTTAAGTGCGGTTACCATCATTGATACAAGTACACTAGAGTAACTGCGAAATTCCTGTAAGCTTGGAGTCGTGCTTCTCGACTTAAAATGTCTATTACGGATTTCTCGTAAAAAAGAAAAAATTCAAAGTCCTACTCTTCAGCATGGATGGGAAGGGTCGATATATATAACATCTTCAGCTCGTTCAAATGAAATAGAATCGAGTATTTTGTCTGCAAGATCACCATGTGGATCCAAGAGACAAAATCATCTACCATTCTTAATATCATCCTTCATCATTTCAATCAAGCATGTCGATTTACCAGATCATGTTCTACCAAGAAAATAAACATGTCTTCTTTTTGTTTCTATATCTAACTTAAACCATTCTTCTCAATAATTTGGATGAGCTATTTGTGCTATCCTGGTAAATTGTTTATGGTCACCATAGATTTCCTCAAGCTCTTTTTGTTTATTAAGGACTTTTCAGGGATTACCGAATGTATATGGCAATCAATCAATTTTATCACAATATATAAACGAATATAGGGTTGCTAGTTCCCTAGCAGAAAAATAACATGCATCCGCACTCGAGAAATATTGAAGTCTTGGTTCAATTCCATGCATATATCTGTAAAATAAATCAATTATAAAATTCTTAATTCATCACGATCTGGTAATATATTTTCATCATCTGAATTCCTTGGATATTATGTTTGACCTACCTTTCAAATTTAGTATCCCTCATACGGTAGAAGGTACCGCTGTAGGGCAAAAATCTGTTTCAAAACTTAGAAATCTAAATGATATCTTTAAGTCTTTGACATAATTTAAATTTGTTTCCATTGTGTTAGAATCTATTTTTATGGAATCCAATTCCTCTTTTCATATCATCTGATTTATTTCATCCGGAAATTCCAATAAAATCTGAAAACTCCCCTTGTCTACAGAATTTATGAGAGTTTTGAGATTTTCAAGAATATATTCTTCAGAAAATATATTTGTATTTTTAATAAGAGGCTTATTTGTATTAGTTCTGAATACAATAAATCAATTGTACCTTAAAAAATAATCACATTCCTTAATAGTCTCTGAGACACTACAATTGAAATCAGGAAAATCGCTTTGTAGTAGCGTTATGATAAAGTTTTGGTATGACTCAGGTACAATAAGTCTAAAATACCTTAATCATATACTATCATTATTGGTAATATCAAAAATAATGTTAAATGGTTCATCTAATTCAGCAACAGACTTAAGATGAGTCAAAAACAAAACCATTTTAGAATATAGTATCTGCTGATTATCCATAGGGCTTGGCTTAACTTCAATAATCGAATATTCCCTATCGTCATTTGAAGATAAAAACCCTGAAAGAAAATATAGGATAACCGGCGTTGATAAAGCAAAAATGCTTAATAATAAATATGTGATTGTCATATTTAAATATATAAAAAAATAAAATTATATGATTACGTTTTTTGCCACTAAATAATAGCTATAGAAAAAAAAGGAATTTTTATAGATATCAAAAAAGAAGATTTAAATTCAATGGCTGTGCTATATTTAGCCGGGCTTCAAAAGAATTCCAGAATTACCTGGCAAACTCAGAAAAGATGCGAATTTATTGGAATCCTCAAAAAAGATATGCAGATTGTTTTCTTTATATCTATGGGTAATATTTTCTAATGATTGAAAAACTGAAATTGTTGAATGAAATGCATGATTTGCAATTATAGCTTTTATTACATTGATTAGCTGACTATGCTTTCATGCCTGGTTTGTTATAAGGTAGATGTTTCGAATTTTTTTGAGCCTAATGGTATCTGCAATTATTTTTATTGCCCTCAAATTAATATCCCCTGATATCTCAACTATTGAAATATTTGACACCTTTAATCGATATCATTTAGGAATCAGATCGATGTGAATAGATCGATGTGAAGTAATCTCTATGGATTCTGGATCACCGAAGTTTATGATGGCCAAAATATTTAGTAATTGCACGTACCTCTTCTGGTTGTATTGTTTTGCTATATCTGTAACGAGTCTTTTCCATAGAGTATTATCACTATTAAATACGTCGCTGATTGATTTAGCCATTCAGATTATACACTCTGGATGTCTAATGAGATAAGATTGGTTTTCAATTGATAGATGCAAATCAGAAAACATATGACCAAATTCCATTAATAATTGCAAAAACGAAACGCAAGAGATATTATATGAGACCTTGTCAATATGCTTATGACATGAAAAGGTATATCGCTGAAAACATCCGCAATAGATATTCCTAATCAAGTTATATTCTATGTAGTTCACTCAATTATCACTGCATTTGATATATTTCTTTATTTTCCCTTGAATTGTTCACGACTGCCCAGTAAAAATCCTTAGAAATTCCAGGGCATTCATATATTCCAGATAGAAATGAACATTCACTTTTTCCATATCGATAAAAATTTAATTCAAATTATTAATTGCAAACTTAATGACTCATAATGTCTGAAGTTTTGAAAAAACTCACAGATTCAAAAGCATCTTGATTCGTTTTATATTTGTCGTAAAAAACACAATTCGAATATCTTTGGCTGAGTATCATTCATTTATCATCTCAGTGATAAACTTAAGGTAAATGCTAGCTTTATTTGCTATGACACGAACTCTTTGAGAAGCACAATCAGTTTCCTGGAATACAACCAAACGATCATTTTTCAAAACGATTCCATCTGGCTTTAATAGTCATTTATAAGTAAATTGCTGATCAAATAATATCACATCTCAATTCATTGCTTTATATAATGCTACAGTATTATTGCGACTTACGATCGAATGAAGTGCTTTTTGATTTGAAACAACTACACCTTCACCAGCAATAGCTATGGTATTCCCTAGAAGTTCTGATTGAATCAGAAAATATTGTAATCTATCTGTAAGATAAGGCTTCAAACCAGTAATATTCTGAAAACATTGATATGTGCTTAGTCATGCTTGGCTGTAAAAATTATTTGTTGTCGTCTCAAGCTGAAGATTGCCTATATTCCTGGTACGGATTGCAAGATATTTGCAAGCTATATTGTATTCAATGGGAATGAGCTTAATCAATGAAGAATGGTAGAGTTTATTATTCATACATTTACGAGATTAATATATATCTATATGATAAATATTTTTTGGTAATAAAAAAATACTGAACACATTTGTTAACAAATTAATAATTTATTGTTCTGATAAATAATAACTACAATAAAATAATATATATTCAAAATTGTAATACAACTAAAATAATCCTAATATCAAAAAAGTCTTATATCATATAATAAAAAATTCAATAATTAAATACCTGATTAAGAACCAAATTCATTTCAAAAATAAAATAATTACAAACTTTCTATATTCAATAATCATCTAAATTAACAATTCAAAAAAATGTTAACAAGCAACCTTATCTCTAAAGCCAATAACAAAAATAAATAGTAAAGTTAAATTAATATATAAGTTGCACTTTTATATTTATTTTATCACCAACTATTATTGTGATTTTCCTTATATTAATATAGTAAAATTGTTATATCTCAACTAACTCAGAGAAAAACCAAAAAATAACTATAAACAAATTTTCAATAAATATTCAAATCTAAGAAATCAGATAATTGAAATAAATTAAGTTTTATGTTACACTAGCTTGGATAACAATAAATTCAAATAATGAATCCTATATATACACTTGCAATATTATTAGTAATAATCTTTGCTGTTGCAGAAATTATAAGCTTTTTGAAAAAGCTTAATTCCTGAGAAGAAATTGATGAAGAATCATTGGAAATAAAGAAGTTTGTATATGAAAAAATATTCTTTACCCCTAATGAGCTGAATTTCTATAGGCAGTTAGAAGAATATCTTGCAGATAAAGAGGTAATCCTACTATCAAAAGTTAGATTGGCAGATATCTTCTGAGTAAGAGACCAGAAAAAAGACAAGATCGCCTTTGGTATGTTTCAGAAGATAAAAGCGAAGCATATTGACTTTGTAATATCTGATTTAAACTGAAAATTAAAGTTTTGTATTGAATTAGATGATTGCACTCATGATAAGGAAAAGAAATGAGATATATTTAAGAACAAACTATTTGATACAATGAATATTGAATTTATCAGATATAAGACAGCAAAGAAATATACTTTCTCTGAATTATTCCCTTCGAAAGAATTAAAAATAAATGAAGAACCAAAGGAAATAGAATCTACTGTTGAAAAAGAACTAGAAATTGTAGCAATTCCATTATTAGAAAATATAACTGAATCACAGGTTTAGAATAAAATTCCACTGAATCTGTAATATCCTAACTAAGCCTAAAATATATAATTTGCCGTTAGGCACTTTTAACTATAATAAGCACTAACAGTTAGTCTTATTTAAAAATAACAAATAGCATATGTGAATCACATTTATTTCAAGGTTGCCACCAAGAGAAAAATTTATCTCTACATATAAAAAAGTCCAAGAACTGCACAAAAAAGAATGAGCAATATTTAAACAATCCTTTAAAACTCTTGCAAAAGAACAAAAAGTGATTTTCGGGGAATTAAGATGATTGGACTGGACTTTTTACAATTATCAGATTCTCATGGAGATGGTAGATAGATTTATAGGAGACAAGAATATCAACAGTGATAATCATCAGCTAATCATACAGGCCTATGACGACCTACATCTAAGTTTTAAAATGCTGTGCTCTTGATACTACACAAGTGCATGAACACATTTAAGGAGCTTTTATGAAAAAAATATTAATTGGCTTTATAATCATCTTTCAGGGAAAGAGGAAAGGAATTGTAGAACTAAAGTAGAATGAATATTTAAACTCTGACAAATATCCTATGTAAAAGAGCCCGAATTGTCGAAATATCCAATTCATGAAGATGTTGTTTATGGAATATATAAATACTTATCCCATAATTATATACATAACTGAATTAACGATCTTGACTTGAGATTTATAAGAGAGGAATTTGTAGAGGGAGTTGTGCTTATAGATATCTGCATCCATGTAATAGCGAGATTAATCAATATAGCTATCTGAGATGATTTTGAAAAATGACCAATTAAAGAAAGAATCATTAATCAAATCGATGATTACCCTTGTTATTATTCATATGTACAGCGATTATTTGGCTTCTGAATTATGACAAGTCCTGAAGTTTTTTTCTTTAATTACGTTCATGATAGTGAAATAGCGAAAAATTTAATAACTGAAAAAATAGGTTTTAAGTTAGAAGATTTATGTTCTGCTAGCTATCTTGAATTTCATAAAGAATATATAAATTAATTTATATATAATTTAATTTTATATAGAAAGTCTATCAAATTTTTTCGTAAGGGTACTTTCATTTGATTTCTCTGTTTAAAAATGAACCATGAGAGGGGGCTTTCATGAGTTGTTCATAAATTGTCTCAGGAACTCCTTTGTATTCATATTTTGTTCAGTTTAAAAACAAAACATGTAAAGTTTCGGTTTTAGAATCATATCAAATAGATTCGATATTTGATGATGAAACTGCAATCATTTCGATTTCCATAGTAATAATATTAAAAATTAAGAAAACTTATTATTTCGCCAATGATCAACTACTTTCTTATAGTTTTCGGCTTTTGGCAATTCTTTTTTCCATTTTTCAGATACAAGAGGATCTGTACTTTTAGATTCCTTTGCTTTATTGAATTTTGTACGCATTGGTAATTTAACACACTCGCCCATTATTAATCACTCTCCAGTCCTTAGGCTTGGTAATAAATCAACTAAGTCTGACAAAGAATCTTCAACTGCACTTTTTATATGTCCTCTATCATTTGAATTAGTCATTCTTAGTGCAATTACTGATCAACATTGACTCAGGACTGTTTCATCTAACTCAGATGGTCTTTGGGTAACCAACAAAAGTCATGATCAATATTTTCTTCCCTCTTTTGCTATTCTTTGAACGGTTCTAGATGCAATTGAATTCTCCCCGGATTTCAAATAATTATGAGCTTCTTCTAATACAAATAAAATGGGTGTTTCTCTTCATCATACATCAGAATTTTGTCACCAGTATAAGAATTCATAAATAATTGAAAGTAATGATCATGAGACCGATCACATGATTTCAGATGGAACGCTAGATAAATCTAATATTGTAATTGGTTTATCTGTCCCAATCCATTTTTGAATAAGGGTATCTAAATCTCATTTAATTTTACCTTCTAAATCTGGCTTTAATTCACCGAGTTCATATAGAAATTTAAATCTTTGATCTAATAGTCTATTTCTCATCAAATATAAAAATGATCAGATGCCTTGTGCTGAATTATTCATAAAAGGAGAAGCTCAGCCATTACCAGCAGGCTTATATTTATTTGATTTTAAAATTGAAGCATCTCCTAAATCTTCTTCATCCAAGGTTTTTGTTTCGGTATTAGCCCTTTCGCTATATGTTTGTTTTTCGAAATCATCTAATTCAAACCATAATTGATTGATACTGAATGGTATTGGACTATCTGCAGTTATAGCTTCTTCTTCAGGTGGATTCGTCAAATTCTTAGCTGATGCAATTTTTTTCTGCAAAACTTTTTCTCTAATGTATTCTTCTTGTTTTTCATTTAAGTTTCAAGGGAAGCTTTTTATAAATTCCTGGAAAGGTAATGCCCAATATGGGATAACCAGTTCTTGTTCTCCATTTTCAGAATTAGACCCTACTCTGAATACTTGACTATATTCTTTCAGAATTTCTCAATATTCTCAATGCGGATCTATTAATAAGATTCTTGTGCTATTATAAGGATTGCCATCAATGTCCATTCTTGAAGCTATAGATTCTAATAAGACCGAAACTGTATTTGACTTTCAGCTTCATGTAGATCATAGAATTGCACAATGACGATTTATTAAACGATCAATATCTATTCTTGCACTTAAATTTTCAGAAGCGCTTATTTGTCCTACAACAATTGATTTATTCTCATCAAATCATCAGTATATAACCTCTAGGTCATCTTTTGTTACTAAATGTACCTCATCATCTGCTATTGGAAACTGGATAACTCATCTTTCAAATTTACTACCAATTTTTTCTCAAATCAATGTTGCTTTTATCCAACGAGAACCTTTTGCATTATCTTGTCAGACTAATTTCTCTGGTATAGCATCTGATCATGCCTGAGTGACAACACCAAATAAATCCACGTAACCGAACGGAATTCTGATAAAAGAACCTATCTGTCATACTCTGTATAATATTCAATCAATTACAGGCAGAGTAGAGCGAATATTCTCATCTAATTCAATTGCAAGTACACCTCAAGTGACACTTCGCACTTTTCATATAAAAGATTCATTATTTATCATTTTTTATATATTTGGATTTAGAATAAAAATGGGATAAAAAATTTGTGAATTTATTAAAATCACCAAGCCAAAAATTTCATTTACCCGTCCATGTATTTGTTTTTCATTCTTCCTCCATTACTGCATCTTCATCAAATCCAAAATCGATAACATTATACGAAACATTTTTATCTGGCTCTCAATCTAATTTCCATTCTCAAAATTTTCATCCTATAACTGCTGTCCTTTTTGCATATACAGATATTTTTGTATTATTCATAGCAATTTTTGGCAACTCGTCAGTTTCTTCTAATTCTCAAAAATTAAGTACGAAGACACTAGAAGATCTTGAACGTGAAACAGCAGTTAATATCAATTCGTTAATATGTTCATCTCAGAATGAATATCAGCATGTAAACAAAACTGCATCCTCTTGCTTTAAAAAATAAGACAATCTGTCCATATAACTGAGATATGGCTGTTTTTTTGAATGGTCATATTTTAAAAATGAAGGATATATCATTGAGGTTCAAGCAGCTCAGGAAGTCCTTATGATATCTTTCTTTTCATTTTGACTCCAACCAAGTGATCAGTGCAATTTCCATAATTTGACCCAATCTCTTACGGGAGAACCATCTTCAATCCATTCTGGACAAAAGAAAGCATTATAACTACCCACAAAGCCATCAAAATAAGGAATTCCTTGATTTTCCAAAGATAGTTCTAAAAGATAATCATAATTTAAAGTAAAAATTTCAACAGGAAATTCTCTGTCTGCATTTTTAATCCATTTTGCAAAAGTGTTATGATTAATTGTCTCAACATTAACTTTTTCAGAAGCTGGTTCATGAATAGACACTTGTTTGCATATATCATCTTCGATATCTTTTCTTAATATTTCTAATTCGTGTTTACTTAATCAACACAACTTTTCAGCTCATGCAGCTCTTTCTTTTTCAGAAATTTTTGATAAGAGAGTTTCTATATTGAATTTCTTTCAATCAGAAATGATTTCAGTTTTTATTACCTCTATTGCTGATCTTTGAGGGTCTTTTGTAAATTTCTTAATGACAGTATCCGTCATAATATCAACTCCTGGAATTAAATCCTTTCAGCTCATATCTTTCATTGAAATTCAGGCACCAAAAAGAAATCATATTTTTTTGGAAGGGTTACTTAGTATTGTCTGTAGTTGTTCTATAATTTGCTTTGGATTGTGTGTTACCATTGTAGATTTATTAAATGCTAATATAATTACTTTAACAAAGTTAAGATCTATATATTAAATATATCCAATGCAATATTTACCAACTTTTCCGTTCTTTCTTGAATATTTTCTTTGATCCAAGATTCCTTATTAACAACATCTTCGTTTAAGAAAAGATTATTTTTATATCATATAAAATTATCATTGTTATCTTTTCTGTCTCTTTTCTTTACAAAATCAAAGTTTGAAAGGTTTTGATTATATCAAGTCAAAGTAAGATTTCATATCTTATGAACAAGATCTGTTTGCATTCTTTCGGCCTCCTCTTTGTTTCATTCTGCAATCATATCTATCCAACTTTTCGGAATATTCTTTCATTCAGGAAATATATGTTCTATGGTCCATACTAATTTCTTGTTATCATCACTTTGCCAAAAATCAGTTTTAGTTTCTTTTGTTCTCTTTGATTCTTCTATTTTGCTCAAAATGAAACGCGTAGCATCAATATTTGTTTCATATAAGTCTCAATTTAGATGTTTTTTAAAATTATCATCGTCAGAATATCTTGAAGGATGAGTGAGATATTCAGATATGTATTCAAAATTCAATCTGTTAATATCTTGATTAATTTCTTGTATTAAATCAATGAATATTTGGTCCAAATTGCGTGTATTAGGAAAATCTGTAATATTCCTGCGTATGAAGTATTTAACAAGCAAATTTACCGTTTTTTTATAGAAATCAGCATCTCTATCTTTACTGAAAGAAAAAGCATATAGTAAAAACAGATAAGAAGGTGCAGCCTTAACATGATTCAAATCAATTAATTCGTTTCGTAATCATTTAATAAGCGTATTTTCAGACTCATTAGGAAGCATTAAATCATGGTAGATACTTGATTTTTCTATTAATTCACTAAATATATATATTATATCTCTATTAATAAGGGTTTCGTATATCTTGATAAGGTTAGATTTTGTTGCTTTGCTTTGTCAATCTACTTTTATTCTTTCGTCAAATTTAAATGCATTGTAATATTGCCTTAAATATCTTTCTTGTATAGAATATTCATCAAGATTATTGATAATCTTGTTCCAGTCCAAAAATGCTTCATCAATATCCATAATTTTGTTTTTTTCAACTTCTGCAAGAAGCTTGTTTTTAATTAGATCAATTGCAGAAAGTGGCACTCATCTATTATTTAAACTCTCAAAAAGCATAAATGCATCAGAATGAGAGTTTACTTCTATTTTTACAAGTAAGGTATTGTTTGTTTTTCCTAAAAGTTCTAACAATTCATCAACTGAAAGGATACTTAATTTTTCAGTAAAAAATCTAAATGCCTTGAATATCTTTCTATTTCACTTGTTTTTAACTTCTTCACCAAATTTCAATAATCAGATTTCATTCAATACTCATTTGTAATCATTGAAGTTATTGTTTTGATGTGATAATTCCATTTTAGATTTAGAATCTTTCTTATTTATAAGTTTAAGCTTTAATATATGTAATTCCATTTTAAGATCTTCGTCATTCTCGGTATTTTTGTCTGATAATAGCTTATGTATTGCACAATATAACAAAGAAACAGTTGATAGCCTCTGCTGTCAATCAACTAATTCAAGCATTGGTGTTGATAGGGTATCTGTTCAATTATTTATACAGATAATGGATCAGATAAAATGGTTTCATTCATTTTCTTGAATATCATTAAGCAATTCTTCCCAATTATCTTTATTCCAAGTATATTCTCTTTGATATTTTGGAATGGTATATTTAACAGAAGGATCATCTCAAAAAATTTGAGCTATTGTATATTTGTTGGCACTATTTATCATTATTTTTGTTAATTAAGAAATAATTATTTTAATACACTTAAAACTTTTTCATATATTTTAAACATTGCAAGGCTATCTTGTCAGCAATACAAAAGTAGGTCAGTAAGTTTTTGAAGTTTTTCATTATCATCTTTAACTTCTCAGATTATAATTCTATTCAATTCATTCATGGCTACAAGTCAATTTGGAACATTCATTCATACATAGCTTAGTTCAGGCACTAATGCAGGTAAAACATACTTAATCGAGCATGACCCCTTGAAATCAAGAGAAAAATACAATCATTTAGAAAAGATCTCCTTCAAATCATAAGTATTATCATTCATCTTCAAATAGAAATCGCCTAATTCCGGGAATATTTGAGCTACTTCCTTATTTCTTGTATTTTCGAAAGGCTTGTGCCATACTATAAAACTACTTCTATCAATATCTTCTCAAATATCATCCTTCAAGGCCATGAGAACATCTTTATAATCTCAATATATGAGTTTCTCATTTTCAAAATCAACCTTATTCTTATTATCTTTTATTTCCAAAAGCTCAATTTTTTGTTCTCATGTTCCAGCAAGTATTCAGCTATAATGCTTGATATCTCAATTCTCATAAACCTTATGCAGAGAGTATTGAACAACTACCTGCTGATATGGAGAAGTCTTATCAAGAAATGGGATAGGAACTGAAACTGTTTCATAATCATAAAAACATAGTGGATAATTGAGATTATTTAACTCTCACTTGATATCTCATTTCTCTATAATGCAAGTCCTGTTTGTTTTACAAAGCAGATAATTATCCACGAATTTTCTTGCTGTTCATACTGTTCAGTCAGCCTTATTAAACATACATACTTCTTCATCACATAAATCTTCGAGATTGACTTTTCATAATTGATGAAGAGCTCATACACAATTATGAGTAAGTCATTTTCAGTATATCGTTCAGAAAGGCTTATCCTTTCAAAAATATGTCAGGTATTTACTTCAACTGAAAGGGTATTTTGAATTGAATTCTTCTTCGGATAAATTTATGTCTATTTCAAGGGTTTTTACTAATTCTTCAATTCATGTGAAATGCTGTAAGCTATCATCTCTGTTTTCCTTCTTATCGTCATCTTCTCAAATAAGAAGTATCTCATTTATACAATCGACTCGATCCAAAACTATTAGTTTTTCAATTTCCAACACTCAATCCCTTACATATTTATTGTTTAGATAAGCAAAATATTTGTTTTCTAATATTCAAAGACCTTTTTCTTCAAAGACTTTTGTAATTACATATTTCTGAAAAGATATGTCTGCTAAATAGACATCTTCAAGATTTCAAGCTCATTTATTTGGAACCTTTTTATAAGTCCTATCTTTCCTAACTCATGTCTTGGCTTTAACTTCTATTAAGTCATAATTTCAATTTGAATTTAAAACAAGATAATCAACTCTACAAAAAAGCCCATTATATATAAATCAAGCTTGATAAATTATAGGAACCCTTTGTTTAATTGCTTCCTCTGTTCTCTTAATGTTTGAATCTATACCATTCTTATATGTAGTAAGGATTATATCTTCTTGTTCTTCATCTACGTTTTCGCTGAATTTTACTTCTTCAAAAACATTTGTTCTTTTAGTTCAGAACTTCCTGAAAAGATATTCACCAACCACATCTTCTACTTTCTGACCTAATTTTACATTAAGATCTTCTCATTCCTCTTCATCTTCAATTCATTTTATGAATTTATATGTTTGAAGGTTGTTAATCTTCCACCACGCAAGTTTATTGCTTTCATGATAGTCAACATATAGTGATTTTGTTATTAGATTCGGCATGATTATTTTGGTGATTTTTTATTAATAATTTCTTCTTTTTGTATAAGTTTAAAAGGCATTCTTATCTCAGAAACAATATCAGGTTTAAATAATATTTTTCCTTCTTTATTCATAATTAGGATTTTATCCTCTGAACGTTCTAATAAAAATACTCAATTATACCATTCTCAATCAGCTTTAATATCTATTATATTAGGAAATTTGTTTGATATAAGCCATAGGTGAAGGGCTGATACAACAAGCGTAATATGAATATATAATGCTGTAATTATATTTGCATCATAAAACCATACAAGAGCAATTATTCAGAAAGCTCATGCAATAGCCATATTTCATAATATTTCAAGACTTTCGAAAGCGAGTGGTAGTGATACAGGATTTTCTTCTGTTGTTTCAATTGCTAAAATGAAGTTTGTAATCTTACTTCAAACTGTTCAATCTTTTAAACTTTTAGTATATTCGGAGCTAATTTGATGAACTTTTTCAATAGAATTGAAATTATCAATTGATACTATATATGACCTTAAAAGAGAGTCTGATGATGGAAAGATAATTCAAGATACAAATAAAATTATCATTGGCTCCCAAAAGCCATTTATATAAAAACACAAATAAATAATAAAAATCATTATTGTGCAAATCAAAAGGAATACACACTTATTATCGGTAATCTTTTTTCTTTGTTTGCTTCAAATAGAGAAAAATAATGGTAATAAGTAATAAAACAATCAGGCGACTATAAGCCAAAATATATGGTATTCACCGTTTGGGATAGTTTTATTCAATAAATAAATTATGAATGGTGACAGAATTACCATTGAGAATAACCTATGGACAAGTATTCCTGACCAAAATTTTATTTTATATTCTGAATCATTAAATAAACCTTTTTTAAATTTCCAGAAAGCCAAAGTTGTGAAATATACAACGCCAAAGGATATTAAAATTTCAACATTATCTATCAGATATTTATTGATTATTGAATTTGAAAATTTAAATGTATCAAAAAACTTAGCTAATCAATCGAAATTCTGCCAAATTTTCCATCACATAGCTCCATAAAGAATAAATATGAAAGTCATAAGCATCCAATAACGAGAGGTGAATTCTGATATTAATTCATCTTTTTGTGCAATTATATGTTCTTTATTTGGTTTGTTTTTCATATTATAAATTAACTAATTATTTAACTTTTGAAGCTGACAATTTCTTTCTGCAATCAATTAAGAATACTTTTTTATCTATATATTCAGACAATCAAACTTCTTTTAGAATTATATTTAATTTAGATAATTCACTATCTTTAAAATATAATATAACATATATTCAATTATCAGTTCAGTCAGCCTTTTTATATATATCTAATTGTTTTTGCAAATTACTTTTAATTTGTCAATTTGAAGCCAATTTTACTTCTATTAAAGTGCTGTCTTTTCATTTTGAAACTTTTAAATCAACAGGTCATCTTCAATTATTTATTTCCTTATCAACAGAAAAGCTTGATGGGCTAAATATCAAATCAAGCATAATTTGAGCATCATTTTCTTTTACTTTCAATTCTTCTCAATCCCAGAAAATCTTATATCCATCTCGATCTTCAAGATAATGCTTAAATACCTTAACCTTCTCTACTACTTCTTCAAATGAAGTAATTTGTTTTTCATAAAATTGTTTTTTATTAAGATCATCAATCGCAATTTTAACAGATTTGTATAGATAGGTCTCTATATTAGTCGTATCAAAAACGTTATTAATTAGTGATTTATCTCAATTTTCTTCTTTATCCTTGATATAATAATCCAATAATACAGGATATTGAAAGGTAGTTCATATCAATGCCTTCTGCCTATTTGCCTTATTATCATCAATAGTTATTTCCCCAGTTTTCTTGTCTCTCTTTTTCGGCATTAGTCAGATGAAATATTTATTAATTCTTTCTTTTAATTCTGTATTGGATATCTTATCGATTATTGTAGTGTCTTGATCTAAATAATCGTTTTTTGTTATCCATCCATTTTCTTTTACGAGAATATCCTTTGGCGTCAGCAAAACAAATTCCTTTTTACCTTTCTTGTTTATTATAAAAGGAAGTTTAGCAGTTTTACTTTTCCATTCTCAGAAACTATAATCAAATACTGATCTTGGTATATTAAAATCGCAAAAAAACTTCTCATCTATATTTTTCTCTGCAAACTTTTGAGTATAATCAATCAAGAAAGATTTGATAAGATTAATCGTAAAATCGCTTATCTTATCTGCTCAAACTCTATCTCAAATCAAGCATAACTTTTCTAAATGTGAACTTTTTGTTATACCTCCTCCGCTATTTAGTAACGAACTTAGGTTATTTTTCAGTTCATTAGCAAAATGCTTATTTAGTCATATTCAAAGATTAGAGTTTTTTGAAAATCATAACCATACCTCTTTAACTTCTGAGAATATAGCATTTCTTTCTTCGAACTTTCATTCATCAGACTTTTCTTTTAAGTATGAGATATAATCAATAATATTCTTATGTAATTCTTTATATTCTGGCTTACTACTAAAAAATATTAGAAATGGGTCAACAAAAGCAGGATTATCACAAAGGAGAGAAATATCAAGTGCTCAATATTTTTCAATCTTTTCATGACTTACTTCAAAGAAATCTGAAAAGTATATTTTAAAATTTATTTCTTCCATGAAGATATAATATTAATGTTTAAATACTTCTTGCAATACTCATTCTATTATCTTTTCAGAATTATTTCTCGCATTTAAAATTTGCTTTTCAAGTTCATCGCAATATTTCATTAATTCTTCAATCTTGTTAACAAGTCTTTTTTGTTCATTTAGAGGTGGAGCTAGAATAGCTATACCTTCCTAATCACTCTTATTAACAATTGGAGTGGCTGATCATTTTATCTTTTCCCAAACTTTTCAATAGAAGTTTAGAATAAGTCATTTAAGTATATAAACTCTCAGTAATTATCATCAAATTTATAGATCTCTTTATTGTTAACTCTCCAAATATCTCCCACCTTTACAACAATTCCTCAGATAATATTCTTGTTCCCTGTTTCTTTTATCCATTTTTGAAGACTATCCGCCTTATCTATTGTTTCAGGATCTCTAGCAGTAACTCAATCTTTTGTATCTACAATTAATATTTTACCGTTTGATAGTTTTGCTATCCAATCTGGATAAAATAATGCATCTTTTCAAATTCTTTTAATTCAAAAATTTTGTGATCAACTTTGGCCATTTTTGTACCACCAGACTACATTCTCTGAACCTTCCACATATTTAATAAAATCAACTTCATTAACCCTTCAGGAGTAGCTATCTGGTAAATAAAAAGGCTCTGTAGCACTTTTTTGAATTTTGAAATCATTAAATTCCTTATAATCATCGGTATAAAAAGTTTCTCTCCTTGGAACGTTTAAGTCTATTTTCTTTTCTGATCTTTTCTCCTTCTCCTGTACCTCTATTTGTCTTATTGGTTTATATTTCTCCAGAGTTTCTCATAATACTTTTTTAAGTACACTGTCAGACTTTCTAAAATCATTTACAATTATTTTATAAAACTCTCTCCTATCTTCAGATACATACGAGTTCATCCATACATTAAGGGCTTTTTTAACTGCTGACCAAGATCTTTCAGGAGCATATTTTCTATTTTCTTGATCTTGGTGAGCAATGAAATTAAATAATTCAAGATTATACAATCTTTCAATATCAATTATTGATAAGTTTGCTTGCATATCTTTTCATTTATCCTGAAGTTCTCTAATAAAATCATCATAATTCTCGATTTCAACATCAATGATCATATTGTAGGTGATTTTTGTGTTTTCAATATCTAATCACTTGGATTTGATTTTATCTTTAGCCTTTCATAAAATGTCACTTTCGTTAATGCCAAAATATTCATTAAAGTTTTCGAATAAAGTAGGTTCAAATTGTGTTCATCAGATATCATTATAATCAACCCTTCATAAAAATGTAGATTGAAGAATAATAGGGTCTATTTCGTCTTTTTTTGTCGAAATGTAGATATATGGCTTATTATCTCATAACTTATTACTATCAGGCAAATGAACCTGATTTCTTTCGTAGTTTGTATATAAATATCAAACGTTCATTTCAGGAATATCAAAATGATATCAAAGAGGCATTCTCAAAATTCTTCAAACTGTCTGAGTATGAAAATCCGGCTTTTTGATTTCTCTATACATAACCAATATGCTTGCTCTTGGGCAGTCCCATCATGTTGCAGCTGCCTGTTTGAATATTAAGAAATTTACGCTTGAATTGTTTTTTTCAACTTCATCAAGATTTTCTTTCTTTTCGCTTAACCAAATTGCAACATTATTATCTGTTTCTCATTTATTTGTTAGATATTCTTTTGCGATGTCAAGCTTGGTTCTGGCCTGAACTTCATTTGTTGCCTTATCATCATTTGGTAACTGTATAAGAACAAGAGGATTAATATTCAATCAAAGTTTTTTATAATCCTCAACTAATTCATTTCTCTTATTATAAGCTAATTCAAGAAGCAATATATCTTGATCTAACTCCAATTTTGATATTTTATCTAAATCTTCTTTTGTCTGAGTAACTATCTTTTCTTTTATAAGTCATTCCTCGATGACTTTTTGTCTTTCAACTTCGATATATTTTCAACTTCTTCTTGCATCCAGCTCTTCTTGATCACTTGGGGTTGCTGTAATCTTAAAAATAATTCTTGGGTTTATTAAATCTATTATTTCTTGCGCTAAATCTGTTTTACTTCAAGCATGTGCCTCATCAATAATTAATACAATTTCTCTCTCTTCCCTAGTTTTAAGTATAAAATCATCAAAAACTCATTTATCTCATTGAGTCTTTTCAGTTTCTCTTCTTAATTTTCTTCAATCTGACGTTGATGATTTGATTTTTTCCCAGTTAATAAAAAACACATTATTATTTTCCAGCTTCTTCTTGTTTGTCAGACTTGTCAGATCTAATAGATTTACTGAACTTGCTCATCAGTAATACTGAAATAACTTCTTTTTACTCTGCATTACTAGGTCCTCTCAGAAACTAATCCATACATAACACATATCAGCTTCAAACTGAGGATCATTTGTTAAATCTTTTAAAAATTGAGCTGTCATTATTGTTTTACCACTTCAAGTAGGAGCTTTGAAAACTAGTGGCAAACTTCTTTTTCAAGTTTTCCATAAGTCCAAAAATGCTTTTCTTAAATCAGCTAAAGTCTCTTGCTGAAATATTTTTAGTTCCATATTTATGTGGGTTAATTAATTATTTGTTTAATATTATATATTATTGGTACCCTATCTATTTCAGAGTCATTTAGATTCAAACTTAAAACTTCCTTCCAATACCTATTAGCATTAAATGGTTTTCAATCTGAATCTAAATATCCAGAAGGCATTCTTAATCTTTCTGGCACTGATTCCACTCTATGTGCAGGTTCAAACGTTGTATGATGAAGCAATAGTTTTCAAGCCTTCTCACTACTTGAGTTTTTATCAGTATAAAATTGTTCATAAATTGATTTTTGAATTCAAGAAGAATATATTGTATTTCAAAAGGTATCAACTCAACTACTACTTGCATTATCCGTATCGCATATTACATGGTATTTTATATTAAACTTTGAAAATATTTTTTGATAAAAAGGTATATTAGTTACTGTTCAACAGTTGACTACAAAAACATCTTTATCAATCGAATCATCATTAATATTAAGGTATCATCTTATTATTAATTCTTCAGTGGGTCATTCAACAAGTATTACTTCATCTGCATAAAATGATTCACAAATAAATGGATTAAATCTTAGTATTTCATTCATTTCGTCTTTAATTTCATCTTTAGTTTTTTCAAAATCATGTTCAAGTATGCTTTCATTTATCTGAAATAGTTTTGTCTGTTCATTTTTAACCATTCTTATTAACGATGTTTTTGGTTTTGAAATGTCAATCATTTGAGGTGAATGAGATGCACACAATATTTGGTATGGATAAGAATCTCATGAAACTTCATAAACTAATTTTCTTATAATTCTTAATATCTTAGGGTGTAAAAATAATTCTGGTTCTTCAAATAATACTAAATAATCCTTTCTTGTCTCTTTTCTTTCGAATCATTCAACTATATCTTTCATTAAAAATAGGTTGAATATTGCTGTTCTAATGGCTCAATGTCATATTTTGTCCCAGTTTGTTGGAATATTGGAATTTATTTCTCATCAATTTATACTTTGAAACTCTATTTCAAAGTTTTTTCAAAAAGACTTTGTAGTATACTTAACTTGATCTTTCTCTGTTAATTCAATCTTTATATCAGAAAATGCTTTACAAAAATGAACATTAACTTCCTCTTTATAGCTCGAAATAACCAATGAGTCATACATCTTTTCTTGCAAGCTTGCCAATTTTCAGGTTAATTCTTGATATTCTTGTAATTCACTATTTTCTAATACACTTTTAGCTTTTTCTTCAAGTATTGAATTAATAATATCTTCCGTTTCTTTTTTTGTTGGTAATGCACTTATAAATATTGGCTTAGGTAAACATGATTGAAAAACATTATGTAATCAAAATCATCAATATCAAATATTATCTACAACAGAGGTTGTCCAATTGAAAGTAAAATTATCATCTTTAAATTTAGTACCTTCTTTAGCCCAAACTTTCCTTAGAACAACTTTGTTTTCTGCTGATAGATATTTTGTTCTGAAATTTACCATCTTAGAAGGGTCTCTTGCTTCAATTATTGTCAAATCATCTACATCTAATTCGAATTCAAACACAAATTCAATTTTATTATCAGGATTCTTAAGATAAAAATCATCGACAACAGGAATTGTATTATTATAAAAATATTCATACGCTCTTAAAAAAGATGATTTACCTGCATTATTTTGTCAAAAAATAAATAAGGTATTGGATCAATCAAAATTAATACTATTATTTTCGATTCATCAGTTAATTCATCTAAAATTATTTACACCAAAATTAATAATTTTCATACAATATGAATTGTTAATTATATTTTTTTATTCAATTCCTTATAAATTTTTAAAATAGGTTCTGGAATTCACTCAATTCTCAAATTTGGCACATTAAAATCCTTACAAGAATATTCAGGTTCAGAGTAGCTAAATATATAAATAACACTTTCATTTTTTGATTTACTTAATTGCTTAAGTGTATTTTTGAATTGATCCATTCATTTTGAACTTTCAATGAAATATATTCACACTAATTTCTTATTATTTTCAAAGAATTGAAAATAAGGTGTTTTTGATATTTCATGATAAGTTCACTCTTTAATAGCTATTACTTCTCAGGCCTTATAAGTTAATTCTAACTTTTGCTTATCATCAATCAACTGAACATTCTCTACTTCTACAAAATCGGTTTTGTAATATTTTAGATTTCAGCCTAATCATTCTGTTTTAGCTCATTTGTCATTAGAATAACCTTTGCTAACTTTTTTAATTCTTTCGAATGTAACTTCTTCACAAATATTTCATTCATTATTTGTACAAATAATGAATTTTAGATCTAATCAATATTCTTTATTTAACTCTAATACAGAGTGTCAAGTTGTTCAAGATCAGGCAAAGTAGTCTAATATAATTGCGTCTTTTGGAAGATTAACAGACTTAATGAAATATTTTATCAATTCAGTAGGTTTTGAATATTTAAACACATGAAATCAAAAAATATTTTTTATTGAACTTGCACCATCTCAAGTCTTTAAATTAGATATAACATTTTTATGAGGAGTTCATCTTTCTAGAAGATTACCCTCATTATCAGAGTATAAATAATTCTTATAATAAACTCACCATCAATTATTTTTAGATTTAGATTTTTTAAAAATAATGTAACCATTTTCTAATCACCATTTAACCTTTTGCCTTCACCATTTCCAGGTCCATCCATCATTTAAAAATTCTGATCTTCAATTAGGAAATATGCTACTTCAATCTGGAATTGAAATTGCGTAATTTAGTGAATCATGATAACGTAATCATCATCTATCCAAATTATCCAAATAGTATGGTCATCTTTCTGAAAAATATTCATCTCTTAATTTATATCTTTTTTTGTCATATCAATCTGCATTTTTTGTGAACTCTGGTAATAATTTATTTTTTGCATATACCAAAATATACTCCGTAATCGTATCTATACCCTTTGCGTCACTAGATCAAGTTTTACTCTGCCAAATAATATTAGCGATAAAATTATCTGATCAGAAAATTTCATCACATAATAATTTTAATTGTGCCTGTTCATTATCGTCTATACTTATGAAAATTAATCAGTTTTCTTTCAGAAGTTCCTTAGACAAAGTCAGCCTTTTACTCATAAAATTAAGCCATTTACTATGTCTATATGTATCATTATCATCAATATACTTATCGTTATATTTCCATTCATTTGCATTTCATGTGTTATATGGTGGATCTATATATATTAAATCTATACTTTCTTTGTGTGTGTAATTTAATACCTGAAGGGCATGAAAATTATCTCATTCAATAAGTATATTAGCTTTTCACGACTCATCACTTTTTAGAAATTTATCTTTTACTTCTTTCAAGATTGGTAATTTCCTTTGGCAATCTAATACTATTTGTTCAGGTTCTTTTTCCATTTCCCATACTAATCAATATTTTTTTGTCTTCTGTAATTTTGATATTTGAGTTTCTAGATCCTTTATTTTTTCAATTAGTTCATCTTGATTGTGATTATTCTTTATATCAAGAAGGAGTGTTGTAAGTCCGCTTACAGTCTCCTCTTTTATTAAATACTTTCAATTATTATTTCCTTCCATTTAAAAGCAATTGGTTAATAAATATTAGAGCTCTTGCAAAGGGCTCTAAAAAGTTATATTTCGTTTAAGTATATGAAAATATAATCAAAAAGCAAAACACATATGACCAAAATAATAATCAATAGTATATAATAAAATTGCAATAATTATTAATTAACTTTATATAAATGAACTATCTAAAAGATTGATCATACTACAATGAACTGTATGATAAAGTAACGGTTTCAGTGTGTAGATTTTATACAATGAAACCAAAAAATGGCGAAAAATGGAACCAAGGACAACAAATGGCTGCAAATTATATAAACAATATATACCTTAAAAGCAAAATGTCAGATAGAGCCTTGAAAAAGGAAGAAATTATCAAAGAATGGATGGACAAGGATAGAAAGAGGGATGAATACATCGAATCACTTATTCCACCAAAAACAAGATGTTTAGAATGTTATGAAATGATGGAGTTCGATTTCAAAGAATACATTTGAGAGGAGGATTGAAAACAGAATAGAGTGCTATTTGTATTTAATTGCCCTACATGTAAAAAAAGGAAAGCAATTTACAATGATTGAGAAGAATATATAATCAAAAAGGATTTATGTAAGAAATGCTGAGTTGAGCTTATATGTAAAAACAAAAAAGAGACAGACTCTATAATTATAACTAAAAAATGTCCTAAGTGCTCATGGGGCGATAAGGAAGTCATAGATCTTAAATTTAAAAAAGAAGAAGATCCTGATTTTGAAAAGGATAGGGCTATATTTTGCATTTCATATGAAGAAGCCCTCAAATACAAGGAAGAAATGGATAATATCAAGCAATTTGTAGATAATTTTAAGGAGGTAATGGAGAAACACGATAAGAAAGATAAGCTAAAAGAGGATTTGGCTAGGATAAAAAAATTAAAGTTTAAGGAAATTGAAAAGCTACTAAGTGAAGAACTGGCTCAAATATGATATTCAGGATTCATTTTTTCAACCCCTGCCCTATCAAATGACATTAAGGCAGAATATACCGTGTTCGTAGAAACTTCAGAGGAAAATGAAGGTATGATTTTAAAATGATTCAAAAATAAACTCAAAGAGTTATTATCAGATACGAATTGGTCAGAGATGAATGATTGAAAGCCAGAATATAAACTTTGAGCTATTAAGGGTAAATTAAGGTGAGTTGACTCCGAAGAAGATCTGATAAAATTGATAGAAAGTAGAATAAAAAAGTAACAAAATTGACCATTTGCTATATCCAAAAAAATATGATATAATTCCCCTGTATATAGTATTTTTGATGATGTCCAACAGAGAATATTTAAAAAACATAATAGATAGCCTTAATAATGAATCTGCAACTAAGGTTATTTTTTCAGTTTTGCTTGAAGAATGATCTTTGACTGATGAAATGATAGATGGAATCATTCATGAAATTGAGGCGATATGTGATTCGACTTCTGAGAAATCGCAATTGGATAAGATAAAATCAATGAAACAGCATTTATTTAAGATGAAAACTTTAGAATTCAAAGAAAGGAAGAATGAAATGGAATCATTATTCGCTTCAAGCAATATTTATCCGTAAAATACATAATCAAAAAAATAAAAACAAAACAATATGTCTTGAGTATTAGATTCGACATTATATAAAACAGAAGCGGTTCCCGATTTGGTTCAGACCTCTTTGTTGAAGTCAAAGATTGATAAACTGAAACAAGATCCGAAATGATTCGAAAAATTAAACGTTGCAATAGATGAAAGTGAGAAATTGAAACAACTTGCTAGACAGCCCCTGGAAGATATTATAAAGATGAAATTAATTCAACATGATCGATCCCCACAGACAATCAAACTCATACAGTCATATGCGTTGAAATATCTGAATATGAGTCAGTCTGAGGTATGACCAATAGATGGAATATACGGTCCGAAAACAAGACTACTTGAACAAGTAATTACAAATACACTATCAAAAGGAACTCAAGATAACAATACAGTTACGGAGATAAAATCACTTAGCAGTACAAAGAAGATGGATGATCTCAGATTCACTCTTGTGAAATGATGAATATTGAAAGAGATAATCATATGATGAGAAGAATCAACAGTGATAGACGAGATGGCATACATGAATTATGTCCTTAAGAAAGACAGGTTTGCAATGGAGTGAACCGATAAATTCAAAAATATCGACAATCTTAGTTTATACCTTAATACAGCCGAAGGTAGGATTGCAGTATCCAATTCTATGAAAATATACTCCCAGATCTGATTATGACTGCAATTATGATTATGAATCGAATCATTGAACAAGAAGGATGAATCTGTGAAAATCTTGAACTATTCAGATACCATAAATAAAAACTACCTTAAACTCCAATCAATTACAAATTCTTTTGAATCAGAAAGAAAAAATATCGAAGACAGGTATTCAAACACAAAGGACAGATTTGCTCCAAGAAACAGATCAAGAGATATCGACAGGCTTTGAGAAAAATTAAAAAGCGATATTTGAATAGTATATAAGGATATAGCAAAAACCTATCTAAAGGCTCTTGTTGATCTTAATCCAACAGACCAAAGGATATGACAGAATGACACTATCCCCTTTTCAATATGATTATCGGTCATTGACATAAATCTGAGACCACTGAATAAGGAAATAACCAAAATCAAGCAAAAAGGCAATCAGCAAATAGATAAAGAACAATTGAAAGGCTTTATCGACACCAATATCGATAAATTTATGGTAGACTGATTCATAGATGAGAGATTCAGGGATATAGATATGATGATTCAACAGATAAAAAACAACAAATGAGAATTTGCGGTCAACGCAATATCAGTAATAGCTTGAGCCATATGAACCTGAGCTATCATAGTATGAACCAGGTGAACCTGAGCAATAGAAGCATGATTAACATATACTGCAATACATGATACCGTAAGATCTGTATGATATTGAGTATTGTACAAGAGTGATTGAAAAAGCTTCACAGAATGAATGAAACATTGAATATGATATAATTGAGATCTTAACAAGTTTGTGCTAGGGAAAACTCTAGAAGTTGGATGAAACATTGTACTGTTCAAGATGTTCTGACTTAGTTGAAGGCTCCTTGAGAAAGTTACCATACCAGGAAAAAATATGTCATTGAGAGATATTGAGAAAGAAATACACACCAATCTCAAGGCAGCAATGAAACAGGAGCATATAGGCTGAATCCTAGAATGAACTGCAAAATCAGCATTAATCACTTGATTGAAAGTTACTGCAGAATGACATTTCTTCACTTGATTCCAAATGCTTTCTTGATCAACAGAAGCATGACTTCAATCATTTGTGAAATCCTGAGGGAATCCCGATGACTTCAAGATCGCTTTTGCCGAGAAAATGAGTGAATTGGCTGAACCTAGAAAAGTATTTGAGAACATCGTGTATAACATGACTCTCATCTCAATGGTAAGATGAGGAATGATGATATGAGAAAACATTGAACATACCTACAATATGCCAAGCAAAAATATGAATCGCAGGAATAGACAATATCTTTCAATGGAAAGGAAATTTGTCAATGAACTAAGATATCTTGAAGGCAAATGATTCAGCTTTGAATTCCAATCATGAGAATCATGAACAAGATGAGTTACAAAAGTGAAATTCAAATGACAAGAAGTCGAGCCGAATGACAAGAGGCTTGTCTGAATAAATCATATTTGCAACAATCTGAATGAGTTTAGAATTCAAGAAATGAATGATTTGGTGGATAATTTCAAATCAAAAGCAAAACCAGTGACAGCCAATGAGGAAAAATGAAAAAAACCGGTCATTGCTGACTGAAATAAACAGAAAAGGCCGAAAAATGAGATCAAGGAAGAATGAAATTGAAATCTAGGATGAAAGACTTGACCGAAGAATCTGGCGGTCTGAGAGATAAGGCTGGACGACTTCATGAAGGGCCTTGATTACTCGGAAAAAGCCTCATCGCCGAAAAAGCCCCTTAATATATCGCCAAGATTTGCGGAAATGCTTGAAATGATGTATAATAAAGGCAGTAAGGAATTAGTTAATGCCTCGGCAGAAGATACCGTAAGTGCTGAAATCAAACATCTGAGAGAAAGAATCAAAATAGCTCGAACTAAGAATGAATCAGATATTCTTGTGAATCTTACGGATAAGAATGGTAAATCTGTTAAGAAGAGGGTTAAGATCGACAATCTAGAATCAATTCTTTGAGAATTGGATTTGAACATGAAGAAAGACTTTAAAGATGCTCTTGAGCTTAAAATTAAGAATAAGCCATTAGATTCAAAATATTGAGAATCAGCCAGGATTGAAAAAATGATTTGAATGTTTAAGGACAGGATGAATCCTAAGGCAATTAATGAAATATCTTGAACTCCAGGGCTCAAAAAGGATAAAACTGAAGATAAATATAAATAAATTAAACACATGGTTAAAACTCAAGAAATTATAAGTCAAACTGAACTATCTGAAAAGATGGTGTATGATGATCTGAAAAAAAGAGGGATATTGAATAAATATCCAGATACGAAAGTAAAACATATCTGAAACTGAATAGTTGCAAGCTATAGAGAGTGAAACATAAAAGTGTACGATAGAGTCATAAATTGAAAAATCGAAGTGCAATTTAATTTGAAAACCACTAGAGAAGCTCATTATTTCAAGAAAGCCTCGTATCTTGCCTGATATAGGGAGGTAGAGGATTCTAAATGAATATTCCAGATGTATTCGATTAAAGACATAGACATCAAAACCTGAAACCCCATCAAATGAGCAAATCCTCTTGATAAATTCAGCTTAAAGTATTTTAAGGCTTGGCAGGATATCAGTTTTCAGGAAGATAAATTAGGCTTAGAAACGATTAAAGATGTAGATACTGAGTGAAATTTCCATTCCCCTACAGAATCTCAGCTTAAAGCATATATAGAAACTTGAACTGTTAGAATCAAGGATGTTTACACATTCTTGAAGCAGAAGCAAATAGATAAAAATACTTTTGATAAATTTCTTCCATCTTTGCAAAAACTCTTACTAATTCAAATTTGAGAAACTAGGTTTGAAGCCTTATGAGATTATGTAACTGAACAGGAAATCAAAGACTATTATGAATGAGGATACATATCAAAGGATTTAGCAAGGGAATGCTACAATAAAATCAAAGAAAGGGATTCTATAAAACAGAAAAAAGAGAAAAGGAAAAAAGATATTCATTCAAAAGCTCACCTAGAAACTAAGGAAATTAAGATTGGATAACATACTCTATTCTGAACTTAATTCTACATACTCCTCTATCATTTCTCATATCAATTTATAGTTCATAAATTGTCATTCATTATCCTTCATATAATCACATATAATCATAAGTATTCAATATTTTGTCTTCATAGATCTTTTGAAGACAAAATAAACAATATAAATAAAAATATGGGGAAATAAGTCAATCTGCCTAATCGGTTCTTTTCGTGAAAATCAGAGCAAAGATCAATTTACATCTTTCAAGTCATATATAGCATCGGCAGGGACAGTAAAATCAAAGAACTTATCAGATTCTTTAAATATATTCCCGAGATTCTCGCTTAAATTCTTCATATCTCAAGAATCATAACATCTTCTTAGAAGATTGTTTATTTTGATAAGGAATGTCATGAACATCGCTTTATTACTCTCAATTTCTGATTCAGTGTAAAGGTCCTTATTTAAAAAATATTCTTTGATAAAATATCATAGCACCTCACTTTGTTTTACCATTTCCATGAAATGACTTGACGCAAATCAAGAAAATTCTCATGTCATATCAGCAATGTAATAGGTTGGATCTCAATATTTGTGAAATTTTAAATACACTTCGAGAACATATGGGTTTTTCAAAATGTATCTAAATTCTTCAATATTCTCAAAATATTCTTTCATTAATATTATATCATTTAATCAATTCATAATATTGAAATTGCTTATATTTACATAAGGATTATTTATGGTATTTTTATAAAAAATTATCGTACCTATTTAAAGAGGCTAATGTATCAAAAAAGACTATATATACATAAGGAAAATTACATCAATCTGAACAATTTTCGTATTAGAAGGAATCTTACAAATTTATTTCTTTTTTTCTTAAATGCATACCAATCATTTTTTACATAGTCATATGCCTCAAAAAGCAAATCATATTCAAAGTCAGAAAATAATTGCCTAATCTCATTTTCTGTTCAGTAGCAATAAACATAAGACACTTTTATATAATCGGATATTCAAGGTATAGAGCCTCTTGGGGAAAACCAATTATATTTTGTTGCTAATTCATTGAGATTATCCACTCTTTGATCAATACTTCTTTCATTTTTTCTTAAAAATCTAGATATCATATATACAAAGCAAAAAAGCAATAATACTCAAAACATAACAGATAGAATTATTTTTGTTCTCTCTTTATTTAATAAATCAGCCTCTATTTTTAGTTCCTCAAGTCTCTTAAGTGTTGGTGTATTTATTGCCTCTGTTATCTGTTTTTCAGTCATATGTAGATTAAATCAGTCACCAAAAGTACCCTCTGCATGCGTTCATACAGAATTGGTTACTACTGATATTAAAATAACTAATATAATTTTCCTGATCATACGCTATATTGTTAATATTATTTAGAAATAAATTCAACTGATTAAATAATAAAAATAAATTCCCGTTTATACAAAGAATCTAAAAAATGTGATATCTGCCTATATGATATAAGAGTTAACATGATTTTAATCAGAATTATATGTATATAAGTAAAGAACCATTGTATATAACAATGGTTCTTTAAAATCAAAATCTACTATAATTTTAGTATTTTCGTATCATCAACATATTTAGAACAATCCATAATACATAAGTACGATGAAAGTAACAGCAAACAGGAAATATATACCACTCACCTTGAGCATATATTTTCCGTTATTCTGACTTCAAAATGATCAGTTAAGATATCTGATATGAGTTATTGGAAAAATAAATAGAACATAAAGAAACCACCAACTTAAAACAATTGAAAACATAAGCATATAAAGAATAATCAAAACTATCATATTTGATGTGAAGAAGCCAGGCAAGATGCCTGATATAGACGGTATATATTTCCATATTCTGTATAGCAAGTAATATGTCATTGCAATGAATGAGATTCAAAATCACCTGTCTATAGACATTCCCAATAATCCAATGTAAGATTTCCCGCTGAACTCCATAAGTCATCATCACAATGATATGACCAGGAATAGTCATAATATCCACCAACTGCACACAAGCAGAATATCTTTTTTGAGAAGATTCTCATCTATCTTGACTTCAGTATATGCATTTCACGAACATCTTTTGCATAGGATCTTATTATCAAATGTCATATTCGATATGCAATCCCTGCAAATTCATATTCAGCATATTCCGCATTGTCCGACTGCATCGCTTTCGTTATGATTGTAGCATTTCATAAGCTTCTTTTTATAGAATAAAAAAACCGGAAAAATATATATTCCGGCTTCTTATAATCCATAAGTTTAGAGCTAATAATTAGGAGAGCCATGCATATATATTAGCTTACAATACATATTACTTTTCCAAGTTGATTGGAGAGTTCGCATGACTCCCCAATCTTATAATCAACAAAAATCCGTCTTGTTATAAGAAGATTGAAAAAATAAATGTATTGTAAGCACTCCGATTATATTGATAAACAAAAAATATGCAATTCATGAAAGAAACAAACATTACTATTCAGATATGATGAATAAAACAAACTATAAAATCCTTCTATACATATGAGGGATTATATTTAATTTGTTAAAGCAATTTCCCGTGTGTGAGATTTATTTTTTCTAACTTCTTATATCCAAAGGTAACAACTCAACAAGGTTGATAAAACTTACCATAAGAAGCAATGTTAACTAAAAATCAAATTGAGCATATCAAAAAGCTACTTAAAGAAGATTGAATACAAGAAGATCAAATGGATATTGTATTTGGTCAGCTAATAAGTTTCATATCAGTATGCTATGATTCATATATTAAAAAATGATAGGATAAATGATGATTTATTTGTATTATATATAGATAGCAATGTACAAAATAAAAAATCAAAAAAATATTATAATATAATAACACATCTATGGAGCTAATATATGCAATCTGACTAACGAGGGTATCATCTGAAAAACAAGGACGCTTCTGAGATAGCCTCGATGTTCAGGAAAAAGCTATTGAGAGGGTTGTTAATAATAAGTGAGAAATATTATTACAGACTATTTCTGATGTATTTACATGATCCAAAAAAGATAGACCTTGAATAAAAAAGGCACTTGAATTCATTAAGGCATCTAAAGTAAAAATTTCAAAATGTTATATATATAATATTGATAGAAACTCGAGATGATGACATGATGTACATTATTGAATTAAAGACATGTTTAAAAATGTCTGAGTAAAGTTATATGACATAAATTGAGTAATTTGAGATGCATTCAAAGTTATTGAAATAGATTGAGTAAATACGGATGGGTATGATTTTATGTTTGAAAATCCGAGTGAATATGCTGAAGAATTAATGGTAATGATGGCAAAGAATGAGAAAAATAAAATGCTTCAAAGAACCATATCTCAGGAAATAAGAAACACCAAAGATGGATATCATCAAAGACAAGCACATTTTTGATTAAAAAATATCAAGATAAAGAACAATGAAGGTAAAGCTAAGGTTATAGAGGTTAATCATGAAATCGAATCTGTATGGCTCAAAAAAATATATGAACTTAGACAAATATGAATTCCGGATTATGAGATAGTAAATGAAATAAATATGATGGGATTTAAAACAAGACCCTTTAAAAATAAATGACCGGTACCTTTGACGATAAAGTATTTACAGAGGCTCGTGGTAAATCCAGTGTATGCAGGCATAAAGAAAGAAAAATGGACCGGTCATAAGCCGGTTAAAATGCTATATTTTGACTGATACCAAAGTCTTGTAGATATATCCACTTGGAATAAGGCTAATAGGTGAAAGATACAAATTATAGAGGATTCAGAATGAGTGATAGAAATCATATACTCAAAAAAATGAAAAGAGAGCTTTGAGCCTATTAAAGAAGAAAGGAAGACTTACAGGCCAGAATACTCATTTGCAAGAGTGTTAGGTTGCCCTGTGTGTTGAGGTTACTTGACTCCAAATAAATCAACATCAAAAAATTGAACATATCATCATTATTATCAGTGTAAATGAAAGAAAAATGTTCAAGGACCAGATAAGCATAAGAATTATTCAGTCAGGAGAGACGAAGCAGATAAGGTGATAAAGTCATTCCTAAAAGAAGTAAAACCAAATAATTGACTATTGAAAGCTCTAGATCATATATCATGAATATATTTTGATAGTAAAGCAAAATCAAATACTAATATTACCTCAGAAACAGTGAACAAAATTAAAGAGCTTGAAGCTCAGAAGGCACTAGTTGAAGAAAATATAACCAAATATCTGCATCTCCCTAAGACTATCGAAATAATTGAGAAGCAACTACAGAAAATTGATGAAGATATAATAAATGAAAGATCAGGGCTATTAAACACTTCAAATGCACTTGAAATTAATAAATCAGAATTTATTAAGTTCGTACAAAATTGCATCTCACACACTGACAAAATGGCTTTTGACAAAGAAAATCCAGTGATGATAGAGCTCATATTTAGGTTCATTTTTCAAGAAAAACCGACTTACGAAGAAATTTCATCCCACACACCTAATATGTACCCTATCTTCGCATTAACAAGCCATCAAAAAAATCCATCTTTCGATGAATTTTCTTGTAAATCTATTTGGCAGCCCCACTGTGAATCGAACACAGCTCGCAGGATTTGGAATCCTGAATTCTAACCGATGAACTATGGGGCTTTATGAAGATTGAGGGGTGAGAAATTAGAAACTAGGCCTCAATCCTATTGTTTTTATGTTAGTAACCTTCAGGTGGTTTTACCTTTGGGAGGAGTAGTTCCAGGTCTAGGGAGACGATCTGGGCGAATACCCTATCGACTTCTTGGAGAAATTCTTCTAGATCATATCATCTTTCGATTAATAGTCAATGGATGTATTCTGCAGTCTTGTCGAAATCATTTTTGAAGTCCTGGTTGATATCCTTCCATTTGATGTCTTTCAATGCTTCTTCATATTTTTTATCATAATCCAATTTTCAGATCATGAGGAGATGGGCGATCGAAGGATATCAGAGGTAATTTTTCCAGTAAGTTCAATTGTCGTTCGCGTATATCTTGTTCTCTCAGTCGAAATTTATCGTATAGAACTTTCACCTGCTTGAAGAATAACATTTAGATTCTTTATCTGAGACTAATTCAATACGATTGTCTCAAAGCGAACCTAATGCTTCATATATCTTGATTTTTGGTGGAAGTTCGTATTTCATCTGATTAAAATTATATAGCGTATCTCTTGAAAGAAACTATCGAATCAGCTCCGATAAAATCTTGGACTTTTTGGTCAGGATTAACAACGAATTGTTGAGTAAGAAGTGCATTCTCTTCTCTGAATTTTGTCATTTTACCCTCAATGATCTTAAGCATGATTTCAGCAGGTTTACCTGCATTTTTTGGATCTTGACTCATAAGCTCAAGTTGGATTTCTTTTTCTTTAGCTACAGCCTCGTCAGAAATATCGCTTGGTGAAAGCACTTCTGGATCAGTTGCAGTTATATGCATAGCGACCATCTTAAGTTTTTCTGGATCAGTTCCAGCTTTTGCAACGATAATTGCAGCCACTTTGCTATTTGAATGAACGTAAGATTCAATTACTTCTCCTTCAATTTTTGAAAGCGCTTGAATTTTCATGTTTTCACCGATTTTAAGTTGGTATTCTGTAGATTTAAGATCTTCAGATTTGGCTATAGCCTCCTCATCAGTAGCAGAAGCTTTTCTGATTTCTACGAATTTATTAAGCATTTCATCGTAAGTCTCATTTCTAGAAACGAAGTCAGTCTCACAAGAAACAGAAACAACATAAGCAGTCTTACCATCATTCTCGATTTTGATTTTACCTTCTTTAGTTTCGTTATCTGCTCTTTTGGCAGCTTTTGCGAAACCCTTTTTTCTAAGAAGTTCAATAGCAGCGTCCATATCTCCGTCTGTTTCAACTAGTGCGCTCTTACAGTCAGACATACCCACTCATGTTCTTTCTCTTAATTCTTTGATTAATTGTGCAGTTACCATGATAATTATGGATTAATGATTAAAGATTTTGTTATTGTAGAGACAAGGCAATACCTTGTCTCTACAACGTGTATATTTTGATTTTTTAAATTTATTGTTTCTCATTCATCTTCTCCCCTACTTTTGCAACTAATTCCTTTAAGAATCAGATTTCATTCTTTTGACCAAGATATGCTTTATATCAGTTTAATATTCCAATTCAAGTATATGCTAGAAAAAGGATTCAAACAAGCCTCAAAGATATATTTATAGGGAAAAAAACTGCAGAAATGAAATTGACAAGGACAAATAATACATATAAGACTCATCATTGTTTCATGTGAAACTTGAGGAATTCTGAATCTTTTTGCAGAAGGAAAGGGACTAAGAATAGAAAATGTGCGTAGCATATCGCTCAAAGCACTCTATCCTCTTTTGTAGGCTTACCGGTAAGTTCCTCCTCATCTACAAATAGATTGTTATTATCTTCATTCATATGATATGAGAGTTAAAGTATTATGCAGTTGGAACTCTATCTCTTTTGATTGGATTTGGATTTCTAGGAGGCCTAGCAGCTTCAGGAGCAGCAAAAGGTTTTTCTATTTTTTTGCGAGTAAGTGTAGGCTTTAATTGATCAAGCATGAATTTGATTGCCTTGATTGAATTTACATTACAAGGAATGAAATTTGTACAAGAATCAATATCTCCAGTAGAACCAAGAAGTGCAAATGATGGGATTTTAAGGATTCTAGCCTCAGTTAGAGCAAGTCCTTCGTAATGTCCATCGATAACAAATACTGCATCTGGAGTCTTTTTAAGTTCTTTAAGTCCTTCGTAAGCTTTTTTAAGCTTTTCTAACTCCTTCATCTTCATAGCTTTCTCTTTTTTAGTAAGCATATCAAGAACTCCGGTTTCAGCGTCTTTTTCTAATTTATTGTATGTGAAGATTCTTCTTTTAAGTGTCGAGAAGTTTGTAAGTAGTCCTGGAACCCATTTATCGATAACGAAATGGTGATTAGTTGAGATTGCCAATTCCTTAACAAGGTCTCTAGCCTGAACTTTTGTACCAACGATTAACACTTCTTTTCCGTTTTCAGCAAGATTTGCAAGAATAGCTCTTACTTCTTCTAGCTTAGCACAAGTCTTATAAAGATCAAAAACGTGGATTCCGTTTTGGATACCATGTATGTAATCTCTCATTTTTGGAGACCAATATTGTCTCTTGTATCAGATGTGGACTGCATTGTCCAGCATTTCCTTAATTAATGTAGAATCAGACATAAAAATATGTTTGTAAAAAAATAATCCTTGACCTTCTTGAGCTACATGTATAAATCGTCCCGCTTACGGGCCAGGAATATACATTTGTAAATAAAACAAAAAGGAGACTTTCTTTCATTTTCCGAAAAAAGTCTCGCTTATTATATATAAAAATGCTAAAAATCAAGCAAAAGTATCAAAAATAATCTGTTTATCGATTATTTTTCTTCAATTCAAAACATTTTATCAAAATCCTTATTGAAAAAACCATACTCCAGCATTTCTATGAATGTATTGAAAACCTCTTCTTTTGTAACTGAAGTGTTTAATCTTTCTAGATAATGGGCATAATTTCTATTAACTCATCGTAGCCTATTCCTATAGATATTCAACATCTGTCAGTTTTCCCTTCATCAGCAAGATAATCTTTTGATCACATTTGAGCCCTCAGTGAAATCAGTTATCTCGATATTGAAATTTAATGTTACTTCGTTTGTCAGGTTTCAATGTTTCACTGCGATAGTCGTGGTTGTGAATCATACATCATAATAAACAATGCTTATTGAATATGCCGGATTCTTATATGCGCTGAATTTCTTTGCATCTTCATTTCAGGTATCGATCATAAGCATCAATTCTCAGCTTTGGGGATCTGCAACAACTTTAACTTTTTTCATTGAACCCAAAATAGTTTCAGGATCTTCATTCTGCAGCTCTTGGAGTTGTCCGCAATCTGAGATATCTGCAAAAACTACTATTTCTCATTTATGATTAGGGAAATCCATCGTATTGTCTCTGATCAAATTTCAAATATCCTCTGGAGATCAAGATTTTGCCCTGACTATAACATCTGCGACCATCTGCCCAGTTGAAGTCTTAAGCTCATCTGCCAATGACACAACTCATTTAAGTTTCCCTAGAGACTCCTGTCATCACCATAGGTTCGTTTGTGATCATTCATGGCCTTTTAGCCCTGTAGATTCCTCCGTTATACCTCAGGCTTTTTTTGATCATGTCTGGCTCTGATTGCTTACTGTTTGAAGAATGATATCTTCAAGTTGCGATATAGACATTTATTTTTTAAAAAAAAATTACTGCCTTGAGTATATCATAAAATCCTAAAGTTGTCAAAAGTGACTTGATTTATGCCTATTTGATTTGCATTTTAAAATAAAAATTATAAAATTATCCAGTTTTTTCCAAACGATTTGTCATTCAATGGACACCAAAAACCTATTAAATGGAGTTATCTCATTTTTTAGATTATGAATCAAGTCCAGAATAACAGTAAATATAGCCAATAACAACAAAAACATGAACGAAAAATATGAAATAGTGATGTGACTGGAAACACACGTAAGGGTCAAATCAGCAACCAAAATGTTCTGCAGCTGTAAAAATGCAGTAGCATTAGCTGAAGAGCCAAATGAAAATGTTTGTCCTATTTGCATGTGATTTCCCTGAATGTTGCCGGTTCTGAATAAAGAAGTTGTGAATTTGGCAGTTAAAGCTGGGCACGCAATGAGGTGTACAGTAAATGAAAAATCACAATTCGACAGGAAATCATATTTTTATCCCGATTCCCCTACAGGTTACCAAATAACTCAGTTATATCACCCGATAGTCGAACATTGAGAAGTAAAGGCTTTTGTAGGCTCTGAACTCAAAACATTCAGAATTAACAGGATGCACATAGAAAGTGATGCCTGAAAGCTGGTGCATGCCTGAACAAAAACACTTTGTGATTTCAATCGCGTGTGAAGCCCCCTAATGGAGATAGTAACTGAGCCGGATTTCAGGTCAAAAGAAGACGTGCTTGCCTATCTGGAAGAGCTGCAGAAAATCATAAGATTCTCTTGAGCATCGGATGCTGATATGGATAAATGACAACTGAGATGTGATGTGAATATTTCAATAAGGCTGAAATGAGAGAATATTCTAAATAATAGAGTCGAAATCAAAAATATGAATTCATTCGCATCGATCTGAAGAGCAATAGACACTGAATTCAAGCGTCAAGTTAAGATGTATGAAAAATGAGAAAAAATAGATCAGGAAACAAGATGATGGAATGATGAAAAATGAACTTCCCAATCACTTAGGAGCAAAGAAGATGCGATGGATTACAGATATTTTCCAGAGCCTGATCTTCCGCCGCTTGTTCTTACAAAAGCATACATTGAAGAAAGACAGATAAGCGAACTGCCAATGGATAGGAGAATCAGATATCTTGAAGAGTATAAGCTTCAGGAAGATGATGCTAGGATTTTATCAAATGAGAAGCCGATCTCAGACTATTTTGAAAACCTTGTAAAATTGACTAATGATCCTAAAAAATCCTGCTCATATATTACAACTGTTCTGCTTGCTCATTTTAAAGAATCTCCTGAAGATATCTGATTTAATGATTTGAAATTCAAGGCCGATGAACTTGCTGAAGTCATAAACCTTATCAATAAAGAAGAATTATCATCTACAAATGCGAAGGCTGTAATTGAGGAATTATTCAGAAATTGAGGAAACACTTGAGAAATAGCAGACAGACTATGATTAAGACAGAAAAATGATCTATGAGCACTAGAAGAAGTGGTTAAAAAAGTCATTGAAAATAATCCAGCCCAATTAGCTGATTATAAAGCTTGAAAAGTGAATCTTTTCTGATACTTCGTATGACAAGCTATGAAAGAAAGCAAAGGTCAATGAAACCCAAAAATTTTCAATGATCTTTTTAAGAAATACTTGGATTAAATATAACCTAAAAAAAATGATACTTTGAACAGACTGCATATGAGTAGGAACCGGATGTATGATAGTGAATGCCGATAATCAGATTCTGCTTATGAAAAGAAGCCAACAATCCAAAAATCAAAGATGATATTGGGGATTGTCAGGATGAACAGTCGAATATTGAGAATCATTTGAAGAGGCCACAAAAAGAGAAACAAAAGAAGAGCTGGATGTCGACATCAAGATAATCAAACTGCTTTCTTTGACTGATCACATAATCAAGGATGATAAGCAACATTGGGTATCCCCTACTTATCTTGCAAAGATAGTCTGATGAGAGATTAAGAATCTGGAACCCCATAAATGCGATGAGCTAAAATGGTTTGACCTTGATTCCATTCCAGAACTTCTGACAGAACCTGCGAGAGCGGCAATAGATGAATTCAAAGAGAGGCTGAAGCTTTGATTGTATTTCAAAGAAATTTTTGATAGAATTTAGATCATAAATTAATTTAAAGATATGAAAGCCTGAACCGATTATATTTGAGTTTGAGTGTGATGCCTGATTGTCAATGATGATAATGAGGTTCTTCTTTTGAAACGAAGCAAGAATTGTAAAAATGATGTCTGATATTGGTCTAGGACCGGTTGAACGGTAGAATTCTGAGAGACAGTTGAAAATGCTTTGAAAAGAGAAGTCAAGGAAGAAATTTGAGTAGATATAAAGATAGTTAAATCACTTGGATACATGGATCATTTCGTAGAGAAGCAGCACTGGGTAAGCTTTTCATTCATTGCAAAAATAATCTCCTGAGAAATAGTTAACCTTGAACCTCATAAATGCGATGAAATAAGATGGTTTGGAATAAATGATCTTCCAGAACTAGTTCCTGAATATGTCATTGATTCAATAGAGGCTTTTAAAGAAATGATTCGATAATTTATTTTTTTCATTAAATGATTATGGCGATAGAGTACGAAGTAAAGGTTCTTGATATTGATGTTGAAGATGTAAAGGATAAGCTTATAAAAATTTGAGCCAAGGAAGATAGCGAAAAACTCATGAAAAGATGGGTTTTTGTTATGAATCCGGATACAAATGAATGGATCAGATTAAGGGACGACTGAAATAATATAACTCTCACCTACAAACAGAAGACGGGTCAGAAAATAGATGAAACTGAAGAAATCGAGGTTAAAGTTGAAGATTTTGAAAAAACAGCTCAAATATTGAATAAGCTTGATTTTAAAGAAAAGTATTATCAAGAGAACTCAAGGCTTATCTATACTCTAGATGATATTGAGTTTTCGATAGATTCTTGGCCGAAGATTCCACCATATCTAGAAGTTGAGTCAGGCAGCGAAAATAACGTATATGAATGATTGAAGCTTCTTTGACTTGAATGAAAAGATGTCTGAAATCTTTCTACGGTAAAAGTTTTCGATAGGTATGGGCTTGACCTGCACTCTTTTACATCATTAAAATTCTAATCATGACACATATAAATAAGAACCGTGAAACTTATGACATCCTAGCCTCAGAATATGAGCAAAAATCAGAGGTCAGAAATGAATATAACAAAATGATAATTGAAAAGGTTTTTACAAAGCATATTGAGAAATGAAAAAAAATTCTCGATATAGGTTGTTCCGTTGGCGTTGATATCAATATTCTAAGAGAAAATTGATATATAGTGCAAGGCACTGACATTTCTCAAGAAATGATCAATTATTCTCAGATAAGAAATCCTTCGGTTGAGCATGTTTGCTGAAATTTCCTAGATATAGAATTCTGAAAATTCGATTGAATTTTTGCACAAGCATTTATTCATCTATTCCCTGAGGAAGAAGTCATAAAAATACTTGATAAGATGAAATCAATCTTAAATGAGGATTGAGTGGCATATATCACTACTACAAAATCAGAAATTCCTAAGGAATGATGGGATGAGAAAAAAGATTATAAATGATTGCATAAAAGATATAGGAGACATTGGACAAAAGCAGAACTTACTGAAATGCTAGAAAGATTCTTCAGCATAAAAGAATATTATGAAATCGAAGATCCGTATGGGAAGATGTTTATGATATTCATTGTGGTTAACGATAAAAAGAAATATTAATCAATTTGGAAAATGGATCAAAATATGATGAAGCTGTTTGACTTCATGCAATTGCTGCAGAATATGAAAGAGAACAAAAGATGGAGAAGTACGCCTGCGGTGTTGATTAAAGAATCAATTGCGGATCATAGCTGGAAAGCTATTGTAATGGCATATGTCGTATGAAAGCAGTTGGAACTCAAGATGGATTTTTTTAAGGTCATAAAGCTTGTATTGGTTCATGATCTTGTTGAGGCGATAGCTGAAGATACTGATTATAGGCTTGTGTATTTATGACTTGTCAGCAAGGAAGACAAACATAAGAAAGAGATGGAGGCAATTGAAGAGATAAGGAGCATGCTGCCGTCTGAGATATGACAGGAAATATATGAGCTCTGGTCAGAATATGAGGAATGGTCAAGCAAGGAATCCACTTTTGCAAAATTAATAGAGAAAATAGAATCCATAGATCATGTGTTGTATTACTGAGAAAAATATATAGACATACCAGATAAAGTAGCTTGATACTGCAAAAATGCATTACAAAAATGTCCTGAATTAAGATGATTCTATGCTGGCTATGCCAATAAATTAAAAGAGTTGTACCTTAAGCATAATTATGAATGGAAAGAAGCATATGAAGTAGACTGAGAATATGAAGAATTTAAGGATTTCGATAAGTTCTATGATTTCTTTCATCTGGCCCAAAAGCTTAAAGAGACAGAAAGATATGGATCGAGTCCTCTTATTGAAAAGAAAGATAAGGTTGCAGAACATTGCTTTAGGCTAGCTTTTATGGTATTTGTCTCAGCAAAGTGATTTAATCAGAATGTTGATATCCCTAGAGCAATATACATTTCCTTATTCCATGATATAAATGAGGCTATCACATGAGATTATGATTACATACTTATACATACATGAGTTGTAACTCCAGAAGATAAACATGCAGAAGAATTTAAAGCAATGGAATCTATCAGAACCATGCTTCCTAAAAAAATATGAGATGATATATATAGTCTCTGGGCTGAATATGAGGCCTGAAAAACTCCTGAAGCAGAATTCGTGAAAGCCCTGGATAAATATGAATCAATCTCTCATTTGCTATTCCATACTTTTGAAAACTTTGATGATGCCGATCTCATTGCAACTTACTGCGACAAAGCCTTCATTAAAGCTCCCGAACTAAATAGCTTATATCGTCAGCTAAAAAAGCAATTGAAGATTGAATATGGGAAATGGTGAAAAGAATGGAAAGAAGAATATGATTTAGTATAAAAAAAATTAAAATCCCACTTCAAAGTGGGATTTTAAAAATTCTTGAGAAAGAAAAAACCTTTTATTGTTTACAAGAAAAAAGCTTCACGATTTCATTTGCCACTGATTCAAAATCGCCAGAATTCCCGCATCATATTGTACAATTCTTTTTTCATAAGTCATCTATTATGCTTCGGAAAAGGATTATCCTTTCTTTATTCATACTGAATCTTATTCAGAGAGATTCAGTAAATTTTTTTGAAATCTCTAAATTTGCATTGATTATAAAATCCTTTACATGTTCATTTTTACAATATCCTTTCTGAAGCACAACAGCAAAAAGATTTTTTGACTTAAAAGGAAAATCTATAAGTGACTTAACGATATCCTTCATGTCAGCAAGTATCAATGCTTCATCTAGGAATTTCAAATATTTTATAGAAGAATATTCCAGCGTCTCATAAAACATCTGGTCCTTAGACGGAAAATGGTAGTAAATAGAAGATTTCTTTATTCAAAGATTTTTCCCCACATCATCCATAGATAGCTCAGCAAAAGCATTTTCCCAAAATAATTCTTCTATCTTCTGCAGTAATTCTGTTTTCATTGTTCTTAATTTAAAAATTACCTACCGTATGGTAGGTAGGATAACAATATTATGACGTTTGTCAAAGATTAATCATTAAAGGGAATCAAGAAACTCATATTTAAATTATGTTTAAAAAATTGTATTGACTAAATAATTTTCATGATAGAATATAAAAAATAACCCATTCCCTATGAAAAATAGCGAAATGAAAACTCTCTTTGGATTCAGGCTGTTAATGTGATTGCTTATTGCTTTTGAATTTCTCAATTGGGTAAATGTGTTGCATTTCACTCTTGATTTTTCTTGGCATTGACTGCTTATTACAGATTTGCTGATATGGATTATAACTGAAATTGTCATAAAAAACAAAAAAGGCATCAATCTTAATCTTGTCTTACCGATAATCGCCCTTTCAACATATTTAGACGTATCTGGTGATATGTTCCATTTGTATTCAAAAGTACATAATTACGATAAATTCCTTCATTTTTGAATAAGCGCCCTGATTGCATATGTCATCTATGAAACGCTAAAAGACAAACTATACAAGGAGCATTACGATAAAGCATTATCATCCATAATAATCATATCTATCGCTTCATTATTTTGAATGCTGTATGAAATTGAGGAGTATCTGGAAGATCTTCTTATAAATAAGAAAATTCTCAGAATGTGAGATAGTTTTGATACTGGCTTAGATTTGCTTATGGATTTGCTTGGCGGAATATTTATAGTCATGATTCTTCTTGTGCTCCACAGGAAAAAAAGAAAACTTTAAATTATTCTTCTCTTTCAAATATTATCTTCTCCTCAGAAAACATATTCTCATCAAATTTCTCTACTCAATAAGTCATCTCATTCCTTCGCGCCCTTGTGTGTCATGGTCTATCTTTTGAAAAACCATGATTTCTGGGAACATTAATTCTCTTGTAGACAAGCTTATGCTCAATTGCTAGCCTTACTCATTTATCATCAATGAAAAAATATGCATATCCGAAATTCCTATTTCAATTTCAGAATCTGTATGCCTCATATATTACTCAGATATCACTATCTATCTTGTAATCAACCATTGGTCTTAAGAATGCATTTTTATCTGGATCAAAAGGAAGTCATTCCTTAAGTATATTAGCCTTAAAATAAGCTTTTTGCTTTACAGAAACGAACCTTCATCAATTATTTCTTATAAGTTCCTTTAGCGTCTTTATCTGTGAGGCATCTCACTCAAGATTATGCTTTAATTTTAATTTTGCGACAGTATCCCTTATTTTTTCATAAACCATTTCCGGTTCGTCTCATTTTCCTATCTTTGTATTAAGAACATAATCAAGAATTCTTCTATATTCCTTTACCCTCTCTCAAAATTTTGAAGGTTCTTTTTCATTCACACTTAAAATTCATGAAGAAAGCCTATCCAGAGCCTCAAAAGAATTGTCATCTTTAATTATCATATATTTAAATTATTATATTTTTTTGAATTTTTCCCATTTTGTTTGAAATAAGTCTCTTACCGTGTCATGTATTTGCGGATGGAGTAGTCAATTTAGAGATCTATTATGAATCAAGGCGTCTCTGACTTCCGTTGCGGAAATCTTTGGAGTAGTTCCGTCAAATCTATTTATTATATCCACTTTCCTTCAATCCCTGAAGAAGAAATCAACATCCTCATCGCATCAGCCTATAAAAGTGACTTTGTCCATCAATTCACTTCGGTCTTCAAATCAGCCGAAAGCTATAAGGATATCGTCAAGAGCTAACAGCCATTCAGAATCTGAGCCATAATCCGGCAATCAGACTATTTTTTGATCTGGAAACCTCATCTTATAAAACCCCCTTCTCTCCCCGTAATTAAAGAAGTTCCTAAGGCTGAATTGTGAATTTGAACTTCATAATACCTGCAGGAAATTATCTCAATATCCGTCTTTCATTATATTGATCAGATATTCATGTCAGATGTGTATAGGACAAAGCCTTCATACATATACCCCTATTTGATTATTGTTCATTTTATTCATAGATTAAATCCGAAGCCGCAATGACATTCGATCAGATATAAATTCATTTGGTTGTTTTACCCACTTCACATTCCTTTAAGCTTATCTTATGGATAATATTGCTTTTGAAAATCTTTTTTAAAATTTCCTTATTTCAATTCAATGAAAAATATCTCCAAATATACAATGACAATATCGGTCTTGTTTTAGACATTCAATAACCAGAATCAAACATTGTTCATGTATAGAAAGTTGTTAATTTTGAAACCTCATCATCAGTCAATATCGGAGTCTCTTGAAATCAGGTGAGGATTTCTTCACTAAGTTCTTCCCTTAATTCCCTATCTGGTCAGGATTCTATGAAATCAGGAATTTTTGGTCTGATTAACTCCAATACACTTTGTACATTTTCTACTGGAATCTTAAATTTAGAATCATTTTTTTCAAAATCAAAAGCTCAGAGATTTAGAAAAAACTCCTTATCATAAAGCTCCGCTGATCATCCGATTGAACTCAATCTCCTTTTTCATAAATTTAGCGATCTCTTATTTATTATTGATACAACTTCTCATCTGATATCAGATATGAGATTTGATATGGAGACTCTTACAATACCCTCATTAGGAAAGGATGTAAGCTCGTCTAAAATCTTATTTGTATCATTAGTGTGCATTTTCAAAAAATTTTTTATAGCCAAAATAATGATCGGGCTCTTCACTTGTTACTATTCCCATTTCATATCTCATCAATTTGATTTTGTTGATTTTTAAAGACTCTTCCGGAATAACTGGATCATTTTTTGAATAATGTATCTTCAAATGTCAATTCCATTTAGCTTTTCTAAGCGTCAAAATAAATGTTTCCAGCAAATGACTTCATTTCTTATTGAGCGATCTGATATATTTTTTTCTTACAAGTACTCATTTTTTATGTAGATATCAGTCTTCTTTATCTGCATGGAAACCTTTCGCTATGTCATAATTCACAACAGGAGCATATAATTCAATTTCAGAAATATTTGATAGAATAGATGGATCATCTATTATTGTCTCAATTGCCACAAGTCATCATTGGCTATGACAGGCAAGTCTAATATAGCAACTTTCAGCCATGGCTTTTTCCAGATCTTTTTTTGTCTTTAATATTGCAGAATTTATTGATGGCGTAAGTCACTGGAATTTAAGAAATTTTTTTTCTTTCGGCCTATCCTCTGCCCCATCCATCATTTTTTCATTTTTGAATTTAGTGAACTCTCAGTATAGAAACTCAAAATCTCCATCTTCCGTATTCGGATAATTCTTCATTATATGCGCTTTCACTTCACTCTTCGGCCTCTTATCCAGAAATGCCTCTACTTGTTCAGGAGTGATTATCCTTAAAGTCTTTTGAGAAATTTGGGCATCAGGAAAATCTTTTCTCCTTATAAAGTCATCTTGATTTCAAAATCAAGGAATATATATTGTTTTCATAATTATCTGATTATATGTTTTCTTCTTTTGAATTCGCTTAATAATTTGGAGTACTCGTCTATAGCATTGTAATTATCTCCATCTATTTTCATATAAAGCCTATCATATGAATTCGATTGATTTCTGCTGATCACGTCTGCCCTGTCTTCATTTGAGAGCTGAGTGCTGAGCCTTCTTCCTATCTGTTCAATTGTCAGATTATCCCTCTTTCCCACTCTCTGATATTGCAGGTCTTGCGGGATTGATATATCGATCATATTCTCATCAAAAAGATAAGTCAGTTTCCTTTCTGTCAAGATTGCTCATTCGACTAGCACGATTCAATCTCAACTATCTAGTTTTTCCAGCTTCCCCCTTAAGAGAAACAGCATTGGCTCTAGCATGATATCCATAAGACCATCTAATCTTTGCTTAGAGGAAAATACGAATTCTCAGAGTTTTTGGCGGTTTGTCGTACCATCTGCATTAAGCGCCCAATATCAGAATTTATCAGCAATTTTTTTTCTTATTCTAGCAAATAAAGGAAAATCAGTTCGTGTATGTATCTCACGCCCTAATTGATCCATATTTATATAATGAACCTTCAATTCATTTTTTGATGATTCTTCGACTAAATTATTGCAGAATGTGGTTTTACCGGACCCGATTGATCAAGTTACTCACACAATCCATTTATTTGTGAATTTCATCCTTAGCGCTTCTATTATCATGGGATCCGCAAAACCTCTTACATCTCATCAGTAAAAAACTAATTTTTTGAGATAAGAAGAACTTACATTGCTAAGCGTATTGTCAGTCTGAGGCAAGAATATAGTATTTACTTCGCCTGAAAATCTAGTTGAAGCTTCCGCAATCTCTAGCTCATAGCTGAGATCTTTAGAATCCCTCAATCATTTTATGACAGTTGATATATTGTGCAGATATTGGTAATCGGCAACTACTCAGGCATAAGTTACTACCTTTACTTTATTTCTGATATCCTCAGGAAGGGATTTTTCTATCAGAAAAACTTTTTCTTCTGTTGTAAATGTTCACTTTTTGTCTGGATTTATAGCTACAAGGACAGTCACCATATCTCCCTTAGACGTCTTAAGCTGTTTTCTTATGACAGAAACATGTCAAGTTGTGAAAGGATCAAAAGAACCAGGATAGAGCACTTCATTAAACATGACAGAGTTTTTGACTTTGAGGATAGACTCTTTCACATTATCTGCATAAAAATCCTCCGCTAGACGAATTGGGCTGTTTTTTGATTTGATGACGTCTCTTATCTGCTGCTCTCTCTGCGCTGGTATGTGATTGAGGTAAATCCGCTCTTGGATATCCCTTGAAACATTTTCTATAAGCTCTTTGACGCTTGTGTGTGAATGGCTTCACTCTTCTACATATGCTCCTGCTTCATGGATTATGGGTCAATCTCCTGAGGACAAGAAATCTATAAGCTCAGGATCAAATGCCGTGTCTCATGAAAAGTTGGCAATATTATTAGATCCATCATCATAAACCTTAATTGCCAGCACATCCATATTCGGAGAATGCCTTGTGGTTTTGGAGTATGCTTCTATTTGTCAGAATCATGGAAGAATTATCAGTTCACCATATTTCAAAGGAACAAAATTAACATAATCTTCAAACGATTTTGCTGATACTGTGTTTTTGGTCCTATCTTGGCTAAATCATCATTCAAGCGTTCTCCAGAGATATTCTTTTATATTAGGATGAGCTATCAGATTAAGCTTAGTACCTTCTCAAAATTGCTTATACCATAAAATTTTAGCCAATCCTGAAATATGATCGCTATCCAAATGAGTTATGAGGAGATAATCGATATGTGACATCGGTGATCCCGATGATATTTTATTGTCGTTTATAAGTGAGCATACGCTTCTGTCGGGGCAATCGATAACAAGAGTCTTTCAATTATTCTCAACAACGCTTAAAGATTCACTATGTTCAGCTAGGGGAGAAAATTGTTCGTGGATTCAATATGTGAATATATTAGACATAATCGGGTTGAACTTATAATATTTTTAAAAATTTTATTATATTAATGCTCCTATTTTTTTGATGAGTGAATCTATTTATTTTAATGCTTAATTTATAATTAAAATTCTTATAAAGTCAATGTTAATAACACGAATTCTAATATGAAAGGCAAACTTTTTTGATGAACATTAAGAGAAATTTATTTTGTGCTAAATTGTTTTTCTGGAGTATTTCTCATAATTTTGAAATTATTATTTCATATAATTTAGATATTAATGTGTATTTGTCAAGAATTCATTTTAAAGTAATTGACTTTACAGTTATATTTATTATAAATCAACTTATAATTATTTTGACAACAGAAATCAAAAATGAATAGTCGTGATTTGTGAATTGATATGCATTTCCATACGAATCTTTCTGACGGAAGATTGAGCAATGCAGAAATTATCAAAAGAATCCTTAAGATCGGATGATTTTTTGTCGCGACTGACCATGATTTGGTGAATTCCGAATTTGAATCATTAGCAAAAGCAATTGGCATAACAAGCACGGAGTGAGTGGAAATTTCAATTCTCGATAAGAATTATTGATACTTTCACATAACAGCATATGCAAAAAATTTCAGATGAGAAATACTTGATATCCTAGAAAATACAAGGAATTGAAGAAGGAGTAAAATATATAAGCAGATAAGAGTTTTGCAGAAAAATTGAATCCTGATAAATGAAGATGCATTTTTCAGCTTCTTCGAAGATAAATGAATCAATGTCTTTAACCTGAACATTTATCACTTAGCCAGCTATGTCTACAAATTCAAGCAAAACATCAGCCATGTCAAAAATATCACTTGAGTCGAAATGGATAAGATAGAATTCCTTAAAAGGTGCCTTAGGGACGAATGAGATTTCTCATGCATATGAGCTGCTACTGTTCCAGAATATACTCCGGATATATCTGATATAATCAGGATAGTAAAAGAAAACGACTGAATGACTTCTATAGCACACCCGAATTTCAGCTTCAAACAAGACGAATACCGTAAAAGGATAGAATATTTCCTTTGACTCTGAATGGACGGCATAGAGATAAATAGCCGAGCAACAAGAGAACAAATAGATATAGCAAGAGCTTGCCTTAAAAAAGAAAATTTATTCACATTCTGATCCGATTGTCATTTCACTGCATATAGCGAAGCGGATCATTGAGATTTTTGAGAGATAAGCCCAGATCTGGATGAAGAAACGATTGCAGAAAATATTGAAAAAATAATATCAAGGCTAAATTAAAAAAATTATTCTCATCAGTCAGCCGCATCTGCTCAGGCATCAGCGTTTCCGCCAAAATCTAATCCGGAATCAAAAGCGTCTGTCTGGATATCTTGGGCTTCAGAGTATTCTAATCCTGCAGATCAAAGATCTTCAGTATCTCATGCAGACTCTCATCATCCTATAGCATAATCAAGATCGCGAAAATCATTTCATTCTGACATCATATCAATGATTATCAATTGAAACATATTATATAAAGCAAAATCATCTGAGGAATTATCGGTGTAATGTTCTTTATTCTGTGAATAATCAGAACTGAAATCTCTGAATCTCAATAGATAGTCAATAGATTGCATTGAAAGGAGCTGCATGCTTAATATGTTTTGTCCATCGGCATTTGAGCATATTTTCCACAGCCTATCCCTCAAAGACTTGAAATTTATCAAGAATTCATCGGTCTTGCTTGGATTCTTAATATGCATATTTAAAATCCGCATAGCTATGTTGCGCAATCAGTCACCTGAGGAATGACCGATTTCTCTTGCTAGGAAATTATATATTTCTTTGAATGTGGCAATATATGAATCAATATTTTCAGGAGCTTCTTTATAAAGCCTTAAAAACTGAAATGTAATATTATTATGTGAATCAGGGCTTCCGAAATTTATAGATTTTCATAATTTTCATCTGACAATATGATAGTCAGTCATATATTCCATCAACCCAACAGGATCTTCAAGTGAGTATTTCAAAAAATGCATTGCGAGTTCATTTCTTCATCTGCCACAAGAATAAGACATATTTCAAATACTTCATCTTATATCCAAAAAATTGGAAAATCTTTCCTTAAATTTATCAGGTTCGTTGAAGTAAAGATTAAGCAATTCCATAGCCAAAATATTCTTTCAATCGCTATCAGAACAATCTATATCTCTTAATTTGCTTCTTATTTCTCTGAGCTTTGCAATAAATTCATCTTGTTTTTCTGGAGATTTCAGAATCAAATTAAGCATTTGCATTGCAGTATTATTGCGTCAATTAGGACCTGAATATTGGATATCATATAATAAAATTCTGATTTCCTTGAATTTATCGATAAATTCATCTTGTTTTTCTGGATTTTTGATTCAAAGGCTTAATAGTTGAAATGTTAAAGAATTTTTTTCATTACTATCAGAAGTAAATTGAAGATTGCTTATTTTACTTCTTAATTTTAAGAACCTATCCAAATTCCTTTCTTCTGGAAGCTCATCAAATCATTCTTTAGTAATCCTTACATGTCTTCAATTTTGTACAAGGAAAGAATTCAATGTTGCTTGAATTACCTTTATTTTACTTAATGATTCAGATATTTTATCTTTTAAATCATTTCAGATGTTACTTGGAGTGTTCTTATAAATATCAGCCATAATATCATCCTCAGAAGAGTATGAATATCCGTATCTGACATTGAATTTATCTTTATGTTCAATATAATTTTTTCTTGAACAAATTTTAAATAAATCATTTGAAGCTTTTTCGAGCCTTAAAAGATGTTCCAATCTTTTGGAATTAACCCTTCATTTTTTAAAATCCTCCTCTAATTCCTCTTTTAAAGAGCCTATTTCTATATTAAGTTTATCTATATTGGCTAAATGCTCTCAAACCTTATTTCATGGGAGTATTTCAATAAATCATAGAATTGCAAAATTATCCAAATCCATATCAGAAACATCCGATCATTTTTTTGAAGAGATTTTTCTTAAATATCCATGCTTTTTTTCAAGCTCTGTAGAAATTTGCTCAAAAACCTGTTTTCTTGAGATCTTTCATTGAATCATATCGCCCCCCTTTCACTCAAAGATATCTTCGACTCAGCTTTTCACGCCTGTTTTTATTGAAACTGTGGGATTATTTATTTTTGATTTTGGAATATCATCTATTTCAATTTCATTATCTATTTCATCTATTCATGACATGTTTTTTTCTATGAAAAATATTTGTATATATATTATAATACAATTGCTTTAGATGGCAAATAATAGCATCAAAAATAAGCTAAATCTCATAATCTCATTTCATTATTCATTCCATACGATCACTGTAAACTCATCCTGGATTTCTGGTTCTTATTATTTTTAATCATTTTTCTTCTATAGTTCAATAGAATCATTTAACAAAGCTATCTAGAAGCTCAGAAACAGAATCCCTTAATGCAGGCAAAGCATGATGATTCTGGAAATATTCCCTTTCCAGAAATATTCAAGGCTTAATGTCCTTTGTTGCTCATAGCTTAACTATCCTGCGCATCACCGCCTTATTAAGAGATACTGCAAATGATTTTCATGATCTAGGATCATTGATTTGCAGCATTTTTTTTGGGGCATCGAATATATATTCAAAATTTCAATCTTTAACCATCTCACATAACTGAGAATAATCACTTTTTGAGCCTCAAAGATTTGATTGGTCCAAAGTAAAGCTTAAAACTCATTTTACATTTGCATCGATAACATATCAGAGCAAGCTCTCTATCATGCTTCATGTCCTATAATTCTGACAACTTCAAGCCTCAACCAAATCCCCTATTTCAAGAAGCAATTTTGGATCATCTGTCAGAGTCGTAAAAACGAGAGCATCTTTTCATTTTGAAACTGGCATCAATTTAGCCTCAATGCTTCTTATATCATCATCTATTCCATTCAAAGGAATTCAAGGAATTCAGGATTTCAATTTTGAAATAAGCCCTTCAAATACGCTTTTGTTTGTAGTGCTTTTTAAAAGCGAAAATACAACCAAAAGGTAGTAATGTTTTTTGTCAGTTCATAGGCTCATCATTTTCAGTGCCTCTGCAGGCTTTTTTTCGATGATGGCATTTAAATCATCTTCACTAACTTTTCATATATCAAATTCCGCAACAGAAAGCGACAATGAATCTGAAATTTTATCCAAATGCTTTTGTCTAATGCATTGTTCCAAAAATTCTCATTGAGCTATTTTCAGGAGTTCGTCATCTGAAATCGAAGGCTCTTTTTCTGTTGAAATAAATTTAAGGCTTGATGGATTTTCTTTCCACTTCTCAAGACCCGATTCATTTAAAGGTTCAATCTGTAACTTTGCAGTTTCCATATCATCTTCATCCCGCATATTTCACTTATATTTAAATTCGTGGAATCTATCATCAAGGACGCTTTCAATCACGCTTGCAAATAATGGAATCTCTTTGATCCATTCCGTGTTTCAATAGTATCTTGCCACAAGAGTATATAGAACATCCAGATTTCACCATTTCTCCTCCAATTTTTCGATATCGCCTATTGTTATTTCCCTGCAATTTATCTTAAAAGTCTCTTTGAAGAATCAAATGAATATCATATCCAAATTTGAAGCGAGTTCAGAAATATTATCTTTTGATATTTTTATAGGTTCACTTCTTTTTTCTTCTTGCTTTGACGACATCATTGCCATATTGACCTTTCTTTTGAATTTTGAGGATCTTATCTTTAACTTATCCTTAAACGAAGATTCGCTCATCTGACTTAATCAGGCTATGATTTTTTGCCTGATGTGCTGCTCGTCTTTGGTTATAAATAAAACTCGTGATAGTTTTTGGAGGGTTGAAGTCAGATTCTTCAATCAGCTAGGAGTTATGAATTCTTTATCGATTTGCAACTGAGATAAGAATTCCGATCCTAAGATATTATAAATTTGGGTTACAGAAAAATAGAAGTCTTGCAATGTTTTTGATGAATAATCATTGGTTAAAAAAGTTTTATCCAAATTAAGACAAGTGGTTTCAAGGAAATATTCTCTAGAGGCAATCTTAGGATTATCGTTCAGCTTGCTTATGTTCTCGGGTTTTTCGAAGAGAAGATTCCCGAAAAAGAACCCCACATTCTCCATTCTGGTATTTTCAGCGAAAATCATGTCGAATTTCATATGGTGCTTCTGGTCTTCTAGTACAAAAATATCATAAATATAATATTTGTAAAATTCTTTCATGCCTTCGATGTTCAGGCTATCTTCATCAACAGAACTAATGAAAAGATCCAATCTGTTTAAAAGTGTAAGAGCCCTATAATCCCTTGTTACAGCTATCTTGAAAATTTCTTTTTGTTCGTCTGTATCATCAATCCAGAATTCCTTTATATTGGCTAGGACCGGATAAAAATTGCTTCTGCAGGCATTTTTTGCAAGTTCAAAGCGTTTTTCTGGATCTTTTAAATTAAAATCAAGTATGCATCTAGATAGGAAAGTCGGATATCTGACTGCAAGTATCTTGGCAAATTCATACTTCTGATCTGGAGTTAAATCTTGTTTTAATATATATCTGATTACCATATCGCTCATCTTGTCTGATTCAGCAAGGAACTTCACTAGTTCAAATTTATATTCAGAAGCCAAATCAACCTTATTTAGAATATCTTCATTTATGCAAAAATATAATCCGGAATTGAGAAGTATTTTTACCAGATTAAGCTTAAGTTTTTGAGAATTTATCTTCGTGTTTATGATTTCATATAGATTCCCAAAACCTGACAGATTTCTAGGACGAACGTCGTATTTCCGCAATATGTTAACAAGCAGAGTGTAATAAAAATATTCATCTTCAATTTCCAAAGACAAAATATGAACTAATTTTCCCGCGTAGTCCGTAGTATATTCCAAGGCGCCCAAAAATGTCATGAATTCTTTTTCTGATAAATTGATTTCTTTTGATGCTGAAGGTTGCTTCTCAACAAAAATGAATTCTCAGGAGATCGGATTGAAATTAAAATAAGATTTATAAGCCTCAGTATTATTTGCATTATTCGCATTCAGGAAATCAAGATTTTGGTCTAATATGCTATTTTCAAATCGTTTTTTTGTCTCTGAAAAAATCCTTTCCACTTCAGTTTCATTTTCTTTTATTTTTTTTCTTGCAAATCTTAAATACTCTTTTTGAAGCCCTTCTTGTCTCTCCTTATCAAAAATAAGCCCTAACCATTTTTCAACTTCCTTGATATTTGAAATATGTGCATAATAATCATTTCATTGCTCCAGATATCTGGCTAATGTTTTTTTAAGATCATCAGAAATAGCCTCATCTTCTATAATAAGTTTGCTAAGTGCTAATTTGTACTCTTCTTTATGTATCTTTGGATTCTTCATGGGCTATTATAATCTATGCGGAAATAATAGCACAAATTGCTTCTTTTAGCAAAATAAAGAACAAATTTTCAAAGCCCGCCTAGATAAATCTAAGCGGGCTTTTTCTTATTCCTCCTTTTAGGAATTATTGAGACGCATGCGATGCGTCTGTACGATGATTGTTGGTTTTTGTTTAATGGGTAGAGGCAAGGCGTGCCTTGCCTCTACAATGGGATTTTGGTTTTTGCTTAAACGGTAAATCCGCCCATGCTGGCAAAGTTGCCGGCAGACTGGCTTGCCCGCACCGCAGAGCGGGAGAACATCTGGAACATCTTGCGGATGGCAGACTCGCGTTCTTCCTTGGTATTGAACTTCTTCGGGTCGTGGATCCACTCGTCGCGGACGCCCATCTCCCGGAATATCTGGGTGAAATCGGTCCGACCGCCGTCATCGATGCCCATCGCGGAGATGATGACGGAAAGCTCCGACATGAGCAGATCCTGAATCACCACCTCAACATCTTTGGGGCTCCCGAACTTCAGGGAGTGCTCGTCTTTGCCGTCGGTGATGATGCCGAGTATCGCCCGGCAAGGAACTCCGTTATCCATGTAACGAAGCATCTCTGCCATCAGCGTCCCGATGATGATAACCGACTGGTCATAGAGAGGAGTCCCTCCCATGGGGTTGTAGTTGTTCGAATCCATCCTGACCGCCTGATCGACAGTAACGAACGGGTACAGGACAGTGCCATTCAGGTATCTGGTGTGGACGAGGGTCTTGCCGCTCTGTCTGGCCCCTGCGATGGAGTCAAGCACAAGGTTGTGCCCGTCCCGGACTTCCTGGGCATTGCCTGCGAAACGGATGGACCCGGAGTCATCGATGAGCATTGCCACGAGGGTTACCTCGGAAGCATCGAGATCATCGATGTTTGCTCCTAGTCCGGCCTGAATCTGTGCGCCGACATCAACCATCGAGAGGACGTTTGCGGTCCCCTGCCCGATGATGCCACCTTGGGCTGCGCCTTGGAAAAGATTATTAAGATTAGCTGTCTGGCTCATGGCCGTCCTCCTTGTTGAGACGCGATTTATTGCGTCTTTGCGTGGTTGTATTTCTGTTTCTATTGTGCGTTGTCATTGCGAGCGGGGCGTAGCAATCCACCTCGTTAATAGGCAGTAATTACCAACATAACCCATCCGCCTTCGGCACCTTAATCTATATTAGGGAAGGAAGTTTATCCCTCACCACCGATACAGGGTGATGTCCGAAGGACAGAGGAGTTATGTTAATGAGTTGCTACTTGCAAGATGCTGGATCACCACGTCGCTTCTCTCCTCGTGATGACGATTCCCATGAAACTCTCAAAAGCGAAGATATTTGCGTGAAAAATGCGTACCGGAGCAAATCGTGGCAGCGCCACGAAGCGCGAGGAACGTAAATTTTGAACGCAAAGACCGAGTTTTTCAGAGTTTCATCTCAGGCCAGTCTTCGATGGGAGTGGTAGAACTAACCAGATTCATGCCGGCGTCCTGGAACTTCTGCATTGCCTTTTCAGCGTCAGCGGTGAAGTCGACGATACCGGGAACCACGACCGAGGAGGTGCAATCCTTGAGGATATAGACCTTCTTGGCGAGCTCCGGATCGATGGCGAGGATCTCTGCGAGGAAATCCTCGATACTTTCCTTCAGGCAGTGGCTGGCAGCCTGACCGGTCATGATGACATAGTCGGATCTGACCAGCTTCTGGATGAGGGCCACGTTCTTCTGTGCGCCAGGGATGGCTTGGCCGTCCCAGCAGGTGGTCACTTCCGGCCTGAAGATGGAGTAGTGCTCGGTAAGCGGATTCCCGCCCTTGATCTCGGGGATGTTGGCCGCACCTCGTGCGAAGCTATGGAAAAGGCGAGCCTCTTCGATGACTCCGGCGAGTTTGTGTCCGTTGGACCCGAGCATGCAGTGGTAAGGCCACAGGTAGAGATTGAGCTTCCCTTTTGCTTCGAGCTGCTCGCAGTAGTAGGCGAACTGCTTGGAGAGCCAGACGGGATCGACCCTGATCTGACGTGCCATTGCCGGATTGGCGCGGTACTTGCCGTGCTTGTAGTCATCCGCGAGGATGACGGTGTTGGGTTCCGGGTGGGAGCCGTCGTCGAGGACGTGGGCGACCGGGAAGAAGATCTGGTAAGGCAAGTGGGAATCCATCGTGGGCGTTATCTCGGAAATGATCCCGAGGTTGCCATAGATGAACTCGGCTAGCCTTTTCTGGTCGTCCATTGCGCCGGTGCCGCTGCGTCCGCCGACATACAGCGAGCCATCGGGAAAGCTGAAGTCGTACTGATCGTCGATGACGAGCAGGTGGATCTTCTTGCGGTCCCCTCCGACCGGCTTCAGCGCGAAACGCTTCTTCCAGTCTTCGGCAGCCTTCTGCAGGACGGACATGTTGGTCACGGCAAAGCCGGCATTGAAGGCGTTATTCTCATTGAAATTCGGGGGGTTGTTTAACTTTTTCATGGGATTACTCCTTTCTTGTTGTCAAGCCCGGGCTTGAGCCCGG
>CAZUBA010000001.1:0-5878 GCA_964618565.1 uncultured Candidatus Peribacteria bacterium | reverse complement strand
TTCCTTGGGTCAAGCCCGGGCTTGAGCCCGGGCTTGAAATAATTCAATCCAGCTTCAGGCTCAGTATCTCATTCCTCCTTACGACATAGATTATGCCCTTACCGATGTGGAGAGCACTCTCTGCGTCCATGAATGGTGCAGTATCGGGGAATTCCTTGGTTACAGTTATCTTGCCATTTACAGGCTCGATCCTTATGATGCCATCATCGGTAGGTGCAAAGAGGAAACTTCCGACCGCTGCCTTGCCTCGGATATTCCCGGCAAGCCAATGGTTACCTGTGTCCTTAATACACTCTTCCGTAGACAGCACTTTCCCATTCCGGTCGATAAGATAGCACTTGTTCAGGAGTTTTCCGCCAAAAGAGACGGTAACGAAGAACCAGCACTCTTTCTGGCCGAAGTAAGCCCAAGTATCCACAATCTGCCCCTTAAGCGAAAGGTTTATCGAATCGATCATACCTTTCTTGTGTGCGTCGAATATGAATCCCGTAGAGATGTTGCCAGCCCTGTAAAAGCCGAATCCGAACTCGTTTCCGACCCAGAACATGGTGCTTCCCTCAAGCGCATTACCGATTGTAACAGGCCCGAAGGTATCATCGCGACAGAGATTCCCTGTGGTATCTACCCAGTATCTCGAGCTTTCATTCGCATCGAAAACGGGCAGATCATTGCATGTATCTATTTTAGTCACCTCCTTGATCTTGGAATCAGCTCCGAAAGTCAGCAGCTTTTCACCCTTCGCAAAAAGGGTTTCTTGGCCGTGTATCCTGAATCTGAAACCTTGTTCGAGTTTCCCCTCTGTCAACACAGTCCCGCCTTCACGCCTGAAGGAGTTGTCCTCAAAGTACAGCCATTTCAGCAGACCGGATTCAGACTTGGCAGAAAGGATGATGCCCTTCGTCCTGAAGAATCTGGTTGCTGTGACATTGCCCCTTATGACCACCTTTTCTTTGATGGCGTTCGGGTTTATCTGATTGCACTCGGGGCACTTGCTTCTGGCATGCTCTGCTCCGCATACCGAGCACTTCGTCCATCTGAGGTTATCTAACAGAATCGATGGGAAAGCACTTCGGATATTCTTGTGGAACAGGCTATCGAAAAAAACAAGGACCTCATCCGGCAAAACCCTGTAGGGAGTTGCAGACTTGGGATAAATGACTTCAGGATTGAAGACAGTGACGTTATGGAAGGGCCGGAGTTCATGCTGAATCTTCTTGCTAGGATCTTTAGGCCTATAGACGCCTCCGTAAGGATTGAGGTAAAGGAAACTCTGAAAGAGCATCACGGCGAAAGCATACCAATCCGATTCCTTGTTATGAGGTCTCGTAAGCATGATCTTACCGTTCTGCTCCATGCAGAGAAGCGGATCCACAAACCTGTCAGTAAAGACAGAAGAACGGAAATTCCCGAACTGGAAAGAATCGGAATCGATGAGATGGATCTTGTTGAGAGCATCCACGAGGACATTCAGATCGTTGAAATCACCGATGACGACTCCTGCTCCATGGGTTTTCTCCACAGCCGACAGAAGATTCCGAAGAACAGCAACTATCGTATTATTGTCAATGCCGGCAGTGTGGATGAATTTCTTGTCAGAATAGCTCAGGAGAGGATTGGTGTTGGGAATGAAAGTCATAGTGTAGCCGACGATCAGACCCGACTTATCAGTCACAAGGTCTTTGGGCTTCACTACTTCAAGCGGAAGATTCATAGGAAATGCTATCAGTTTCTTCTGGTGTTCGAGAAGTCTTGCTTCCGCACCTTTCTGCTCTGCAGGATTTCCGAAATAAAAATCATCGTCGCTCCGACGGAAAATCTTCGCAACCGTTCCATTCCCTATATCGTAGATGTACGCTTCACCTCCTTGGGCTTTTATCTTCTTGCGCCCGAGATCGATTTCCTTGCCGTTTATGAATATGGTCTTCACCACTGGAATCACCTCCTTGTTATTATTGGTTGATAGTCTCCTTCAAACGTAACCCATCCGCCCTAACGGGCACCTTCCCTATATTAGGGAAGGAATTAAACGGGTGTCATTTCGAGAGAAGCGAGAAATCTAGGTTATTAAAGGTTAAGATTCGTCCACAGTAACCCATCCGGCCTTCGGCCACCTTCCCTGTATCAGGGAAGGAAGTTTTTTACTCTCCCCTGAAGCCGAGGGCTTCCCTTTGGGATACGGGACCTGCCTGCCGGTAGGCAGGGATGTCCGAGAACTCGGGACAAAGGGGTTACGTTGGTAAGGTTTTCCTCCTCACCACAACAATAGTGGTGTCGTCATCCAGCAGCCCGGGCTCTCGCTTTACCTTTTTCTCATTCCATTCGATTTTAGTCGAGTCAGAATTGATGAGGTTGAGTTTTCGTCCGAGAAGGCTGGGATTAGAGAAGAATTTAGGGTTTTCCCAGAATTGGGAGATCGGACCGACCGTATCAGTCTTGCCAGGGATGAGGGCATCACAATTTCTCACGACATCCTCTACCCCGTCAGAACCGATGAGCACCGTCTGGAGCTCCTCGATCGGCATGATCTTGGCTACCTTGAAGCGATAAAGCTCCTTGGCAACCCTGATCCTCTCTGGATCCACTGCCCCATAAGCGATGTATGGCGGTTCATTATCCTTAAACGGTCCTATTTGATAAGGTTCACCGTTAATGATGATGACGCCATCGCCTATCGAGGCAACGAAGGCAACCTTGCGTGTTATTATTACACTCACAACTGTTGCCAAAAAAAAGTCGTTGATCGCAGACAGATAGCTCGAATTCAAAACAGAAGAAATCCTGATGATCTCTTCGATGCAGTCAATCCTGAGCTGCTCCAAAAAAGCCGCCACAAGTTTCTCTTCATCATCCGTGGTCTCCAGCTCCAACATGAATTGCAGGAGCCTTTTAGCAGTGATAGAGTTGAACATGCGGCAGATAAGATTTGAGCCGACTTCACTCAAAGGTGAATAGCCCTCACCGTCCTTGCCTACTGCAGTGCTACAACCATCGCATACGGTCGCGATAATCCAATTATCGTCCTCGACTACAGAATATGCATCTTGATTGTTCTTGTTGAATCTCCTATGTTCCCTACCGATTATACTGCCTTGAACAAACTCGAATTCTTTCATGGTGATCTCCTCTTTCCTTAGTTTAGAGTAAAAGTATCGTCATGCTGAATTTATTTCAGCATCCACATATTCATTATCATCTTCTTATTATTTCTTAATTCACAGAATGTTAATGAACCTTGTAAACATTTCCCGCAAACTTGCTTGTCATATTTACACGCTAATTATATTTGTTTTGTGGTGGATGTCAAAATTATTTTTTTGAAGTACTGGTAAAATAGGATAGTATACCAATAATTACTTAATCAATACCTCATGGGTGAATTTAAAACCTATCTTATTCATAATTGAAAAAAATTATCAGAATCTGAATTAGAACAACAATATGATAATCTAGATATGATTATAGGATATACATTTAAACGGCTATTTGAATATATTGATGATAATTTTGAATGAAATTGAGCCTATTATACCATTATAGTGTGTTCATTAGACTGAATTCATCATGAATTAAGAGATATTATTAGATGAGTAAATGATTTAACAAAAAATTATAATTATTACACAGCACTGACATTATCAAGAATACTTACTGAAAGATGAATGAATATTGATTTAATTTTAGGACAAAAAAAGGATTTTTTTGAAAAATTGTACATTTTTTGTAAATATACCGTTGATTTTGCATTTCCTGAAATATTTGAAAGTAATACTGATGATATATATTCCGATAAGGAAAAATTTCTAGAGTTTAAAAGTAAGTTCAAAAACCAAAGAAACTTTAATGAATGGTATGATTATTTTGATGAATACAAATGAAAACGCATCTCTAAGATGACTGAAAAATATTTAGAAAAAACATTTAACGGAAAAAACGATAAGATGATAATGTATAAATTTTTATCAAAATTTGTTCATTCAACATCTTTTTACAAACCTTTCAGTTGAATAACTTGATCTGACGCAAAATATTTTATTTTAAATATAAATTACACAATAGTAAAATCCATATTAAACACGGTAAATCAAAGTTATTTTGAGTTAATTGATGTCAATTTGTCAGATAAATTAAAAGAAATAGAAAACTATATAAACAAATGAGATTTAAATTATTTATATGAACAATTATATGAAGAATCAAAATATTATAGATATCAACCGAAATAAATATTCAAAAAAAACGTAATTCCCTGATGCGGGGGTTTGGGGGCAGAACAACATTCAGTTTAAACGTAGCATAGCGGAGAGCGATTTGCGGAGCCCCAAAGGTTTTGTTTACTTTTGGCTACAAAAGTATAATAAGATGAAGTGATTTTCAAGTGATTATAATGAAAACATTATTGATAGCTGTGGGCTACTTATATTAAAATAAAAAATAAAACATCACTTCTAATGTTTTATTTTTAGTTTATGTAGATTCTCTGTCCTTATGATTATTATTCTTTTTTTTGTCTGGATGAATGAATGCATATATAACTCATATTATCACGAATATAAGTGTAGTAACTCATTCAATTTTAGCTCAAGTTTGAATTATTTTATATGAAAGTAATCATAGAAAAAATACTCACGCGGCAGAGATAAATGTTCAAAGAATCTCTTTTATAAATTCTAATGTTAATGCTCTTTTTGATTCAGTTATTCTTCATTTTTGCTCTCTTTCAGCATATGAAAATATTCTATCAATTATTTCCTCACCGCAAACCTCTTTATATTTTTCTAATTCTTCAGGATCTGGGAAGGGACCTATTCTCATCTCAGTTTTATGTGAAACAGCGTGTCATTTTTCAGTATTTATAACTTCACGCTGATGTTTTAATCTTCAACTACCGCTCATTTATTTATTTTAAATTTTAGATTTAGCATTTCTAAAGTCTTGAGATATGTTTTTTGAGTCTCTATTGTTATCATAATATTTTCCGATAATTGAATTTAAATTTCAGGTATATCGTTTTCAAGTAATGTCAAATATTGCTCTTATATATTTCATATATCTTATATAGTTTAATATGTTTTTATAAGTTTATATTAATTTTTTAGAAAATCAAATAAAAGATACTTATTTTAGATATATTTTTTTTAAATCTTAAATTTGAGGTTAATAATGTTCTATTGGAGTATAAAAGAAAATTATAAACAACTAAAAGACCTTTTTATTTAAGTCTAATACTCCCGTAGGAAGTACTCTTGGGGTGCAGAGCAACATTCCGTTTAAACGTAGCGTAGCGGAGAGCGATTTGTGGCGCCCCCAAAGGTTTTGCTTACTTTTGACTCCAAAAGTATAATAACTGAAGATAAGGGTTGAGATTAAATTTACAATAAGAATAAATTGTTCTTGAAGTTTTGATTCTAAGTGCAGTTAAAAAGGGATTCTTCGGCTGCCGCTCAGAATGACAGAAAAAGTTTAATTTATAATCAAAGTAACCCATCCGCCCTATCGGGCACCTTCCCTATATTAAGGAAGGAATAAAAGGTTCTTTATTAAATAGATTTCTCCTCCCGCAGACGGGACGAAATGACATAAACAAATAATTTAAACTTAAATAACCCTGGATTCCCGTTTTACGAGAATGACAAAATCAATTAATCATTATTCAAAGGGAATATTCGACTCCGTTACACTTCGCACCCCAAGAGCATTTCCTTCGGGCGCTCAGTATGACGAAATAAATGATTGCAACTAATGGGTGGATTCTGAATCAAGTTCAGAATGACAATATCCACCATAACACCACCATACCTCCAGAAAGAATAAAAAAATAACTGTCTAATCATTCATAGACAGCTATTTATATTTTCATATCAAATCAATTACATCTTCA